>JBQTIT010000001.1:0-23010 GCA_052387855.1 Paracoccaceae bacterium
GCCAGCGCCTGACCTGGCGGGCGCGCCGCGCCTGCCGGGGGACGGGCAGGCGCTGGCCGAGGGCCTTTGGGGCCCTCGGCCGGGGATCTTGACGGGCCTTCGCATGACCTCGGCGATGGCCTCGGCCAGTTCGTGCGGATCAGGAAAGGCACCGCCTTTCCCCGCCCGTGTGGGAACCGTGCAGCACGACAGGTTCCGCCGAGGGCCCTTGGGGTCCGCGGCCGGGATTGGGGCGGGCGGCATCGCATGGCCCCGACCAATCCGGCGGAACTGTGCCCCCGGGGGGCTTGTGCCCCGCGCGCGATCAAGGCAAACCTCGGCCCGCGACCTTGCCCCCTGGCCCCGCTCGGCGGGGCGCGCAGGCGCGCGGAGATCGCAGGAGAAAGCCCGAGTGTCAGCGGCGCGAAAGGGAGTGGTCTTGGTGTTGCTGGCCTGCCTGGTCTGGGGGCTGGCGCCGCTTTACTACCGATATCTCGCGCGCGTGGCGGCACCCGAGATGCTGGCGCACCGCACGCTGTGGTCGGCCGTGACCTTTGGACTCTTGATGCTCGCACAGGGCAGGGCGGCGCTGATCGTGCGGGCGCTGCGCGGGCCCGAACTGCCGCGCATCCTGACCACCGCGCTGCTGATCAGCTTCAACTGGGGGCTCTTCATCTGGGCGATCCAGAACGGCCACGCGGTCGAGGCGGGTCTTGGCTATTACATCTTTCCGCTGATGGCCGTGGCGCTTGGCGTGCTGACCCATGGCGAGCGGTTGAGCCCCCTGCAGGGCGCCGCGATCGGTCTGGCGCTGGCCGCGGTGTTGGCCCTGACCTGGGGCCTGGGCGTGGCCCCCTGGATCGCGCTGTTGCTGGCCGTCTCCTTTGCTGCCTACAGCCATCTGAAAAAGGGCATGGCGACCGACGCCACCGCCTCGGTCACGCTGGAGGTGCTGTTGCTGGTGCCCTTTGCCCTGGGCTATCTGCTCTGGCTGCATGGCGCCGCCGGTCTTGGCGCCTTTGGCCGCGAGGTCGAGGCAAGCCTGCTCTTGCCGCTTGCGGGGCTGATCACCGCCGGGCCGCTGATCCTGTTCAGCGCCGGAGCGCAGCGGGTGCCCCTGTCGACGCTTGGCCTCGCGCAGTATCTGAACCCCACGCTTCAGGTCGCCAGCGCGGCGCTGATCATGGGCGACCGCTTTACCCCCTGGCACGGCGCCGCGCTGGCGCTGGTCTGGGCCGGCATCGCGCTTTACGGCGCCGAGGCCTGGCGCCGCGACAGGCGCGCCGCAAGCGCCGCCTCCAGCGCGGGGACATCGGCCACCACGGTGAACTGATCGCGCAAGGCGGGGGCGGCAAAGCCCTGCGCGATGACGTGGTCGACCAGATCGACCAGCGGCTGCCAGAACCCCGCGACCGAGACCAGAAAGATCGGCTTGTCGTGCAGCCCGATCTGGGCCCAGGTCAGCACCTCGAAAAACTCGTCGAGCGAGCCCGCGCCGCCCGGCAGCACCACCACGGCATCCGAGTTCATGAACATCACCTTCTTGCGCTCGTGCATGTCCTCGGTGATCACGACCTGCGTCAGGTCGGTCTTGCCGACCTCGGCCTTTATCAGATGCACCGGGATCACGCCAAAGGTCTGCCCGCCTGCGCCCTGCGCCGAGCGCGCCACCTCGCCCATCAGGCCGACATCGCCCGCGCCGTAGACCAGCCGCCAGCCCCGCCCGGCCAGCATCCGCCCCAGCGCGGCGGCGGCCTGGGCATGGGCGGGCGCATTTCCCGGGCGAGAGCCGCAAAAGACGCAGATCGAGGCCCGTGCTTTCATGGCGGCTTTTCCCGGAAAGGTGTTGCTTTCGGTCCTGATATCTGGATTTCCTGTAAAGCGAAAGTGACGGCCCGGACCAAAAGGCGGCCGCAGGGGACGGGGAAGCGAATGGCGGGTTGGGCTGAGATGAATGCATCGTCGCGCAGCGGTGCACTGGCGGCGGTGGCCATCGTGGCGGCGCTGGTGGGCTGGGCGGTCTGGAAGGCGCCGGACCGCTCGGCGCCCGCGCCCGGCCAGAGCGAAACCGCCGCAGAGGCTGCGCCCGAGGCTGCTGCCGAAACCGCGCCCGCCGAAACCGCCGCTGCGGCTGCGCCCGCCGAGGCCGCGCCCGAAGCCGCCGCTGAGGCCTCGCCCGAAGCCACAGCCGAAGCCGCCCCCGAGGCGCCCGTCATCCCCCCCACCATCGACGTGCTGCGCGTGGCGCCTGACGGAACCACCACCCTGGCCGGTCGCGCCGGGCCGGGCGAGGTGATCTCGGTCCTGGTCGACGGGGCAGAGACGGCCACGGTCGCCGCCGACGGGGCCGGCCAGTTCGCCACGATCTTCACGCTGTCCCCCTCAGCCACGGCGCGGATGCTGTCGCTTCTGGCGCGCGCGCCGGACGGGACCGTCACCGAAGGGGCCGAAGAGGTCGCCATCGCGCCGATGCCCGAACCGGAGCCGCAAGCGGTTGCCGAAGCCGCGCCCGAGGCCGCCCCCGCCACCGACAGCGCGGCGCCCGCCGGTGACGAAACCGCCGCGGCCGCCGAACCCGCCGGACAGGCAGAGGCCGCCGCGGCCGCCGAACCCGCCGGACAGGCAGAGGCCGCCGCAGCAGCGCCCGCGGCCGAGCAGACGACCGAGACGGCCGCAGCACCCGCGCCCGAACCGGCCGCCGAGGCCGCCGAGGCCGCGCCCGAGGCTCCGGCCGCGATCATCATCACCGACGCGGGGGCCGAGGTGCTTCAGGCGCCGGGCGGGGCGGCCGCAGCCGCGCCGGCCGAAGCGGTCACGCTGCAAGTGATCTCATACGCCGCCGATGGCGCGGTGCAGCTTGGCGGCACAGGGGCCGCCGGGGCGACCCTGCGGTTCTATCTGGACAATGCCGAGGTCGCCTCGGCCACGGTGGCCGCCGATGGCACCTGGTCGCTGACCGGCGCCGACATCGCGCCGGGGATCTACACGCTGCGGATCGACCAGCTTGACAGCGCCGGCGTCGTCGCCTCGCGGATCGAGACCCCGTTCAAGCGCGAAACGCTGGAGGCGCTGGCCGCCGCCGCTGCCCCCGCCGCCGAGCCCGCCGCCGAGGCTGCCCCTGCCGCCGAGACCGCCCCTGAGGCAACCGCCGCCACCACGCTGTCGGCCGAGGCGCCGGCCCAGCCCGAGGCGCCGGCGGATGACACCACCGCAGCCCTGCCGCAGGCCGACGCCGGGGCGGCCACGGCCGGTGCCGAGACGGCGGCTGCCGTGCCGGGCGCCGACACCGCGCCGCAGCCCTCGGCCGCGCCGATCACTGTGACGGTGCAGCCGGGCTTTACCCTCTGGGCCATCGCGCGCAAGAACCTGGGCCGCGGCATCCTTTATGTGCTGGTGTTCGAGGCGAACCGCGACCAGATCCGCGACCCCGACCTGATCTATCCCGGTCAGGTGCTCTCGCTGCCCGCCTCGCCCTGAACGGCGCAGCAGGCCAGAACGGCCGGGTGCGAGGCGCAGCAGTCCCGCATCAGATAGCGCAAGAGCGCGCCCAGGTCCTGGGTGCGGGCGGCATAGATCACGTTGCGCGCCGCCCGGCGCGCGCCGATCAGCCCCGCCGCTTCCAGGATGGACAGATGAAACGACAGCCGCGAGGCTGCCATCCCGCCCAGGGCCTTGCCGATCTCGCCGGCGGCCATGCCCTCTGGTCCCTGATCCACAAGCAGTCTAATCAGGTCAAGCCGATCCGGGTGGGACAGCGCGGAAAAGGCGGTGAGGGCTTGAACCTTGTCCATGCTTCAACTATTCATGAGTTGTTGAATTGATTGTGTGTACCGCACCCTGCGATCCTTTTCAACAAAGATCCTTCAGAGGGCTTGAGTCCAGATGCGCCGCGTGACCACCACCGCCACTTCCGCCGATGCCCATGAACCTTCGTCCAGCGGCTGGCAGACGATCCGGCGCGTGGCGCCCTATCTCTGGCCGCAGGGTCAGGCCTGGATCAAGCGGCGGGTGATCGCCGCGCTTTTGTTGCTGCTGGCCGCAAAGCTGATCGCGGTCACAACGCCCTTTCTGTACAAGCAGGCGGTCGACAGCCTGGCACGGGATGCCAGCGCGCCCGCGACCTTTCTGATGCTGGGAGCGGTCGGCCTGACGGTCGCCTATGGCCTGGCGCGGCTGGGGTCGGTCCTGTTCGGCGAATTGCGCGACATGGTCTTTGTCCGCGTCGGCCAGCGCGCGCTGCGCCGGCTGGCGCTTGAAACCTTTCGCCACATCCATGCCCTGTCGCTGCGCTATCACATCCAGCGCAAGACCGGCGCGCTGAGCCGGGTGATCGAGCGCGGCGTCAAGGGCGTCGATTTCCTCTTGCGTTTCATGCTCTTTTCCGTCGGCCCGCTGATCCTGGAGCTGACGATGGTCTCGGCCATCTTCGCGGTCGTTTTCGGCTGGCAGTACATGGTGGTCGTCGTGATCACCATCGCGATCTATGTCGCCTTCACCTTTCGCATCACCGAATGGCGGGTCAAGATCCGCCGGGCCATGAACGATCAGGACAGCGACGCCAACCAGAAGGCGATCGACTCGCTGCTGAATTTCGAAACCGTCAAGTATTTCAACGCCGAAGAGCGCGAGGCCCAGCGCTATGACCGCGCGATGGAGACCTATGAGGGTCTGGCCGTGCGCACCGGGCAAAGCCTGTCGATGCTGAACGCCGGGCAGGCGGCGATCATCACCACGGGGCTGGTGATCGTCATGGTCATGTCGGCGCGCGGGGTGCAGCAGGGGGTCCTGACGGTCGGCGACTTCGTCATGGTCAACGCCTACATGATCCAGATCACCCTGCCGCTGAACTTTCTGGGCACCGTCTACCGCGAGATCCGCCAGGCGCTGGTCGACATGGGCGAGATGTTTACCCTGCTCGGCCACCCGGCCGAGGTCAAGGATCGCGCCGGCGCGAAGGCGCTGGAGGTCAGGGGCGGCGAGATCGAGTTCGACAACGTGGTCTTTGCCTATGAGCCGAACCGCGAAATCCTGAAAGGCATCTCCTTTACCGTCAAGGCGGGCCAGCGGCTGGCGCTGGTCGGGGCCTCGGGCTCGGGCAAGTCCACCATCGGGCGGCTCTTGTTCCGCTTTTACGATGTGACAGGCGGCGCCATCCGCATCGACGGGCAGGACATTCGCGACGTGCGCCAGACCAGCCTGCATGCCGCGATCGGCGTGGTGCCGCAGGACACGGTGCTGTTCAACGACACGGTCAACTACAACATCGCCTATGGCCGCGCCGATGCCACCACCGCCGAGATCGAGGACGCCGCCCGCGCCGCGCGCATCCATGATTTCGTCGCCTCGTTGCCCGAGGGCTACCGCTCGCGCGTGGGTGAGCGCGGGCTGAAGCTGTCGGGGGGCGAAAAGCAGCGCGTCGGCATCGCGCGCACCTTTCTCAAGAACCCGCCGATCCTGATCCTGGACGAGGCGACCTCGGCGCTGGACAGCAAGACAGAGCGCGACATCCAGGACAGCCTGCGCGCCATGGGCCAGGGGCGCACGGTGATCACCATCGCGCATCGGCTCTCGACCATCATCGACGCTGACCGCATCCTTGTGCTTGAGGCTGGCGAGGTTCTTGAAGAGGGCACGCACGAGGATCTGCTGCAAAAAGGCGGCAGGTACGCGCAGATGTGGGCGCATCAGTCGGACGAAGACCTGACCTCGGAATCGACAGGCATCGTCGATACGCCCGAGCCAAAGCCCTTTTCCACCGACCTTCCCCCTGATCGGAACTGGCGGTTCGCGCCCAAGTCCTGAGCCGGGGCCCATGGTGGCGGCGGGGCTTGTCGCGCGGCAAGCTTTGCCTGTAAGACAGGCACAAGGCCCCGGAGGTGAACGTGAGCGAGACCGACAGTTTTATCGACGAGGTGAGCGAAGAGGTCCGGCGCGACCGGCTCTTTGCGCTGTTCCGCAAATATGGCTGGATCGCCGGTCTGGTGATCGTCGGCATCGTCGGCGGCACCGGCTGGACCCAGTGGCAGCTTGCCCGCGACACCGCCGCGGCAGAGGCCTTTGGCGATGCCACGCTTGACGCGCTCGATCTGGGCGCGCCCGAGGACCGCATCGCCGCGCTGCGGGCGCTTCCGGCGGCGGACGGGCAGGGGGCGCTGGTCAACCTGCTTCTGGCCGCCGACCCGCAGGCCGACCGGCAGGCCGCGCTTGAGGCGCTGCGCGCGCTGGGGGCCGATGCGGGCCAGCCCGAGATCTACCGCGATCTGGCCAACCTGCGCCTCGTGCTGATCGCCGGAACCGAGATGCCGCTTGCCGAACGGCGCGGCATCCTCCAGGCGATGGCGGGCGCGGGCCGGCCCTATCGGGTGCTGGCGCTGGAACAGCTTGCCTATCTCTCGGTCGAAGAGGGCGACAGGATGGCCGCGATCGCCGCGCTGGTCGCGCTGATGTCCGATCAGGAAGCGACGGCGTCGATGAAAGAGCGCCTGCGGCAGGTGATCACCGCGCTTGGGGGCAGCGCGCCCGTGGCGGCGGCCGGTTGAGGCACGGCTTTTCGCCGGGCGCGCGGCAGGGCCGCGCCGGTCCGGCGGCGGCGAAGAGGGTGAAAGGGGCGCAAAGCCTATGGGACTTGGGCAAGGGATGGGGCGGCGGATCGGCCTGATGGCGCTCTGCGGGCTGGCACTGGCCGCCTGCAGCGACGAGGTCATCCTTCAGGGTGAAAGGTTCGATCCGCGCACCGAGCTTTCCGCCTCGATCCCGACCGAGGCAAACCCCGCCCCGCAAGCCCCGCCCGCCGAGCCCGAAAACCGTTCAGCGCCGATCAGCCTGCCGGCGGCCCAGGTTCTGGCCGGCTGGCCGCAGCGCGGCGGCACGGCGCGCCACGACAGCCCGCATGGCGCGCTGTCCGGCGCCCCCGTGCTGGTCTGGTCGGTCGACATCGGCGCGGGCAACAGCCGGCAGAACCGCATCGCCGCGACGCCCGTCGTCGATGGCGGGCGGGTCTTTGCGATGGATGCGCAGGCGCGCCTGACGGCGGTGACCACCGCCGGGGCCCTGGCCTGGCAGGCCGATCTGGTCCCGGACTTTGATCGCAACTCGGACCTCTCGGGCGGCGGGCTTTCGGCGGATGGCGGCCGCGTCTTTGCCGCGACCGGCTATGGCGAGATCGTCGCGCTTGACGCGGGCACCGGGCAGATCCTGTGGCGCCAGCGGCTGGACAGCGCGGCGCAGGGCGCGCCTCTGGCGGCGGGCGGGCGCGTCTATGCGGGCGCGCGCGACGGCTCGGCCTGGGCGCTCTCGGCCAGCGACGGGCGCATCCTGTGGACCGCGACCGGAACCCGGGCGCAAACCGGCATGATCGGCGCCGGCGCCCCGGCGCTTGGCGACGGCAGGGTCTATTTCCCCTCGGCCACCGGCGATGTCGCGGCGCTGGGCACCGACGGCACACCGGTCTGGTCGGGCGCTTTGGCCGGGGCACGGGCCGGCCGGGCCTATGGCGCGATCACCGATCTGACCGGCGATCCGGTGCTGTCGGGCGGGGTGCTGTACCTCGGCTCGGCCTCGGGCAAGACGGCGGCGCTGGATGCCGCGACCGGCGCGCGGCTCTGGACCGCAGACGAGGGCGCCATGGGCGCGCCGCTTGTCGTTGGCGGTTCGGTCTTTGTCGTCAGCGACGAGGCGCGCCTTGTCCGGCTGGACCGGGCCAGCGGCGCCGCGATCTGGTCGGTCGAGATGCCCTATTTCGTCAAGGACGCCCCGAAAAAGCGCAAGGGCATCCACGCCCATTTCGGCCCGGTTCTTGCCGGGGGGCGGGTGGCGGTGGTCTCGGGGGACGGGCTTTTGCGGCTTTTCGATCCGCGAGACGGCGCGCTGCTGGCGACGGTCGAGATCACGGGCGGGGCGGCCGCCGCGCCGGCCCTTGCCGGCGGGCAGATGTTCGTCGTTTCGGCCCGGGGCCAACTTCTGGCTTTCCGCTAGGCGCAATCCCGGCTAAGGGATGCGCTTTGCCGCACCTGTGAGAGAACATGAGCTTTACCCTCGCCATCGTCGGCCGGCCCAATGTCGGCAAGTCGACCCTGTTCAACCGGCTTGTCGGGCGCAAGCTGGCGCTGGTCGACGATCAGCCCGGCGTGACGCGCGACCTGCGCGAGGGCGATGCCAGGCTGTTCGGCCTGAACTTTACCGTGATCGACACCGCCGGTCTTGAAGAGGTCACCGACGACAGTCTGCAAGGCCGCATGCGGCGCCTGACCGAACGCGCCGTCGACATGGCCGACATCTGCCTGTTCCTGATCGACGGCCGCGTCGGCGTCACCCCCTCGGACGAGGTCTTTGCCGAGATCCTGCGCAAGCGGGCGGCGCGGGTGATCGTGGGGGTCAACAAGGCCGAGGGAAAGGCCGGCGATGCCGGCGCGCTGGAGGCCTGGTCGCTGGGTCTGGGCGAGCCGGTGCGCCTGTCGGCCGAGCATGGCGAGGGGATGGACGATCTTTTCCGCATCCTCAAGCCGCTTGAGGGCGAATATGCCGCGCGCGAGGCCGAAAACACGCCCCTGACCGATGTCGACGTCTCCGAAGAAGAGGCCGAGGCCGAGCAAGACGCATCCGCCCACGCCCCGACCGCACGCAAGCCGCTGCAGATCGCGGTGATCGGCCGGCCCAATGCCGGAAAATCCACCCTGATCAACAAGATCATCGGCGAGGACCGCCTCTTGACCGGGCCCGAGCCGGGGATCACGCGCGACGCCATCTCGGTCCGGGCGGACTGGATGGGCACGCCGATCCGCATCTTTGACACCGCCGGCATGCGCAAGAAGGCGCGGATTCACGAAAAGCTGGAAAAGCTCTCGGTCGCCGACGGGCTGCGCGCGGTGCGCTTTGCCGAGGTCGTGGTCGTGCTGCTGGATGTCGAGATTCCCTTTGAACAGCAGGACCTGCGCATCGCGGATTACGCCGAAAGCGAGGGGCGGGCGGTGGTGATCGCGGTCAACAAGTGGGACCTTGAAGAAGAGCGCCAGCTCAAGCTGGCCGATCTGAAGGAAAGCTTTGGCCGGCTCTTGCCGCAGCTTCGCGGCGCGCCGCTGGTCACGGTCTCGGCCAAGACGGGGCGGGGTCTGGACCGGCTACACGACGCGATCCGCGCCGCCCATGACGTGTGGAACCGGCGCATCCCGACCGCGCGGCTGAACTCATGGCTTGGCGCGATGACCGAGGCGCATCCGCCGCCGGCGCCGGGCGGGCACCGGATCAAGCTGCGCTACATCACGCAGGTCAAGGCGCGCCCGCCGGGCTTTGTGGTGAAATGCTCGCGCCCCGATGAGCTGCCCGAAAGCTACAAGCGCTATCTTGTCAATGGCTTGCGTGATCACTTTGATCTGCCGGGCACGCCGGTGCGGCTGTTCTTCCGCAGCCAGGGCGATCAGAATCCCTGGAAAGAGCGCAAGTTCCACACCCCCAGCCGGCTGCGCAAGCACAAGGAAACCAACACCGGGCAGTAGGGCTCAGGCCCGGGCCCGCCAGAAGATCGCGGCCGCGCCCAGCGCCACAAACCCCGCGCCGGCTAGCGCCGCCAGCGCGATCTGCGGCAGATCGGCCCGGTTGACCAGCGTCACCCCGACGAGCGCCCAGACCAGAGTGGCGGCATAGGTGGGAACCCGGGGCTGGCGGGCCTGAATGGCCAGGCCCGCGATGGCGGCGGCGGCGATCATCGCGTAGGCCGCCGTCTCGTTGCCAAGCCAGCCATAGCCCGGCAGCAGCACCCCGGCCGACACCAGCGTTGCCGCCGTCAGCCATCCGGCATAGATCGAAAGCGGCGCGCTCAGCATCCAGTGATCCTGCGCGGGGTCGGTCTTCACAAAGGCCGCAATCGCCGCTATCGCCATCACCGCGATGACCGCCATCGCCAGGAGCGGCCAGCCCGAGGCCACGGCCAGCCAGATCGTGCCCAGGGCGACCGACAGCATCAGGGTCGGGCGGGGGGCGGCAAAGGCGGCGCTCTCGCGCCTGCGGACCAGGCCGAACACGGCATGGGCGATCAGCCAGAGATAGATCAGCCCCCAGATGGAAAAGGCATAGCCCGCCGGCTGGATCGCCGGGCGGCCGACATCCACCGGCAATTGTCCGGGCAGATACCCCATGAAGGGGGGCGTGACCGCCGGCGCAAGGGCAAAGGCGAGGGTCAGCAGCAAGAGAATGGCGGGGGCGCGGCGGCCGGAACTGTTTGTCATGTCCCTGATACGGGCCTCTGCCCGCACCGGATCACATCGCCCGGCCGTTGCGGTCAGACCAATTCGCCCGTCGCCGCGATCCGGCCCTTGCCGCCCAGATAGGGCCGCAGCACCGCAGGCAGATCGACCGAGCCATCGGCCTGCTGGCCGTTTTCGAGTACGGCAATCAGGCAGCGCCCCACCGCCAGGCCGGACCCGTTCAACGTGGCCACAAAGTCGGGCTTGCCGCCGGCGGGGCGGTAGCGGGCATTCATCCGCCGTGCCTGGAACTGCCCGCAGGTCGAGACCGAAGAGATCTCGCGGTACTTGCCCTGACCGGGCAGCCAGGCCTCGATGTCATGGGTCTTCTGGCTGCCAAAGCCCATGTCGCCGGTGCAAAGGACGATGGTGCGGAACGGCACGCCCAGCTTTTTCAGGATCGTCTCGGCGCAGGCGGTCATCCGCTCATGCTCGGCCAGGGCGGTCTGGGGCGTGCAGATCGTCACCATCTCGACCTTTTCGAACTGGTGCTGACGCAGCATGCCGGCAGTGTCCTTGCCGGCCGAGCCAGCTTCGGAGCGGAAGCATTGGGTATGGGCGGTCATGCGGATCGGCAGGTCGGCCTCGTCGCGGATCTCGGCCGCGACCAGGTTGGTCAGCGTCACCTCTGACGTGGGCACCAGCCACCATCCGTTGGTGGTCTGATAGCTGTCCTCGGCGAACTTGGGCAGATTGCCGGTGCCGTACATGGTCTCGGACTTGACCAGAACCGGGGTCCAGGTTTCCAGCAGGCCATGCTCGTTCACATGGGTATCAAGCATGAACTGCGCCAACGCCCGGTGCAGGCGGATCACGGCACCCTGAAGGACGACAAAGCGCGCGCCCGAAAGCTTGGCGGCGCGGGTGAAGTCCATCTGCGGCGCCACGCCCGCGATCTCGAAATGCTCCTTTGGCGTGAAATCAAAGGCGCGCGGCGTGCCCCAGCGGCGAATCTCGACATTGCCGGCCTCGTCGGCGCCGTCCGGCACCTCGGCCAGCGGCAGGTTCGGGACCACCTCCAGCGCGGCCTTCAAAGCGGCGTCATCCGCCTCGGCCTCTGCGGTCAGGCGGGCGATCTCGTCCTTTTTCTCGGCGACAAGCGCGCGCAGGCGCTGAAACTCTGCCTCGTCCCCGCGCCCCTTGGCCGCCCCCGCCTCGCGCGAGGCGGCGTTCTGCGCGGCCTGCGCGGTTTCGGCGGCATGGATGCGCGCGCGCCGGGCTTCGTCCAGGGCCAGCACCGAGGCCGACAGGGGCGCAAGGCCCCGGCGCGACAGCGCCTGGTCAAAGGCGGCCGGGTTTTCACGGATGGCGCGAATGTCGTGCATGTCTTTGGCTCCCGCGAGGATCGGAGCGGTTATGAACGATTCCGGGGCCTTGCGAAAGGGGGCAGGGCCATCGCAATTGACCAAAGGTCCCCCCACCCCTCTCCCTCGTGGGGAGGGGGAGGGGTGGGGGGCCACGCCGTTTCGATCGCCTCGCGAAAAGCGCGAAGGGCGGATGCCGGCCGCCCGGGCGGGGGCGCTTGCCTATCGGGGGCCCCGCATATAGGGTGCCCGCCGAATTGGACGGCCAAGCCGCCCAGCCCATGGATCGAGGATTTCCGATGTTCGCTACCCCCGCCTTTGCCCAGTCGGCCGCCGGAGACGGCGCCGCCCTTTTCGCGAATTTCATGCCGCTGGTGCTGGTTTTCGCCATCATGTATTTCCTGCTGATCCGCCCGCAGCAGAAAAAGGTCAAGGAACACAAGGCCCTGGTCGAGGGTCTGCGCCGTGGTGACCAGATCGTCACCTCGGGCGGGATCGTCGGCAAGGTGGCCAAGGTGAACGAGGACGGCATGATCGAGGTCGAGATCGCCGAGGGTGTCAAGGTCAAGGTGATCCGCTCCACCGTCGCCTCGGTCATGTCCAGGACAGAGCCGGCCGCGGCCAAAGAGTAAACGCCATGCTGGAAATGCCGCTGTGGAAGCGTCTGTTCGTGCTGATCATCGTGGCATTCGGCATGGTCTATGCCCTGCCGAACCTGTTCTACGCCCGGGTCGAGGCCCATAACGACGCGCTGGCCGAGGTGGCCCTGACCGGCATCGAGACGCCCGAAACCGAAGCGGCGCGGGCGCTTTGGCCCGATGTCCTGCCTTCAAGCCTTGTGAACCTCGGGCTCGATCTGCGCGGCGGCGCCTCGCTCTTGGCCGAGGTGCAGGTGCGCGAGGTCTACAAGCAGCGGCTTGACGCCTTCTGGCCCCAGGCGCGCGATGCGCTGAAAGAGGTGCGCGACCAGGTCGGCCCGGTGCGGCGCGAGGACTCCTCGCCCGATGGGTTGCGGATCGCCATCTCCAACCCCGAGGGCATGGAGGCCGCCGTGACCGCCCTGCGCGCGCTGGCCCAGCCCGTGGCCAGCCTGACCGGCGCCGGCTCCACCGATTTCGAGATTACCGGCGCGGGGCAGATCCTGACCGTGACCCTGTCCGAAGCCGAACAGACCGCCACCGACAGCCGCACGCTGCAACAGTCGCTGGAAATCATCCGCCGCCGCGTGGACGAGGCCGGCACGCGCGAGCCGACCATCCTGCGCCAGGGCCAGGACCGCATCCTGATCGAGGTGCCGGGCCTGGGATCGGCGCAGGAGCTCAAGGACATCATCGGAACCACGGCCAAGCTGACCTTCAACCAGGTCACCTCGGTGGCCGGTTCGGCCGACGCGCCGGTCGGCCCGGGCCAGATGCTGCTGCCCGACGCGGCCGACGACGGCCGGTTCTACATCGTCGAGGAACTCGCCGTCGTCTCGGGCGAGGACCTGACCGACGCCCAGCCCTCCTTTGACCAGAACAACCGCCCGGCGGTGAATTTCCGCTTTGGCCCCTCGGGCGCGCGCGCCTTTGGCGACTACACCGCCACCCATATCGGCGAGCCCTTTGCCATCGTGCTGGACAACGAGGTGATCTCGGCCCCGACGATCCAGAGCCACATTCCCGGCGGGTCGGGAATCATCACCGGCAATTTCAGCCTGGAGGAATCGACCAACCTCGCCGTCCTTTTGCGCGCCGGCGCCCTGCCGGCCAAGATCGTGTTTCTGGAGGAAAAGACGGTCGGGCCGGAGCTCGGGCAGGATTCGATCGACGCCGGCAAGGTGGCCGCCGTCGTCGCGATGCTGGCGGTCGCGGGCTACATGGTGGCCTCTTACGGGCTCTTCGGCACCTTTGCCGTGTTGGCGCTCGGCGTGAACGTGGCGCTGATCTTCGGCTTTCTGTCGATGATCGGCGGCACGCTGACCCTGCCGGGCATCGCGGGCCTGGTGCTGACCATCGGCATGGCGGTGGATGCCAACGTGCTGGTCTTCGAGCGGATCCGCGAAGAGCTGCGCATCGCCAAGTCCCCCGCCCGCGCCATCGAACTGGGCTTTGACCGCGCCCTGTCGGCCATCATCGACGCCAACCTGACCACGCTGATCACCGCCGCCGTGCTCTTCGCGCTTGGCTCCGGCCCGGTGCGGGGCTTTGGCGTGGTGCTCTTCATCGGCGTGGTCTCGTCGGTCTTTACCGCCGTCTATGTCACGCGCCTGATCATCACGGTCTGGTTCAACCGCGTCCGGCCGAAATCGGTCATCGTATAGGAGAGCGCCATGGCATTCCGTCTGCGGCTGGCCCCGGAGAAAACCAACGTCGACTTCTTCCGCCACCAATGGGCCACCTTTGGCGGCTCCATGGCGCTGATGCTGGCGGCCTTTGCCGTCTGGGCGGTGATGGGTCTGAACTTTGGCATCGACTTTCAGGGCGGCACCAGCCTGCGCACCGAAAGCACGGCGCCGGTTGACGTCGGCGCCACGCGCGGCGCGCTCCAGGCACTCGACATCGGCGATGTCGCCGTGACAGAGGTCTTTGATCCCACCTTCCGCGCCGATCAGCACGTCGCCTCGATCCGCATCGCCGCCCGTGACGGCGAAGAGGCCGTCGCGCCCGAGGCCCTGGCCCGGGTGGAGGCGGCGCTGGTCGCGCTCGACCCCGCGCTCGTCATCACCTCGGTGGAATCGGTCGGGCCCAAGGTCTCGTCCGAGCTGATCTGGTCCTCGATCATCGCGGTCGCGGTCACCTCCCTGTGCATCCTTGGCTATATCTGGCTGCGCTTCGAATGGCAGTTCGCCGTCGGCGGCGTGCTGGCGCTGCTGCACGATGTCTTCATCACCGTCGGCATCTTTGCGCTCTTCCAGATCAAGTTCGACCTGCCGATCATCGCGGCACTGCTGACCATCCTCGGCTATTCGATCAACGACACGGTCGTGGTCTTTGACCGCCTGCGCGAGAACCTGGTCAAGTACAAGACGATGCCCCTGCGCGAGGTGATGAACCTGTCGGTGAACGAGACCCTGTCGCGCACGCTGATGACCTCGGTCACGACCCTGATCGCGGTGGCGGCGATGATGATCTTTGGCGGCGACGTGATCCGCGGCTTCACCTTTGCCATCTTCGTCGGTATCATCCTGGGCACCTATTCGTCGGTCTTCGTGGCCAAGAACATCGTGCTGATCATCGGTCTTGACCGCAGCGAAGGGCCAAAGCCCGGCAGGGGTGCGGAACATGAATTCGCCGGCATCGACGCCTGAGGCAGCCTTTGCCCCGCTCGACTTTGACACGGCCCCGCTCATCGACGGGCTGGGACCGGGATTTTTCCGGCTGGGCAGCCAGGTGCTGCGCGGGGCGGTCCTGATCTCGCCCTGGGGCGCCCGGGCCTGGGGCGGAACGTCCGATGCGGCCACGCCGCTGACGCTTGCCGGGCGGATCGACGTGTTGATCCTTGGCGCCGGCAAGGACATCGCCCTGCCGCCCCGCGAATTTTGCGAGGCGCTGGAAAGCGCCGGCATCGGGGTTGACCCCATGTCCACCCTCTCGGCCGTCCGCGCCTACAACCTGCTTCTGGGCGAGGGGCGGCGCGTCGCCCTTGCCGCCCTTCCCCTGCCATTGGCGCCCTGATGCCCTCTTTCTGCCATCCCTTGTGCAAAAATATCCCGCGGGGGAGGCCCCGGCGGCCCCGGCCGGCGGGGCCCGGGGGTGTGAAACCCCCGTCTTGCCCGGGCTGGCGCGCATGACCGCGGACTGGTCCCTGAACCATCTGCAAGCCCGGGGGCTTTCCGTTGCGCGCGGCGGTCTCTTGCTGCTCGAAGGGCTCGATCTGTCGGTCCGCCCGGGCGAGGGGCTGGTCCTGCGCGGCCCGAACGGGATCGGCAAGACCACGCTGTTGCGCACGCTGGCGGGGCTTCAGCCCCCCCAGGCGGGCAGCATCCACGCGCCGGCCGACAGCCTGACCTACGCCGGCCATGCCGACGGGATCAAATCCGCGCTGAGCCTGCGCGAAAATCTCGCCTTCTGGGCCGAGGTTCACGGCCAGCCCGCGCAGGTGGACACCGCGCTGGCCCAGATGGGTCTGGGCGCGCTTGCCTCCCGCCGCGCGGCCGAGCTTTCGGCCGGGCAAAAGCGCCGGCTTGGCCTTGCGCGGGTGCTGGTGTGCGGCCGCTGGCTCTGGCTGATGGACGAGCCGACGGTCAGCCTTGATGCGGCCTCGACCGCGCTCTTTGCCCAGGCGGTGAGCCGCCATCTTGGCGCGGGCGGCGCGGCCGTCATCGCCAGCCATCTGGACCTGGGCCTGCCGGGCGCAGAGGCGCTTGACCTGGCGTCCCACCGCGCCGCCCCCGCCGCGCCGCGCCCCGGCGGCTTCGAGGGGGCCTTTGCATGAGGGCGCTCTTGCTGCGCGATCTGCGCCTGGCCTTTCGCGCCGGGGGGGGCTTTGGCCTGGCGCTGGCGTTCTTTCTGCTGGTCGCGGTCATCGTGCCGCTGGGCGTCGGCCCGGACGGGGCCACGCTGGGCCGGATCGCGCCGGGTATCCTGTGGGTCGGCGCGCTGCTGTCGAGCCTGCTCTCGCTGGACCGGATGTTCGCGCTCGACCACGAGGACGGCTCGCTTGACCTGCTGGCCTGCGCGCCGATCCCGCTGGAGGCGGTGGTCGCGGTCAAGGCGCTGGCGCACTGGCTGGTCACCGGCCTGCCGCTGACGGCGATGTCCTCGCTTCTGGCGCTGATGCTCTTCCTGCCGGCGCCGGGCTATGGCTGGCTGGTGCTGTCGCTGGCGCTTGGCACGCCGGCCTTGTCGGTGATCGGTGCCTTTGGCGCGGCGCTGGTCGTGGGCGTCCGGCGCGGGGGCCTTTTGCTGTCGCTTCTGGTGCTGCCGCTCTATCTGCCGACGCTGATCTTTGGCGCCGAGGCGCTGCGGCGCGGCGCGCTGGGGCTTGACCCGCTGACGCCGCTGGCGCTGCTGGCGGCGATCACCGCCGGCGCGGCGGCGCTCTTGCCCTTTGCCGGCGCGGCGGCGCTTCGGGTCGCGTTGCGTTGAAACCCGCGTGATGCGGCGCCGCTGCCCCTTGACGCCGCCCCGCGAAACCGCAAGGAAAGCGCATGTCGATCTGGGAATACGCCAACCCCGTACGCTTCATGCGCCTGAGCGAGAGGGTCCTGCCCTGGGTCGCGGGCCTGGCCGCGCTGGCGCTTGGCGTCGGGCTGATCTGGGGCTTTTTCCTGACCCCTGACGATTACAAGCAGGGCTCGACCGTCAAGATCATCTATCTGCATGTCCCGGCCGCCACCATGGCGGTGTCGGCCTGGTTCATGATGCTGGTGACCTCGCTGATCTGGCTGATCCGCCGCCACCATGTCTCGGCCCTGGCGGCCAAGGCGGCGGCGCCGGTCGGGGCGGTCCTGGCGCTGGTCGGTCTGGTCACCGGCGCGCTCTGGGGCCAGCCGATGTGGCGCACATGGTGGGCCTGGGACCCGCGCCTGACCTCGTTCCTGATCCTTTTCCTGTTCTATCTGGGTTACATCGCCCTGTGGGAAGCCATCGAGGAGCCCGACAAGGCCGCCGATCTGACGTCGGTCCTGTGCATGGTGGGATCGGTCTTTGCGGTCCTGTCGCGCTACGCGGTGAACTTCTGGAACCAGGGCCTGCACCAGGGGGCGAGCCTGTCGCTCGACAAGGAAGAAAACGTCTCGGACGTGTTCTGGCAGCCGCTGGTGATCTCGATGGCGGGCTTTGGCCTTTTGTTCCTGACGCTGGTCCTGGTGCGCACCCGGACCGAGATTCGCCTGCGCCGCGCCGCCGCGCTGCTTGCGCGCGAAAGGGGTGCCGAATGATGCCGGACCTGGGGAAATACGCCTTTTCGGTGCTGTCGGCCTATGGGGCGAGCCTGCTGCTGCTGGCCGTCCTGATCGGGGTCACCTGGATGCAGTCGCGCCGCGCCAAGGCCCGCCTGGCTGAGATCGAGCGCCGGGGCAAGTCGGGCGATGTCTAGGCCGCTGCTGCTGCTGCCGCCGCTGATCTTCGCCGCGCTGGCGCTGATGTTCTACCTGGGTCTGAACAGCCGCGACGAAGGCCTGCCGTCGGTCTTCATCGGCAGGGAGCCCCCGGCGATCGAGCCGCTGGCGCTGCCCGGCATCCCGCAACTGACGCCCGAGATGCTGCGCAGCGGCGGGGTCAAGCTGGTGAACTTCTGGGCCTCCTGGTGCCCGCCCTGCCGGGCCGAGCATCCCACGTTGCAGGCGCTTTCGGACCAGGGCATCACCGTCTACGGCATCAACATGATGGACCGCGAGGCCGACGCCCTGGCGTTCCTGGCCGAGGCCGGCAATCCCTTTGCCGCCGTGGCGGCCGATCCCAAGGGCAAGACGCGGATCGACTGGGGCGTCACGGCGCCGCCCGAGACCTTTATCCTGGCGCCGGACGGGACGGTCCTTTTCAAGTTCATCGGTCCGTTGATCGGCTCGGACTACGAGCAGCGGTTTGTCCCGGCGCTGAAGGCGGCGCTGGCGGGCGGCTGAGGCGCTTCAGGCGTCCAGCGTGATCCAGATCGGCACATGATCCGACGGCTTTTCACGCCCGCGCACCGCCTTGTCGATGCCCGCGTCCACCAGCAGGTCGGCCGCCTGTGGGGACAGCAGGTGATGGTCGATCCGGATGCCGTTGTTGCGCTCCCAGGCGCCACCCTGGAAATCCCAGAAGGTGTAGTGCCCCGGCTGCGGGTTGCGCACGCGAAAGGCGTCGGTCAGGCCAAGCGCCGTCAGCCGCCGATAGGCCGCGCGCGAGGCGGGCAGGGCGAGGGCATCTGTCGCCCAGGCCTCGGGCTTGGCGGCGTCCTCGGGCTGGGGGATGATGTTGTAATCGCCGCAAAAGACCAGCGGCGCCTCGGTCTGCAACAGCGCGGCGGCACGCAGGCGCATCCGCTCCATCCAGGCCAGCTTGAAGTCATACTTGGGCCCCGGGGCGGGGTTGCCGTTGGGCAGGTAGAGCGAGATCACCCGCACCGGACAGCGGCCCTGCACCGTCGCCTCGATCCAGCGCGTGTGCTCGTCCGTCTCATCGCCGGGCAGGCGCCGGGTGACCTCCGTCAGCGGCAGCTTCGACAGGATCGCCACGCCGTTGAAGCTTTTCATGCCGTGCAGTTCGACCTGGTAGCCCAGCGCCTCAAAGGCCGCGCGGGGAAACTCGGCGTCGATCTTCTTGGTTTCCTGCAGGCAGACCACGTCCGGCGCGGCCTCGTCCAGCCATGCCAGCAGCGCGTCGTGCCGGGCGATGATGCCGTTGATGTTGAAGGTCGCGATTTTCATGCCTGTCCCCGCGCCGCCTGGCCGCCCTGGGGGTGTTCTAGGGGGTTTGGGCGCTCTTGGGAAGCGGCCAGCCAGAGCGCGTCAAGCGCGTCGATCGCTGCCGGGTCAAAGCGGCCCGCTTCTTGCCAGTAGCGGC
The DNA here is from genome assembly GCA_052387855.1 of Paracoccaceae bacterium. GTDB lineage: Bacteria > Pseudomonadota > Alphaproteobacteria > Rhodobacterales > Rhodobacteraceae > CAIYZT01. The sequence goes on from JBQTIT010000001.1 coordinate 18,991, forward strand.
CAGAGGGGACGACGTAGCCCAGCGCGGCCTCGCGCGACAGCGCGGCCTCGCAGGCGGCGGGATCATGCGCGGCGGGGCGCAGGCGGCCCAGCCCCGTCAGCCCCGCGCGCGGCAGAACCAGCCGCGAGGGGCCGTCTGACAGGTTGACCGCCGCGCATCCCTGCCGGGCGGCCAGCAGCATGAGCCGCGCCGACTTCGCCTCAAGCGAGCGCAGCGTGATGTCCGCGCGCAGCGGGTCGGCGGTTCCGGTGCCATAGAAATGCGTCTGCCCGTTTGCCGGATAGTGCATGTCGCAGCCCATGAAGGCCAGAACCCGAGGGCGCAGGGCGTGGAGCGCCCAGTAGCCGGCGGTAAAGGCCATGGTGCCGCCGCCATAGACAAAGCCGCCATAGGCGTTCTGCGCCGGAACAAATTCGCCCTCCTCGATGCGGACCTGCCCGCCGGCAAGGGGCGGCAGGTCCGCCGACGGAAAGTCCCAGGGAAAGATATGGGCATCCCAGTCCGGGCGCAGCCGGTGGGCATTGTTGATCACGACGATCCGGTCAAAGGCCGCGCGCGGCCAGTCGCGCGCCTGCGTCGCGTTTGGGGCGGACCCCAGGATCAAGACCACGGACATGCTTGCGCCCCCCCACCCTGTGCAGATGGGGCAACGGCGCGATTGGTCCACCCATTCACGCGCAAAGGCGAAAAAACCCCGCCGCGTGCGATCCTTTAGATCGAAAATGAGGTGCCGCAGCCACAGGACGCGGTGGCATTGGGGTTATCGATCACGAACCGCGCGCCGATCAGCTCTTCGGTAAAGTCGATCACCGCGTTTTGCAGAAAGGGCAACGAGATCTCGTCGATCAGCACGCTGAGCCCGTCCTTTTCGATCACCAGATCGCCCGCCGCGGCATCGTCCAGCTTGATGTCGTACTGAAAGCCCGAACAGCCGCCGCCATCCACCGCCACCCGCAGCGGGCGCCGCGCGCCGGTCAGTTCGGCGATCTCGGCCAGCCGGGCAAAGGCGCGGTCGGTGACGCGGGGCGGCAGGGCAAGGGTCATGGTCATGGGCGGCCTCCCTGGTGGGGCCTGTTCCTTTGGCCCCCGGGCGAATATAGGTTTTCCAAGGGACACAAACAAGGACGGCACAAACGCATGATCGCCCCCTATGCCTGCCAGCCCGAGACGTCCCGCGGCCGGCTTTACCCCGAGGACCTGTCTTCCTTTCGCTCGGCCTTTCAGCGCGACCGCGACCGGATCATCCACTCCAGCGCGTTTCGGCGGCTCAAGCACAAGACCCAGGTCTTTGTCGAGCATGAGGGCGACTATTACCGCACCCGCCTGACCCACACCATCGAGGTGGCGCAGGTGGCGCGCACCATCGCCGGGGTTTTGGGGCTGAACACCGACCTCGCCGAGGCGGTGGCGCTGGCGCATGATCTGGGCCACACCCCCTTTGGCCACACCGGCGAGGATGCGCTGGCGGCGCTGATGGCGCCCTACGGCGGCTTTGACCACAACGCGCAGGCGCTGCGCATCGTCACCCGGCTGGAGCGGCACTATGCCGAGTTTGACGGTCTGAACCTGACCTGGGAATGTCTTGAGGGCATCGCCAAGCACAACGGCCCGGTCATCGGCCCCAATGCCGATGAAAAGCACGCCGGCCCGCTGCCCTATGCCCTGGCCGAGGTCAACGCCGCCTGGGACCTTGACCTGCACACCCATGCCAGCGCCGAGGCGCAGGTGGCCGCGATTGCCGACGACATCGCCTATTCGCATCACGACCTGCACGACGGCCTGCGCTCGGGCCTTTTCAACGAGGCGGACCTGGTGGACCTGCCGGTCACCGGCCCGGCCTTTGCCGAGGTGGACCGGCTTTACCCGGGGCTGGAGCGGATGCGCCGGCGCCACGAGGCGCTGCGGCGTGTCTTTGGCCGCATGGTCGAGGATGTGATCGCGGTGGCGCAGGGCCGCCTTGGCGCCGCCGCGCCGCGCTCGGCCGACGACATTCGCGGGCTGGGGACCACGGTGATCCGGTTCTCCAAGCCGCTTTATCAGGACCTCAAGGCGATCCGGGGTTTTCTGTTCACGCGGATGTACCGCGCGCCCTCGGTCATGGTCGAGCGGGCAAGGGTGACGCAGGTGATCGCCGGCCTTTTCCCGCTTTTCATGGCGCGGCCCGATCTGTTGCCCCCCGAATGGCAGCCCGACATCGGCGCGGCGCGGGGCGAGACCGCGCTGGCCCGCATCGTGGCCGACTATGTGGCCGGCATGACCGACCGCTTTGCCTTGCAGGAAGGCGCGCGGCTGCTGGGTTAGCCCCGGCCTGCCCTGGCGCCCAGGGCCCAGAGCGCCGCAAGAGCCAATGAGATCAAGGTATTGTACCCGGCCATCGACAGGCCAAGCAGGCTCCACGCCACCGCATCGCAGCGCACGGGGGCGCCGACGGTGACCTCGGTGCTCAAGAGGTCCTGGGCCGAGACGCCTGCCAGGGCGTTGGCGGTGCAGGCGGCCAGACCCTCCCACCAGCCCTGTTCGACCCCGACGTGAAAGGCGCCGATGCCGGCCGTCGTCAGCGCCGCCAGCGCACCGGCCCAGGCCAGGGCGCGCGGCGCGCCAAGCGCGATCGCCAGCCCGATGGCCACGGCGGCGGCATGCGGCCAGCGCTGCCAGAGGCATAGCTGGCACGGCGCATAGCCCAGCGCCTGAAACGCAAAGGCCCCCATCAACAGCGCCAGCGATCCGGCGGCGGCGATCAGGGTCAGGTTCGGTCGCGTCATGATGTCCTCACAGGAAGTTCAGGCCAAGCCAGACCAGCGCCGCCACCCCGAGCAGGACCGCCACGACCAGGGCAAAGCGCCGCTCGACAAAGGCCACGACGCCCGGCCCGTAGGTTCGCAGCGCCCAGGCGAGCAGGAAAAAGCGCCCGCCGCGCGCGACGATGGCCGACAGGACGAACAAGGGCAAGGAAAACGAGATCACCCCCGACAGGATGGTGACCACCTTCATCGGCGGCAGATGCGACAGGCCCGAGGTGACCAGCAAGAGCAGGATCGTCCAGGTTCCGGTCTGATCCTTCAGCGCGTCAAAGGCCGCCATCTTGCCGTAGAACTCCAGAAGCGGGCGGGCGAGCAGGGCAAAGGCATAGTGGCCGATCAGCCAGCCGAACACCCCGCCCAGAACCGAGGTGACCGAGGCGATCAGCGCCAGGCGCCAGGCCCTCGCCGGGCGGGACAGGACCATGGGGACAAAGAGCACGTCGGCGGGGATCGGAAAGAACGAGCTTTCGGTGAACGAGGCCAGCGCCAGGGCCTTGTCGGCGTGGCGCGACGCCGACAGGCGCAGGGCCCAGGTGTAGAGCGTGCGAAACATGGTCCATCCGGCAGGTTGCCTTGCCCTAAGGCCACGATTTTCCGCCCCGGGTCAAGGGGCAGCCCCCCGCGCGGCCGATCACCCTTGCGGCACCGGACCGGGGCGATGGACTGGGCGGAGGGGGCCGCCTGGGCTGAAGCCGCGCCGGTCGAAACGGCGGTCTGCCGGCGCCGGCGGGCGATAATGCCCGTCGGGCATGGGTCTGGCATGCGTCCCGACGGGGGTGGGGCAGGGTTGGTCGCCAGCCCCAGACGTAAAGGGCGGGACCGGCCCCCGTAACCCGAGCCGGCCCGACCTTGGCCGAGGCACTCGCCGAGGTCATGCGCGCCGCCCGCCCCATCCCCGGCCTAGGGCCCAAAAGGCCCTCGGCAAGCGCCCGACCCCCCCAGGGAGGGCGCTCCGCACACTCCGGGTCAGGCGCTGGCCTCTGGCAGTGTAGCGGAACCGGTCTTCCTTCACCGTTCCCACACGGGCGGGAAAACGCAGTGCGTTTTCCTTTTCGCCCGACTTGGCCGAGGCACTCGCCGAGGCCATGCGAGACGCCCGCCCCATCCCCGGCCGAGGGCCCCAAAGGCCCTCGGCCAGCGCCCGACCCCCCCAGGGAGGGCGCTCCACGCCCTCCGGGTCGAGCGCCGGCCTCCGTGGTGTTCGCGGAACCGGTTTACC
>JBQTIT010000002.1:0-60840 GCA_052387855.1 Paracoccaceae bacterium
CCCGGACCCCCGGGATATTTAGGCACAGAGGATGGCCAGGGCAATGCCGGGGGGGGCGCCCCAGCGGCGCCCGGCGCGGCGCCTCAGCGGTGGCGGATGTCGATGTAGTCGCGCTTTGCCTCGCCGACGTAAAGCTGGCGCGGGCGGCCGATCTTCTGGTTCTTTTCGGCGATCATCTCTTTCCACTGGCTGATCCAGCCCACCGTGCGCGAGATGGCAAAGATCGGCGTGAACATCGAGGTGGGAAATCCCATCGCATCCAGGATGATGCCGGAATAGAAATCGACGTTTGGATAGAGCTTTTTCGAGATGAAATAGTCATCCTGCAACGCGATCCGCTCAAGCTCCTTGGCGACCTGGAGCGTGGGGATGTTCTCGATGCCGAGCAGGCCCAGCACCTCGTCCGCCGATTCCTACATCACCGTCGCGCGGGGGTCGAAGTTCTTGGAGACCCGGTGGCCAAAGCCCATCAGGCGGAAGCCGGAGCTTTTGTCCTTGGCCTTGGCGATGTATTCGGGGATGCGGTCGACCGTGCCGATCTCGCGCAGCATTTCCAGGCAGGCCTGGTTGGCGCCGCCATGGGCCGGGCCCCAGAGGCAGGCGATGCCGGCCGCGATGCAGGCAAAGGGATTGGCCCCCGAAGAGCCCGCGAGGCGGACGGTCGAGGTGGAGGCGTTCTGCTCATGGTCGGCATGGAGCATCATGATGCGGTCCATCGCCTTTTCCAGCACCGGGTTGACGACATATTCCTCGGCCGGGACGGCAAAGCACATGTTCAGGAAGTTGCCGGCGTAGCTGAGCGAATTGCGCGGGTAAACAAAGGGCTGGCCGACGGAATACTTATAGGCCATCGCCGCGATGGTCGGCAGCTTGGCGATCATCCGGATCGAGGCGACCTCGCGTTGCCAGGGGTCGTTGATGTCAAGGCTGTCGTGGTAGAAGGCCGACATCGCGCCCACCACGCCGACCATCGTGGCCATGGGATGGGCATCGCGGCGGAAGCCGCGGAAGAAGTTGTGCATCTGCTCGTGCACCATGGTGTGGCGGGTCACCCGGGCGGTGAAGTCGGCCAACTGGTCGGCATTGGGCAAATCGCCGTAGAGCAGCAGCCAGCACAGCTCCAGATGGGTCGACTGGGCGGCGAGCTGTTCGATCGGGTAGCCGCGATGCAGAAGCTCTCCCTTGTCGCCATCGATGTAGGTGATGGCGCTTTCGCAGGCGGCGGTCGAGGTAAAGCCGGGATCGAAGGTGAAAACATCCGCCTCGGCATAAAGCTTGCGGATGTCCAGCACCTCGGGCCCCTCGGACGGCGAGAGAACCGGCAGGTCATAGTCCTTGCCATCAAGGGTCAGTCTGGCGGAACGGGCAGCTTCGGTCATCGTCTTTCCCCCGGTGGCCGGAACGGAGGGCAGGCTCCGCCGGCGTGTCTGTGACTGGACCGGGGCGCGCGGCGATCAATCGGCCGCCGCGATCCGGGCCAGGGCTTCGTCGCGCCCGATGACCAGCATCATGTCATAGACGCTGGGAGTCACGGTCCGACCGGCAAGGACGGCCCGCAAGGCGCCGGCCAGCTTGCCGAATCCGACACCGAATTGTGCCGCAACTTCGTTAAGGATCGGTTCAAGCGCATCCTTTGTCCAGCTAGCATTTCGCAGTCGCGGCGTCAAGTTTTCCAGTATACCACGGGATACCGAATCCAGCGCCGCCGACGCCGCCTCATCGCGCGCGATGGGGTGGTCAATCAGCATAAACCGTGCTTTTTCAATAAGATCGGTGAACATCTTTGCCCGATCCTTGACGCAGTAGAGCCCGCGCAGCATCCGCTCGCGCTGTGCTTCGGTCAGGGGCGGACGGCCCGAGGCGGCCAGAAATGCCTCTAGTTCATGCAGCAGCGCAGCATCGTCCATCATCGCCAGATGCTGACCGCAGGTGTTTTCTAGCTTTTTGAAATCCAGCCGGGCCGGGGCGCGGCCGATGCCCTTGAGGTCAAAGACCTCCATCGCCTGGGCGCTGGTGAATATCTCCATGTCGCCATGCGCCCAGCCCAGGCGGGTCAGGTAGTTGCGCATGCCGGCGGCCGGATAGCCCATGGCCTGATATTCTTCGACCCCGGTCGCGCCGTGGCGCTTGGACAGTTTCTTGCCGTCAGGCCCGTGGATCAGCGGAATATGGGCCCAGACCGGCACGGTCCAGCCCATGGCGTCATAGACCATCTGTTGGCGGGCGGCGTTGTTGAGGTGGTCATCGCCCCGGATGACATGGGTCACGCCCATGTCGTGGTCGTCCACCACCACGGCCAGCATGTAGGTGGGCGTGCCGTCCGAGCGCAGCACGATCATGTCGTCCAGCGTCTCGTTCCTGATCACCACGCGGCCCTGCACCTCGTCGGTGATCACGGTCTCGCCGCTGCGGGGGGCCTTCATGCGGATGGCAAAGGGCGCATCGGGGTGCGTGGCGGGATCGGCATCGCGCCAGGGGCTTTGGAAGACGGCGTAAGAGGCGCCGCTGGCCTCGGCCCCGGCGCGAAAGGCGGCGATCTCTTCGGCGGTGGAAAAGCATTTGTAGGCGGTGCCGCGCGCCAGCATCTCATGCGCCACCTCGGCGTGGCGGTCCTTGCGGTCGAACTGGCTGACGACCTCGCCATCCCAGTCCAGCCCCAGCCAGGTCAGCCCGCGCAGGATGGCATCCGTCGCTTCGGGAGTAGACCTTTCGCGGTCGGTATCCTCGATCCGCAGCAGGAACCTGCCGCCGCGCCCGCGCGCGTAAAGCCAGTTGAACAGCGCCGTCCGACCGCCACCGATGTGCAGATAACCGGTGGGCGAGGGGGCAAAACGGGTCACGACCTGGGCTTTGGGCGCGGCGTGGTCGGGGCTCGGAGACATGCGGCGTTAACCTTATGGAAACCATATTTCAGCAGGATCGGCGCAGCTTTAGGCAAATGCGAGAGGCAAGACAAGGTGGCGGCCGTGGCCCGGGGCGTGGATGGGCTCGCAATCGGGCGGGCCGCCGGGGTGGTGATGCTGCCCCTGCGCGCGCTCATGGGGGCGCGGGGCCAGCTCTTCCCCTGGGTGCCGGTGTTCCTGTCGGTCGGGATCGGCCTGTGGTTTTCCCTGCCGCAAGAGCCGGGCGCGGCCGCCTATGCCGCCGTCGCCGTGGCGCTTGCGCTGGCGATGCTCGGCTGGTTCCTGCTGCCCGAGGTCTGGCATCCGCCGCTGGTGGCGCTGGGGGCGGTGCTGGCGGGGGTGCTGGCCTGCGGGCTGCGCCTGGCTGTGGTCGAGGCGCCGGTGCTGGCGGCCGATTATCGCGGCCCGGTGCAGGGGCGCGTCGCCTGGATCGACCGCAGCCAGTCCGACGCGCTGCGCCTGGTGCTTGATCAGGTGGTGCTGACCGGCATCGCGCCAGAGCTGACGCCGGGCCTGGTGCGGATTTCGCTGCAGGGGCAAGAGCCCGCGGTCACGCCGGGGCAGGTGGTGCTGATCACCGCGCGCCTGTCGCCCCCCGGCGGCCCGGTGGAACCGGGCGGCTTTGACTTTCAGCGCATCGCCTATTTCGACGGGCTCGGCGCCGTCGGCTACAGCCGCGATCCACTGGTGCTGTGGCAAGAGGCGGCGCCCGGCGCGCAATGGATCGCGCGGCTGCGCTCGACGCTTGGCGCCGCGGTGCGCGCGGCGGTGCCGGGCGATGCGGGGGCCTTTGCCGCCGGCGCGATGACGGGTGATCGGTCCGGCATCCGCCAGGACACGGTCGCGGCGCTGCGCGATTCAAATCTTGCGCATCTGCTGGCGATCTCGGGGCAGAACATGGCCTTTCTGACCGGCTTTGTCTTTGCCCTGCTGCGCTATGGCGCGGCGCTGGTGCCGCCGCTGGCTCTGCGGGTGAACACCAAGAAGCTGGCGGCGGTCGTCGCCTTTGGGGTGGCGAGCTTTTACATGCTGCTCTCGGGCTCGAACGTCGCGACGGAACGGGCGTTCCTGATGGTCTCGGTCATGCTCGGCGCGGTCATGCTGGACCGCAAGGCGCTGACGCTGCGCTCGGTGGCGATTTCGGCGGTGCTGGTGCTGCTCTGGCGGCCCGAAGAGCTGCTTGAGCCGGGATTCCAGCTTTCCTTTGCCGCGACCGTGGTGCTGATCGTCGGGTTTCAGGTCTTGGACGCGCGGCGTCTGTCGCTGCCCCTGCCGGCGCTCGCGACCGGCCTTTACGTGCTGGTGCTGTCGTCCGTCCTGGCCGGGATCGCGACGGCGCCCTATGCGGCCGCGCATTTCAACCGCTTTACCGACTACGGGCTGGTGGCAAACCTGGCCGCTGGCCCGGCGATGATGCTGCTGATGGCGGCAGGGGCGCTGGCGGTGCTGCTCGCGCCCCTTGGGCTGGCCGGGCCGGCGCTATGGCTGATGGGGCAGGCCTCGGGCTGGATCCTGTGGGTCGCGCATTGGATCGCGTCGCTTGAGGGGGCGGTCACCCCGATCGTGGCACCGGGGGCGGCGGTTCTGCCGCTGCTGACCCTGGCCGGGGTCTGGGCGATCCTCTGGCAGGGCGGCCTGCGCGCCGGGGCGCTGCTGCCCGCCGCGCTGGGCCTGGCGCTGTGGGCGCTGTCCGAGCGGCCCATGCTGCTGATCTCGCCCGATGCGCGGCTGGTCGGGCTGAACGGGCCCGAGGGGCGGGCGCTGAGCCAGAGCCGCGGCGCCGCCTTTGCCGCCGAGACCTGGTTGCAGAACGACGGCGATCTGGCCACCCAGGCCGAGGCCGCGCGGCGGCCAGGCTTTGCCGGCCCTTCCGGCGCCCGGCGCTTTGCCATCGGCGGGATCAGCGGCATCGCCCTGAACGGCAAGGGCGCGGCCGAGGACCTGCCCGGCGCCTGCGCCACCTTCGATCTGGTGGTGACAAGCGCCCCGGTCGAGGCGGCGCCGCAAGGGGGGTGCGTGCTGATCGATCCGCGCCTGCTGGCCGGGACCGGGGCGCTGGCGGGAGCGTTGGCGCAGGGCAGGCTCGTGCTTTATCCCGCCCGCGCCGCGCCGCGCCTGTGGTCGGGCGGCGGGCGCGCGGCGCCGGTGATCGTGGTCGGTCAGTAGCTGCGGATCAGGCCCACCAGGCGGCCCTGCACCTTGACCATGTGATCGGGGAACACCCGCGTCTCATAGGCCGGGTTCGCCGCCTCGAGCGCGATCATGGTGCCCCTGCGGCGGAACCGCTTCAGCGTCGCCTCGGCATCCTCGACCAGGGCCACCACGATGTCGCCATTCTCGGCCGTCTGCTGCTCGCGGATCACCACGATGTCGCCGTCGTTGATGCCGGCCTCGATCATGCTGTCGCCCTTGACTTCAAGTGCATAGTGCTGGGCCCGCCCCGAAAGCATCGAGCCGGGCACCGTCACATGGTGCGAGACATGGGCAATCGCCTCGATCGGCACGCCGGCGGCGATGCGGCCCATCACGGGGATTTCATAGGCGTGCAGGGCGCTGACATCCATCGCGCCGCGCGGCTGGGCGGGGGCGGGCGCAGGCTTGTCCCCCTCGATCACGCGGGGGGTAAAGGACGATTTTTCAATCACATCGGGCAGTTTCACGATCTCGATCGCGCGGGCGCGGTGCGCGAGGCGGCGGATAAAGCCGCGCTCTTCCAGCGCGATGATCAGCCGATGGATGCCCGATTTCGACCGCAGGTCCAGCGCGTCCTTCATCTCGTCGAACGAAGGCGGAACCCCGTCGCGGTCAAGCCGCACCTTGATGAAATCGAGAAGTTCCAGTTGCTTGCGCGTCAACATGCCTGGCTCCGGGTTGTGTTAACGCTATGTTCTGCGCCTGTTCCCGCTTTGTGTCAAGCCTGGCGTTACGGCAGGGGCAGGAATTCCACCCTCTGGCCCGGGACCAGGGCAAGGGAATGCTCGGGCTGGATCAGCAGCGCATTGGCCTCGGCCAGCACCCGCGTCAAGGCCGAATCCTGCGATCCGGCGGGCGTGATCGCCCCGGTCACGGGGTCGAGCCTGGCCCGCAGATAATGCCGGCGCGGGCCGTTCGGCCCCAGCGCGCCGGCCAGGACGGCGCTTTGCGGGGCCGGGGCGGGGGCGGGGTCGCCCTGAAAGGCGCGCAGCATCGGCAGCATGAAGAGAACCGCGCAGACATAGGCGGACACCGGATTGCCCGGCAGGCCAAGCAGCGCCGTCGCACCCCTGCGGCCGGCCATCATCGGCTTTCCGGGCCGGAGCGCGATCTTCCAGAAATCCAGGACCAGCCCCAGATCGGCGGCATGACGCCCGACAAGGTCATGATCGCCGACCGAGGCGCCGCCCAGGGTGACGATCAGATCGGCCCCCGCCGCCAGATCGAGCGCGGCACTGAGATGCGCCAACTCGTCCCGCGCGATGGGCAGTATCCGCGCCACCGCGCCGGCCCCCTCGGCCAGCGCGGCCAGCGCCAGCGCCGAAGAGGCGACGATCTGGCCGGGCCCGGGCACCTCGCCCGGCGCGACCAGTTCATTTCCGGTGGACAGAAAGGCCACCACGGGACGGCGGTGCACCGAAACCTCGGCGACATTCATCGCCGCCAGCAGGCCCAGATCGGCCGGGCCAAGGCGCCTGGCCTCCAGAAGGTCGCCCTCGGCAAAGTCCTGCCCGCGCCGGCGGATGTTGCGCGCGGCATCGGCGCGCGGGCCGATGGTGATGGCATCGCCGACGCGGACCACGTCCTCCTGGATCACGACATGCGAGCCGCCCATCGGCACCGGCGCGCCGGTGAAGATGCGCAGCGCCTGGCCCGGGCCCAGGGCGCGGTCAAAGGTGCTGCCGGCGCTGGCTTCGCCGATCACGGCATAGCTGGCGCCTGGGGCGGGGGGGCCTTGCAGGGCGTAGCCGTCCATCGCGGCGGCGTCAAAGGGCGGCTGGGTGATCCGCGCCGCGACCGGGGCGACAAGCCGGCGACCATGCGCGGCGCGCAGCGGAACGGTTTCGGCCGGCAGGGGCGGGCAAAGGCGCAGCACCTGGGCCAGCGCCTCTTCGACCGAAATCATAAGGACGCCTCGTAACGCCCTGATTTGCCGCCGTCTTTCAGGATCAGCCGGATGCCGGTGATCTGCATGCCCTTTTCTGCCGCCTTCAGCATGTCATAGACCGTCAGGCAGGCCACAGAAACCGCTGTCAGCGCCTCCATCTCGACCCCGGTCGGGCCGGTGGTCTTGACGGTGGCGGTGATGCGCAGGCCGGGCGGATCATCCTGCGCCCTCAGGTCCAGCGCGACCTTGGACAGGGCGAGCGGGTGGCAGAGCGGGATCAGATCGGCGGTCCGCTTGGCCGCCATGATCCCGGCCAGCCGCGCCACGCCCAGAACGTCGCCCTTCTGCGCCGTGCCCGAGGTGACCAGTGTCAGTGTCTCGCGCGACATCGACACGAACCCCTCGGCCACGGCGGTGCGGGCGGTCGCGGCCTTGGCCGAGACATCGACCATATGCGCCGCGCCCGAGGGGTCGAAATGGGTGAGCGGATTGCTCATACCGGAACCGGGTCGGCCAAGAGCGCAGCGGTGGCGGCGGCGACATCGGCCTGCCGCATCAGGCTTTCGCCGATCAGGAACCGCCGTGCCCCGCAGGCGGCCATCGCCGCCAGATCGGCCGGGGTGTAAAGCCCGCTCTCGCAGACAAGCTGGCGCCCCGTGGGCACCAGCCGCGACAGGCGCCGCGTGACATCAAGGCTCAGCTCGAAGGTATGCAGATTGCGGTTGTTCACCCCGATCAGCGGCGAGGCAAGGCGCAGCGCGCGCTCAAGCTCGGCCTCGTCATGCACCTCGATCAGCGCATCCATCCCCAGACCAAGGGCAGCAGATTCCAGCTCTGCCGCCTGGGCATCCGACAGGGTGGCCATGATGATCAGCACCGCATCGGCCCCCAGGGCGCGGGATTCGGCGACCTGCCAGGGATCGTAGAGAAAGTCCTTGCGGATCGCGGGCAGGCCGGTGGCGGCGCGGGCGGCGACCAGATAGGTGTCCGATCCCTGAAACGAGGGCGCATCGGTCAGTACCGACAGACAGGCCGCGCCCCCGGCCTCATAGGCGCGGGCCAGTGCCGGCGGGTCGAAATCGGCGCGGATCAGACCCTTGGAGGGGCTGGCCTTCTTGATCTCGGCGATCAGGCCATAGCCCTTGGCGGCGGCGCGGGTCAGGGCGGCGGCAAAGCCGCGCGGAGGCGTCGCCGAGCGCGCGGCGGATTCGACCTCGGCCAGTGGGCGGGCGGCCTTGCGGGCGGCCACGTCGGCAAGCTTGTAGGTCTTGATGCGGTCAAGGATCGTGCTCATGGCCAAAGGCTACCGGCGGGCAGGGCAAAAGGAAAGGGGCAGCCCCGGATCAGGCGTTGGTCAGACGCACCAATGCGGCCAGCTTTTCGCGGGCGCGCCCCGACAGGATCGAGGCGCGGGCCATTTCCGCGCCTTCGGTCAGGCCCGATGCCCTGCCCGCCACCACCAGCGCGGCTGCCGAATTCAGCAGGACCGCATCGCGGTAGGCGCCCGGCTCGCCGTCCAGCAGGCGGCGAAAGGCCGCGCCGTTCTCGGCCGGGCTGCCGCCCAGGATGGCGGAGAAGGGATGCACCGGCAGGCCCGCCGCTTCGGGATGCACCTCGAATTCGGTGATCTCGCCCGCCGCCAGTGCCACCACCGCCGTCGGGCCGGCGATGGACAGCTCATCCGTGCCGTCCGATCCGTGGACCAGCCAGGCCGCCTCGGATCCCAGCGTGCGCAGCGTCTCGGCCATCGGGCGCAGCAGCGTGGGCTTGAAGGCCCCGGTCAACTGCCGCCGCACCCCGGCCGGATTGGTCAACGGCCCCAGGATGTTGAAGATGGTGCGCGTGCCCAACTCGGCCCGGATCGGCCCGACATGGCGCATCGCCGGATGGTGCATCGGCGCCATCATAAACCCGATGCCGGCCTCGGTGATGCAGCGCTCCACCACCTCGGGGCCGACCATGATGTTCAGCCCCAGCTCGGTCAGCGCGTCGGCCGATCCGGATTTGGACGACAGGTTGCGGTTGCCGTGCTTGGCCACGGTCACGCCGGCCCCGGCCACCACAAAGGCGGTGGCAGTCGAGATGTTGAGCGTGCCCTTGCCGTCGCCGCCGGTGCCGACGATGTCCATGGCCCCCGCCGGGGCCCGGACGGCGTGGCATCTGGAGCGCATGACAAAGGCGGCGGCGGCGTATTCGTCAACCGTCTCGCCCCGCGTGCGCAGCGCCATCAGGAAGCCGCCGACCTGCGCCGGGGTCGCGGCACCCTCGAACAGGATCCCAAAGGCGGCTTCCGCCTCGGTCCGCGACAGGGCACGCTCGGCGGCGGCGGCAATCAGCGGCTTCAGGCCGCCCTCGGGGGCGCTCATGCCGGCACCTTTTCGCGCGCGGTGTCCAGAAAGTTGCGCAAAAGCTGGTGGCCGTGTTCGGAGGCGATGCTTTCGGGGTGGAACTGCACCCCCTCGATCGGCTTGTCGCGGTGGCGCAGGCCCATGATCGTGCCATCCTCAAGCCAGGCGGTGACCTCAAGGCATTCCGGCAGCGTCTCGCGCTTGACCACCAACGAATGATAGCGCGTCGCCAGAAAGGGCGAGGGCAGGCCGCGGAACATGCCTTGCCCCTTGTGGTGCATCGCGCCCATCTTGCCGTGCACGATCTCGTGGCAGCGCACCACGTCGCCGCCAAAGGCCTCGCCAATGGTCTGATGGCCCAGGCAGACGCCGAGAAGCGGGATGCCGGCCGAGGCGGCGGCGCGGGTCAGGGGCAGGCAGATGCCGGCCTGGGCGGGGTCGCAAGGCCCGGGCGAAAGCACGATGGACGAGGGGGCCAGGGCGATCGCCTCTTGCACGGTCATCGCATCGTTGCGCACGACGCGCACCTCTGCCCCAAGCTCGCCCAGATAATGGACGAGGTTGTAGGTAAAGCTGTCGTAGTTGTCGATCAAAAGCAGCATGGGGTGCGGGCCATCTGTTTGGGGATGAAGAGCGCGGCGGGCCGCGTTATAGATGGTCACGAGGTCGCAAAGGCGTCAAGCGGATAGAGGCAGCATCGAGGGGGTGGCGTTGAGCCGAGGGTTTCTCTTGGGTCTTTTCTGGGGTGCGGTGGCCTCGGCTCTGGGACTTGCTGCGATCTCGCTCTGGGCTCCGGGCCCGGCGGAACCCGTGCTGAGCGTGCCCGCCGCGCCGGTGGCTGCCGAGGGGGCCGCCCAGCCGCCCGCCGCCCAGCCTGCCCCCCAGCCTGCCCCCGCGCCCGCCCTCGCAGCACCGTCGCCGCCGCTGGTGCCCCCCAGCGTCGCACCGGCAGAGCCGCGCGAGCTTGCGATGGCCGATGTCGCCTCGCCCGACCCTGCCGCGCCCGCGCCCGAAACCGCGCCGGCCCTGCAACACCTGGCCCCCGCAGCGCCCGAACCCTCGCCCGTCGATGCCGCGCCGCGCCCGTCCGAGGGCACGATGCCGGCGCCGCGTCAGGACCTGCTGCTTGACCCGCCCCCGTCCCCCCCGCCGCCTCCAACGGTCGAGACCCGGCCGCTCGCGCCGGCGGCAGAGCCCGCCCCGCCCTTGACCGCCAGCGCCGAGCCCATGCCCGCCGCCGCCGCGCCGGCGCCGGCCCCCGCGCCGCAGACCGTGGTGCCCCAGGCGCCGGCCGCAGCGCCGCCGCCCGTGCGCTCGCGTCCCGGCCTTGGTCCGTCCCGCCTGCCGGGGCTTGGCCCGCTGACCCCCCCTGCGGCCGAGGCGGGTGCCCCGGCGCCCGCACCGCCGATCATCGCCCATGCCCGGCCCTTTGCGCCCGATCCGGGCCGGCCGCTCTTTGCCGTCATCCTGCAAGACATCGGCGCGGCGGGGATGCCGCGCGAAGACCTGACGCGCCTGCCCTTTGCCGTCACCTTCGCGGTCGATCCCTATGCGCCGGACGCGGCCGAGGCGGCGCGCGCCTATCGGGATGCGGGGCAAGAGGTGGTGACCCTGTCCGCACCGCTGCCACCGGGTGCGACGGCGGCCGATCTGGAGCAGATCTTTCAGGCCCTGACCTTTGGCCTGCCCGAATCGGTGGCCCTGCTCGATCCGCCCTCGGGCGGCCTGCAAGAGGACCGCCCCCTTGCCACCCTGGCCATTCCGATCCTCAAGGCGCAGGGGCGCGGCATCATCGTCCACGATCGCGGCCTTGGCGCCGCCGGGCAGGTGGCCGCGCGCGAGGGGCTGGCCCAGGCGGGCATCTTCCGCATTCTCGACGCGGCGGGCGAGAGCCCAGAGGCGATCCGGCGCACCCTTGACCGCGCCGCCTTCAGGGCGGCGCAAGAGGGCAGGGCGGTGGTCCTGGGCCAGACGCGCGCCGAAACCGTCGCCGTGCTGCTGGAATGGCTGGTCGAGGGGCGCGCCGCCGCGGTGCAGCTTGCCCCGATCACCGCCGTGATGCAGACCCGATAAGGCTGTTCAGGTTTCGAAGGCAGGCCGCAAGTGCAACCCCGCCCCGGACGAGATCCGAGGCCCCGGGTCAGGCCCGGGGCGGGGGCTGGGGGGACGGCGCTGCCGGTCCCGGCGGCCATTGCCCGGCGATGCCCGCCACTACCGGCCATCCCACCCCGCCCCGGCCGTGAGCCGGGGCCCCGGGCCTGGCCCCGGGGCGGGGTTTGGGGGAGGGCGCTGCCGGCCCCGGTGGCCCTTGCCCGGCGATGCCCGCTTCGATTTGCCATCCACGCCCCGGACGCGATCCGGGGCCCCGGGTCAGGCCCGGGGCGGGGTTTGGGGGAAGGGCGCTGCCGGTCCCGGTGGCCCTTGGCCGGTCATGCCCGCCACGACAGGCCATCCGACCCCGCCCCGGACTTGATCCGGGGCCCCGGGTCAGGCCCCGGGGCGGGGTTTGGGGGAAGGGCGCTGCCGGTCCCGGCAGCCCTTGGCCGGCGATGCCCGCCATGACAGGCCACCCGACCCCGCCCCGGCCTCAGCGGCTGACCATGAGCGCGTCCAGCCCGTGGAAGTGATAGACATCCTTGTAACGCGGCGGGGCGGCCAGGCGCAGGGCCGGCAGGCGGGCGAAAAGGATCGGCAGGGCGATCTGCAACTCCAGCCGGGCCAGCGGCGCGCCGACGCAGAAATGCAGCCCGGCGCCAAAGCTGGCATGCGGCCTGATGGCGCGCGTGGGGTCAAAACGCGCCGGCTCGTCCCAGGCGCCGGGGTCGCGATTGGCGGCGCCCAGAAGCAGCGCGACCTGATCGCCGCGCGTGAACCGGCGGCCCATCAACTCGACATCCTCATAGACCCAGCGGGTGAACATATGCAGCGCCGGGTCAAAGCGCAGGATCTCTTCGACCGTCGCCTCGACCGCCGCCGGCGCCAGAACCGAGGCCGGGCTGCCGGCCTCCAGCAGCGCCTTGACGCCGTTGCCGATGGTGTGGACCGTCGCCTCGTGCCCGGCGTTGAGCAACAGGATGCAGGTGGTGATCAGCTCATCCGTGCTGAGCCGCTCGCCCGCCTCTTCGGCCTCGATCAACGAGGTGATCAGATCGTCGGCCGGCCTGGCGCGGCGCTGATCCACATAGCCGCGCATGAAGGCGACAAAGGCCTCGGTCGCGGCGACGGCGGCCTCTTCGCGCGCCCGCGTGCGCCCGGCCATGTACATGCCCACCATCGCGTTGGACCAGCGCAGCAGATCGTCCGACATCTCTTCGGGCACGCCCAGAAGCCGGGCGATGATGATCACCGGCAGCTTTTGGCCGAAATGGCGCAAGAGGTCGAACTCCCCACCCGGCAGGGCGTCGATCAACTGGTGCGACAGACCGGCGATCTCGGGCGCAAGGGCCGCGATCCGCCGCGAGGTGAAGGCGCGCAGCACCAGGCCGCGCAGGCGCGTGTGGCGGGGCGGCTCCAGCTCCAGCATGGAATGCGCCTCGACGGCGTAAAAGGGCGCCAGATGGGCCGGGATGGCGGGCGCGCGTTCGGGCGGCACCTCGCGGCCAAACCTGCGGTCGCGAAAGATGGCGTTCACGGCGGCGGCGTTGCCGGTGCAGACCATGTCATACTCGGCCCAGCGAAAGAAGGGGCCGGCGGCGCGGGCCGCCTCGTAGAACGGATAGGGATCCTGCACAAAGTCCGGATCGGTGGGGGATTGCGACAGCGTGATCATGGTCTGGCTCCGAAAGGCAGGGGCAGAATGCCCTGGGCAATCAGCACGCCCAGGCCGACCAGCGCGGCGGCGCCGGCCTGCGACCAGTCCCAGACCCCGCCCATCGCAAAGAGGATGAGCATGACATAGAACGGCGCCATGTTGATATGCAGCGCCGACAGGCCGATGCCAAGCCTGCCGACCGACATGATCCACAGGACCTGCGAGATGCCCAGGGCCCCGACCGCGAAAAGCAGCAGCGCCATCGCCTCGGGCCACCCCCAGCCGGCAAGGCTGGGCAGCGGCGCGCCAAGGGCGGTCTGCGCCAGCGCCGCCGCCGTTGCGGCGACCGCAGCACCGGCAAGGGTAACGGCGGTCCGGCCAAGCGGCGTCTGATCCGGAAACTGCGTGACGGTCAGGCGCGATCCCAGCGTGAAGGCCAGAACCGAGCCAAAGCAAAAGATCGCCCCCCAGCCCACCGAAGAGCCCAGGCTGCCGCCGTCCAGCACCAGGACGCCCCCGACGACGGACAACAGCACCCCCGTGACCAGGGCGACCGTCACCCTTCGCCCGTCAAGCACCACCTCCAGTGCCAGCCCGACCACCGGCATGGTCGAGGAAATCACCGCCGCCATGATCGCGCCGCCGATCGCCTGCCCCTTGATGAGAAACCAGGCGCTCAGACCAAAGAGCGCGCCAACCGCGATGCCCCTTGTCCAGCTCACGCGACGAAGCGGCTCCAGCCCCTCCCACAGCGCCCAGACCGGGACCAGGAACAGCGCCGCCAGCCCCATGCGAAAGACGTTCAGATCGACCGGCGCCAACAGCGGGATCAGGTGATCCGCGGCCGGCAGCCCCGCCGCCCAGAGCACCATCTAGGCGGTGCAGATCAGGTTCGCGGTCAGCAGACCGGTTTCAGCCGGCCGGCTCATCGGGGCGCCGCCGCGTCTTGGGCGCGCAAGGTTCCGGCCGGCTGGATCATCGCCTAGGCCGAGGCTGCCGAAAGCGCGGCGACGATGGCGCCAAAGTCGGCCGCCTTCAGGCTGGCCCCCCCGACCAGCGCCCCGTCAACCTCGGGCACCGCAAAGATCTCGGCCGCGTTCGAGGGTTTGACCGACCCGCCGTACAGCAGCGCGATGCCCGCACCCGCTGCTCCCAGACGCGCCACGAGCCGGGCCCGCAGAAAGGCGTGAACCTCGGCGATCTGGTCCAGCGTCGGCGTGCGCCCGGTGCCGATCGCCCAGACCGGCTCGTAGGCGATCACCACCGTCTCGGGCGCGGCCCCGTCGGGCAGGGAGCCGTCAAGCTGGGTGCCGATGACCGCCAGCGTCGCGCCCGCGTCACGTTCGGCCTCGGTCTCGCCCAGGCAGACGATGGCCACCAGCCCCGCCGCCAGCGCCGCCCCGGCCTTGGCGCGCACCAGCGTGTCGGTCTCGCCGTGGTCGGCGCGGCGTTCGGAATGGCCAAGGATCACATGGCCAGCCCCCGCCTCGCGCAGCATCGCGGCCGCGATGTCGCCGGTATGGGCGCCCGAACCCCTGGGGTGGCAGTCCTGCCCCCCGACCTTCAGCGCGCTGCCGGCTGCCAGCGCCGCCATGGGCGCGATCAGCGTGGCGGGCGGGCAGAGCAGCATCTGGCAGGCAGGGGCGGGATGGGCGGCGATCAGCGCGCGCGCCTCGTCCAGCGCCGCAAGGCCGCCGTTCATCTTCCAGTTGCCGGCCGCAAGCTTTTTCATGGCGCCCCCCGTCCCTTTGGACAAGGCCTAGCCAAGAAGCCCCCAAAGGGAAAGCCCCCCGCTGCCCCCCGGCGGAAATATCCCTTGGGGACAAGCAGCGCGGGACCGGGGTCAGACCGTTATGCGACGGGCAAAGTGAAAGCAGCCCCAGGCCGCCAGAAGATGCACCACAAGGCCAGGGACGATCGAGCCCGCGGGCATCAACCCCTGCGCGGCGCCGTAGATGTCCACCACGGGGGTCAGCACATGGACCGCCAGGTTTGCCCAAAGGACGGCACGCAGCGTCGTGCTGTCAGGATCGTTGCGGACCAGAAAGTTCATCAGGGTGACCGCCAGGATCATCACCCCCAGCCCGCGCACCGGCACGGTCATCACCGGGACCGGCTCGACCCCCGACATCGTTGCGATCATGTCCGGCACAAAGACGAACATCGCGCCAAAGATCAGGCCAATGGCCACCAGGACCAGGAAAAAGGTGGAACGACTCATCGTGGACCCCTCCAGAAAGGAACCGGAGCAGGATAGCAGAATCCGCCCCACACTCAAAGCCCACCGCGGCGACCCTCCCGGCCGGGCCTGCGGCGACCTTCACGCCCGCCAGCGCGGTCCCTCCGGCTTCTTCTCTGTCCAAGTATCCCGGGAGATGGGCTGAATTTTCCCGAAAATTCAGCCCTGGGGGCTGGCCCCCCCCCTTGGCGAGGCCGTGGACCCTGGGCCGCCCAAAGGTCCCGTGGCACCCTGCAAACGCATCGTTCGTCACGGATGCCGCCGGACTAGCCTGAAGGCGCGTCACGAATGACGCGGGGAACATCAACGGGGGAACCATGCGCAGCATCATCAACACTCTGGGCGGGGCGGCGCTGTGGGCGCTGGCCATGACGCCCGCCACTGCCGAAGAAGTCACTTTCACCGGCCACTTCGGCGCCCTTGCCGTCGGCCAGATCACGACCCTGACGCCGACCCATGTGTTCTGGGCCGGGGCCTTTTCGGGCTCGGTCTTTGACGCCGCCGGCGGGCCGTTTGACCGCGTCTCGGTCACCTGCCCCGGCACCAATGATCTGGACTTCGGGGCCGGAACAAGCGTCATGTCGGGCTATTGCGTGGTCAGCGACGGGGCGGACAGCACCATTGTCGCGACCTGGGAATGCGCCGGCACTCCGGGGTCCTGCGAAGGCACCGGGACCTGGGCCGACGGCACCGGAAAATGGCAGGGCTGGACGGCAGATGCCACCTTTACGGCGCAGCTCGGCAAGACCCACGAGGACGGAACCACTTCCACCACCGCCGTCTGGACGGTCACCTACAGGACGCCCTGAACGGCCGGGCGCTGCCGGGGGCCGAAGCCTTCGAGCCGTGCGATGATGCGGGCAAGCTCGCTCTGCTTTGCGATGCCGAGCTTGTCGTAGATCAGTTGCAGCGACGAGCGGACGGTGTTTTCGCTGAGCGACAGCACCTCTGCCGCCTGACGCGCGGAAAGGCCGCCGCCGACCTGCGCCGCGATCCTGGCCTCGGCCGGGGTCAGGCCCAGCAGGGTCAGGGTCGGAACCGGATCGGTGCGGGCCGGCCCCCCCGCATCTGCAAGCAGGACCAGCGCCGCCGGCTCACCCGCCAGCGAGGCGCTGATCGGCACCACCTGCGCCAGCACGGGACGGGACCGGTCCGCGGTGTCAACCACCAGGGGTTTGCTTGGCAGCGGATCGTGGCCCGCAGCCGCGATGGCACGGCCCAGGGGCCGCAGTCTGGCACCCTTCGGCGCCCAGACCTGCCCCGGCAAAAGGTCTTGCTGCACCATCGCCTTTGCCTCGGCGCTCATGAACAGGACACGCCCGCCCGATGTGACCAGGGCCGCCGGCAGGCCCAGCCGGGACAGCATGTCGATCAGCGCGACCTGGGCGCTGCGCGCGCCCGTGTCCTTGCCAGAGGGCTGCACAAGGCTGGGGGCGCTGAAGGTCAACGACGAGCTTGGCGACAGCGAAGCATAGGGAAAGGACAGCGGGCGCAGGGTTTGCAGCAGGGGCGAGGCGTCCTTGGTGAAGTCGACAGAGACCTCTTCGACCGGAAAGAAAACGGTGGAATAGGCGACCGAATAGATGTTGAGACCGCCATCGGCCCGCTCGCCCAGATAGTGATGCACGCCGGACACAAGGGGCGTGGCCGGTCTGGGCAGCACCGGCCGCACGCGAACCTGGACAGCAGGCGTTGTTCCCGGGCCCGCCTCGCCATACCAGACCCTGCCGTCATCCCAATGGCGCATCGTGCCGGGGACCAGACGGCGATTGTACGCCTCATGCATCACCGGACCGGCGCGACCGGAATAGTAGCCCTCGGCCATCAGGTAGCCACAAGAGCCGTCGGGCGAATCGTGGCCACGCACGGGGACCGCCACGAAAAAGGCCGAGTAGGGCGCAATTCCCCAGCCGACCGGCGCCGAATAAAGCCCCATGAAGCCCGGCTCATTCTGCTGAAGCTCAAGCGACGGCGGCAGGGCGGCCCGGGCGGCATCCTGGTCGAATTCGGTCAGCACGAACATGAAATCGACGGTTCGGACATGATAGGGCGGCGCGGCCGACAAGGGGCCGGCATCCGGATGGCCTAAAAGCCGCGTGTCAGGCATGTTCGTGACAAGTTCCGGCCGCATCACAGCCTCCCCCGCAGCAGCCATTGGTCCTGGACAGGCGCATCACGCCCGATGCAGACAGGCTGAGCGCGCCGCCCCCGCCTGTCAAGCTCTATGGCGGCCGCGCCGGCGCCTCAGGCCGGCTGGTCGCGGAACTTGACACTTTCGCCGCAGCCGCAGGCCTCGGCCACATTCGGATTGCGGAACCTGAAGCCAGAGTGCAGCAGATCGGTCTCGTAGTCGATCTCGGTGCCGATCAGGAACATCTGCGCCATCGGAGCGATCAGCACGCGGGCGCCGTCCTGCTCGACCACCTCATCCAGCGCGCCCTGTTCGGCGACATAGTCCATGGTATATTCCATGCCCGCGCAGCCGCCCTTCTTGACCCCGATGCGCAGGCCGGCCGCGCCCTTCTGGCCCATCAGCCGGGCGATCTGCCGGGCGGCGGGGGGGGTCAGGGTGACGGCGGCTTTTCCGGGGATTCCAAACATGGCTGGCTCCTTGATGGATCAGACTTAGGGCATCGGGGGACGAGTTCCAAGGGCGGCCCGGCGCCTGCCGAAGCCTTCTTACATGAAGCCCAGCTCCAGCCGCGCCTCGTCCGACATCATCTCCATCCCCCAGGGCGGATCAAAGGTCATGGCGACCTCGACCTGCCCCACCCCGGGCACGGACGAAACCGCCTCCTGCACCCAGCCCGGCATCTCGCCCGCCACCGGACAGCCGGGCGCGGTCAGGGTCATGTCGATCCTGACTGCATTTTCAGGATTTATATCAATGGTATAGACCAGACCAAGATCATAGATGTTGACCGGAATTTCCGGGTCGAACACGGTCCGGCAGGCCATGACCACATCGTCATACAAGGGATGGTCGGTGGTCGAAGGCGCGATCAGCGGCGCGCCTTCCAGTCGTTCCTGCGGTTGGTTCATCTTCGGTCTCGTGGTTTGTTGACCGATTATATAGGGAATTGCCGGCAAAGGTCTAGGCCCCCCGGGGAAAAGGGGCGGCCGGCGCGTGTCCTGGCGGATCAGAACGGAATTTCGTCGTCCAGGTCCGATCCGCGGCTGCCGCCGCCCTGGCCGCCCCGCGCCGCGCCGCCGCCACCACCACCACCGGCGCCCGTGCCCGAGCCATAATCGTCATACCCGCCCCGATCGTCGCCGCCGCCGCCCGCGCCGCCGCCGTCCCGCCCGTCCAGCAACGTCAGGTTGCCGGTGAAGGGGCGCAGCACGACCTCGGTCGAATAGCGATCCGCGCCCGACTGGTCCTGCCACTTGCGGGTCTCAAGCTGGCCCTCGATATAGACCTTCGAGCCCTTTCTCAGATACTGCTCGGCGATCTTGGCCAGAGGTTCCGAGAAAATGGCGACCGAATGCCATTCGGTCCGCTCCTTGCGTTCGCCCGTGGCCTTGTCGCGCCAGGTCTCCGAGGTGGCGATGCGCAGGTTCACCACCTTGCCGCCGTTCTGAAAGGATCGAACCTCGGGGTCGCGCCCCAGATTGCCCACGATGATCACCTTGTTGACGGATCCTGCCATCTCGCTCTCCCTGATTCCCGGCCGGGCCATGTTCGGCAGGCGTGGTTAACAATTCCCTATAATCGTCGGCGCCGCGTCCCGCAACTCGGCAGGCCGCCGCCGCCGGGCCAGGGGGGGGCTGGAAAGCCCCGGGCGCAAGGCTATAACACCGCCATGCCCGTGCGCCGCCCTGAAACCCCTCCCTCCCGCCGCCGCTCCCGGGCCGCCGCGATTTCCGTCGCACTGGCACTGGTCATGGGCGTCCCGGCGCGCGGCGAGGGGCCCAGCTTTTCGGGCGGCGGCGATGCCTCTTCCAGCTTCGCCTCAAAGGCTGCGCTGCTGGATGGTCGCCTGGCCGATCAATACGGCTTTTCGGTCCGCCTCACCCCGGGCTATGACGCCGGTCTTGCATATGGTTCGGCGCTGCGCGACTTCAGCGCCTATCGCGGCGAGTATCTGGCCGATGCCAAGGCCGCCGCCCGGCGCCATGCCGTTCCCGAAGAGATGTTCCTGCGGCTCGTCCAGCAGGAATCGGGCTGGAATCCGGCCGCCGTCTCGCCCAAGGGGGCCACGGGGCTGGCCCAGTTGATGCCCGGCACGGCGCAATTGCTGGGGGTGGACATCGACGATCCGTTGCAGAACCTCGATGGCGGCGCGCGGTACCTGCGGATGATGTACGACCGCTTCGGCTCGTGGCGCCTGGCGCTGGCGGCCTACAACGCCGGCCCCGAGGCGGTCGAACAGCATGGCGGCATCCCGCCCTATGAAGAGACCCGGGCCTATGTGAAGGCGATCCTGGGCTGATCCCCGCCGGGCGCGCCCGGTTTCGGCCGGGGAGCCTCCGGCGGGGATATTTTAACGAAGAAGAAGGCGCGGGCAATGGCGGCATCTTCTTCTTCGCGAAAATACCCTCGGGGGGCGCAAGACCGCAGGTCTTGCGGTGGGGGGCAGACAGCCCCCCGCGCCGACCGGGACGGGCGCGGCGCGGGCTATTGGGCGGCGATCTGGATCACCGGCTCCATCTTGGCCAGAACCTCGGCGCCGAGGTGGCACTTGATCTGGTGACCGCCCTCCAGCGTCACGACGGGCGGCATCTCGCGCTCGCAGAGGCCGGCGGGGCTGACCTGCGCCTTCCAGCGGCAGCGGGTCTGGAACGGGCAGCCGGGCGGCGGGTTCATCGCCGAGGGGATGTCGCCCTCCAGCACGATGCGTTTGCGGATGACCCGGGTGTCGGCGATGGGCACCGCCGACAGAAGCGCCTCGGTATAGGGGTGATAGGGCGGCTGGAACACCTGATCGGTCGTGCCCATCTCGACCACATGGCCAAGATACATCACCATGACCCGGTCGCTGAGATAGCGCACGATCGACAGATCGTGGCTGATGAAGAGCAGGGTCGTGCGGTTTTCGCGCTGGATGTCCATCAACAGATCGGTCACCGCCGCCTGCACCGAGACGTCAAGCGCCGAGACCGGCTCGTCGGCCACCACCACCTTGGCGCCGCCGGCAAAGGCGCGGGCGATGCCGACGCGCTGCTTTTGCCCGCCCGAAAGCTGGCGTGGCATGCGCTCGGCAAAGGCGCGGGGCAGTTTCACCAGGTCCAGCAGCGTGAGCATGCGTTCATGCCGCTCCTGGTCCGAGGCGCCGAACTTGAAGATCTCCAGCGCACGGATGATCTGCCGGCCCACCGACATCGAGGGGTTGAGCGTGTCAAAGGGGTTCTGGAACACCATCTGCACCGATGAGACGGTGTCGGTGTTGCGCCGGGTGATCGGGGTGGACTGCACGTTCTCGTCAAAGAGCATGATCGAGCCCGAGGTGGCGGTTTCCAGCCCCATCAGCACCTTGGCAAAGGTGGATTTGCCGCAGCCGCTTTCGCCGACGATGGCCAGGGTCTCGCCCTCGCGCGCCTCGAAGGTCAGGGTCTCGTTGGCCTTGACCACCTTCCTGGCCCCGCCGCCGAAGGCGCCGGAGGAGACGGAGTAGTATTTCCGCAAATCCTCCATCTTCAGGACGACGCGGCCAATCTCGGCCTTCTGCTTGGCCGCCCGTTCGGTGATGGGAGCGGTCCAGTCGATCTCGGCCCATTTCACGCAGCGCGAGCCGTGCCGGTCAGAGCCGGGAACCTCCGACATCGGCACCTCTGCGGCGTTGCAGCGGCCGTCCGTGAAGTAATCGCAGCGCGGGCCGAAATTGCAGCCCTGGGGGCGTTCGTGCGGCAGGGGAAAGTTGCCGGGAATGGCGATCAGGGGGCGGGCGTTCTTGTCGGCGCCGGGCAGCGGGATCGAGCGGAACAGCGCCTGGGTGTAGGGGTGGCGCATCTGGTTGAAAACCTCGGTGACCGATCCGGTCTCCACCGCTTCGCCGGAATACATCACGCAGAGCCGGTCGCAGACATCCATGATCAGCCCCAGGTTGTGGCTGATGAACAGCATCGAGGTGCCGTATTTGACGCCGAGGTCCTTGACCAGATCGACGATGCCCGCCTCGACGGTGACGTCAAGCGCGGTGGTCGGCTCATCCAGGATCAGGAGCGCGGGCTTGGACATCAGGGCCATGGCGATGACGATGCGCTGCTGCTGGCCGCCGGAAAGCTGGTGCGGATAGGCGTTCAGGATGCGGTCGGGGTCGGGCAGGCGGACATCGGCGACGATCTGCCGGGCCAGCGCCCAGGCCTCTTCCCTGGCCATGCCCTGGTGGATCATCGGCACCTCGGCCAATTGCGCGCCGATCTTCATCGCGGGGTTCAGCGAGGCCATGGGTTCCTGATAGATCATGGCGATCTCGCTGCCGCGGATCTGGCGCAGCTCTTCATCGCCCATGTTGGTCAGATCGCGCCCCTTGAACCTGATCGAGCCGCCGACGATGCGGCCGTTCTTGCCCAGATCGCGCATCACCGCCAGGGCGACGGTGGACTTGCCGCAGCCAGACTCGCCCACCAGGCCCATCGCCTCGCCCGCCATCACGGTGCAGGAAAAATCCATCACCGCCGGGATTTCGCGCAGGCGGGTGAAGAAAGAGATCGAGAGGTTCTCGATTTCCAGGATCGGCTTGGAAGGGTCCCAGTCTGACATGTCGGCACCTATCTTTTGGTTCTGTACCGTGGGCGCTGCCCCCGGACCCCCGGGATATTTAGGGACAGAAAAAGGACATCAGTCCTTCAGGCTTTCTTCGCGCAGGCCGTCGGCCAGCAGGTTGAGGCCAAGGACCAGGCTCATCAGCGCCAGGGCGGGCACCAGGGCGGGGTGGGGGACGATCGAGAGGAGCTTGCGCCCGTCATCGATGGTGGACCCCCAGTCGGGGCTTTCGGGGCTGACGCCCAGGCCGAAAAAGCCCAGCGTGCCCAGAAGGATGGTGGTGTAGCCGATGCGCAGGCAGAAATCGACGATCAGCGGGCCGCGCGCGTTGGGCAGGATTTCCCACAGCATGATGTACCACGGCCCCTCGCCCCGGGTCTGGCCGGCGGCGACGTAGTCGCGCGTCTTGATGTCCATCACCATGCCACGCACGATGCGGAAGACCCCGGGCGAGTTGACGAACACCACCGAGACGAAGACGTTGAGCAGGTTCGGGTCCATGGCAAAGACGCCGAGCGGGTCCATGTTGAAGGCCAGGCCCGAATAGGCCCACAGGCCGATGACGAGGGTGATGCCGACGTAAAGGTTGCGCTTGGGCGTGTTGGTGAAATAGCGCGAATTGAACAGGATCGTGAAGAAGACGATCGGAAAGAGAAAGAGGACCGCCGCGAAATAGATCGGAATGCCAGTCAGAACGATCTCGGGCGTGACCAGCAGGTAGAACAGCAGGATCACCGGGAAGGCGAGGACGAGGTTGGCCAGGAACGACAGCACGGTGTCGAGCTTGCCGCCGAAATAGCCCGCCGGCAGGCCCAGCGTGACCCCCACCATGAAGGCAAAGACCGTGGCGGCCGGGGCGATTTTCAGCACGTCGCGCGCGCCCATCACCATGCGGCTGAAGACATCGCGCGCGACATGGTCGGCGCCGAACAGGAAATGCGTATAGCCGCCCTCGACCGGCGCCTTGAGCGGCGCGCCCGGCACCGCGTTCTTGGAGCCCGAGAACTGCGCCAGCGGGTCCATGGTGATGATCATGTCCGCAAAGAAGGCGGTGAAGACCCAGAACATCACCATCGCGGTGCCGGTGATGCCGACGGGGCTGTCAAAGAGCTTGCCGAACAGCCCCAGCCGGCGCCGAAAGCGGTGCGTGACGACAAAGAACAGGATCAGTGCGATCCAGACCGGGCCGAACCGGATGAATGCGCCCGCCAGGATGCCGCCCCAGGACATGGGTTCCATGATCGCTCTCCTAGCTCAGCCGGATACGGGGGTTGAGAAAGACATAGCCGATGTCCGAAATCAGCTGCGTCACGAGAACGACAAAGACCGCGACGACCGAGCAGCCCAGCAGCAGCTCGATGTCGTTGTTGCCGGCGGCCTGCACCAGCGTCCAGCCAAAGCCCTTGTAGTTGAACAGCGTCTCGACGATCACCACGCCGTTCAGAAGCCAGGGAAATTGCAGCATGATCACGGTAAAGGGCGCGATCAGCGCGTTGCGCAGCGCGTGACGCAGCACGACCTGGCGGAACGAGACACCCTTGAGCCGCGCCGTGCGGATGTACTGCGCCGTCATCACCTCGGTCATCGAGGCGCGGGTCATGCGGGCGATATAGCCGATGCCGTAGAGCGCAATGGTCATCACCGGCAGCGAGAAGTTCCAGAAGGTGATGTCGTCCATCGCCGAGGTGGCGGTGCCCATGAACAGGGTCTTGCCCTCGATCCAGCCGATCTCGGCCAGGATGGGCGAGATGCCGGTGGTGGCCGAGGCCAGAAGCGCGATGAAGATCACGCCCGAGACATATTCCGGTGTCGCCGTGGTCGCGATGGCAAAGGTCGACAGCACACGGTCGGTGCGCGAGCCCTCGCGCATTCCCGACAGCACGCCGAGCAAAAGCGATGTCGGCACCATGACCAGCATGACCGTCAGCATCAGCCAGCCGGTCTGCGACAGGCCGCGGTTCAGGACCTCGGTCACGGGTTTCTTGAAGACGGTGGACAGGCCCCAGGTGCCTTGCACGATGCCGCAATACCGCGGGGCGGCGGCCGGGTCGGACCCCTTGGCGATGCAGCGGCCACGGACCGTGCCGTCGTCCATCGTCCTTGTCCAGCCGGGCAGCACGCCGATCCACTGGCCATAGCGCGCCAGCACCGGCGCGTTGAAGCCGTTGGTCTCGATCCAGCTAGCGACCTGCTCGTCGGTCATCCTTACCGAAGCCTCGGATTTCGCGAGCTTTTCCAGGTTGGGCGGCAGGTTGGTCAGGTAAAACACGATGAAGGTCAGCGCAAGCGCTGTCAGTATCATGACCCCCAGACGACGCAGGATGAACATCAACATATGCGGTAACGTCCGACTTCGGGCATCGGCAGCCTGGCCCGGAGGCTCCGGGTCCGGCTGCAACGCTCAATCCAATGAAACGGTTCGCGGGGGACAGTGCCCCCGCGCGCCTTTCTTCTGTCGTGCCTGGCGATCAGGCCGAGACCGACCACTTGTAGTGGTGATGTTCAAAGGTCGGGTGCATGTCGGCGCCCATCACCTTGGCATCGAAGTTGCGGTAGATCGACCGCCAGTAGGGCTGAACCATCACGCCGGTATCCTGCATGATGCGCTCGAGCTTCTCCATCACGACGCGGCGCTTGTCGGCGTCGGCAATCGACAGGGCCTCTGCCAGCAGGGCATCGAACTCGGCGTTCGCCATGCCGGCTTCGTTCCAGGCCTCGCCCGAACGGTAGGCCAGCGCCAGGATCTGAACGCCAAGCGGGCGCATGTTCCATTCGGTGGCCGAGAACGGGTACTTGGTCCAGTCGTTCCAGAAGGTCGAGCCCGGAAGCACGGTGCGCTTGATGTTGATACCGGCGTCGCGGATCTGGGCGGCGACGGCATCGCAGGTTGCGGCCTGCCAGGCGTCGTCGATCGAGATCAGCTCGAACTCGGTCGCGCCGTGGCCGGCGGCCTCGACCTCGGCCTTGGCGGCGGCGGCATCGACAACCAGGGCCGGAAGGGCGGCATATTCCGGGTGAATCGGGCAGACGTGGTGGTTTTCGGCCACGGTGCCACGGTTGGAATAGCCAAGCTCCAGCACGACATTGTTGTCCACGGCCTTGATCAGGGCGCGGCGGACGGCCACGTCGGTGTAGGGCTCTTGCGTCTGGTTGAAGCGCACGACCAGCGTCGCGGCGGTGACGGCCTCGGAGGTGGTCCAGCCCAGAGCGGCGTACTGGTCGATGAATTCGCCGGTCGACTGGTGGACGGCGTCGATCTCGCCCGAACCGGCGGCGGCAACCGAGGCAGCCGGATCGGTGCCGAAGTCGATGTACTCGATGCTGTCAAGGTAGGGTCCGCCATAGACCTCGGTGCCCCACCAGGTGTGGTTGGCGTTCTTGGTCAGGACCTGCTTGATGCCTACATCGTTGGCGGTCGGCAGATAGGGGCCGGTGCCGATCGGATTGGCCGAAGGATCGCTGCCGTCATAGGACTGGTGGACGACGGCGGCCGGATAGTCGGCCATGCCGACGATCACGGTGATATCGGGGGCCAGAAGCGTCAGCTTGACGGTGTGGTCATCCACCACGGTGATGGCACCGTCGCGGGCGGTCTTGGTGTCGGGGTTGACCAGCGCGGCCATGCGGCCGGCCATCGAGTTGCCCTCGACGTTGCCATCGCACCAGCGGGTGATGTTGTGCGCGACGTCGGCGGCGGTAAAGGCGTCGCCGTTGTTCCAGGTCACGCCCTTGCGGACGTTCAGGGTGTATTCGGTGGCGTTGTCGTTGGCGCTCCAGCCTTCCAGAAGCATGCCGCGCAGGCTGCCGTCGGCGTTGTATTCCACCAGGTATTCCAGCCAGCCGCGGGCAAAGTTGGCCAGTTCCGACCAGTCAAAGGTGCGCGGGTCCTTCAGGGCCTTGGTTTCCATGGCCATGCGGACCGTGCCGCCCATCGCGGCGTGCGCGGCGGCATGCGCCGGGGCATCAAGGCCGATCAGGCCATAGGCCGCCGCCGCCGAAAGGCCGAGCGCGGTCGAGCGGACGAGGAATTCGCGGCGGCTCAGGCGGCCTTCGCGAACCTCGTCTGCGTACATGTAGGCTGCCGGGTGCAGCATTTCCCCGGTGTAGAGCATGTCTTTCATTGTTCTCTCCCTGTTGGGTAAAGCCCTTTGTCGTTCTCTTGTCCTGGTCGGTTCAGGCTCTTGAACCGGCATCCGTCCCCACGGAGCCGGTCGGCCCACTTGGGGCCCGGCCAAACTTCACCGGTTCATTCGGCATCTTTTCTGGCCCTGCGTCAACGCTTTGTTCCGCCTTCGGTTGTAACGTTCGCGACATTTGGTGGCGATTTTGGCTGTGCGGCTTCGCAAGCGGTGACTTCGCCGATTTCCGCCGTGAACGGAACCGATTCCGGCTTTGCGGACGATTCGGCGCCGTGGCGCAGCTTCTCAATGGGCGCGGCGAAAGGCTGAGGGCGTCAGGCCGGTGTGGTGCTGAAAGGCCCGGGTGAAATAGGCGGCCGAGGTAAAGCCGAGGCTGGTGCCGATCTTGCCCACCGGGCTGCGCGTTTCGGTCAAGAGCGAGCAGGCTTCAAAGATGCGCCGGTCCTGCAACAGATCAATGGCCGAGCGACCGCAGGTCTGACGGCAGCAGCGCGACAGATGGGTGGCGGTCACGCCCAGTTCCGCCGCCATTTCGCCCACGCCGGCGCCGGTCCGAAAGCGGCTTTCCATCAGGGCGGTGTAGCGGGCCACCAGGCGGCGGGCGGCGTCGGGGCGCAGTGGTTCGGCCGCGACGCGCAGCGCCTGGCGTTCCAGCCAGACGCCCAAAAGCCCCAGATGGTGGCGCGCCGCACGCTCGTGGGCGGGAACCTTGCTGTCCATCTCGCGCTGGATCATGTCGAGAAGCTGGTTGGCCTCTTGCTGGGCATGAACCTCGCGGATGCGCAGATGCAGCGGCTCGGCCGGCAGGGTCAGCCTTGTGTCCTTGCCAAAAAAGATTGCCGAGCCAAAGACCTGCGGGCCGACCTCGAATCCATGCATGACGCCGGCGGGAATGAAGATCGCGTTGTTGGCGGTATAGCCGCGCGTCACGCCGGCGACGGTGATGCGCCCCTGACCCTTGGTGAACCACAAAAGGCAGGCCTCGGACAGCGTGCGCATGGCCTCGACCCGCCAGCGCCCGCCGGCCGCAAGGCGTGGAATGGCGACAAGGCGCGTCTGAGAGGGGTCGCTCGCGTGGGTCACTTCGGGATCCGGCATGTTCGTTTAGGTCAATTAACCCCGGCGCCGCCCGCGACCCAAGCGCTTTGTTGGCCCGATTCCGGGCATCGGCGGGGCTTCGCCCGCTTTTTCGTGGATAAGTCGGTGGATAACTGCGCCGCCACGCGGCGGGGCGCTCATCCGGCCGCGATCTCGCGCCAGTCGCCCATGCGCGCGCGCAGCCAGGTGCGCTGGCGCTTGGCATACTGGCGGCTCGCCAAGACGCCGGCAGCGACCGCCTGCTCAAGGCCGATCTGCCCGCGCAGATGCCCGATAAGTTCCGCCGCGCCGATCGCCTTGCACGAGGGCAGGGCAGGGTCGAACTGCGGTGCCTCGGCCCGCGCCTCGTCCAGCGCGCCGGTCTCCACCATCTGGCGGAACCGGCGGGCGATTCGCGCGTCAAGCGCCGCGACCTCGGGGCGCAGCACCAGCCGCTCGCAAGCCGGGGGCGGCAGCAGAGCCGGCCCCGTGGCCCGCTGCCACGAGACCAGACCGCGCCCGGTGGCGGCCT
Source organism: Paracoccaceae bacterium (assembly GCA_052387855.1). Lineage (GTDB taxonomy): Bacteria > Pseudomonadota > Alphaproteobacteria > Rhodobacterales > Rhodobacteraceae > CAIYZT01. Next base: position 27,777 of record JBQTIT010000002.1, read on the forward strand.
GCACTTCCCAGGCGCGCTGCACGCGCATCGGGTTGAGCCGGTCGATCCGCGCCGCCGTTTCCGGGTCGATCCCGGCCAGCAGCGCCGGCAGCCCCTCGGCAAGGCGCAGCGCATCCGCCTGCCGGCGCACCTCGGCCGGAATCTGGGGAATCGCGGCCAGCCCCCCGGTCAGGGCCGACAGGTAAAGCCCGGTGCCGCCGACGATCACCACCGGGCGGTCAAGCAGCGGGGCCAACTCGCGCAGCCAGTCGCCGACGGAATAGGGATCGGCCCGCCCGACATGTCCATACAGCGCATGCGGCAGCGCCGCCTCTTCGGCCGCGCCAGGCCTGGCGGTCAGCACGCGCCAGTTGCCATAGACTTGCAGCGCATCGGCGTTCACGATGGTGCGCCCGTCGCGCGCGGCCAGCTCCATCGCCAGGGCGGACTTGCCGCTGGCGGTCGGCCCGGCCAGGACCACGGGCGCCTGACGAGAGACGGCGTCCAGCACGGACATTCGGCGCTTTCCCCTTTCCAGGGTCCGGTTGTGGTTGAACCCGCGACGGATTTGCGACATTTTGCGCCCCAGCCGATCCAGATACCGAAATGCAGGGGTTCCCATGTCTATTCCAGCCACCGATCACGCGGTCAAGTACCGCCGCGTGATGCTCAAGATCTCGGGCGAGGCGCTGATGGGCGATCTGGGCTATGGCCTGCACCCGCCGACCGTGTCGCGCATCGCCCAGGAGGTGAAGTCGGTCCACGATCTGGGGGTCGAGATCTGCATGGTGATCGGCGGCGGCAACATCTTTCGCGGCCTTGCCGGCAGCGTCCAGGGGATGGAGCGGACGACGGCCGACTACATGGGCATGCTGGCCACGGTGATGAACGCGCTGGCCATGCAGTCGGCGCTTGAGGCGATCGGGGTCTTTACCCGGGTGATCAGCGCCATCCCGATGGACCAGGTCTGCGAGCCCTACATCCGCCGCCGCGCCGTGCGCCACCTGGAAAAGCAGCGCGTCTGCATCTTTGCCGCCGGCACCGGCAATCCCTATTTCACCACCGACACCGCCGCGACGCTGCGCGCCTCGGAAATGGCCTGCCAGGCGATCTTCAAGGGCACCAAGGTGGACGGGGTCTATGACAAGGACCCCAAGAAGCACGCCGACGCACGGCGCTACGATGTGGTCAGCTATGACGAGGTGCTGCAAAAGCACCTTGGCGTGATGGATGCCAGCGCCATCGCGCTGGCGCGCGACAACAACCTGCCGATCATCGTCTTTTCGCTGGACGAGCCCGGCGGCTTCCGGGGCATCCTGGCCGGCAAGGGCACCTATACCCGCGTTCAGGACTGAACCCGCCGCCGTGCCGCTGGGGTCTGTACCAGCGCAAGGCTCCTCTGCTATAGAGGCGACAAGTGAGACGACAAGAGCCGGGGCATCCGGCCCCAAGACCGGAAGGACCAGCGCCCATGGCGGCCGAAGACCTGGAGATTGACCTTGACGCCATCCAGCGCCGGATGGACGGGGCGATGAATGCGCTGCGGGGGGAATTTGCCAGCCTGCGCACCGGCCGCGCCTCGGCCTCGATCGTCGAGCCGATCATGGTGGATGCCTATGGCCAGATGACCCCGATCAACCAGCTTGGCACCGTCAACGTGCCCGAGCCGCGCATGGTCGTGATCAACGTCTGGGACAAGGGGATGATTTCCAAGGTGGAAAAGGCGATCCGCGAAAGCGGCATCGGCATCAACCCGATCTCGGACGGCCCGCTGATCCGCCTGCCGATCCCCGAGTTGAACGAGCAGCGGCGCAAGGAACTGGCCAAGGTCGCCGGCACCTATGCCGAAAACGCCAAGGTCGCGATCCGCAATGTGCGCCGCGACGGCATGGACCAGATCAAGAAGGCCAAGGCCGCCGGCATGGGCGAGGACGATCAGAAGATGTGGTCCGAGGAAGTGCAAGACCTGACCGACAAGGCCATCGCCGCGGTCGACAAGGCGCTGGAGTCAAAACAGCACGAGATCATGCAGGTCTGACCTGCGGGCCCCCGTGTCCGGGCGAACATACGAGTGGCCCGCGACGTTGGCGGGCGTGGGATCGAAAGGCAAGGCAGGCGTGGGCGCAGATCAGAATCCGCAAGGTGGGCAAGCCCGCATCGCCGAGCACGTCGCCATCATCATGGATGGCAACGGGCGCTGGGCCACCGAAAAGGGCTGGCCGCGCCTGGTCGGGCACCGCAAGGGCGCCGAGCGCGTCAAGGAGATCGTGCGCGCCGCCTCTGACTTTGGCGTGCGCTGGCTGACGATCTATGCCTTTTCGACCGAGAACTGGAAACGCTCGACCGAAGAGGTCCTGGGCCTGATGACCATCTTCTCGCGCTATATCGAGCGTGAGGCCGACCTGATGGCGGCCGAAGGCGTGCGCATGCGCTTCATCGGCGACCGTTCGCGGCTCAGCGACAAGCTTCAGGGCCTGATGGCGGACATCGAGGCGCGGACGGCGGCCCTGTCGCATCTGAACCTGACCGTGGCGCTGAACTATGGCGGGCGGGACGAAATCACGCGGGCGGTGCGCGCCGTCGCGGCCGAGGTCGCCGAGGGGCGCCTGGCGCCGGGCGCCATCACCGAGGCCTGCATCACGGCGCATCTGGACACGCGCGATCTGCCCGACCCCGACCTGGTGATCCGCACCAGCGGCGAGACGCGGGTGTCAAACTTCCTGCCCTGGCAATGCGCCTATTCCGAATACGAATTCACCCCGATCCTGTGGCCAGATTTCGACCGCGCGGCGCTGGGTGCGGTCCTGGCCCGCTTTGGCAACCGCGAGCGGCGTTTCGGCGGCGTCGTCACCGCATGAGCAAGGCTGCGGCCAGCACCTGGGGCGATCTGTCGGCGCGGGCGATCTCGGCCCTGGTCATGATCGGGGTCGGCGGTCTGGCTCTGGGCTGGGGGGGCGTGGCGCTGACGCTGCTGGCCGCGCTCGTCACCGGGCTGATGATCTGGGAACTGGCGCGGCTGACCGCGCCGATGGCGATGCTCGATGCCGTCGGCCTGGGGCTGGGCGCGGCGCTGTGCGTGCTCATCGACGCGGCCTTTGGCGGTCTGACCTTTGTCTTTCTGGCCCTGCCGGCCCTGGCCCTGGCGCTGACCCCGCGCCGCGACCCGGGGCTGGCGGGGCTGTTCGCCTTTGCGCTGATGCTTTCGGCCCACGGCCTGATCGGCTTGCGCGACAGCGGCGGGCTGGCGGGCATCCTGTGGCTGGTCGGCATCGTCGTGCTGTCGGACAGCGCGGGCTACTTTGTCGGCCGCGCGCTGGGCGGGCCAAAGTTCTGGCCGGCGATCAGCCCGAAAAAGACCTGGTCCGGCACGCTTGCCGGCTGGATCGCGGCGCTGGTGCTGGGATTTGTCTTTTGGTTCTTCGGGCCGGGCGGTCCAGAGCTGATCCTGCTCTCGCCGCTGATCGCCTTTGCGGGGCAGATGGGCGACATCGCGGAAAGCTGGCTCAAGCGGCGGGCGGGGGTCAAGGATTCCTCGGCGCTGATCCCCGGACATGGCGGCTTTCTGGACCGGTTCGACGCGATGACCGGCGCCGCGGTTGCGCTGTTCGTGCTTTCGCCGCTGCTGGGCTGGCCGACCGGGGGCTGAGACATGCGCAGCATCTCCATCTTTGGCGCCACCGGCTCGATCGGCGAAAGCACCTTTGACCTTGTGCAGCGGGTCGGGGGACCGGAGGCGTTTCGCACCGTGGCGCTGAGCGGCGGGCGCAATGTCGCCCGCCTGGCCGAGATGGCCCGCGCCCTGCGCGCCGAAGTGGCCGTCACCGCGCATGACGATTGCCTGGACGAACTGCGCGCGCGCCTTGCCGGCAGCGACGTGCAGGCGGCGGCGGGCACGGCGGCCCTGCACGAGGCGGCAGACCGGCCGGCCGATTGGGTGATGTCGGCCATCGTCGGGGCGGCCGGGCTGCTGCCGGGCCTGCGGGCGCTGGCGCATGGCGCGGTCCTGGCGCTGGCGAACAAGGAAAGCCTGGTCACCGCCGGCCCCCTGATGATGCAGACCGCCCGGACCACCGGCGCCACCATATTGCCCGTCGACAGCGAACATTCGGCGATCTTCCAGAGCCTGATCGGCGAGGATCCCGCCGCCGTCGAGCGCATCATCCTGACCGCCTCGGGCGGGGCCTTGCGCGACTGGCCGCTGGAGGCGCTGCACCGCGCCACGGTGCAGGACGCGCTGGCCCATCCCAACTGGTCGATGGGCCCGCGCATCACCATCGACAGCGCCTCGATGTTCAACAAGGCGCTTGAGATGATCGAAGCGCGCGAGCTTTTCGCCATCGAACCCGATCAGGTCGAGGTGATCATCCATCCCGAAAGCATCATCCATTCCATGGTGGGCTTTCACGATGGCGGCATCATCGCGCATCTGGGCGTGCCCGACATGCGCCACCCGATCGGCTTTGCCTTGAACTGGCCGGCGCGCGCGCCCCTGCCGGTTGAACGGCTGGACCTGGCACGGCTGTCGCGCATGACCTTTCGCGCCCCGGACCTGGGCCGCTACCCGGCGCTGCGCCTGGCGCGCGAGGTGATGGCGGCGCGGGGCCTGGCGGGCGCCGCTTTCAACGCGGCCAAAGAGGTGGCGCTGGACCATTTCATCGCCGGCAGCCTGGGCTTTGCCCGCATGTCCGGCCTGATCGAGGACAGCCTGGCCGCGCTGGCGGGCGATTTCGGCCCGGCCGGGGCGGTGTCCTCGCTGGAGGATGTGCTGGCGATGGACGCCCGCGCGCGGCGTGTGGCGGGTGCGCTGGCCGGTACGTCGCACAAGGGGGCGCAATGACCATGGCCGAAGCAGCGAGCCTGATCGCGGACTGGCTCTGGACGGTCGGATTCTTTCTGGTCTCGATCCTGATCATCGTCTTTGTCCACGAATTCGGCCATTACATCGTCGGCCGGCTGAGCGGCATCCGCGCCGAAGTGTTCTCGCTGGGCTTTGGCAAGGTTTTGTGGGCGCGGCAGGACCGGCACGGCACGCGCTGGCAACTGGCGGCGATCCCGCTGGGCGGCTTTGTCAAGTTTCTGGGCGATGCGAATGCCGCCTCGGCCAACCCCGACCTTGAAACGCTGGCGCGGCTTTCTGCGGCCGAGCGGCGCCATACCCTGCACGGCGCGCCGCTCTGGGCGCGGGCGGCCACGGTTCTGGCCGGGCCGCTGTTCAACGTGGCGCTGACCGTGGCGGTCTTTGCCCTGATGGTCGCGGTCTGGGGCGTGGTCCGGCTGGAGGACCGGCCCGTCGTCAGCCAGCCGCGCCTGCTGCCGGGCGGGGCGCAGACCCTGTTGGCCGGCGATGTGATCCTTGCGGTCGACGGGGCGGCGACGCCCGATGTGTCCAGCCTCTACGCCGCCGCAGGCCAGATTTCCACCGCGCCCGCCACCAGCTACCGCGTCCTGCGCGGCGAGGAGGAGGTGACGCTGACCGGCCCCTATCTGCTGCCGGCCGTCGTCGGATCGGTGCTGCCGCAGTCGGCCGCCAACGACGCCGGAGTGGCGCCAGGCGACGTGATCCTGTCGGTGGACGGGCTGGCGGTGTCCGCCTTTGCCGAGATCCCGCCGCTGATCGAGGCGGCGCAGGGCGCGCCGGTGACGCTGGCGGTCTGGCGCGCGGGGACCAACTTTGATCTGACGCTGACCCCGCGCCGCCGCGATCTGCCGGCCGCCGATGGCGGCTTCGAGACCCGGTGGCTGATCGGGTTCACCTCGGCCATGCCGTTTGACCTGGCCGCCCAGCGCCCCGGACCGGCCGAGACGCTTGCCCTGGCCTGGGCCGCCACGGTCCGGGTGGCCGACAGCTCGATCGACGGGATTGTCGCGATCGTCCGGGGGCAGATTTCAAGCTGCAACATCTCGGGGGCGATCACCATGGCGCAGGTCATGGGCGATGCGGCCGCCTCGGGGCTGGAAAGCTTTCTGGCCATGCTGGCCGTGCTGTCGCTGGGCATCGGGCTGATGAATCTGCTGCCCGTGCCCGTGCTGGACGGCGGCCATCTGATGTTTCACGCCTATGAGGCGATGGCCGGCCGCCCACCTTCGGCCAGGGTACTGGAACGGCTCACGCTGATCGGGCTTGCGCTGGTGCTGGGCGTGATGGTCTACGCGCTGCGCAACGATCTGGTCTGCGTCTGATCCGCCCGCCGCCACAACTCGGTCACAATCGGGGCGCATGGATGGCCCGGTGGGACAGGAGTGCCGGCGATGCAGATGGTCATGGAGCAGGTGCGCGGCGTGCGCGTTCTGGTCAACCTCAACTGGGACCTGATCTTTTCGGTCGGAACCGTGGTGGCCGGCCTGTTGGCCGGGGCCTTTCTGGGCGAGTCGTTGCGCGCCTTCTGAGCCGCCAAGGCCCCGGCGCTTGCGCAATTTGTCGGCGTTTCCGGGCATTCTTTTTCATTTTCCAACATTCTGCGATCCGCCCCCGCCGGGGCCTTTCGTTCTTTTGACAAGCCCCTGCCAACCCGCTAGTCAGTCTTGAGACACGACCCGGAAGGTGAGGCTTTTCATGCAATTCACGGCCAAAGCTGGAGCGGCAGGAGCCGGGTTGACGCGGCGTATGCTTCGGGCCTCGGTTCTGGCGGTTCTTATATCCACAACAGCGGGATACGAGACGTTCCTCATGTCCGCCCATGCGCAGGAATTCTCCTTTTCCGAGGTGGTGATCGAGGGCAACCAGCGCGTGGATGACGCGACGATTCTGGCCTTTGCCGGAATCGGGCGCGATCAGACGCTGACGGCCGGCGCGCTGAACGACGCCTATCAGCGTCTGGTCGCGGCCGGCCTGTTCGAGACGGTCGAACTGGTGCCCCAGGGCGGCAGGCTGCTGATCCGCGTGCAGGAATTCCCCATGCTGAACGTGGTGGATTTCGAGGGCAACGAGCGGCTCAAGGACGAAGCGCTGGCCGAGGCAATCGTGTCAAAGTCGCGCCTGGTCTATTCGCCTGCCCAGGCGGAGGCCGATGCCGAGACCCTGACCGAGCTCTACCGTGCGCGCGGCCGCATCGCCGCCACGGTCGAGCCCCGGATCATCCGCCGCGACGACAACCGGGTCGATCTGGTCTTTGAGATCGCCGAGGGCAAGGTCGTCGAGATCGAGCGTCTGTCCTTTGTCGGCAACCGCGCCTTTTCCGACCGGCGCCTGCGCCAGGTGCTTGAAACCAAGCAGGCCGGCCTTTTGCGCACGCTGATCCAGCGCGACACCTACCTGCCCGAGCGGATCGAGCTGGACAAGCAGCTCTTGCGCGACTTCTACCTTTCGCGCGGCTACATCGATTTCCAGGTGCTCGACGCCAGCGCCGAAGTCAGCCGCGAGCGCGATGCGACCTTTGTCGCCTTCACCCTGCAAGAGGGCCGCAGCTTTACCGTGGGCGAGGTTCAGACCATCTCGGAAATCGAGGGGCTGGACGTGGCGGCCTTTGATGCGGTGCGCAAGCTGCGCAGCGGCGTCACCTATTCGCCGCAGGTGATCGAGACCAACATCGCGCGGATGGAAACGCTGGCGATCCAGAACGGGCAGAACTTTGTCCGGGTGGAGCCGAGGATCGAGCGCAACGATCTGGCCGGAACGGTCGATGTGACCTTTGCCCTGGTGCGGGGCGAGCGGGTTTTCGTCGAGCGCATCGACATCGAGGGCAACACCACGACGCTGGACCAGGTCGTGCGGCGCCAGTTCCGCACCGTCGAGGGCGACCCCTTCAACCCGCGCGAGATCCGCCAGGCGGCCGAGCGCATCCGCGCCCTGGGCTTTTTCGAGGATGCGCGGATCGAGGCGGAACCGGGCGCCGGCCCCGATCAGGTGGTGGTCAACGTCGATGTGCTGGAACGGCCGACCGGCTCGATCAGCTTTGGCGCGACCTATGGCACCGACAACGGCCTGGGGTTCAACGTCTCTTATGGCGAGACCAATTTCCTGGGGCGCGGCCAGCAGCTTTCGCTGGTGTTCCAGTCCGGAACCAGCACGCGGGACAGCTCTTTTTCCTTTGTCGAGCCGGCCCTGCTGGGGCGCGATCTGAAGCTGAAGCTCTCTGGCGCCTATCGCACCTCTGACAGCGATTTTGCCAGTTACGACATCGAAGAGATCCTGCTCACCCCGGCGCTTGATTTTCCCCTGACGCGCAGCTCGCGGGTCGAGCTGCGCCTTGGCGCCAGGCGCGACGGGATTCTGGATGTGGCCACGGTGGCCCTGGACGATCCGCTGACCACCGATGTCGACGAATCCAACCCCGGCTCGTCCGAGATCCTCTTGCGCGAGGAGGGGCTGCTGAACACCGGCAGCGCCGGCTACAGCTACAGCTTTGACACCAGCTATGGCGGGCTTGATCCGGACACCCGGTTCCTGTTCCGCTTCGGGCAGGATGTGGCCAGCGCCGGCGGCAGCGAGGGCTATGTTGAATCGACCCTCCTGGCCCTGGCCGAAACGCAGGTGTTCGCGGGCGAGGTCACGTTGCGCGCCATCGCCGAAGGGGGCGTCGTGACCGGCTTTGGCGGCTACGTTCCACGCGCGACCGAGCGCTATTTCGGGCGCGGCAAGATCCGTGGGTTCGAGCCGAACGGCATCGGCCCGCGCGATCTGACCGCCGGCAACGAGGATGCGCTGGGCGGCAACATGTTCGCCGTGGCGCGGCTTGAGGCCGACTTCCCGCTGGGCCTGCCCGAGGAATACGGCATGACCGGCGGTGCCTTTCTGGATGTCGGCTCGGTCTGGGCGCTGGGCGACACCGCCGGCACCGGCGGCCCGGTCGACGATGCCCTGCATCCGCGCGCGGTGGCAGGTCTGACACTGTTCTGGTCCACCCCGCTGGGGCCGCTGCGCTTCAACTTCAGCCGCGCCCTGGTCAAGGAGGACTACGACCGCGAGCAGACCTTTGAATTCACCATCTCGACCAAGTTCTGATGCGGCGTCTGGCGGCAGCCTTGGCGATCGGCCTGGCGCTCTTTCCCGCCGCCGCCGTGGCGCAGGAGCTGTCGCAGCCGTTGCAGCCGGCGCTCAGCCTGCTGACTCTGGACAAGGAGCGGGTCTATCGCCAGAGCCTGTCCGGCGCGCGGATCGAGGCGCAGTTCCAGGCCGAAAACGAGGCGCTCGCGGCCGAGAACCGCAAGATCGAGGCCGAGCTTGAGGCCGAAGAGCGCGCCCTGACCACGCGCCGCCCGTCGCTGGGCGTGTCCGAGTTCCAGGCCCTGGCCGAGGATTTCAACGCCAGGACGGTGGCGCTGCGCGAGGCGCAGCTTTCAAAGGCCCGCGCGCTGGAGCAGCGGCGCGATGCCGAGCGGCAGAAGTTCTTTCAGGCGCTGGTGCCGGTGCTGGGCGAGATCATGCAGCAGCTTGGCGCGGCTGTGATCCTGGACGACAAGGCGGTGCTGTTGTCCTTTGCCGGCATCGACATCACGGACGAGGCGATCCGGCGGCTGGATGCGCTGGAGCAGCCCGCCGGCGAAGCGGCCCCCGATCCGGCCGCAACCGCCGCCCCCGCCGCGCCGGCGCCCTGACCGGCCGCCCCCCCCGCCGCGCCGCGCCGCGCCGCATGTGCTTGCTGCCTTGTTTCGGGGCGCCTGACTTGTTAGTCAGGTCCAAGAGGCCCGGGCACGGGCCCGCAGCCCGCCGCCCGGAGAGGACATGAACGATCAAGCTTCCCCCACCCTGACCGCCGACCAGAACGCACCCCTGACCGCCGATCTGGACCTGATCATGCGGATCATTCCGCACCGCTATCCGTTTTTGCTGGTCGACAAGGTCTATGACATCGTTCCGAACGATCACTGCATCGGGGTCAAGAACGTCACTTTCAACGAGCCGCAGTTCCAGGGGCATTTCCCGGGCATGCCGATCTTTCCCGGCGTGATGATCGTCGAGGCGATGGCGCAGACCTCGGGCATTCTGGTCGGGTTGTCGATGGACCTGGTGGACAAGAACGCCAAGGTCTTCTTCATGGGTGTGGACGGGGTCAAGTTCCGCCGCAAGGTGGTTCCGGGCGATGTGATGGAACTGCACGTCAAGGCGCTGCGCGGGGGCGGCAAGGTCTGGAAGTTCGAGGGGCGGGCTACGGTCGGGGGCGAGCTTGCCTGCGAGGCCACCTTTACCGCCATGTTCGACCTGCCAAAGGCCTGAGGGATGCAGGTCAGCGCCAGTGCCCTCATCCACCCTTCGGCGATGATCGACGAGGGTGCCAGGATCGGCGCGGGGGTCCGCGTCGGCCCCTTTGCCGTGATCGGGCCGGAGGTGGTCCTGCACGAGGGGGTCGAGGTCAAGTCCCATGCCGTGGTCACCGGCTGGACCGAGGTTGGCGCCGGCTCGGTGATCTTTCCCTTTGCGGTGGTCGGCGAGGTGCCGCAGGACCTGAAGTACCAGGGCGAGCGCACGCGGCTGACCGTCGGCGCGCGCTGCCGCATCCGCGAGGGCGCGACGCTGAACACCGGCACGGCGGGCGGCGGCGGCATCACGCGGGTGGGGGATGACTGCCTCTTGATGACCGGCGCCCATGTCGGGCACGACGCGCAGGTGGGCGACCGGGTGATCCTGGCCAATCAGGTCGCCATCGCCGGGCATTGCCAGATCGGCGATGACGTGATCATCGGCGGGCTCTCGGGCATCCACCAATGGGTGCGCGTCGGCAAGGGTGCGATCATCGGGGCGCTGACCATGGTCACCAATGACGTGATCCCGCATGGCCTGGTGCAGGCGCCGCGCGGCGAGCTTGAGGGGCTGAACCTGGTCGGGCTGAAACGGCGCGGGGTGGACCGGGGCGAAATCGCGGCCCTGCGCGCGGCCTATGAGGCGCTGCGGTCGGGCGAGGGCGCGTTCCTTGACCGGGCCCGCGCCCTGGCCGAGACCGCGACCAGCCCGTTGGTGCGCGAGGTGACAGGATTCATCCTCGCCTCGTCCGACCGCTCTTTCCTGACGCCGAAATGAGCCGCACGGCGCTGATCGCGGGCGCTGGCGATCTGCCTGGCGCGCTGGCGGCGGCGATGACAGAGCCGCCGCTGGTCTGCGCGATGGATGGCTTTCTGCCCGCCGGTCTGGTCCCCGACCTGGTGTTCCGGATCGAGCGTCTGGCCCCCTTTCTGCGCGCCCTTGACGACCAGGGCGTGACCCGTGTCGCCTTTGCCGGCGCGGTGCGGCGGCCCCGGCTGGACCCGGCGCTGTTCGATGCGGCGACGGCGCAGATGGTGCCGCGCCTCTTGTCGGCGATGCAGGGGGGCGACGATGCCACTTTGCGCGCGGTGATCGCGATCTTTGAAGAGGCGGGGCTTGTCGTGGTCGGCGCGGCCGAGATCGCGCCGCATCTGGTTCCGGGCGCGGGGGTGTTGGCGGGTGCGCCGGGCGCGCAGGACCAGGCCGACGCGGCGCGCGCTGCCGAAATCGCGGCGGCGCTGGGCGCGCTGGACGTGGGGCAGGGCTGCGTTGTGGCGCAGGACCTGTGCCTGGGGGCCGAGACCCTGGCCGGGACCGACGCCATGCTGGCCGCCGTCGCCGCGCTGGGGCCGCTGCGCCCCGATCCGGCGCGGGGCCGGGGGCTTTTGTACAAAGCCGCCAAGCCCGGGCAGGACCTGCGCGTCGATCTGCCGGTGATCGGCCCGGCGACGCTGACCCATGTTGCCGAGGCCGGCCTTGGCGGCATCGCGTTTCAGGCCGGCGGGGTCATCTGCCTCGATCTGCCCCGGATGCGGGCGCAGGCGGCCGAGCGGGGCCTGTTCCTGTGGGCCCGCTGAGCCTTTTTCTTGTCGCGGGCGAGCCCTCGGGCGACCGTCTGGGCGCGGCGCTGATGGCCGGGCTCAAGGCGCTTTGCCCCGGCGTGCGGTTCGCGGGCGTCGGCGGGCCGATGATGCAGGCCGAGGGGATGGACAGCCTTTTCCCGATGGACGAGCTGTCGGTCATGGGCCTGGTCGAGGTGCTGCCCAAGGTCCTGGCGCTGAAACGGCGCATCCGGCAGACGGCGGCGGCGGTGCTGGCCGCGCCGCCCGATGCGCTGATCACCATCGACAGCCCCGATTTCTGCCTGCGCCTGGCGGGGCAGGTCAAGGCGGCGCGGCCGGAGCTGCGGACCATCCACTATGTCGCGCCCTCGGTCTGGGCCTGGCGGCCGGGGCGGGCGGCCAGGATGGCGCGGGTCATCGACCATGTGCTGACGCTGCTGCCGTTTGAGCCGCCGCTGATGACGGCGGCGGGAATGACGGCGGATTTCGTGGGCCACCCGGTGGTGGCCGAACCGCTCGGCGATCCGGCGGCGATGGCGGGAGCGCGCCCGCTGGTGCTGGCGCTGCCGGGCTCTCGCAAGGGCGAGGTTGACCGGCTGGCGCCGGTCTTTGGGCAGGCCCTGGGCCTGTTGGCGCAGCGGCATCCGGGTCTGCGCGTGGCCCTGCCCACCCTGCCGGGGCTTGAGGGGCGCCTGCGACGCCTGACCGCCGACTGGACGGTGCCCCCCGAGATCATCCTTGACCCCGCGCGCAAGGCCGATGCCTTTGCCGGCGCCGACGTGGCGCTGGCGGCCTCGGGGACGGTGTCGCTGGAGCTGGCGGCGAATGCCTGCCCGATGGTGGTGGCCTACAGGATGAACCCGATCACCTTCGGGGCGATGCGCCGCGCGGCGCTGGTCGATACGGTGACGCTGGTCAATCTGGTCTCGGGCAGCCGGACCGTGCCGGAATTCCTGGGCCCCGCGTGCCGGCCCGCCCCGATCGCAGCGGCGCTGGAGGCGGCGCTGGCGGAGCCGGGGGCGCAAAGGGCCGCGATGGCGCTGACCATGCAGAGCCTGGGGCGCGGCGGCGAGGCGCCGGGCCTGCGCGCGGCGGCATCGGTTCTGGCGCGGATCGCCAGGGGCTGAGGCAGCGAAGGCGGGGGTTTTCCACCCCCGGGCGCCCTTGTGCCAAGGGCGCCTCCCCGGAGGGTATTTTTCCAAAGTGAATGGGGTCAGATGCGGTCGTTGCCATTGCCCTGCCAGGGCTTGGCGAGGTTGCCAAAGCGGGTGAACCTGCCCTCGAACGACAGCTCGACATGGCCGATGGGCCCGTGGCGCTGCTTGCCGATGATCACCTCGGCCTTGCCGTGGACCTGCTCCATCACCGCTTGCCACTGGGCCATCTTGTCCAGCTCGTGATCGCCGGGCTTTTCGCGTTCCTTGTAGTATTCATCCCGGTAGACGAACATGACCACATCGGCATCCTGCTCGATCGAGCCGCTTTCGCGCAGATCGGAAAGCAGCGGGCGCTTGTCGTCGCGGTTCTCGACCTGGCGCGAAAGCTGCGAGAGGGCGACGACCGGGATGTTCAGCTCCTTGGCGATGGCCTTCAGCGCCTGGGTGATCTCGGAGACCTCTTGCACGCGGTTGTCCTTGGCGGTGCCCTTGAGAAGCTGAAGGTAGTCGACCATCAGCACGTCAAGCCCATGGGTGCGTTTCAGGCGCCGGGCCCGGGCGGCAAGCTGCGAGATCGGCAGGGCCGGGGTGTCGTCGATGTAGAGCGGGCAGGATTCCAGCGCCTTGGCCGCCTCGACGAAGCGGCGGAATTCCGCCTCGGTCATGTCGCCGCGGCGGATCTGTTCGGAGGGGACCTCGGAGGCCTCGGACAGGACGCGCGCGGCAAGCTGTTCGGCCGACATCTCGAGCGAGAAGAAGCCGACGACACCGCCCTCGACCGCGCCCTCGCTGCCGTCGGGCAACCGTCCGCGCCGGTAGGCCTTGGCGATGTTGAACGCGATGTTGGTGGCCAGCGAGGTCTTGCCCATCGAGGGGCGCCCGGCGAGGATCAGAAGGTCAGAGGGGTGCAGCCCGCCCAGTTTCTTGTCGAGGTCGACGAGGCCGGTCGAGATGCCGGCCAGACCGCCGTCGCGCTGATAGGCGGCGTTGGCGACGTTCACCGCGTCGGTGACCGCCTTGAGAAAGCTCTGAAAGCCGCGCTCGGCCACGCCCTGCTCGCCCAGCTTGTAAAGCCGCTGCTCGGCCTCGATGATCTGCTCGCGCGGCTCGGAGGTGACCTCGACCTTGGCGGCGCGCGCCGAGATGTCGCGGCCGAGCGAGATCAACTCGCGGCGCATGGCCAGGTCATAGATCATCTGGGCGTAGTCCCGCGCGGCAAAGGCCGAGATCGCGGCGCCGGCAAGGCGGACCAGATAGGGCGCGCCGCCCAGTTCCTTGAGCCCCTCGTCATCCTCGAAAAAGGGTTTCATCGTCACCGGGCTGGCCAGGGCGTTCTTCTGGATCCGCGCGGCGGCGCGCTCAAAGATGCGCTGGTGCACGGGGTCGAAGAAATGCTCGGGCTTCACCAGGGCGGAGATGCGGTCATAGACGTCGTTGTTGGTCAGGATCGCGCCCAGAAGCTGCTGCTCGGCCTCGATGTTGTGGGGCAGCGCTTCGGTCGCGTCACCGGCGGGGGTCGGCAGAATCTGCCGGATCGTCGCAACTTCGTTCATGTCTTCACCCCGATGCCCGCCCCTTCGTTAGGCGCAGGACACGGCCCAAGGCAATCTGAACAAATCAGGGGATAAGTCCCGATTCTTCGGGCCCAGTTGGTATGCGCCTGCGCCCATCATACCACATTTTGCGGCCAGGTCGGATTAGATCAAGCCGGGCGCGATTCGCAGGCGGAAATCCTCCACAGATTGTCCGGAGCTTTGCCCACAGGAATCGCGCGGGCCGCCTCAGAGGCCTTGGCGCGCCGCCTGCCAGGCGCGCGGATCGCGCAGGAAGGCCTCCACCTCGGCCAGGGTGTCGGCATCGAAGGCGGCCGAGGCGCGGGCCTCGGCCAGCACGTCCCACCAGGTGCACAGGTGATGCAGGCGGATGCCGTGATCCGCGAGGCGCTGTTCGGTTTCGGGAAAGATGCCGTAGTAAAAGATCACCGCCGTATCGGCGCAACGCGCGCCGGTGTCGCGGATCGCCTCGACAAAGGACAGCTTCGATCCGCCGTCGGTGGTCAGATCCTCGACCAGCAGCACGCGCTGGCCTTCGGTCATCACGCCCTCGATGCGGGCATTGCGGCCGTATCCCTTGGGCTTCTTGCGGACATAGGTCATCGGCAGGGCCAGGCGTTCGGCCATCAGGGCGGCAAAGGGGATGCCGGCGGTCTCGCCGCCCGCGACGTTGTCAAAAGCCTCGAACCCGGCGTCGCGCATCACGGTCACGGCCAGGAAATCCATCAGCGCCGCGCGGATGCGCGGGTAGGAGATCAGCTTGCGGCAGTCGATATAAGTCGGCGAGGGCAGGCCGGAGGCAAGCGTGAAGGGGGTCGCGGCGTTGAAATGCACGGCCTTGATCTCCAGGAGCGCGCGGGCGGTCAGGCGGGCGATTTCGGCGGCGGGGGGAAAGGCGGTGGGGATCATGGGGGTCCTGTTGGATCGGGCAGGGGGCTTGGCCGGCGGGTCGGCGCGGCGTCAGGGCTCGACGCGCCAGTGCAGATCAAAGCCGGGATCAAAGACGGTGACGGGGCCGGCCTCGGTCTCGATCTTGCCGGCAAAGACCTGAGCGGCGGGCTGGCGGGTCAGCGTGATGCGGGTCTCGTTCGCCGGCAGGCGGTAAAAGGCCGGACCGTTCAGCGCGACAAAGGATTCCAGCCTGTCCAGCGCGCCCAACTCTTCGAAGACATGGGCAAGGATCGGCATGGTGTTGGTGGCGGTGAAACAGCCGGCGCAGCCGCAGGCGGACTCTTTCAGCCTATCGACATGGGGCGCCGAATCGGTGCCCAGAAAGTAGCAGGCCGCGCCCGAGGTCGCCGCGCGGCGCAGCGCCTGGCGATGGCTTTCGCGCTTGGCGACGGGCAGGCAGTAGTAATGCGGGCGGATGCCGCCGACCAGCAGGTGGTTGCGGTTGATCACCAGATGATGCGTCGTGATCGTGGCGGCCAGATCGGGCCCGCCCTGGGCGGCATAGGCGGCACCCTCGGCCGTGGTGATATGCTCCATCACCACGCGCAGGCCGGGAACGGCGCGGCGCAGCGGGTCAAGCACGGTGTCGATAAAGACCGCCTCGCGGTCAAAGATGTCGACCTCGGGCGTGGTGACCTCGCCATGGGTGCACAGCGGCAGGCCGACCTTTGCCATCGCCTCAAGCACCTTCATCACGCGGGCGAGGTCGCGCACGCCGCCATGGCTGTTGGTGGTGGCCCCGGCCGGGTAAAGCTTGACCGCCTGGACCAGCCCGCTCTGCGCGGCGGCCACGACATCGGCCGGGTCGGTGTCTTCGGTCAGGTAGAGCGTCATCAGCGGCTCGAACGCCGCGCCGTCGGGCAGGGCGGCCAGGATGCGCGCGCGGTAGGCCAGCGCGTCGGCGGCGGTGACCACGGGGGGCACCAGATTGGGCATCACGATGGCGCGGGCAAAGTGGCGGGTGGTTTCGGGCAGGACCGCGCGCAGCACGGCGCCGTCGCGCAGGTGCAGGTGCCAGTCGTCGGGACGGCGCAGGGTGAGGCTTTGGGTCATGGCCACGGGCTAGCGCAAAAGCCGGGCGCTTTCCAGTGGGTTTGGCGCGCCGGCGGCCGGTTGGCGCCGCCCCTAGGCCGGATGGGCGGCGCGCTCGGCTTCAAGCGCCTCAAGCCGGCGGCGAAAGGCGGGGGAGTCGGTCCGCCTGGTCACGTTGGCGCAGATCGCATGGGCGCGCCTTTCGTGGCGGGGGTCCTGGTTGGCCAGCAACAGCGCCTTGAGATAGCCGGCATGATTGCGCCGCGCCCGCCAGAGCCGGGCCAGCAGCGCCGCGTCCATGGTGCCCTTCATCGCGGCGGACAGGATTTGCGGCAAGAGGTCAAGATCGAGCAGCGTCTGCTCAGCCCGCGCGCCGGTATGGCGCAGGTTCAGCACCTGCACATGCCCGCCGCGAAACAACGCGGCCTGGGCGGCGTCCAGCGGATGCAGCGGATCGCGCAGGATCCAGACCGCGCCGGCGCCGCGCACCATGTCGGGGGCAAAGCCGTAGCGGCTGGTGAAGTCAAGCCGCCGCGCGCCGCGCTCGCGCGTCTCGAACGGGGCGGCGGCGGGGGCCATGCTGGCGCGGGGCGCGACGGCGACCAGCGTGGCCCCGGGCGCCGCGACCGAAAAGGCCGCCGCCGCGTGGCCGGTCATGCCGGCGCCGTAGAACAGGACCTGCTCGAACCCGTCAAGCCGCCCCTCCATCACCAGGGCGTCAAAATGGCCATAGACGGCGGGATCGCGAAACCAGGTCTCGCCCTCGGCCAGGATGCACAGATAGGACCAGCCCATCAGCGCGGCGAAGTCCTGCAGGCGGGGCAGGCCGTCCTCGCGCGCGGCGGCGTCCGCGACGGTGTCGAAGGTCACCAGAAGCTGCGCGCCGGCCTCGATGAAAAGCGACCAGTGGCGGGCGCCAAGCGGGGTCAGGGTGCCATCCTCATCCTCGGCGGCGCGCCGGATGCGGCCCAGGCGGTCCGCATCGGCAGAGAACCCCGGTTCGGGCAAAGAAGTGGACGGCGGCAGCGGCGGGGAAAGGGACATGGCAAGGATTACTCAGGGTCACGCGCAGACTTTGCGCGCCGATATCCGAAGATTTCAACAAGATTCCTCGCCCCCGCGGCGGGACGGGCGGAAACGCACTGTCCATGGCACCGCCGGTCACCCCGGCGCGGGGCGGTGCAAACGTGCGGCCTGCTCGGGCGTCAGGGCGCGGCTGGGGGGCAGCATCAGGAGCCGGCCGAAAAGACCGCGCCAGGCCTCTTGCTGCATCAGCTCGGCAAAGCGCGCCCGCCGCCAGGCGACCGCAGCCCGGTGCAGCGCGGCCAGCGCCGGATCCTCGTGCAGCCCCGCCAGGATCGCGCTGCTGTCGATGCCGAAGATGCTGCGGTCCTCGACCTCGCAAAGGTTCCGCTCGACCCAGTAGCCCAGATCAAAGGCCGAAGCCTCGCGGTTGGCGCGGCCCCGGTCGGCCTTGATCAGGTAGCTTTCCATCCAGCCCAGCGGGTAATGATTGAGCTGCGCCAGCGCGTAATTGTCCTGCCGGTAATCGGAATAAAGCCGCCCCGGCGCCAGGGTTTCGCTGACATTGCGGCCCGACCCGTCGAACCAGCGCGGCGCGGGATCACGGCGCGGGTCGCGCGGGCGGTGCACGCCCAACCGGCCAAAGCTGCCGTCGTTGCGAAAGAGGGTCTTGTACATCTGCGCCCGCCAGGGCCAACCCAGCGTGGCGGGCGCGGCAAGAGTGAAGGTGCGGCTGACGAGGCGATCCTCGTAGGCCACCGCACCCGCGTTGCCAAAGAGCCGCCAGGTCAGCGCGATCGCATCGGCCTGCGGCAGCGCCGCAAGCAGCGCGGCCAGATCGCGCGCGCCGACATGGATGTTGACGAATTCGTCGACGTCGCAAAAGAGCAGCCAGTCGGCCGCGCGCAGCCCCGGCTGCCCCTCGGCCGCCTTCAGCGCCGACCATTGCGGGCCCTTGGGGTGCGGGCCGGGGTTTCGCAGATGGGTCAGCCAGCCCATCGCTTGCAGCCGGTCCAGCATCGCGTCGGTTCCGTCCGCGCAATCGTTGGAAAAGACAAGGAAATCGTGGAACCCCACCCGGCGGTGATGGGCGAGCCATTCCAGCAGGAAGGCCCCTTCGTTCTTGACCGATGTCACGATGACGGCGCGCATGGGTCCGATTAGCATGACGCGCGGCGCGGGTCCAACGCCGCTTTCGGACCATTCCTGCCGCAAGCGGTCGGTCGCGGCGCGGTTGCTATCGCATATCAGCGCAGAATGCGCTTCAACGGGGGCAGGCTGGCGCCCTGTCGCCGGCGCCCCATCGGTACTTGCAAGGATCGACATGAAACGGCTCATCTCTTCCACCCTGACGCTGGCGCTGGCCCTGTCGGGGCCCGGCACCGCGCTTGTGGCGCAGGACTACCCCTCGGCGCTGATCGACGGACAACTGGTCTGGTGCCTGCCGAACAAGCGGATCGAATGCCCCGAGGGCGCGCTGTGCATCGTGGTCAAGAACCCCGAGAATTGCGAGGAGCGGGCGGCGATGTTCCTGGCGGAGCTTGCCGCCGGTGCGGCGCCGGCCCTTTCGGAAGCCCTGGTTGAGGAAGAGGCCCCGGCGGTGGAAGAGGCGCCGGCGGTGGAAGAGGCGCCGATGGTCGAAGAGGCGCCGGAGGTTGAAGAGGCCCCGGTGGTCGAAGAGGCCCCGGTGGTCGAAGAGGCCCCGGTTGTAGAAGAGGCGCCGGTTGTAGAAGAGGCCCCGGTGGTCGAAGAAGCCCCGGTGGTCCAAGAAGCCCCGGTTGCGGAAGAGGCCCCGGTTGCGGAAGAGGCCCCGGTTGTGGAAGAGGCGCCGGTGGTGGAAGAAGCCCCGATTGTCGAAGAAGCCGCCGATCTGTCCGAGCCCGCTCCCGACGAAGCCGCCCTTGACGAGAGCGCTCCGCTTGCCTTTGACCCCTTCGAGGTCATGGTGGCCGATCAGCCGGTCCTGTGCCTGCCCGATCCGGCCATGGACTGCCCCGAGGGCGCGCTCTGCACCGATTCGGCGCTGGCCGAGGATTGCCAGATCAACGCCGAAAAGATGCTCGCCCTTCTGACCCCGGTCGAGGCCGTCCAGCCCGACGCCGCCGAGGTCGAGGCGCTGGCCGAGGTCATCGCCAGCCCCGAGACGATCGACCCCTCTACCATCGAGGCCGCCGCCGGCGTGGCCGACGGCGTGGAGACCGACCTTGCGCCGCTGGAAACCGAGGTGGCCGACGGCGCCGTCGTCACCGAAGAGGTCCTGACCGAGGCGGACACCCGCTCGTCCACCGAGGAATTCGACGAAGCGCCGACCGAAGTCGCCCCGGGTCAGAAATCGGGACTGACGGCGCTTGAGGCCGCGGGCCTTGTCATTCTGGGCACGCTGGTGATCGGTGCGCTGCTGGACGATGACCGCGAGGTGGTCGAAAACACCGGCGACCGCGTGGTGGTGCGCGACGCGGATGGCAATTACAGCGTCTACAAGGACGACAACGCCCTGCTGCGCCAGCCCGGCGCGACCGTGCGGACCGAAACCTTTGCCGACGGCTCCAGCCGGACGGTGACGGTGCGCGAGGACGGCACGCAGATCGTGACCATCCGCGATGCCTCGGGCCGGGTGCTGCACCGCAGCAGCTATGACCGCTATGGCATCCTGACCCCGCTGATCGACGATCTGGGCCCCGAGGATCCGATCCGGGTCGACGACCTGCCCCCCGCCGACGGCGCCCTGACGCTGGACGCGGATGCCACGCTTGAGGAAATCTGGGACGAACTCGACGCCATCGAGCGGGCGGACTATGCCCATGCCTTCAGCCTGCGCCAGATCCGCGAGAACCGCCGCGTGCGCGACCTGGCTCCGACGATCGATGTCGGCAACGTCACCTTTGATTCCGGCTCGGCGGCGATCCGGAAATCCGAGGCGAGAAAGCTGCAACAGCTTGGCCGGCTGATGGCGGCGCTGATCGAGGAGAACCCGGCCGAGATCTTTCTGATCGAGGGCCATACCGACGCGGTCGGCCGCGACCCTGCCAACCTGGCCCTCTCGGACCGCCGCGCCGAATCCGTGGCGCGGGCCCTGACCGAGTTCTACGGCGTGCCGCCCGAGAACCTGGTGGTGCAGGGCTATGGCGAGACGGAGTTGAAGATCGACACCCAGGAGGACGAACGCGCCAACCGCCGCGCCGTGGTGCGCATCATCTCGCCGCTGCTGAAGGTGCGCGGCGGCTGAGCCGGGTCCGAAATGCAAAAGGGGGCCGAAAGGCCCCCTTTTCCACGGTCGGCGGGCCGCCCTACTTGGGGCCGATCATCATCACCATCTGCTTGCCTTCGAGCCGCGGCATGGATTCGACCTTGCCGGCGTCGCCCACATCGGCCTGCACGCGGTTCAAAAGCTCAAGCCCCAGCTCCTGGTGCGCCAGTTCGCGGCCGCGAAAGCGCAGGGTCACCTTTACCTTGTCGCCCTCTTCGAGGAACTTGAGCACCGAGCGCATCTTGACCTGATAGTCATGGATATCGGTTCCGGGGCGGAACTTGATTTCCTTGATCTCGATGATGTGCTGCTTGCGCCGCGCCTCGGCCTCGCGCTTCTGCTGTTCGTACTTGAACTTGCCGAAGTCCATGATCTTGCAGACCGGCGGCTCGGCGTTGGGCGAGATCTCGACCAGATCCAGCCCGGCCTCTTCGGCCATCGCCAGCGCCCGCGACGGGCTGACCACGCCGACATTTTCGCCATCGGCGCCGATCAGTCGGATTTCGGGCGAGCGGATGCGATCGTTGATGCGTGGGCCGGTTTCGCGTTGCGGCGGGGCATTGTGGGGGCGGCGTGCCAGGGTGGTTGTCCTTTGGTTGTTGAATTCTGCGCGCAAGATAGCGGCATGAGCCTTGATCTTCAACCCGATACCTCCCAGATGGCATGGGTTGGCAAGCGCCAGGGGCCGCCGGGCATCTTTTTGCATGGGCCCTTTTACTTTTGCCGGGAAACTGTCATAGGCCGCGCCATCGAACCGCTCGTTTCGAGCAATTGGAGGTCCCAGACATGAACAGAAACGCCATCATCGGACTCGTCGTCGTCCTGGCCGTGGCCGGCGGCTATTACCAGTTCAGCTACAAGCCGGCCCAGGAGGCCGCCGCCGCCGCTGCCCTGGCCGCCGAAGAGGCCGCTGCCGCCGCCGCCAAGGCCGCTGAAGAGGCCGCCGCCAAGGCCGCCGAAGAGGCCGCCGCCGCTGCCGCCGCCGAAGCCGCCGCTGCCGAGGCCGCCGCTGCCGCCGCCGCCGAGGCTCTGGCCACGCTCGATCCGGCCATGTTCGACGCCGCCAAGGTCAACGCGCTGATCGCCGCTTCGGCGCTTGATGACGCGGCCAAGGCCACGCTCAAGGCCGGCGTCGACGCCGCCGCCACCAACCCGGCCGCCGTCGCCGGCGCCGTCGCCGCCGTCAAGGCCGCGCTCGGCCTGTAAGACCGCGCCCAGGCGCAAGGGGGCCGCGCGGGGAAACCCGCGCGGCCTTTTCTCATTCCCGGGCAGAATGGGATCAGATCCCCTCGCCGACAAAGGCCTTTTCCACCACGAATTCCTGCGGATCGGAATTGGCGCCTTCGTTCAGGCCGAACCTTTCCAGCACGGCCTTGACGTCATGGTTGAAGGCCAGCGAGCCGCAGACCATGGCGCGGTCTTCCTCGGGGTCCATCGGGGCAAGGCCCAGGTCGGCAAACACCTTGCCCGAGGTCAGATTGTCGGTGATGCGGCCCATGGTGCGAAAGGCTTCGCGGGTGGTGGTCGGGTAATAATGCAGCTTGCCCGCCACCATCTCGCCGATCAACGGATCGTCCGCGAGGCCTTCGACCAACTGGCGGCCATACTCCAGCTCCGCCACCTCGCGGCAGGTGTGCATCATGATGACCTGGCCGTATTTTTCATAGGTCTCGGGCTCGCGCAGCAGGCTGGCAAAGGGGGCAAATCCGGTGCCGGTGGCCAGGAACCACAGGCGGCTGCCGGGCAAAAGCGCGTCATGCACCAGCGTGCCCACCGGCTTGGGGCGCAGGATGATCTCGTCCCCGATCCGGATGTGCTGAAGTTTCGAGGTCAGCGGGCCATCCGGAACCTTGATCGAGTAGAACTCCAGCTCGTCATCCCAGGCGGGGGAGGCGATGGAATAAGCGCGCAAAAGCGGCTTGCCGTTGTCGCCCAGCAGGCCGATCATCACGAACTCGCCCGAGCGGAAACGCAAGCTGCGCGGCCGCGTCACGCGGAACGAAAACAGCCGGTCCGTCCAGTGGCGGACGGCGGTCACGGTCTGGGCGTCGGGCAGGTGGGGTTTCGCGGTATCGGGCATGGGGCAGGTCTTTGCGCTTGGATAAGGGCCGTAGGTCGGGCGGCAGCCCAACTCCCGGCAAACGAATGTCGGGCTTTCGCCCGACCTACGGGGAAAAAGGGCGTGGGTCTAGGCTTTCAGCCGCGACTGATAGTCGTGGCTCTGCCAGTTGGCGCGGAAAGTCCATTGCTCCTGGCCCTGACGCGCCGCCAGATCGTCGGGGATCTCGACCGAGTCAAAGCCGACGCGCCGCGCCATGGCATACTGGTCGGCGATCACCGGGCCCAGGGCGCGAAGCTCGCCCGCATAGCCCATCATCCGCAGCCGGCGCGCCAGCGTAAAGGCACGCCCGTCGTTGAAGGCGGGAAAGGCGATGCGGATCAGGCGCAGGTCGGCCAGATACGGCCGAACCGGCGCCGGATCGTCGGTATGGGCCAGGTCGAGCGCGCTCCGATGCGCGGCAATCTCTGCCAGCGGCACGGCGTGGACGGGGGCGGGGGCGGCAAAGCCCTGATCGGTCACCAGAACGCTCATGTGGCTGTCTCCTGTGTCGCGGGGATGGCGCGGCCGTTGATGAAATGGATGCCGCATTCTGTCTTTTGCGTGTTGCGCCAGCGGCCTGCGCGGGAATCTTCACCCTGCGCCACAGGAGTCGTGCACGGCGCGCACCCGATGGAGGGATAGCCCCGGGCGACCAGCGGATGGCGCGGCAGGCGGTTGTTGACCATGTAATCCTCAAGATCCTCGCGGCCCCAATGGGCCAGCGGGTTGACCTTGATGCGCGCCGCGCCCTCGGCCTCGAAGAACTCCACCGCCTGCCGCGTCGCGCCCTGATAGCGCTTGCGCCCGGTGATCCAGCCGTCGAATTCGCCCACGGCGCGTTCCAGCGGCTCGACCTTGCGCACCGCGCAGCAGGCGTCGGTCGAGTACTGGTGCAGCGTGCCGTCCGGGTCCTCGAAGGCCACGCGCGGCTGGGCGGCGCGGATGGTGCGGATGTCGCACAGATGCAGCTTTTCCGCGACCTCGCGCTGATAATCCAGCGTCTCGGCGAACAGCATCCGCGTGTCGATGAACAGGACCGGCGTTTCCGGCGCGATGACCGAGACGAGGTGCAAGAGCACCACCGATTCGGCGCCAAAGGATGACACCAGCGCCACGCGCCCCAGATCGCGGTCGCGCAGCGCCAGTTCCAGCACCGAGGTGGCCGAGTGGTGCCGGTAGCGCGCATTCAGCGCCGCCACCCGCTCGGCCACGGAGCCGGGGTTCAGATCACGCGGCATCCAAGGCGCCCTCGGCCCCGTAAAGCGCCCGCTTAAAGGGGTCGAGGCCCAGCCGGCGCACGGCGGCGACAAAGGTCTCGCCGGGCTCAAGACGCAGCGACAGATAGGCCCGCACCAGCCGCTCGATGGCGGGCACCACCTGGTCATAGGCAAAGCCGGGGCCCATCTTTTCGCCGATCGCGGCGGCCTCGGTCGCATCGCCCCCCAGCGTGATCTGGTAATTCTCAACCCCCGCCCGGTCGAGCCCGAGAATGCCGATGTGCCCGACATGGTGATGCCCGCAGGCATTGATGCAGCCCGAGATCTTGATCTTCATCGGCCCGACCTCGTGTTCAAGGTCAAGCTCTTGAAACCGCAGCGCGATTTCCTGCGCGATGGGGATCGAGCGGGCCGTGGCCAGGGCGCAGTAATCCATTCCCGGGCAGGCGATGATGTCGGATATCAGCCCGACATTGGCCGTGCCCAGCCCCGCCTGCACCAAAGCGGCGTGAACCGCCGGCAGGTCCGACAGGTGGACATGCGGCAGGATCACGTTCTGCTCGTGGCTGATGCGCAGGTCCGAATGGCCATAGCGCTCGGCAAGGTCCGCAAGGGCGCGCATCTGGTCTGCCGTGGCATCGCCCGGCGTCGCGCCATGCGCCTTGATCGAGACGGTGACGATGGCATAGCCCGGCTGCCGGTGCGGGGCCAGGTTGGTGTCGGCCCAGGCGCGGAACAGCGGATCGGCCGCGTAGAAGGCGTCAAAGCCGCCGGTGTCGGCGCCGCGAAAGGCAGGCGGGGCAAAGGCGGCCCGGATCTCGGCCAGCAGGGACTGGTCGTTGCCGCCAAAGAGCGGGCGAAGCTCGGCAAAGCGGGACTCGATCATTTCGCGGATCGTCTCAAGCCCGGTCTCGTGGACCGTGATCTTGATGCGGGCCTTGTACTTGTTGTCGCGCCGTCCAAGCGTGTTGTAGACCGACAGCACCGCCTCGACATAAGGCAAGAGATCGCCCACGGGCAGAAAATCGCGCACCGTGCGCCCGATCATCGGCGTGCGGCCCAGGCCCCCGCCCACCATCACCTCGAACCCCGGCTCGCCGGCGGCGTTGCGGTGCATGCGCAGGCCGATGTCATGGGCGCGGGTGACGGCGCGGTCGTTCGGCGCGCCGGTGATGGCGATCTTGAACTTGCGCGGCAGGAACTGAAACTCGGGGTGGTCGGTGGACCATTGGCGCAAGAGCTCGGCATAGGGGCGGGGGTCTTCGATCTCATCCGCGGCAGCGCCGGCGAAATGGTCGGCGGTGACGTTCCGCACGCAATTGCCCGAGGTCTGGATGGCGTGCATCTCGACATCGGCCAGCGCCGACAGGATGGCGGGCACGTCGGGCAGCTTGGGCCAGTTGAACTGGATGTTCTGCCGCGTGGTGAAATGGCCGTAGCCCTTGTCCCAGGTGTCGGCGATCATCGCCAGTTGCCGCATCTGGCGGGGGCTGATCGTGCCATAGGGAATGGCCACACGCAGCATGTAGGCATGCAGTTGCAAGTAGAGCCCGTTCATCAGGCGCAGCGGGCGAAACTCGTCTTCGGTCAGGCTGCCATCCAGCCGCCGTTCCACCTGGCCCGCGAACTGGGCCACGCGCGAGCGGACAAAGGCCTCGTCAAAGTCGGAATAGGAATACATCGGTCAGCTCGCGAAATCGGCCTGTTTGCCGTGAGGGTAGTTGGAGGGACCGCGCCGGCGGAAATCTTCGCGGAAATGGGTGGGCTCGGGGCCGTGCGGGCCGGGGCGCGCCTCGGCCAAATAGGCGCCGACCACCAGGAGCCGCTGGGCAATGGCGCGGTCCAGCCGGTCCTGCGCCGTCGCCTCGTCGGTCAGAAGCTCGGCCTCGTGGTGGTGGGGCGACCAGTGACCATCGGCGGCCAGATAGACCACGTCGCCCTCGCGCAGGCGGTTGGCGGTGACGACGCGGGGGACAAAGGGACGGCTCATGCGCGGGCCTCTTTCAGGTGCGGCAGGGCGGCGGCGGCGGCGCGCGGCGCCAGGCCGAACAGGATCACCGCCGGCCCCGTCGCCAGCGCGGCGATCTCGGCAAGGCCGGACAGGCGGCCAGCGTGGATGCGCTGGTCCGGGCGGCTGACGTTTTCGACCACGGTGACGGGCGTGGCGGGGTCGGCGCCGTGCATCATCAGGCGGCCCTGCACGAAGCGGGCCGATTTCTTGCCCATGTAGATCGCCGCCACCTCGCTGCCCCGGGCAAGGCCGCGCCAGTCCTGCTCGGCAAAGCCGGCCATGTCGTGCCCGGTGACGATGCGCAGCGATGTGTTGCGCCCGCGCCGGGTCAGGCTTTGCCCGATCGCGGCGGCGGCGGCCGAGGCCGAGGTCAGCCCGGGCAGGATGGCAAAGGACAGGCCCGCCGCCTCAAGCGCCTCGATTTCCTCGTCCAGCCGGCCGAAGATGCCGACATCGCCGCCCTTGAGCCGCACCACGCGGTGACCGGCCAGCGCCTCGGCCACGATGACTGCGTTGATCGCCTCTTGCGCGGTTGAGGGGCCAAAGCCCTCTTTGCCCACGTCGATGCGCCGGACATGGGCGGGGATCAGCGCCAGCACCTCGGCCCCGACCAGCCGGTCATGCACCACCACCCCGGCGCCTTGCAGGGCGTGATAGGCCCCCAGCGTCAGGTGCTGCGCCGCGCCCGGACCGGCCCCGACAAAGGTGACAGCGGCAGGGACGGCGGAAAAGACGGGAAGCTGCGGCATGGCATCACCTTGAAAATGTGTCTGTAATATAGAAGAATTTCCCACTTTCCCGCCAGTAGCCCTTGCGAATAAGGAAGAATGTTCCAATATGGCGCGGCAGGCGAACAGGGTTCCGCCAAACAGCGAGGGATGCGAATGTCGGCCCAACTGGACGATCTTGACCGGAAAATCCTTGCCGAGTTGCAGCTTGACGCCAGCCAGTCGCTGGACGAGATCGCGCGCAAGGCCGGCAGCAGCAAGACCCCGGTCTGGAACCGGATCAAGCGCATGCGCGAACAGGGCGTGATCCGCCGCCAGACCGCGCTGCTGGACGCCGAGAGCCTGGGGCTTGAGGCCTGCTTTTTCGTGCTGATCCGCACGTCCGAGCACGAGGCCGAATGGCAGCGCCGGTTCCTGGAGGTGCTGCAATCGCGCCCCGAGGTGCTGGAGGCGCACCGCCTGGCGGGCGACATCGACTATATCCTGAAGGTGCAGGTCAGGAACGCCCGGGCCTATGACACCTTTTATCAGGCGCTGATTTCACAGGTGAAGATTCACAACGTGACCGCGCTTTTGAGCATGGAAGAGATCAAGTCGACCACCATGCTGCCGCTGTAGCTGTAGGGGCGCCTGCCGCCCTCAGTTGCCGCGCGCGAACAGGCCCGCCTCTTCGGCGGCGCGTTTCAGCGCGTTCGACTTGTTGACCGTCTCCTGATACTCGGCCTCGGGGTCGCTGTCATAGACCACGCCGCCGCCGGCCTGGATGTACAGCGTCTCGTCCTTGAGCACCGCCGTGCGCAGCGCGATGCAGAAATCCATCTCGCCGTTGGCGGCGAAATAGCCCACACCGCCGCCGTAGACGCCGCGCTTTTCCGGCTCCAGCTCGTCGATGATCTGCATCGCGCGCACCTTGGGCGCGCCCGAGACCGTGCCGGCGGGCAGCCCTGCCAGCAGCGCCGACAGCGCATCCTCGCCCGGCGCCAACTCGCCCACCACGTTCGAGACGATGTGCATCACATGGCTGTAGCGCTCGATCACGAATTGCTCGGTCGGGCGCACGGTGCCGACGCGCGCCACGCGGCCGACATCGTTGCGGCCCAGGTCCAAAAGCATCAGGTGTTCGGCCAGTTCCTTTTTGTCGGCCAGAAGGTCGGCCTCCAGCGCGCGGTCCTCCTCGGGCGTCGCGCCGCGCTTGCGGGTGCCGGCGATGGGGCGCACCGTCACCTCGCCGCCGCGCAGGCGCACCAGGATTTCCGGGCTGGCGCCGATCACCTGAAAACCGCCGAAGTTGAAAAAGAACATGAAGGGCGAGGGGTTGGTGCGCCTCAGCGAGCGGTAAAGCGCAAAGGGCGGCAGGGCGAACTTCTGTGCCCAGCGCTGCGAGGGGACGACCTGAAAGATGTCACCGGCGCGGATGTAGTCCTTGGCCTTTTCGACGGCCGCCTTGTAGCCCTCATGGGTAAAGTTCGACCTTGGCGCGCCGACGGCGGCCGCCTCGCCCAGATCGCGCGGGGCCGAGGGTGAGCGGTCAAGATCGCGCAGCGCGTCCATCACCCGCTCGGCCGACTGGGCATAGGCGGCGCGGGCCGACAGTCCGCTGCCGGCCCAGGCCGGGGCGACCACGGTCACCTCGCCCTTGACCCCGTCCAGCACCGCCACCACCGAGGGGCGCATGAGCTGCGCATCGGGCAGGCCAAGGGGGTCCGGGTTCACATCGGGCAGATGTTCGACCAGGCGGATCATGTCATAGCCAAGATAGCCGAACAGGCCCGCGGCGATGGCCGGCAGGCCCTCGGGCATCTCGACCCGGCTTTCGGCGATCAGCGCGCGCAGGGTGTCCAGCGGATGTCCGGGCAGATCCTGAAAGGCGCCGGCGTCAAAGCGGGCCTGGCGGTTGATGCGGCTCTGGGTGCCGTGGCATTGCCAGATCAGGTCCGGCTTCATGCCCACGACCGAATAGCGGCCGCGAATTTCGCCCCCCGTCACCGATTCCAGCATGAAGGTGTCCCGCCGGGCATCGCCCAGCTTCAGCATCAGCGAAACCGGCGTGTCCAGATCGGCGGCCAGGCGCGCATAGACAAGCTGGTTTTCGCCGCGTGCCCAGGCGGCCTCGAAAGCCTCGAACGTCGGGTCAAGGCGCATTTGTCCGCCCTCAGTTGAAACTGGCCTGGACCGCGCTCACCACGGCCGGGTCAAGCTGAAGCCCCTCGCGGTTGACCAGCGATTGCTGGAACAGCCCCAGCGCATCCGAGGCCAGCGCCCGCGACAGCGCCGCGCCGATGTCGGCTTGCACCTCTGCCGCCTCCGCGCCCTCGGTCGCCGCCGGGGTGATGCCGTCAAGTCGCAAGAGCGTCACGGTCGGGCCCTCGGTGACCACGCGCGTCTCGCCGATCTGCATGGCAAAGGCGGCGCCGACAACGCCCGAGGGCGCCGCGTCAAGCCGCGCATCGCGCCCCGCGCCGACCTTGACCGAAACGATCCCCAGCGACGAAAGCGACGCCCCGCCATCGGCCGCCTGCTTGCGTGCGGCGGCCAGCGCCGCCAGCGCCTTGGCCAGTTCGGCCGCGCGCCAGTCTTCGGTGACGCGCGCGCGCACCTCGTCCAGCGGCAGGGGGGCGGGGGGCAGGATCTCGACAAGCTGCAACGCGGCGATGCCGCCGTCGTCCAGCCCGATCCACTCGGGGAAATCGCCGACCGCCAGCGCCTCGGCCGCAGACCGGAAACCGACGTAGCCGGTGATTTCGTCGGTGTTCTCGCCGCCCGGCACATAATCGGTGGTGGCCAGGATCATCCCCGCCTCGCCCGCCAGATCGTCCAGAGCAGCGCCGCCGGCCAGAAGATCCTCAAGCGCCTCAATCCGGGCCGAGATCGCGCTGCGGGCGGCCTGGGTCTGAACCTCAAGCGCCAGGGCGTCGCGCACCTCGTCATAGGGGGTCTCTTGCGCCGCCAGCACGGCGTTGACGCGGAACAGGGCCGGGCCAAGGTCGCTCTGGACCACGCCGCTGACCTCGCCGGCGCCGGCAAGGGCAAAGACGGCATCGGCGGCCGCGCCCAGATCGTCGCGGCCGACATCGCCCATGTCGACATCCTCCAGCGTCAGGTTCCGCGCCGCGACCAGATCGTCAAAGCTCTTTCCGGCCGAAAGGTCGTCCAGCGCGGCCTCGGCAGCGGCTTGATCGGGGTAGACCAGCCGCTCGACCAGGCGCTTTTCGGGGATGACGAATTCGTCGATCCGCGCATCGTAAAGCGCGCGCACCTCGGCCTCGTCCACCGGCATCGAGGGCGCCAGCGCATCGGGCAAGAGGGCCGCATAGCGGATGCGCCGCGCCTCGCCGCGCGAATAGCTGTCGATGTTGGCGGCATGATGGGCGGTCAGGGCCGCCTCGTCCGGCACGGGCAGCGGCGCGGGCAGATCGGCCTCGGTGATGGACAGCAGGCTGAAGTCCCGCGTCTCGGCGCTCCAGGCGTGGAGCGCGCGGGTCAGAGCCTCGGGCGCCTGAAAGCCGCTGACGACCACGGCGGTCAGGATCTGGCGGGCGCTGTCCTTGCGCAGGCCGGATTCGAATTCGGCCTCGGTCAGGTTGTTGCGGGCCAGCGCCTCGCGGTAGGTGACCGGGTCAAAGACCCCCGGCGTCATCTGAAAGCCCGAGATCGCCGCGATCTGGTCGGCCACCACGGCATCGCCGACCGACAGGCCGACGCGCACCATCTCGCCATCCATGGCGGTGCGTAAGACCAGGCCCTGCATCGCGCTTTCGGCAACGCCCAGCGGCGCGGCCTGCGACAGCGGCAGGCGCATGCCAAAGCGCTCTTCAAGGCGGTCCAGCTCTTCGCTCAGCGCGCGGGCATAGTCGCGGGCGGTGATGTCCTGATCGCCGACCGAGCCGACCTTGGGATCGGCGCTGCCGAAATTGGTCACGCCAAAGCCGCCGAGCCCGCCGAGCATCACGATCACCAGGATCCAGCCGAAGAATTGCGAGCTTTTGCGCCGCCGCTTTGCCTTGGCGCTGAGATCCTGATCGTCCGACATGGAAAGGCCCTTGGGCTGAGACTGTTGCCGGACTGTCTAAGGCGGGCGCGCGGCCGGGGCAAGCCCGCGCTTGGCGCCGTCCCCGGGAAAGCCCGGTCGGGCGAGATGTTTCTTTCGGCCCTCGGGGCCGATCGTGCCCGGGCTTGCACGGGTTCGCTTGGCGGGAACCGCCGCCCTGGCAGCCCCCGCAGCAAAGCGCCCCCCCGCGCGGGGCGGGGGAGCGGGCGTTCATGGGGCCGTCAGTAGCTTTGCGGGACCGGCCCGGCAGCACCGCCGCCAGCGGGGGGCGCGGGAATGGCCTCGGCCGGTTCGGGGGCCGAGCGGGCGCGCTCGGTCATGAAGTTGTCGAACTCGGACTGGTCCTTGGCGCGGCGAAGCCGGTCAAGAAAGGCCTCGAAGGCGCGCTGCTCTTCCTCGAGCCGGCGCAAGGTCTCGCTCTTGTAGGCGTCAAAGGCCGTGTTGCCAGAGCTGCGCTGCGCGCCGAACTGGCCCCAGTGGGCGCGATGCCCGTGGCGGCCGTGATGACAGGACGATGAAAACATGGATCTGCTCCAGCGATTGGTGAAGGTCATGAAGAGGAGGACGGCAAGGCCCAGGGGCCAGAAGAACACGAATCCCAGCACCATGGCTGCGATCCAGGCCCCGCGTCCCTTGCGGTCAAGCCAGTCGACGGCCCGGTCAAGGGCGCGTCCCAGGCCGCCGGTTTCCGGGGCGGGCGTTGAGGGGGTCATCATCGAGGTTTGCTCCCATGTTGATGTGAAAGTCATTCACATGGGTCAAGATGGCGAAGGCCCGGGCCGGATTCAAGGGGCATGTTAAATAAATTCACATGTGCGCGGCTGGCCGCCGATCGCGCGGGACGACTGGAGTTCGCCGTCGGAAAAGGGTAGGGCGGGGCAATTCGCCCTTGCCCCCGGTCCGCCCTTGCCTCCTCTGCCCGCCCCTGTGCCTGAATTTCCGGCCCATCGCCTCTCGGTCGCGCCGATGATGGACTGGACCGACCGGCACTGTCGCTTGTTCCACCGGCAGATGACGCGCCGGGCGATGCTGTACACCGAAATGGTCACCGCCGCCGCCGTGATCCATGGGCCCCGGGACCGGCTTCTGGGCTTTGACGCGGCCGAACATCCCGTCGCGCTGCAACTGGGCGGCTCGGACCCGCGCGACCTGGCTCGGGCGACGGCGCTGGCGCGGCCCTATGGCTATGACGAGGTCAACCTGAACTGCGGCTGCCCGTCGGACCGGGTGCAGTCGGGCTGTTTCGGCGCGGTGCTGATGGAGCGCCCGGCGCTGGTCGCCGACTGCCTGGCGGCCATGCGGGCCGAGACCGACGCGCCCGTGACGGTGAAATGCCGCATCGGCGTCGACGATCAGGACCCCGAGCGCGTCCTGCCCGAGTTCATCGCGCATGTCGCGGGCGCCGGGGTGCGCCATGTCATCATCCACGCGCGAAAAGCCTGGCTTCAGGGGTTGAGCCCAAAGGAAAACCGCGAGATCCCCCCGCTGGACCACGATCTGGTGCTGCGGATGAAGGCGCGGTTTCCCGAACTGGTGATCTGCCTCAACGGCGGGGTCACCGGCCTGTCGCAGGTGCGCGATCTGTTGGCGGGCGGGCTGGACGGGGTGATGATCGGACGCGCGGCCTATCACGATCCGGGCGCGGTGCTGATCGGGGCCGACGCGCTGTGGGGCGAGGATCACGCGCCGGGCCGCCTCGCCGTGGCCGAAGCGATGCGGGGGCATATCGCCGGGCACCTGGCGGCGGGCGGGCGAATGCACCAGATCACGCGCCACATGCTGGGTCTTTTCACCGGCCTGCCCGGCGCGCGGTCCTGGCGGCGAACCCTGTCCGAGGGCACCTGCCCGCCGGGCAGCGGGCTTGAGGTCTACGATGCCGCGCTGGATGGCATGCGCGGGGCCTCTCTCGCCGCCTGATCGGCGCCAGGCCGCCCGGCGGGGGCGGGCGCCGGCCCTTGGGGGCCAAGCGGAGCGGGTCCGCCGCGCCGGTCGAGCACGGGTGGGGAAGGGGTAGTGCCTTTCCTACTCCGCCCGAACTGGCCGAGGCCATCGCCGAGGTCATGCGAAGCCTTGTCAACTCCCCCGGCCGAGGCCCCCAAAGGCCCTCGGCCAGCGCCTGCCCTTCCCCCGGCAGGCGCTTCGCGCCAGCCAGGTCAGGCGCTGGCCTTTGTCATCTATGCGGAACCGGTCCTGCCGCGCCGTTCCCACCGGGCGGGAAAACGCAGTGCGTTTTCCTTTTCGCCCGACTTTGGCCGAGGTCATTCGATGCCGCCCGCCC
>JBQTIT010000003.1:0-170308 GCA_052387855.1 Paracoccaceae bacterium
CCCCATGCCGCCCATGGCGGACAACCACCCGCTGTGGTCTACTTCAACGCAACCCAAATCCATCAGCAGGTGCAGGCAGTAGCTTAAATCAACCGGAAATCTGTCCAAGAGTTGGGGAGTAGCTCAGACCGACAGGGGCGCGATCAGCTTGGAATAGCGCAGCCAGGCCGTTGCGCCGTAGACCGAGGTGCCGCCCGACTTGTTGCCGAACATGCCGGCCATCTCGGCGTAGGTGAAGCTTTGCAGAAAGCCCATGACCATCGAGATGATCCAGACCAGGAACGCCAGCTTGCCCGTCGTCCCGGCAATACCGCCGATCGAGAACAGCACCAGCGGCGGCACGCCGGCCGCAACCCAAAAGGCGCCCTTCCAGTCCAGTGCCCGGACCATCTGGCCCGAGCTGCTTGAATTACTCATTTCCCTTGCTCCCTGTCTTGTTCTGCGGCGCTCTGCGGCGCGGTGTCGCATCGTAATCACGCCATACCGGTTCTGGCGAGAATTTTTTCATCTAAGCGAAAAATTGTTTCCTGTAGTGCCCGGAAAAGCGGCAAGCCGGCCCCGGCTTGCCTGCGGGGCCGTCAGTTCCTGCGCGGGTCGGGTCAGTTCCGCAGGTAGCTTTCCATCGAATCCTCCAGCGCGTCTTTCCACGGCGTGTGGTGGACCGGGGCCATCGTGCCGGTGATCACCGACTTGTAGGCGTTGTCGCGGAAGGTCATGATGCCCGCCTTCTTGTGGTCCTTCCACTCAAAGAAGGCCTCGCAGGCGCCGTCCACGTCAAAGGACGGATAGTCGGTCTCGGCGATCAGTTCCTTCACATAGTCGCCCTGATAGTGGATGGCGTCATGCGCGTCCGCTCCGGCATCCTCGCCCGCCACGCGGCCCGCCACGTCCCTCAGCAGGGCGGCCTTGTCAGCGGGGATGGCGATGCGCCCCATGATCGCATCGCGCACCCACCAGGCCTGCGCGTCGAACATGTTGAAGGTGAACCACTGATCCTGCATGCCGATGTAAAAGAGCTTGGGATTATGCACCCAGGCCACGCCCTTGTAGAGATCCGCCGTCGCCAGCCGATTCGCGGTCTTGAGCCGCAGATCGTCGGGCAGAAACGGGAAGTGGTGCTTGTAGCCGGTGCACAGGATGATCGCGTCGACCTTTTTGCTGGTGCCGTCGGCGAAATAGGCGGTGTTTTCGTCAACCCGCTCCAGCTTGGGCACTTCTTTCCAGTTGTCGGGCCAGTCAAAGCCCATCGGCGCGTTGCGATAGGCGACGGTGATCGACTTGGCGCCGTATTTCCAGCACTGGCTGCCCACATCCTCGGCCGAATAGGACGAGCCGAGCAAGAGCAGGTCCTTGCCCGAAAACTCACGCGCGTCGCGGAAGTCATGGGCGTGCAGGACGCGGCCGTTGAACCGATCGAACCCGGGGTATTCCGGCACGTTCGGCACCGAAAAGTGGCCCGAGGCGACGATCACGTTGTCAAACTCTTCGTCGTACATGCTGTCCTTTTTCAGATCATGCACGGTGACGGTAAAGTTGCCCTTGTCCTTGTTGTACTTCACCATCCGGATGGTCGAGGAAAAGCGGATCCAGTCGCGCACGCCGGCCTTGTTCACCCGGCCCTGGATGTAGTCGAACAGGACCGCGCGCGGCGGGTAGCTGGCGATCTGCTTGCCGAAATGCTCTTCAAACGAATAGTCGGCGAACTCCAGCCCCTCTTTGGGGCCGTTCGACCACAGGTAGCGGTACATGCTGCAATGGACCGGCTCGCCATGCTCATCAAGCCCGGTGCGCCAGGTGTAATTCCACAGGCCCCCCCAGTTGGACTGCTTTTCAAAGCAGACCACCTCGGGGATCGCCGCGCCCTTGGCCTTGGCGGACTGAAAGGCCCGCAGCATCGCCAGCCCCGAGGGGCCCGCCCCGATAACGGCCACTCTTTTCGACATCGTGAACTCCTCGCTGATGGATCCGCAGCCCGGCAGGCGCGCGTTGGCGCCAGACTAGTCGCGCCTGCGCCCCAGTGTCAAAAAAAATTTCCTGTCGGGAAAGAGACCCGTCAGGCGGCCAGCCCCGGGCAGATGGCCGCGCCCTGGGCCGAGATGCGCCAGGCATGGTCAAGCAGCACCAGGTCGGCCAGATCGCGGCGCTCGGGGCTGGCAAGCTCCGGGCGGCCGAGCAGCGCGGCGGGGGCCGAAACGGCCATGCCCAGCGCCTCCTCGGGGGACACGCCGACACGGGCGATCAGCCGCGCCAGGCTTTCGGCCATGGTCACATGCGCCCCGGCGAGCGAGCCCTCGGCATTGACCAGACGCCCCCCGACCAGGCGAATCTCTTCGCCGTACAGCGTGAAACGGTCCGACCCGCCGACGGTCGACATCGCATCCGACACCAGAAACATCCGCCCCGGCAACGGGCGGGCGCGAACCGCCAGGCCGATCATCTCGTCGGCAACGTGGTGGCCGTCGCAGATGACGCCGGCATAGGCGGCCGAGTTGATGCAGGCCCCGGTCACGCCGGGCGCGCGGTTCAGCATCGGCGACATGGCGTTGAAAAGGTGCGTGAAGCAGCTTGCGCCCTCGGCAAGGGCCGCGCGGACCTCTTCGGCGGTCGCGTCGGAATGGCCGATCGAGACAACCGCGCCGGTGGCCACAAGCGCCGCGATCTGCCCCGGCGCCATCGCTTCGGGCGCGACGGTGATCTTGACAAAGACCCCCGCAGCCCGCAGCCGCGCGACATGGGACAGCGTTTCGCGCTCGAACGGGCGCACCCAATCCGACGAATGGGTGCCGCGCCGCGCCATGCCCAGGTGCGGACCCTCGATATGCAGCCCCAGGATGCCGGGCAGGCCCCGCGCCTCAAGCGCGGCGCCGACAGCCGCCGCCAGAACCTGCGGCGCGTCGGTGATGACCGTGGGCAAGATGCCGACGGTGCCGAACCGGCGGTGCGCGGCGGCCATGGTGGCCATCGCGGCGGCGGTCGGGCTGGTGTTGAGCAGCGCATCGCCGCCGCCGTTGACCTGAAGGTCAAGAAAACCGGCCGTGAGCGTCCCGGGCAGTGACAGCCTCTTTGCCCCCGGGGGCAACTCGGCGGCCGGTTTCAAGCGCATCGAGCGCCCGCCGGACAGGCCAAGGGCCAGGCCCGGTCGCAATTGATTGCCGACAAAGACCAGATCGGGGCAAAGCCAGACCGATGGTTCGGACATCAGGACCCTCCTCCCGCGTCCGTGGGCGCGTGCCGCTCTTGCCAGGCCGCCAGCGCGGCGCCGCGCGCGCCGCTGGCATCGCCGCCTTCTGCCAGCCTGATCTCGGGCAGGCGAAAGCCGGCGAACCCGGCGCGGCCCAGCGCGGCGGTCAGATCGGCCGCCAGCCCCGGCGCCTTTGACAGCCCGCCGCCCAGCACGATCACCTGCGGGTCGATGGTAAAGCACAAGGTCACCAGCAGGTCCGCCGCCAGCGCCAGCCAGACCGCCCAGACGCGGGCAAGGTCGGGGTCTTGCAGGCGTCCGCCGGTGATCTGTTCGGCGGTGACGGAGCGCCCGGTCAGATGGGCGGCCAGGCGCGACAGGCCGGGACCGGCCAGCAGCGTCTCGGTGCAGCCCATCCGCCCGCAGCCGCAGGCCAGCACCGGCAGGCCATGCGCCACGACCGGACCGGCGGAGATCGGGAAATGGCCGAACTCTCCCCCGACCGTGGCATGCCCACTCATCAGTCGGCCACCGACCACCACCCCGCCGGCGATCCCGGTGCCCAGGATCAGCCCCAGCGCCGGGCTGGCGCCGCGCGCCGCACCAAACGTCGCCTCGGACAGGATAAAGGCGCGGCAGTCGTTGATATAGGTGACCGGGTGGCCCGACGCCGCCGCGATGTCGGCCGGAAAGGGCTTGCCCGTGGCCGGCAGGTTGGCGGTCAGCGCCAGCCCGGTGCCCGGATTGATCAGCCCCGCGGCCGAGACGCCGACCGGAATCCCCTTGCCGCCCAGCGTCTCGATCCAGCCGATCTGGTCGGCCATCGCGGCCACCAGCCCGGGATAGTCCCTTGGCGTGTCGATGCGCCGCCGCTGGGTCTGGCCCCAGTCGGCGCCAAAGACCTGCGCCTCGATCTTGGTGCCACCCAGGTCGATGCCGGCGGCGATCATGATCGCGCCACCCTGTGCAGCCGCACGCCCGAGACCACGCGCGACAGCGTGCCCTGACCGGCAAAGGGATCATCGACCGGCAGGCCCAGCGCATCGGACCACACCGCGCCCAGCACCTGCGCCAGCGCGACATAAAGCGGGGCCGACCAGGCATCGCCAAAGGGCTGCGGCACCGGAACGGCGGTGACGGCGGCATCCGGGTATTGCTGGCGCAGCTCGGCTACAAGGTCATCGTCATAGGCGCGCGTGTGGGCATTGGCCGAGGGGAAAACCCAGATCTCGGTGCCCGGCAACACAAAGCTCTTGGGCCCGTGGCGAAAGCCAAGGCTGCTGTCCCAGAGCGCGGGGATCTGCCCCGCCGACAGCTCCATCACCTTTAGCGCCGCCTCGCGCGCGGCAAAGGCCAGGGGGCCGGATCCGACAAACACCGCCCGCGCCGGGTGCGGCCGGCCCAAT
Organism: Paracoccaceae bacterium; assembly: GCA_052387855.1. Classification (GTDB taxonomy): domain Bacteria; phylum Pseudomonadota; class Alphaproteobacteria; order Rhodobacterales; family Rhodobacteraceae; genus CAIYZT01. The sequence continues at coordinate 4,588 of JBQTIT010000003.1, forward strand.
GCCGCGCCATGGTAGCCGGGCAAGAGATTGTCCAGCTCGCGCGCCAGCGTCTCCATGCGCACCCGAATGCTGCCATCGGGCGCGGCAAGGTCAAAGACGGCCAGCGCGGTCAGCAGCATGGTCGAAAAGCTTGAGGTCATGGCAAAGCCCGCATCATGCGTGGCCTTGGGCAGCACCACCGCCCTGCCGCCCGGGTCTTGCGCCAGCGCGCCCGCCGCATTGCAGGTGATGTTCAGGCGCGGCCAGTGCGGCGCCAGCGCGTCCAGCGCGTCGAGCGTGCCCAGGCTTTCCGAGGAATTGCCCGAGCGGCCAAAGCTTACGACCAGCCTTGGCGCGCCGCGCAGAAAGGCCGCTGGCCGCGCCACAAGGTCGGTCGAAGGCACGGCGCGCAGGCGCGGGCCGCCCTGCCCCTCAAGCCCCGCCGCGACGATCTCGCCGATATAGGCCGAGGTGCCGGCGCCGCAGAACCAGACCTCGTCGACCCCCTGCGCCGCCACCCAGCCGCGCAGGCCAACGACATCCAGCGCAGCCCCCCAGTGCCGCCAGATGGCGGGTTGGGCGTGAATCTCGGCCCATGTCGCGGTGTTGGCCAGGCTGTTCATGTCGTCTGCGTCACCTTGGACAGGGTTGCGGGGCGGTCGGGGTCATGGCCCAGCGCAAGGGCGGTGTCCAGCGCCAGGGGATAGGTCAGGATCAGCAGCGCGGCGGCGGCGGCGGCAGGCGTCAGGTCAGCCGCCCCGACATCCGAGGGGCGGATGCGAAAGACCGTGCCGCCTGCCCCGGCAAACCGCGCCTCGGCGACGTCAAGGCTGTCCTGCACGTCCGCCTGCCCGGTGTCGAGGATCAGGATCAGAAGCGGGTTGGTCACCAGTTGCAACGGTCCGTGCAGCACCTCGCTGCTGGAATAGGCCTCGGCATGCAGGGCGCAGCATTCCTTCAGCTTCAGCGCCAGCTCCTGCGCCGCGCCAAAGCCGGCACCCCGGCCGATGACATAGACGTGGCTCGCACGCAAGAGCGCCGCCACCAGCGCGCGCCGCTGCGGCAGCGCCTTGCCCGCCATCGCGTCGATTGTCGCGGCAGAGGCGGCGGCGCGCGCGGCATAATCGGGCACCAGACCGCCCAGAACGGCCATTCCGGCCGCGACAGAGCCGACAACGGACTTGGTCGCGGGCACGGCAAGCTCTGGCCCGGCGCCGATCGGAATCACCAGATCGGCCGCCGCCTCGACCGGCGAGTGCGGCGCATTCACGATGCCCAGCACCCGCGCGCCAGCCGCCCGCGCGCCCCGGGCAGAGCGCACCAGATCCTCGGACGCGCCGGATTGCGAGATGACGATCACCGCCGAACCGTCCAGCCTCACGCCGCCTCCCAGCGAGAACACCGAAGGCGGCAGCGAGGTCATCGGCAGGCCGGTCTCGCGCATGAATTCGTAGGACAGGATGTTGGCGGCGGCGTCGGAAGAGCCGCGCGCCACGGTGTAGACCGCGCGCAGGCCGGAAAGGTCAGGCAGGCGCGGGGCCTGAACGGCGGCGCGGGCAAAGACGCCGGGCGCCTCGGCAATCTCGGTGCGCATCAGATGCCCGGGATCGGCCGCCTCTGTCATGACCGCAGACCATGGGCGTCGAGCCTGGCCCAGGTCTCGGTCAGGTCCACCACCTGACCCTTGAAGCGGGCCTCGTCGGCGGCCAGCGCGGCGATGCCGGCCTCCATCGCGTCCAGGATCGAGACCGGCAGCCCCGCCGCCTGCCCGCGCAGATAGCGCGTGATGTCGGCGCACATCATCTCGTCCGCCCCGTAATGCGCCCCCTTGGCGGCGGCGCCGGCGGTGTAGTCGTGGTCGACCAGCCGGCGGCCATCGCGCGCCGTCACCCGCAGGAAGCCGCGCACGAAATCGCCCTCGGCCATGCCATGGGTGCCCATGATGCAGAACCGGCGATGCTCGTCCGGCGTGTTCAGGTTGGTGTGAAAGGCCAGGGTCGCGCCGGTTTCGTAGGACAGGATCGCGGTCTGGTAATCGATGATGTCGCCGTCCGAATGAAACGGGTCCGGCACCGATTCCCAGACCGATTTCTTGACGTGAAAGATCTCTGCCTCTTCGTTCGAGCGCGGCGCGTGGACCGGCAGGAACGACTTTCGCCCGCCAAAGCTGGCCACCCGCGCGGGGCGCGAGCCCGTGACCATGTTGTAGATGTCGAGGTCATGGCAGCACTTTTCCAGCAGGAAGCCGCCGGCATAGGCATCCTTGCGCCGCCAGTCGCGCATGAAAAAGGCGCCGTGATAGGGGGCGATGTGCTCGTTCGACTCAAGGCTGACGACATCGCCCAGCATGCCCTGCGCCATGGCGGCGCGCAGATCGACCATGTGCTGCGAATAGCGCAGCACCAGCCCCACCATGGCCCGCCCGGCCCCACCGTGTTTTGCCAGAAGCCGCGCCAGTTCCAGTGTCTCGGCGACCGAGATCACCACCGGCTTTTCGGTAAAGACCTGCACCCCGGCTTCCAGCCCCAGCCGGATCTGGTCAAGGTGAAAGACGTTGGGCGAAAAGACGCAGTAAAGGTCGGGGCGCGCGTCCGACAGCATCGCCTCGATGGACGGGTAGCGCGGCGGATCGCCCAGCATGTCGGCATGGGTCGGCTGGGGGTCGTAATAGCCGACGACCCGGGCCTCGGGCATGGTCTGCAAGAGGGTCGACAGGACATGGCCGGCGCGAAGCCCCATGCCCGCAGTGACGATACGCATCGGATAGGCTCCTGTTCAGGCGGCGATGGCGGGGGCGGCGCGGCGGCGCATGACGCGGCCCTGCGCATCAAAGACGTGGCAGTCGGCGGGATTGATGGCGATGTCGATGCTTTCGCCCTCGGCCACGGCGGCATCGCCGGGCAGCGCGGCGCAGAACCTTTGTCCCTCGGGCGTGACGGCATAGGTGATCGACACGCCGCCCAGACGCTCCAGCACGCGGACCTTCATCGGCAGCCCGGCGCCCAGCGTGGCGTTTTCAGGGCGGATGCCGACCTCGACCGCATCGCCGGCCTTGGCCGCGCCCGGCTCGACCGGCAGCGTCAGGCACAGGCCGCCGGCAAATTCCACCCCCAGCCCCTCGGCCGAGGTGCCAAGCACGCGGGCGGGCAGAAGGTTCATGTTCGGCTGACCGATGAAGGTGGCGACAAACTTGGTGGCGGGGTGGTGGTACAGCTCCATCGGCGTGCCGAACTGCTCGATCCGGCCCTTGTTCAGCACCACGATGCGGTGCGCCATGGTCATCGCCTCCACCTGATCGTGCGTGACATAGATCATCGTGGCGGCCAGATCGCGGTGAAGCTGGCTCAGCTCTACCCGCATGTCGCCGCGCAGGGCGGCGTCAAGGTTGGACAGCGGCTCGTCGAACAGGAAAACCTTGGGGTTGCGCACGATGGACCGCCCGATGGCAACCCGCTGGCGCTGACCGCCGGAAAGCTGGCCGGGCTTCAGCGCCAGCTTGTCGGTCAGTTGCAGGATCTCGGCCGCCTTGGCGACCTTGGCCTTGACCTCTGCCTCGGGCAGCTTCGCCACGCGCAGGGGAAAGGCGATGTTTTCATAGACCGTCAGGTGCGGATACAGCGCATAGGACTGGAACACCATCGCGATGCCCCGCTCGACCGGCGGCAGGGCGCTGACATCTTCATCCGCGATGATGATGCGCCCCGAGGTGGCGGCCTCAAGCCCGGCGATGATGCGCAGCAGCGTCGACTTTCCGCAGCCCGAGGGGCCGACAAAGACGACGAACTCGCGGTCCTTGATCGCCAGGTCGATGTCATGCAGCACCGAGGCGTTGCCGAAGGATTTGGAAATCTTGGCGAGGGACAGCGTTGCCATCTGGGTCACTTTCGCGAAGAGGGGGAAACCTGGGGGGGTGAAGGGGGCGCGAGCGCCCCCTTCGTATGGGATCAACGCACGGCGGCCAGCTCTTCGCCGGCGGCGGTGACCAGCTCGTCAACCGAACCTTCGCCCAGCATGATCCCCTGGATCATGTTGGTGAACACGGCCTGGAGCGACTTGAAATCCTCGACCATCGGCTCGGGCCCGCCCGAGGAGATGTTGGCGACGAAGATCGGCCAGGGATCGGCTTTGTAGTAGACGTCGGTCATGCCCAGCTTTTCGTAGTCCAGGATCGGCGTCAGGCCCCAGGAGCTGTCAAGGTCATACTGCGCCTCGCCCGAGGTCAGGGCCTTGGCCAGCTTGATCGCCATGTCCTCGTGCCCGGTTCCCTTGAAGACCGCGATCGAGTCGGTGATCAGGATCGAACCCGAATCGCCCGAGGGCCCGTGCGGCACCGGCGCGACGATCTGGGTCGGCACCGCCTCGGCATGCTGGCCCTTGCCCCAGGGACCGCTGACATACATGGCGATCTGGCCATCGTTGAACAGGTCCTTCATCTGGTCCCGCTCCCACTCGGTCGGGCCGGACTGCATGTAGGGCAGAAGGTCCGCGTAGAGTTGCAGCGTCTCGCGGGTCTGGGCCGAGTCCAGCGCCGGGGCGCCGCTGGCGTCATAGACCAGGCCATCGTTGGAATAGAGGAAATCGAGGAACATGTGCATCGTGTTGTCGAAATCCTTGCCGGCGATGCCGATGCCGGCCGCGTCGGTGTTGTCGGTGACCTGCTTGGACAGCGCCACAAGGTCAGCCCAGGTTTCCGGCGCCTTGCACTCGGCGCCCGCCGCCTCGACCACGGCGCAGTTGATATACAGCGCCTTGGTCGAAAAGGCGTGCGGAATGCCCCAGTACTGGCCGCCCGACGACACGGTCGACAGAACGCCCGGCTGGAACACGGCCTCTTCTTCGGGGGTGAAGGTGACGGGAACGATCAGGTCGTTCTTGGCCAACTGGCGCAGGGTGCGGCTGCCCATGTAGGCGATGGACGGCGGATCGCCGGCAGCGGCAAGCTGCATCGACTTGTCCTGGCAGGTGCCCCACTCGACGGCTTCCATCTTGACGGTCACGCCGGCGTTGGCGGCCTGGAAATCGTCGATCACCTTCTGGTCGGCGGGGCGAACCTCGCCGCCGCACATGATGAAGTGCAGCTCTTGCGCCTGGGCCGACAGGGCCGAGGCGCCCATCAGGGCGGCGGCGACTGTCAGGGTCTTCATTATGGTCATTGGTCTACTCCCTTTGTTGAACTTGGTCTTGGTTTTGGTCACTCTTTCACCGCGCCGGCGGTCAGACCCGCGACGAGGTATTTCTGCAGGAACAGGAAGAACAGCATGACGGGCAGCACCCCGGTCAGGGCGGCGGCCATCATCTCGTTCCAGGTCGTGTCCTGGTAGCCGATGAATTCGAACAGGCCCGCCGGCAGCGGCTGCAACTCACGCACGTTGTTGAACGCGATGGCGAACAGGAACTGCTGGGCATAGGCGCCGATGAACACGCTTGTCGCCACCACGATCAGCCCCGGCACCGCCAGCGGAATGACCACCCGGCGCAGTGTGTAAAGCCGCGAGGCGCCGTCGACATAGGCGGCTTCTTCCATCTCCTTGGGGATCTTTTCCAGGTAGGACCGCAGCAGCCAGATGCCGGTGGGGATCAGAAAGGCCACGCCCGGAATGATCATCGCCCAATAGGTGTTGAGCAGGCTGAGGCTGCGCAGCACGCGGTAAAGCGGGATCAGCAGCACCGCGCCGGTGAACATGTTCACCGCCAGGAACATGCTGAGCGACATCGCCTTGAACGGAAAGTTCAGCCGAGCATAGGCATAGGCCGAGGGGACGACGACGATCATCGTCAGCCCCGTCACCGCGCAGGCGATGAAGATCGAGTTGAGGATGTAGCGCCCCAGAAGCGGCACCGTCACCCACATGTCGCGGTAGGCCTGCCAGGAAAAATCGTCGCTCCACCAGGTGAAATCGGCGGTCATCAGGTGGCTCATCGGGCGCAGGCTGACGCGGAACATCTCGATGAAGGGCATCAGGATGAACAGCATGAAGACAAAGGTCGCGGCGTAGAGCCCGATCTTCTGCCAGATGTTCAGACGGTCCATCAGCATGTCATTTCACCCCGTAATGCCGGTTCACCCGGTTCAGGAAGAACATGTAGGCCAGGGAGAAGAGCGCCAGCAGCACCACGATCACCACCGCCCGCGCCGCGCCCTCGCCAAAGCGCTGGGACGAGATCGCGACCTTGTAGGTGTCGATGATCAGCGTCGTGGTGGCGCCGCGCGGCCCGCCCTCGGTCAGGATCCAGATGATTTCAAAGCTGTTGAAGGTCCAGATCGCGCTGAGCAGCGCCATCGACACGATCACCGGCATGATCTGCGGAATGGTGATGCGGCGGAACCGGTACCAGCGGCCGGCACCGTCGACCCATGCCGCCTCGTAAAGATCGCGGCTGACGCCCTGCATGGCGGCCAGCAGGAACAGCGTGACCATGGGCGTGCCGACCCAGACATCGGTGACCACGGCCGAATAAAAGGCGCTGGTCTTGGTGGCCAGAAGCGCGATGCGTTCCTCGACCAGCCCGAATTCCTGCAAGAGCCCCGAGATCAGGCCGAAGTAGCCGTTGTACATCCACTTCCAGCCGATCACGCCGATGGCGATCGGGATCACCCATGGCGGCATGATCAGGATGCGGAACAGCGCCTTGCCGGGGATCGCGGCGTTGAGCAGCACCGCGCCGATCAGGCCCATCACCAGCTTGAGCGTCACCGACAGGAACATCCAGTAGAACGTGCGCCCGACGATGTCGTAGAACTTGGAGGACGCGAACAGGTCGACATAGTTCTGCAAGCCGATATAGCTCTCGCCCCCCAGCGTGGCATCGGTAAAGGACAGGCGCACCGTCTCCAGAAGCGGCCAGGCGACGATCAGCGCGATAAAGGCCAGCGCCGGGGCAATCAGGAGCCAGGCAAAGACCGGCTCTGACAGGCCACGGCTGGTGGCCTTTCTGACGGCATCCTGCGGCGGCAAGCCTTGGGTCATGCAGTTCCCTCCGCGTCCGGGGCCACGGGGCGCCCCGAATCTCTTGTTTGGCTGACCATACCAAAAGAAACAGGAATTGCTACCTACATAATACCAATCTAGAGAATTTTTTGCGGTTAACCAAGAATCCGCTTGTTTTCCGGGAAAAACGGGGCCCTTCTTGGATCGTGGTCCAGAATGGTCCCATCTAGGTAATACCAATTCCGGGGGGAAGATGAACGGCGATCCGCAGGCCCTCTTGTTCGAGCCGGAAAGCTGGTTTCGCCCCGGGCGCGGGCCGCGCTATGAACAATTGCACCGCCATCTGGCCGCCGCCATCGCCGCCGGTGACCTGCCGGTCGAATCGCAGCTTCCGCCCGAGCGTGAGCTTGCCGAACTGGCCGGCGTCAGCCGCGTCACCGTGCGCAAGGCGGTGGCGCAACTGGTCGAGGCGGGGGCGCTTGAACAGCGGCGCGGCGCCGGCACCTTCGTGCGCAGCCCACGCTCAAAGATGGAACATTCGCTCTCGGCGCTCCTGTCCTTTACCGAATACATGCGCCAGCGCGGCAAGACCTCGACCAGCCGCATCCTGCGCCGGGGCGTCTTTCTGCCCAGCCCGGACGAGCAGGTGGCGCTGGGCCTGTCGGCGGGCGACCGGGTCGCGCGCGTCGACCGGCTGCGCAGCGCCGACGAAATTCCGCTGGCGCTGGAATGGTCCAGCCTGCCCTCCGACATCCTGCCGGACCCCGAGGCGGTCGAAACCTCGCTTTACGATGTCCTGCGCGCCTCTGGCACGGCGCCCACGCGCGCGGTGCAGCGCATCAGCGCGGTGAACCTGATCGGCACCGATGCGCGGCTGCTCAACCTGTCGGACGGGGCGGCGGTGCTGCGCATCGACCGCACCGCCTATCTGCCCTCGGGCCGCCCGATCGAGCATACGCGCGGGCTTTACCGGTCCGACATCTACGATTTCATCGCCGAACTGAGACTGGATTCTATCCTGTGAACCTGACCTTCGAAGCCCGCATCGAGGCGGGGCAGATCGCCTGCACCATCGGCACCGACACCGCCCTGTCCGCCCCCGTCTTCTGCTTTTCGCTGATGGCCGCGCCCCGGGTGGTGTCCGGCGGCGCGCTGATCCACCGCTTCGCCGGCTTTGCCGAGGTGCTGTTGCCCGACATCCCGGCGGGCGGGCGGCATGATCTGGTGCTGGCCTACGACAACCCGGCCTATGGCCCCAAGAACCGCACCTGGTTGCCGCTGGGCCCCTATCTGCGTCTGGACAAGGCCTGCGTGCCGCTGCCGCCCGGCGCGCCCCTTGGCGTCCTGCCCGCCCCGGCGCGCCCCGCCCCGCCGCTGCCGGCCGGAACCCTGCCGCTGGTGCCCGCGCCGCAGTCCTGGCAGCCCTCACCCGGCACGCTGGCGTTGACCGCGCTGGCCTGCACCGATGCGCGGCTTGACGGGGCGGTGGCGCTGGCCGAACGGGCCGGCTTCGCGCCGCTCACGGACCCGTCCGGCACCCCGCTGACCATCCGCCACGACCCCGCCCTTCCGGCCGAGGGCTACCGGCTGACCATCGCGCCCGCCGGCCTGACCCTTGCCGCCAGCGCGCCGCAGGGCATCCATTACGGCGCCGTCACCCTGCTGACCCTGCGCCAGACCTGCGCCGGCCTGCTGCCCTGCGGCATGATCACCGATGCGCCCCGCTTCGGCTATCGCGGCCAGCATCTGGACTGCGCGCGCCACTTCTTTTCGGTGGACACGATCCTGCGCCTCTTGGACCTGATGGCGCTCTTGAAGCTGAACCGCTTTCACTGGCATCTGACCGATGACGAGGCCTTTCGGCTGGAGGTGGAAACCGCCCCCGACCTCTGGCGCAAGACCGCCTTTCGCGGCGAGGGGTGCCTTTTGCCCGGCGTCTTTGGCGGCGGCATCCGGTCGGGCGGCACCTACAGCAAGGCCGATGTCGCGGCGGTGCTGGCCCGCGCCGCCTCGCTCGGGATCGAGGTCCTGCCCGAGATCGAGGTTCCCGCCCACAGCCACGGCCTGATCAAGGCCCACCCCGGCCTGCGCGATCCCGGCGACAACGGCGAAGAGCGCTCGGTCCAGGGCTATCTCGACAACATCGTCAACCCCGCCATGCCCGGCACCTGGGCCCTCTTGGAGCCTCTCCTGGCCGAGGTGGCCGCGATGTTCCCGATGGGCACGCTGCACCTCGGTTGCGACGAGGCCCCGCACGGCGCCTGGGCCGGCTCGCCCGCCGTGGCGGCGCTCAAGGCGCGCGAGGGGCTGGACACCAGCGACGACGTGCAGGGCTGGATGATGGCGCGGCTCGGCGCCTTTCTGGCGCAGCGCGGCATCCGCCCCGCCGCCTGGGAAGAGGCGGCCAAGGGCGCGAACGGCGGCATCGGCAACGGCGCGCTGCTGTTTTCTTGGACCGGCCAGGGCCCGGGGGTCGAGGCGGCGCGGCGCGGTCATGACGTGGTGATGTGCCCGGCGCAGAACGCCTATTTCGACCTTGCCCATACTCCCGACCCCGATGACTGGGGCGCCGCCTGGGCCGGCTTCGTGCCGCTTGAAAAGACCGTCGCCTGGGACCCGGTCCCGCCCGGCGCCGAAGACATCGCGCCCCGCGTCGCCGGGGTGCAGGCCTGCCTCTGGGGCGAGGTGGTGACCGAAGATGCCCAGGTCGAGCCGCTGATCGCGCCGCGCATCCTCGGCATCGCCACCAAGGCCTGGGAGCCAAAGGGCCGCACGGACGGGCCCGCCCTGCGCGCCCTGGCCGCCGCCTATGCGCCGCTTTTCGCGCGGATCGGCTGGCAGCACAACTCGGGCGCCTGATGTCGTTATCAGGCGGGCCGGATGACCGGGCCTTGCCTAACCTGCCATCCTCTCGTGCCCAAATATCCCACGGGGGTCCGGGGGTGTGAAACCCCCGGCGCTTGCAGCCAAAGGACCGCATGATGTCGAACGACCCGCTTTTGCAGCCCTACAAGCTGAAACACCTGACCCTGCGCAACCGGATCATGACCACCAGCCATGAGCCGGCCTATCCCGAAGACGGCATGCCCAAGGACCGCTACCGCCTTTATCACCTCGAACGGGCAAGGGCCGGGGTCGCAATGACCATGACGGCGGGCTCGGCGGCGGTGTCAAAGGACAGCCCCCCCGTCTTCAACAACATCCTGGCCTACAAGGACGAGGTGGTGCCCTGGATGCGCCGGCTTGCCGATGACTGCCACGAGGCCGGGGCGGCGGTGATGATCCAGCTCACCCACCTCGGCCGCCGCACCCGCTGGGACAAGGGCGACTGGTTGCCGGTGGTCTCGTCGACCCACCACCGCGAACCGGCGCACCGGGCGTTTCCCAAGGCCGTGGAAGACTGGGACATCGCGCGGATCATCCCCGAATTCGCCGACGCGGCCGAGCGGATGCAGGCCGCCGGGCTGGACGGGGTCGAGATCATGACCCATGGCCATCTCTTGGACCAATTCATCTCGCCCCTGACCAACCACCTTGACGGCCCCTATGGCCGCGAGAGCCTGGCCACGCGGATGCGCTTCACGCTCGACATCATCGACGCCGTGCGCCGCCGCGTCGGCGAGCGGTTCATCATCGGCGTCCGCTTTGCCCCGGACGAGGCCGAAGAGGGCGGCATCACCGAAGCGATGGGCATCGAGGCCGGCCATCTGTTCAGGGCCACGGGTCAGGTGGATTACCTGAACATCAATCGCGGCCGCATCCACACCGATGCGGCCATGACCGACATGATCCCGATCCACGGCATGAAATCGGCGCCGCACCTTGATTTCGCCGGCCGGATCCGGGCCGAGGTCGGGCTGCCGACCTTTCACGCCAGCCGCATCCCCGATGTCGCCACCGCCCGCCACGCGGTGCGGAGCGGGCAGCTTGACATGGTCGGCATGACCCGTGCCCATATGGCCGACCCCCATATCCTGCGCAAGATCATCGAGGGCCGCGAGGACAACATCCGCCCCTGCGTCGGCGCCACCTATTGCCTTGACCGGATCTATCAGGGGGGAATGGCGTTGTGTATCCACAACCCCTCGACCGGGCGCGAGGGCGAGATGCCGCATGCCATCGCCCCGGCGCCCGTGAAAAAGCATGTCGTCGTCATCGGCGCCGGGCCGGCCGGGCTGGAGGCGGCGCGCGTGGCGGCAACGCGCGGCCACCAGGTCACGGTTTTCGAGGCGGCGGATGCGCCCGGCGGGCAGGTCGCGCTTCTGGCGCGCAGCAAGCGGCGGGCCGAGCTGATCGGCATCATCGACTGGCGCATGGCGCAATGCGCCGCGATGGGGGTCGAATTTCGCTTCAACACCTGGGCTGAGACTGCCGATGTGCTGGCGCTGTCGCCCGATGTGGTGATTGTGGCGACAGGGGGCCTTCCGGAAAAGGACATCCTGAAATTTGGCAACGATCTGACCGTCTCGGCCTGGGATATCCTGTCGGGTGATGTGAAACCGGGCACGAACGTCTTGCTCTACGACGACGCCGGCGACCACGCCGCGTTGCAGGCCGCGCAGGTGCTGGCCGAGGCCGGCGCAGAGGTCGAGGTGATGACGCCGGACCGCAGCTTTGCGCCCGAGGTGATGGCGATGAACCTGGTGCCCTACATGCGGGCGTTGCAGGACAAGGCGGTGACCTTTACCGTCACCTACCGACTGACCGGCGTCGCGCGTGAGGGCAACCGGATCAAGGCCACCATCGATTCGGACTACATGAAGCTGGGCAAGACCGCGCTGTACGATCAGGTCGTGGTCAACCACGGCACCCAGCCGAACGCCGACATCTATTTCGCGCTGAAGCCGCTGTCGGAAAACCTGGGCGCGGTGGATTACGATGCGCTGATCGCCCTGCAACCGCAGGCCATGGCGGGCGGGCCGGCGGGGTTCCGGCTGTACCGGATCGGCGATGCGGTCGAGGCACGCAACATCCACGCCGCGATCTATGACGCGCTGCGGCTGGTCCGGGTGGTCTGAGGGGGGGCGCCTCATTTGGACAGGTGGCACGAGCCAGGCGCCAGCGGGAAGTTGAGCGAAAGGTCCGGTGGACCTTTCGCCTTCCCGCTTGCCTGAGCGCCAGCGCGAAGGCAATCCGGCCGTTGGGCCAGAAGCAACGGAAAAGACGATCTGCGGGGCGCCTGCCTGGGCGGGCGCAGAAGGCGCCTGCCAAGGGGCAGGCAGGCGCCTCGCAGATTGGCTTTGGGCCAATCTGCGATAGACAGCGACGCCGCGCTCAATATGAAGCGATCACGCCTACGCCAACGCCCTTGCCCTGATCCCGCTCCGCACAAAGGCCGCGACAAAGATCGCGGTCAGGATCAGGATCACTGTCGGCGCCGGGGCGCTGTCGAGGAAAAAGCTCAGGTAGACCCCGCCCAGCCCGGCGAAAAGGCAGACCAGAACCGCGATCAGCAGCATGCGGTCGAACCGCTTGGTCAAGAGGAACGCAATGGCGCCGGGCGCGATCAACAGGCCGATCGACAGGATGATCCCCACCGCCGACAGCGTGGCGACGATGGTGAGCGAGATCATCGCCAGCAGACCGTAATGCAGCCAGCCCACCGCCAGCCCCACCGCCCGCGCCTGCACAGGGTCAAAGGCCTGCACCATGAACTCGCGCCGCTTGGCCAGGATCGCGGCGCTGACCCCCAGCGCGATCAGCCCGGCGGTCCACAGGTCTTGCGCCCCGACCCCCAGCATGTTGCCGAACAGGATATGGTCCAGATGCACCTCGGTGGTGATCGAGGTGTACATGACGACCCCCAGCCCGAACATGCCGGAAAACACGATGCCCATCACCGTGTCCTGCTTGATCCGGCTGTTGTCCTTGAGAAACCCCGAAGCAATCGCGCAGAACATGCCGGCGACAAAGGCGCCGATGATCAGCGGCAGGCCCAGCACATAGGCCGCAACCACGCCGGGCAGCACGGCATGGCTGATGGCATCGCCCATCAGCGACCAGCCCTTGAGCACCAGATAGCACGAAAGCAGCGCCATCGGCACCGCGATCATCGCCATGATCGCCAGCGCGTTGACCATGAAGCCAAAGGAAAGGGGTTGCAGCAAGGTCTCGATCATGGCCGCCCCTCGGCCCGCAGGGCGGCGCGGGCGCGGGCGCGCCCCGCAAGGTAGCCGTGCTTTGGCGCCAGCAGAAAGGCCACCAAAAAGACCGCCGTCTGCAAGCTGACGATCAGCCCGCCCGTCGCGCCGTCGAGATAAAAGCTCAGGTAGGCCCCGACCAGAGACGTCAGCGTCCCGATGGCGACCGCGATCATCAGCAGGCGCGGAAAGCGGTCGGTCAAGAGATAGGCGGTGGCGCCGGGGGTGACGACCATCGCGATGACCAGAAAGGCCCCCACCGTCTGGAGCGCCGCCACGCAGCAGGCCGACAGCAGCGTGAAGAAGATGACCTTGAGTTGCCCGGTCCTGATGCCGATGGATCGCGCATGGTTTTCGTCAAAGAAGGTGACCATCAGGTCCTTCCATTTGGCCAAGAGAACCGCCAGCGAGATGAACCCGATCAGCGCCAGTTGCAGCGTGTCGCCGGGCGTGATCGCCAGGATGTTGCCCATGGTGATCGTCTGGACCGAGACCGACATCGGCGAGAGCGAGACCATGAACAGCCCCAGCCCGAAGAACGAGGTAAAGATCAGCCCGATCACCGCATCCTCCTTGAGCCCCGAGCGCTGGTTCAGGAACAGCATCGCCCCCGCCGCCAGCCCGCCGGCGACAAAGGCGCCCAGCGCAAAGGGCAAGCCCAATAGGTAGGCCCCCGCCACTCCCGGCACAATGGAATGGCTCAGCGCGTCGCCGATCAGCGACCAGCCTTTCAGCATCAGGAACACCGACAGAAAGGCGCAGACCCCGCCGACCAGCGCCGAGACCCACATGGCGTTGACCATGTAGCTGTACTGGAACGGCAGGCTCAGCGTCTCGATCATTCCGGCGCCCGCCCGGCGGGTTTGTCGTAGATGACAAAGGGCCGCTCGTCGTCGGTAAAGACCGAGACGGATCGCGCGTCGTCGTCGTCGTGCAGATCGGCGCCACCCAGCACGAAATGCCGCAGCACGCCGCCAAAGGCGCGTTCAAGGTTCTCGCGGGTAAAGGTGGTTTCGGTGGGCCCGTGCGCCAGCACCGTGCCCTTGACCAGCACCGTCCGGTCGCAGAACTCGGGCACCGAGCCCAGGTTGTGGGTGGACACCAGCATCACCCGCCCCTCGGCCCGCATCTCGCGCAAAAGCGCGATGATCGCCTCTTCGGTCTGCACATCGACGCCGGTAAAGGGTTCGTCCAGCAGGATCACCTGCGCCTCTTGCGCCAGGGCGCGGGCCAGAAAGACGCGCTTGCGCTGGCCGCCCGACAACTCGCCGATCTGGCGCAGGCGGTAGTCGGCCATGCCGACCCGGCCCAGCGCCGATGTCACGGCGGCGTGGTCGGCGGCCCTTGGGTGGCGGAAGAATCCCATGTGGCCGTAGCGGCCCATCATCACCACATCCTCGACCAGAACGGGAAACGACCAGTCCACCTCTTCGGCCTGCGGCACATAGGCCACAAGGTTGGCGCGCAGCGCCTCGCGCACGGACCGGCCAAGCACGGTGATCCTGCCCTGCGCCACGGGGACAAAACCCATGATCGCCTTGAAGATGGTCGACTTGCCGGCGCCGTTGACCCCGACAAGCCCGGTGATGGTGCCTGTCGGCACGGCAAAGCTGGTGTCACGCAGCGCCGTCTGGCCCGACCGGTAGGTGACATGCACCCGCTCAAGCGCGATGCCGCCGGCGTCGGGGCCGGGATGAGAGGTTGCGGCGGTCATTCCTGTGTCAGGCCCTGCACAATGGTTTCGGATGTCACGCGCAGGAGGTCGATGTAGGTCGGCACCGGCCCGTCCGCCTCGGTCAGGCTGTCGACGTACAGCACCCCGCCATAGCGCGCCCCGGTCTCGCGCGCGACCTGCTCGGCCGGGGCCTGGCTGACGGTGCTTTCGCAAAAGATCGCCGGAATGTCGTTGGCCCGGACCTCGTCGATCACCCGGCGCACCTGCTGGGGCGTGCCGATGGCGTCGGCGTTGATCGGCCAGAGGTAGAGTTCTTGCAGCCCGAAATCGCGGGTCAGGTAGCTGAAGGCGCCCTCGCAGCTTGCCAGCCAGCGCCTTTGCTCGGGCAGGGCAAGGACGGCCTCGCGCAGGGGCGCGATGGCTTCGGTGATGCGCGCGCTGTAGGCGGCGGCGTTGGCGGCATAGGTGGCGGCGTTGGCAGGATCGTGCTGCGACAGGGCGGCCTCGATGTTGGCCACATAGATCAGCGCGTTTTCCAGACCCATCCAGGCATGCGGGTTCGGCTTGCCGGCATAGTCCCCTTCGGCGATGCCGATGGGCGTGATGCCGTCCGAGACCGTGACGCTGGGAACCCCGTCAAGGTTGGACAGGAACTGTTCGAACCAGCGCTCCAGGTTCAGCCCGTTCCACAGGATCAGATCGGCCCCTTGCGCGCGCACGATGTCGCCTGGTGTCGGCTCATAGCCGTGAATCTCGGCGCCGGGCTTGGTGATCGACACCACCTCGGCCGCATCGCCTGCGACGTTGCGGGCCATGTCCGCGATGATGGTGAAGGTGGTCACGACCTTGAAGCCCTGCGCCTGACCCGGCGCGGTCAGGGCGGCCAGCCAAAGGGCAAGGCCAAGGGCGAGGGGTCGAATGGGCGCTATGGTCATCGCTGGCTCCGACGAGGGATGAACGTGTCGCCACCCTAAATATGAGAATCATTCGCAAAAGTAAACAGGAATGATAATCATTCGCAAATCTCTTGGATCAGGCCCGCTCGATCAGCAGCGCCGTCCCCTGACCGACACCGACGCACATGGTCGCCAGCCCATAGCGCCCGCCGGTCAGCGACAGTTCAAGCGCGGCGCTGCCGGCGATGCGCGCGCCGGTCATTCCCAGCGGATGGCCAAGCGCGATGGCGCCGCCGTTTGGGTTGACGCGGGGGTCGTCGCCGTCCAGCCCCAGGCCGCGCAGCACGGCAAGCCCCTGGGCGGCAAAGGCCTCGTTCAACTCGATCACTGACAGATCGCGCAGGGCCACCCCGCAGCGCGCCAGCAGCCTTTGCACCGCGGGGACGGGGCCGTAGCCCATCACGCGCGGCGCGACGCCGGCAGAGGCGGCGCCCAGGATGCGCGCGATCGGGACCAGGCCGGCGGCGCGGGCGGCGTCGGCACTGGCGATGATCAGGGCGGCGGCGCCGTCATTGATGCCGCTGGAATTGCCGGCGGTGACGGTGCCGTCCGGGCGGGTGATGGGCCGCAGCGCCGCCAGATCCGAAAGACTGGTCTCGGCGCGCGGATGTTCGTCCTGCGTCACCTGCGCCGACCGGCCCCGGCCCAGATCCACCGTCACCGCCGCAATCTCGCGCCCAAGGCGCCCGCTGGCCTGCGCCGCAGCCGCCAGCCGCTGCGAGCGCAGCGCAAAGGCGTCCTGGTCGGCGCGGCTGATGCCCATCTCGTCGGCCAGGTTTTCGGCCGTCTCGGGCATCGAATGGGTGCCGTGGGCCGCCTGCATCCTGGGGTTCACAAAGCGCCAGCCGATGGTGCTGTCGGCAATCTCGGCGCCGCGCGAAAAGGCGCCGTTGGCCTTGGGCATCACAAAGGGCGCGCGGGTCATGGATTCGACCCCGCCGGCGACGGCAAGGCCGATCTCGCCGGCCATGATCGCCCGCGCGGCCGAGGCGACCGCCTCCATCCCCGAGCCGCACAGCCGGTTGACCGTGACGCCGGGCACGCCGTCGGGCAGACCGGCCAGCAAGAGCGCCATGCGCGCGACGTTGCGGTTGTCCTCGCCGGCCTGATTGGCGCAGCCCAACCAGACCTCTTCGATCAGGGCCGGGTCCAGACCGGGATTGCGGGCCAGCAGCGCGGCCAGCGGCAGCGCGGCCAGATCGTCGGTGCGCACCGGGGCCAGGGCGCCGCCATAGCGCCCGATGGGGGTGCGGACAAAGTCGCAGATAAAGGCGTCGGGCATGTCAACCTCGGGTCAGATCGGCAAGGGACGCGCCCCTTGCCACCAGTTCGCGCAGGAAACCGGGCAGCGGCCAGGCGTCCGGATCGGCCTTGGCCAGCGCCTCAAGGCGGGCCAGAACCTGCGCCAGGCCCATGCGGGCGGCCATGTGCATCGGCCCGCCGCGCCAGCGCGGAAATCCGTAGCCGTGCACCAGCGCCAGGTCGATGTCGTCGGGGCTGCGCGCGATGCCTTCGGCCAGGATGCGCAGGCCCTCGTCGATCATCGCCATCAGGGCATGCTCGCGCACCTCGTCGGGCGAAACCGGGCGACGGGTGATGCCGGCCCGGGCCGAGCCGTCACGCACCAGCGCCGCGACCCGGTCCGAGGGCCGGCGCACCGTGCCTTCATAGTCATACCAGCCCGCGCCGGTCTTGCGGCCAAGCCGGCCCAACTCTTCGACCATGCGGTCGGCGATGCCGCCGCCGACCGCCGCCCCGCCAACCTGGGACCTTTGCCGACGCCGGTTCGCGTGGGCGATGTCGAGCCCCGAGAGGTCTTGCACCGCGAAGGGGCCCATCGCCATGCCGAATGCCTCCATCGCCGCATCCACCTCTTCGGGCAGGCTGCCGCGCAGCAGCAGCGCCTCGCCCGTCTGCCGATAGCGCGTCAGGATCCGGTTGCCGATAAAGCCCTCGCACACCCCGGATTCGATCTGGACCTTGCCCAGCCGCGCGCCCAGGGCAAAGGCCGTGGCCAGGGTCTGCGGGCTGGTCGCATCGGCGCGGATCACCTCAAGCAGCTTCATCAGATGGGCGGGGGCGAAAAAGTGCAGCCCAAGACAGCGGGAGGGACCCGGAAGGCCGGCAAAGATGGCGTTCACGTCCAGATAGCTGGTGTTGGTCGCCAGGATCGAGGTCTGGGGCAGCGCGCCCGCAAGCGCGGCAAAGATGGCGCGCTTGACGTCAAGATCCTCGAACGCCGCCTCGATGGCGATGTCGGCGGGCGGCAGCGCATCATAACCGACGCGGACAAGGTGCCGCGCCTGCCGCGCCTCGGCGGCCTCGGCCGCGCCGGACTTGCCGCGCCGCACCGCCTCGTCATAAAGCGCCGTCAGGTTGGCCCCGGCCCGCGCGGCGGCCTCGGCCCCGGTCTCGACCGTGGTGACATGAACGCCGGCGCCCGCCAGCGCATAGGCGATGCCCGCCCCCATGGTCCCGCCGCCGGCCACGATGGCGCGGCTGATCGCGGCAGGTGGCGGCAAGGCGCGCCCGCGCCCGCGCGCCGCCCTCTCGGCAAAGAAGAGGTGGCGCAGGGCGGCCGACTGCGGCGCGGCGCGCAGGTCCTGAAAGACCGCGCGCTCGTGCAGCAGCGCCTCGGCAAAGGGCAGGTGCGACGACGCCTCGACCAGATCGATCGCCCGTTGCGGCGCGATCTGGCCGGGGCTGCGCCGCGCGGCCTGCTTGCGCGCGGCCTCCACCGCGCCAGGGTCGGGCGCCGGCGCGGGCAGAGCCGAGATGGGAAAGCGGCCGGTCAGGTCCGGCAAGGCATGGGTCATGGCGGCGGCCACGGGATCATCGGCCACCAGATCGACGATCCCCGATGCAAGCGCCTCGTCCGCGCCGATGACGCGCGCCTCGCTGATCAGGGCGGCGGCAGCGGCAATGCCGACCAGACGCGGCAGGCGCTGCGTGCCGCCGGCGCCCGGCACCAGGCCCAGGTTGACCTCGGGCAGGCCCAGAGTGGCCGCCGGATGCGCGATGCGCAGCCGCGCGGCAAGGGCCATCTCAAGCCCGCCGCCCAGCGCCACCCCCCCGATGGCCGCGATCACCGGCAGAGACTCAAGCCTCGCCAGAATCTCGGACAGATGCGGCGCGGCGGTGGGAAGGTCAAACTCGCGCGCGTCGGCGCCGGCGACAAAGGCGCGCCCCGCGCCCGCCAGCACGATCCGCCGCGCGCCGGCCGCCTCGGCCGCGTCAAGCGCCGCCATCAGGCCCAGACGCACCGCATGCGACAGCACGTTGAGCGGCGGATTGTCGATGGTGATCAGGCTGGCATCGCCCAGGGTCTGGTGGTGAACAGGCATCTCGTGACCTCTGGCAAATCGGGGGCGCCGCGCCTCCCGCTGCGGGGATCTCCTGGCCCGGCGCCATGCTAGCGCGCGCAAGCGGCGAAGAGAATCGAAATCCGCCGCCGCCGACCTTGCCACCCGAACGGCAAAAAGCGCGGGAATTCATTCGCTTGGAAAAATCGTGGTGCCGCTGAAGGGACTCGAACCCCCGACCCCATCATTACGAATGAAAGGGGCTGCTATCTAGAAGAATGGCTTAGACAGCTTATTGCATGGTTTATTGTATAGTGAAGCTCCAGAAATAACCTGTAAGCACCTGAAATTAGTCAGTTACTTTGCAGGCTACTCCTGAAGTACAACACGACTTGCGACCGACGGCAAGCAGTTCATCAAGCTCGCCAGCTTTGGTCGCGGCGATCAGAGTATCGATGACTTTGACCAAACCGTCCTTGCCGATAGCAGCGATGGCGGGCTGGCCCTTCTCAAACTCAATGGGCTTGGTGCCGTAGCGGACAACGAGGACGAAGTTGTTGTCGCCCGCCTCCTGCCATCAACGCCGCAACCGCTTAGGCGTCTCTTTGCGGACCTTGCCCCCCGCTTCGTCCTTGCTCCACTTGACCTGCATGACAGTGAAGCTCGGGCCAGTCAGCATCTGCTTTTGTTGCTCAAGGTGGGTGGCCAGCGTCTGCCGACGTTGTTCGCGGGGATCGGCCTTGTTCAGGTTTGGCGCTTCGATGAACTGGAGTGTCTTAAGTGCCGTCATGTTTGCCTCACATTGCGTGCCATGCACATGCTTTGCAGTCAAACATCTGGAATTACTACATAATTCCAGATTACATGGCCTAAAAAAGTGTCTGAGGTTCGAGTTGGTAATCGATGAAGGAAGGAAACACGGCCTTCAGACGGCTTAGAATGCCGCGCAGCACTGTCGATGTCGGCCCGCACCATGCCTATCCGCAGCCGAGGGAGCAAAGACCCTCAAAATCTATTCCCGCCCTGAGCGTCTGCACGGATTTCAGGGTGGATTCAGGAAATGTTCTGAGTTCAGTGAATCTGTGTTCGATTTTTGTTGCCAACAGCCGGGCAATGATCCATAAACCGAACAGGGGAGAGAAAATGCCCCGAAAAGCGAAGGATTCAAGCCATGAGCATCGAAAAAATACTTGAAGAGTTCGATCCCGAGCTGGTTTACAACGGCAGCGAGCGGGATATGCCCCGCCTCTTGGTGTACGCCACCACGCATGCTGACGTTGAAGACCTTCTCAGCCTCACAGATGGCGGCGTTCTGCCAAAAGGACGTTCATTTGGTACGAGACGGGCGTTTTGCGAGGCGGTCGGAATTGGTGAGTCAACTTTGGCGGGGTGGCTAAAGGAGCGCCGTCTTCCCCCTTTGGCCCGCGCAGTGGTTGGGCTCCTTCACCTCTTCCACGCCGATCTTCTCTCCAAAGAGGCTTACGAACAGTACTCCAAACGGAATGAAATTGTGGTGAGTGATGGCGACAGCTTCATGATTGTCGATGTGTCGCGAGGAATGCACCAACCGGGAAGGATCGTTGCTCGGAACATCCCCGATAAAGAGACCGCGTTCCGGCTCATTTCCCACAACGAACTCAGATACGCCGTTAAGCTTGCACTCGGTGAACTGGAGAGCGCCGGCGAAGCAGGACATAAGGTTCCCGACGGACTACTGGTGTACTTGGAGGGGTTTCTGGATCAAAGGCCCCATGGTCTCGTCATGACCGAGCTAGGTTCTCAGACTTCCCAGTCACAAGAAGAACTCGAGGAGATCGCGAAATGAACGCATCGCGTTTGGTCCACACGGCACATGCGCAAGCCCGCCTTCGCCAGAGAGGCTTTCGAGAGGCCGATGCGCAACTCATTGTTGATTTTGGATCAGAGATCCGCTCAGGCGTGTTCATGTTGACAGAAAAAGGCGCAGACACCCTTTTGAGTGAACTCAATACACTTGGTTGGCTGCCTTATCTTGCACCCGAAATGATGACATTAGCGGCACTGAAGCGACGCATCGATGCGCTGCGCGGCTGCGCCGTTGTGGCAACCGGTCTCACCTTCATCACAGCGTTCCATAAGGTAACTCCGACTTTGCGAACAGACCCCCGGCGCGATCCGCGTTGTCGTCGGCGCAGTCAACGCAAGGAAGCGGAGCGGCGCAAGCGGTCATTCCATTTCCACAGCGCCCCGGCGTTTGCGTTTCAGCAAGCAGATTGATCGGTCATTCGTCAGACCGATTACCGAGTTTACCGCAGCAGACGAGATTTCGCTCCATGAAGGACATGCTTCACACGTTCTCAAGCAATTACAGTGGGGTTAACTGGTCATGCGCCATCGCTAAGCAGACTTACTAATGTTGTATAGAAGCCACGCGAAAACTAAAAAGGGCTAACAGCTAACGCTACTAACCCTTTGAGTTCACTGGTGCCGCTGAAGGGACTCGAACCCCCGACCCCATCATTACGAATGACGTGCTCTACCAGCTGAGCTACAGCGGCACTTTCTGGTGGCGCCCCTCCTAGGACCGCGCCCTGTCCAAGTCAACCCCCGCCAGGGGTCGGGCGGGCATGGTGGACTTGTGGCCATGCAGCCCCTACATAGGAAAATCAGGCAACCACCCAACTTCGAGGCTTCGCATGGGCTCTTCCTTTCTGCAACTTCTCGTCCTTGCCGGGGTCGCGATCTTTCTGATCCTCAAGCTGCGCTCGGTCCTGGGCACGCGCGACGGGTTCGAGAAGCCGCCCGCGCCGCTGGACCAGGTGCGCCCGCGCGTGGTCGACATGAAGGGCCGCCCGGTCGAGACCGACAGCGACATCACCGACCATGTGCCCGAAGGCTCGCCCGCGGCACAGGCGCTGGCCGAGATCAAGGCGATCGAGCCGCAGTTTTCGGTGCGCGAATTCCTGGGCGGCGCGCGGTCGGCCTATGAGATGATCGTGATGGCCTTTGAACATGGCGAGCTTGACCGCATCCGCCCCTTTCTGACCAACGATGTCGAGGAAAGCTTTGCCGCCGCGATCGCGGATCGGCAGGCCAGGGGGCTGACCTTTGAGGCCCGGTTCGCCGGCATCCGCGACATGGCGCTGCAAGAGGCGCGGTTCGATCCGGTGACCAAGTTCGCAGAGCTGACGCTGCGCTTTACGGGTGAGCTTTCGGTTGTGGTGCGCGACAAGACCGGCGAGGTGGTCGAGGGCAGCCCGACCGCGACCAAGCGGCAAAAGGACCTGTGGACCTTTGAGCGCCAGATCGGCGCGGCCGACCCGAACTGGCAGCTTGCGGCCACCGGCGACTGAGCCCTGCCGTGCGGCCGCTTTCCGCCCCTGCCTGGCTTGCGCTGAGCCTTTGGCTCGGCCTGGCCGCGGGGCCGGCCCCGGCCGAGAACCGGCTGCTGGAATTCGCCGACCTGCAGGGCTGGGCCCAGGACGACCATCTGGCCGCGCTGAACAGCTTTCTGGCCACCTGCGATCTCCTGGACGCGGCCGACTGGCGCCCGCTCTGCGCCCTGGCGGCCGAGGCCGCCACCAGCCGCGCCGCCGCCCGCGCCTATTTCGAGCTTCTGTTCCGCCCGGTGCAGATCGGCGCCCCGCCGGCGCTGTTCACCGGCTATTTCGAACCCGTGCTTGACGGCGCGCGCCGCCGCAGCGACCGCTTTGCCTGGCCGGTCTACCGCCGCCCGCCGGAACTGCGCGACGGGCTGATCTGGCACGACCGCGCCACGATCGAGCGCGGAATCCTCAGCGGCCGGGGGCTCGAGATTGCCTGGGTCGACGATCCGGTCGCGGTGTTCCTGCTGCACATCCAGGGATCGGGCCGGATCCGGCTGGACGACGGCAGCATGCTGCGCGTCGGCTATGCCGGTCGCAACGGGCATCCCTTTGTGCCGCTGGGCCAATCCCTGACCGCAGGCCCGCTTTCCGCCGAGCGGCTGGGCGCGATCCTGAACGTCAATCCCTCTTACGTCTTTTTCCGCACCCTGCCAGACCTGCCGCCCGAGGCCGGGCCGCTGGGCGCGATGGGCCGCTCGCTTCGCCCGCTGCGGTCGGTCGCGATCGATCCGGGGTTTGTGCCGCTGGGTGCGCCGGTCTGGCTGGAAAAGCACGGACCGGCGCCGATGAATCGGCTGATGGTCGCGCAGGACACCGGCGGCGCGGTGCGCGGCGCCCAGCGCGCCGACATCTTCTTTGGCACCGGCGCAGGGCCGGGCCGCGCGGCGGGCAATGTGCGCGACGGCGGCCGCATGCTGGTGCTCTTGCCGATCGACAGCGCCTATGCCCTGGCCGCGCCGGCAGGGCTTTGACCATGCGCCGCCGGCCCCTGAACGCCGAAGAGCGCCTGCTGTGGGAGACGGTGGCCAAAAGCGCCCGCCCGATCCGTGGCCGGGCGGTCTTTGTCGCCGATGCTCCGCCAGAGCCGCCCCGCAGCCCGGCGCCGCCCCCGGCGCCGGATCCGGGGCCGCGGATCGGCCCCTTCGCGCTGGGCGAGGCGGCCCCCCGCGCCCGCCCCCGGCTGGACCAGACCAAGCTGCCCGGCGCCGCCCTGGCCGAGGCGCCGCTGAACATGGACGCCCGGACCCACACCAGGATGCGGCGCGGCAAGCTTGACCCCGAGGCCCGGATCGACCTGCACGGCATGACCCTGTCCGAGGCCCATGCCGAGCTGATCGCCTTCATCCTCGGCGCCCGCGCCCAGGGCCTGCGCCTGGTGCTGGTCATCACCGGCAAGGGGCGCACCGCCCATGACCAGACGGCCAGCCCGCACCGGATCGGCGCCCTGCGTGCCCAGGTGCCGCACTGGCTGCACCTGCCGCCGCTCGGCCCGGCGGTGCAGCAAACCGTCGAGGCGCACTTGCGCCATGGCGGCTCGGGGGCCTATTACGTCTATCTTCGCCGCAAGTGACGGGGCCCGGCCGATGAGTGACGATTCCGAAGCAACTGCCCACAAGAGGGAAAAGCGCCCGCAGCGGGTCTATACCCTCGCGGTCGAGGTCGGCCGCAAGGCGGGCGACGATCTGCCAGAGGCAGCCACCGGCGCCGGCCTGATCTGCTACGCCTCCGGTGTGGACGAGGCCGAAGCGGTGCGCGAGACCGTCGCCATCCTGAAAGAGGCCGGCCTGAACCCGCTTGACGTCTCTGGCTACGGCACGCTCGAAGAGCGGCTGAAGGCCGGCGACGAGGTGGACGCCGAAGAGCAGCGCCTGATGCAGATGGCGCTGGACCAGAACTCGGTCATCGTGGCGCAGATGACGCCGTTCTTCGACTGACGCGCGGCATCCGGAATGAAAGGATCAGACGTGACATCCCTTCCCCTGGTTGATCCGGTCGATCTGACCGCGCGGCTGATCCGCTGCCCCTCGGTCACCCCGGCCGAGGGTGGCGCGCTGACGCTGCTGGAGGCAGAGCTGGTCGCGGCCGGCTTCTTCTGCGCCCGGGTGGACCGCGCCGGCACCGCCAATCTCTTTGCCCGCTGGGGGGTCCGGGGTGCCAACCGCTCCTTCGGGTTCAACGGACATACCGACGTGGTCCCGGTCGGCGATCTTGCAGCCTGGACGCACGATCCCTTTGGCGCCGAGGTGGTGGACGGCTGGATGTACGGGCGCGGCGCCACCGACATGAAATCGGGCGTGGCCGCCTTTGTCGCCGCCGCCATCGACTTTGTCCGCCAGACCCCGCCCGACGGCGCCGTGATCCTGACCATCACCGGCGACGAAGAGGGCAACGCCACCGACGGCACGGTCGCGCTGCTGGACTGGATGGCGGCCAATGGCGAGCGGATGAGCCATTGCCTGGTTGGAGAGCCGACATCCCCGAACGAATTGGGCGACATGATGAAGATCGGCCGGCGCGGCTCGCTCACCTGCTGGTTTTCTGCCCAGGGCGTGCAGGGCCATTCGGCCTATCCCCATCGCGCGAAGAACCCGATGTCGGCGCTGGTGCGCCTGCTGGCGCGGCTTGAGGCCGCCCCGCTGGATCAGGGCAACGCACATTTCGACGCCTCCACCCTGGCGATCACCACCATCGACTGCGGCAACCCCGCGACCAACGTGATTCCGGCGCGCGGGCATGCCACAGTCAATGTCCGCTTCAACGACACCCACAGCGGCGCCTCGCTGTCCGCCTGGCTGCACGATGCGGCGGCGGCCGTGGCGGCCGAGACCGGCGTCTCGATCGAGACGCGCATCCATGTTTCCGGCGAAAGCTTTCTGACCCCGCCGGGGGATTGGTCGGCCATGGTCGCCGGCGCCGTGCAGGCCGAAACCGGCCGGACGCCGGAGCACAGCACCTCCGGCGGCACGTCGGACGCGCGCTTTGTCAAGGATCACTGCCCGGTGGTCGAGTTCGGCCTGGTCGGCAAGACCATGCACCAGGTCGACGAGCGGGTGGAAATCGCGCAGATCGCCAAGCTCAAGGCGATCTACGCGCGCCTGCTTCGGGACTACTTCGCATGACCCCGCAGATCGTGGAAATCCGCGACATCGCCGCCCGCCCCGCCCTGACACCTTCTTCTCTGTCCAAATATCCCACGGGGGCGGCCGGTTTGGCACAAACCGGCGCGGGGGTGTGAAACCCCCGCTCTTGCTAAAGCGGATTGGTTTCGATCTGGATCAGATAGAAACCAGTCCAAGACAGGCCGAAAATCGGTTATGTTGCGTTTTGCGTCTGATCAGGCAGGCCTGATCAAACGCAAAACGCTTTACCCGCCCAGCGAGACCAGGATTGGACAGTCGGGCCGGTCATCGCCGGCGCAGCAGTCCACCAGATGCGAGAGTGTGTCACGCATCGCGGCCAGGTCGGCGATCTTGGCCTCGATCGCGGCCAGATGCCCGGCGGCGATGGCACGCACATCGGCGCTGGCGCGGGATTTGTCCTCCCACAGGGCCAGAAGCGCGCGGCAGCTTTCGATGGTGAACCCCAGCGCGCGGGCGCGGCCCAGGAACACCAGCTTGTGCACATCGCTGCCGCGAAAGGCCCGATAGCCGTTGGCGCCGCGCTGGGGGCGGACAAGGCCGATCTCTTCATAATAGCGGATGGTCTTGGCGGGCAGGCCGGACCGCTCGGAAACCTCGGCGATGTTCATGTCGCCGCCCCCCGGACCAGGCGCAGGCGCAGCGCGTTGGTCAGCACAAAGACGCTGGACAGCGCCATCGCCCCGGCCGCCAGCGCCGGCGACAACAGCGGCCCGCCAAAGGGATAAAGCACCCCGGCGGCGACCGGGATCAGAAGGACGTTGTAGCCAAAGGCCCAGAACAGATTCTGGCGGATGTTGCGCAGCGTGGCACGGCTGATGGCAAAGGCGCTTGCCACCGCCGTCAGATCGCCCGCCATCAGCACGACATCCGCCGTCTCGATCGCCACATCGGTGCCGGTTCCGATGGCGATGCCCACATCTGCCGCCGCCAGGGCAGGCGCGTCGTTGATGCCGTCGCCGACAAAGGCGACAGGGCCGTGCCGGTGGCGCAGGCCTTCAAGCACCGCGACCTTGCCGGCGGGAAGCACCTCGGCCTCGATGTCGGTGATGCCCAGCGCGGCGCCGATCCGGGCCGCCGTGGCCGCGTTGTCGCCGGTGATCATCACCACCCGCAGCCCCTGCGCCTGAAGCGCCGCCACCGCGCCGGGGGTGGTGGGCCGCAGCTTGTCGGCCACGCCGACCACCGCCGCCAGCACCCCGTCAAGGGCAACATAAAGCGGCGTGCTGCCCCGGGCCGCGATGGCCCCGGCCGGATTGGGATCCGGCAGCGCCACGCCGTCGCGGCGCATCAGGCGGTCGGCGCCGGCCAGCACCGCGCGGCCCCCGACCCTGGCGCTGAGGCCAAAACCGGGGATGGCCTGAAACCCGGTTGCTTCCGGCACGTCCAGCCCCCGCCCGCGCGCCGCGCGCAGGATCGCCTGGGCGAGCGGATGTTCCGACCCTGCCTCGGCCCCGGCCAGAAGCGCCAGCACTTCGTCCTCGGCAAAGCCGGGCTGCACGGCCAGATCGGTCAACTCCGGCCGCCCGGCGGTCAGCGTGCCGGTCTTGTCCATCGCCACCACCCGCACGGATTGCAGCGATTGCAGCGCATCGCCCTTGCGGAACAGCACCCCAAGCTCGGCCGCGCGGCCCGTGCCGACCATGATCGAGGTTGGCGTCGCCAGGCCCATCGCGCAGGGGCAGGCGATGATCAGCACCGCGACCCCCGCAACCAGAGCATGCGACAGCGCCGGGCTGGGGCCAAAGACCACCCAGACCGCCACCGTCAGACCGGCAAGGACCATCACGGCGGGCACGAACCGCAGGGTGATCTGATCGACCATCCCCTGAATCGGCAGTTTGGCGCCCTGGGCCTGCTCCACCATGCGGATGATCTGCGACAGCACCGTATCGGCCCCGACATGGGTGGCGCGCAGCACCAGCGCGCCGGTGCCGTTGACCGTGCCGCCGGTCACCCGGGCGCCGGCGGCCTTTTCGACCGGGTCCGGCTCGCCCGTGATCATGCTTTCATCGACATAAGAGGCGCCCGAGACCACCTCGCCATCCGTCGCGATGCGCTCGCCGGGGCGGACATGCACCAGATCGCCCCGCGCCACCTGGTCAAGCGGCAGCTCGATCACCTCGCCGCCGCGCTCTACCCGGGCGGTCTTGGGCACCAGGCCCACCAGACGGCGGATCGCGGCGCCGGTGCGGCCCTTGGCCCGCGCCTCAAGCGTGCGGCCGAGCAGGATCAGCACCACGATCACCGCCGCCGCCTCGTAATAGACCGCCGCCTGCCCCGGCGGCAAAAGCCCCGGCGCAAAGGTCGCGACCACCGAGGCGGCATAGGCGGCCGTGGTGCCCAGCGCGACCAGGCCGTTCATGTCCGGCGCGCCGCGAAAAAGCGCGGGATAGCCTTTCAGGTAAAAGCCGCGCCCGGGCCAGGCCAGCACGATCGTGGCCAGAACGAACTGGAGCGTCCAGCTTGTCTGCAGCCCGATGGTGCTTGTGATCAGGTGATGAAGGGGCGGGTAAAGATGCGCGCCCATCTCGGCCACAAAGACCGGCAGGGTCAGGACCGCCGCCAGCAGCGTGGCGCGCGCGAGGTCAGCGGCCTCACGGTCCTTGCGGGCGCCGCGATCCTCATCCTGACGGCTGGCGATGCGGGCCGGGTAGCCGGCGGCGGCCGAGGCGGCGGTCAAGTCCTGCGGCGTGACCGCGCCCTCAAGATAGCGCAGGCGGGCGGTTTCGCTGGCCAGGTTCACGTCGGCCGAGACAACGCCGGGGACCGCCAGAAAGGCCTTTTCCAGCCGCGCGACGCAAGAGGCGCAGGTCATGTCGGCGATGGTCAGCTCTGCCTCGACCGCGCGGGCGGGGTAGCCAGCGGCATCCAGAACGCGCGCCAGATCGGCCGGCGCGGCGCTGCCGTCAGTGGTCACGCGGGCGGTTTCGGAGGCCAGGTTCACGTCGGCCGACAGCACGCCCGGCGCGGCCCGAAGCGCCTTTTCGACGCGGCCGACGCAAGAGGCGCAGGTCATCCCCTCGACAGAAAGGGTCATGCTTTGCTGTGTGGGCATCATCGGGTTCCTTCTGGTGTCCCCCGGTAGATGGGGGTTCCAGTTACTGGAAGGTCAAGGGCCGGGCGCAGAAATTTTCCGCTTGACCTTTCCCCGCTGGAAGCCCGCACAATAGCACATCAAAGGAGAAGTCCCATGACCACCCTGATCCTTCCCGAAATGTCCTGCAGCCACTGCAAGGCCGTGGTCGAAAAGACCGTTCTGGGCATCGACCCCGCCGCGCGGCTGGAGTTTGATCTGCCGGCCCACAAGGTGAACGTCGAAAGCAGCGCCGACCCCGCCCGCATCAGCAAGGCGCTGACCGAGGCGGGCTATGCGCCGGCGGCGGGCTGAACCGAGCCGCCGACCAATACCGCCCGAGGCCGACCTTGCGATCCTGTCGCTGGCGATGCACGGCACATGGGAGTTTGTTCAGGCCCCCTGGTTTTCGAGCATGCAGGCGGTCGGGCATCTGGAAGGGGTCGCCCTGTGCCTGCGCGCGGCGCTGGGCGATGTCGTGATCGCGCTTGCGGCCTTTGGCGCGGCGGCTCTGGCCGGGGGCGGGCGGCGCTGGGTTGCCGCGCCCGGCCGGGCCGCGGTGGCGGTCTGGTTCGCGGCGGGGCTGGCGATCACGGTGGCGATCGAGCATTACAGCACCGCCATCGCCGGGCGCTGGGCCTATGACCCGGCGATGCCGCTGGTGCCGCCCTTTGGCACGGGCCTTGCGCCGGTCCTGCAATGGATCGTCATCCCGGCTGCGGTCCTGTGGTATCTTCGCCGGCTGCACCGCGACGCGGGATTGGCGTGACATTTCCGCCCGCGTCGGGCTAGCCTGAGCCCTGGCAACGGGACAGGCAGAATGGACGCGGCAGAGATCATCATCATCGGGTCCGGCATGGGCGGGGCAAGCCTTGCGGCGGCGCTGGCCCCCACCGGGCGGCGCATCCTGATCCTGGAAAAGGGCGGGCATCTGCGCCCCTCGCCGGTCGACCGCGACGCGGCGGCGATCTTTGGCCGGGGGCATTTCCGGCCAAGGGAGGTCTGGCACGACGGCAAGGGCAGGCCCTTCAGCCCTGGAAACTACTACAATGTCGGTGGCAACTCGAAATTCTACGGCGCCGTCCTTTTGCGCTACCGCGCCGAGGATTTCGCGCCGATCCGGCACCTGGAGGGCACAACCCCCGGCTGGCCGATCCCCTACGAGACGCTGGAGCCGTTCTATCAGCGCGCCGAAGAGATGTACCGCGTGCGCGGCCAGCTTGGGCAGGACCCCGGCGAGCCGCCGCATTCGGGCCGCTATCCCTTTGCCCCCGTGCCGGACGAGCCGGCCATCGCCGATCTGCGCCGGCGGCTTGAGGCGGTCGGACTGCACCCGGCGTCGCTGCCGCTGGGGGTGGATGTCGAGGAATGGCTGAAGGGCGGGCAAACCACATGGGACGCCTTTCCGGGCACGACGGGCGGCAAGATGGATGCGGAAAGCATCGGCATCGCCGGGGCGTTGGCGCATCCGAACGTCACCCTGCGCACCGGGGCCGAGGTGCGCCTGCTGCACGCGGCGGCAGACGGGCGGATCAGCGGGGTCGAGCTGGCCGGCGGCGAGGTTCTGACCGCGCCCATCGTCGTGCTGGCCGCCGGGGCGGTGCAGACGGCGGTGCTGCTGCTGCGCTCGGGTCTGGCCAACAGCTCGGACCAGGTGGGCCGGAATTTCATGAACCACAACACCTCGGCCGTGCTGGCGATCCACCCGTTCCGCAAGAACCCCTCGGTCTATCAAAAGACGCTGATGGTGAACGACTTTTACCTATCGGGCGGGCCGGGGGATGCGCCGCTGGGCAACATCCAGCTTTTGGGCAAGATCACCGGCCCGATCCTGGCCGCCAATTCGCCGCTGCCGGGGTTTCTGGCCGGCTTTGTCGCCCGGCGCTCGGTCGATCTTTACGCCATGTCCGAGGACCTGCCCGACCCCGAAAGCCGGATCATGTTGCAGGGGACGCGAATCGTGATGGACTGGCGGCAAAAGAACTGGGCGGCGCATCAGGCCTTTGTCGCCAAGCTGAAGCGGCTGTTGCGGCGGGCGGGCTATCCGATCGTGCTGTCGCGGCCCTTTGACAGCCGAACGCCGTCACATCAATGCGGCACGGCGCGGATGGGGACGGATGCGGCGACGAGCGTCGTCGATCCCTTTGGCCGCAGCCATGACCATTCCAACCTGTTCCTGTGCGATGCCTCGGTGCTGCCGACCTCGGCCGCGGTGAACCCGGCGCTGACCGTCGCGGCGCTGGCGCTGCGGACGGCGGACCACATGGCCGCGACCGGGTTTGCCGGCGGGGCCTGAGGGTCAGGCCCCGCCCGAAAGCGCGGCGCGCGGCGCGCGGCGCGCTCAGGACACCGATGCCCCCTTGACATGGAAGAGCCGGCTCAAGGGCTCGCCGAGGCGGGACATGTCGCGCGGTGCGGTGCGCGGGTTGAACAGGCTGTTCGTCTCCCAGGTGGTGGGGTCCAGGTTGATCGCCCAGGCGTTGATCCAGGTGTCCGCGACCAGAGGGGCCTTGTCCGGGTGAACATCGGCCACGGCAATGCGGAAAAGGGCGATGGCAAGCTCTTCCATCAGGGCCATGTTCTCTTCCATGTCCGCGACCAGAACGTCGATCGGCTTGTCCGGCGTGCAATTGCGCGTGCGCATCTCGCGGATCGCGTCGATCGAGAAATAGTCAAAGAACCTGTAGCCGACGTTACCGCCCGCCAGGGCGGCCCAGTCGGAAAAGAACCTGTTCATGTTCAGGGCCATGAAAAAGAAGTTGCGGCTGACATCCCGGATGCGCTTGTGGTTGCTTTCCTGCAAGAATGACTTGCCGAACATCAGCGGCTGCACCACGGCCCAACCCGCGGTAAAATCCCACAAGAGCTTGGCCGCCATGGCGTTGGGCGATCCCATCAGCCGGTAGTTGACCTGGATCGAGCGGGTCAGCATCTCGCTCAGCGAAATCACGAAGCGGCTTTTCTGCTCGGTGTCCTCTTCGGTCAGACGGCCGGCCCTGTCCTGGCCGATCATCCAGGAGATGCTGCAGTTGGCAAAGGAAATGAGGTCGGAGCCCGGCGAATAGAGCGGGTCGGCAAAGACGCCGGATTCGCCGGTGCAGGCCCAACGGTCGATCGAGAAGATGCGCTTTGACGTGTGGCTGTAGTTGCGGATCGAGGCAAAGTCGATGACCTCGAAATCCTGGAGCAGCGTCGAAAAGGCCGGCTCGTTCCTGGCCAGCCAGTCGCGCGCCAGATCGAGCGTCTTGAACGCCTCCATCGGGTAAAGGTCCTTGAGCGCAACGATGCCGACGCTGGTGGTGTTGGAGGCGAGCGGGATGATCCAGACCCAATATCCCTTGTTCACCAGATGGTTGGTCGAAAACCAGCGCTTTTGCCCGGGAACCCTCTCGTGCCATTCCGTGTTTTCGGCCGGCACCAGGTGATCGACATCAAGACGGCCCTTGACGCGGAACCAGACGGCGTTGTGGTCGGCCTCGCGGCTGTGGGTAAGGCCGAGCTGCCGTTGCAGGATCCGGCTGCGGCCGCTGGCGTCGATCACCCAGCGGGCGCTGAGCGTCCGGGGCTCGGGCGCGCCGCCGTGGTAGTAGGACACCCGGTGCGCCGCGCCGTTCTTGCCCAGGTCGACCCTGTCGATGCGGGCGCCCTCCAGAAGACGCGCGCCGTCGTTCTGCACGATCTCGCGCAGATCGTTCTCCATGCGGCCGCGGTCGATCTGATGGGTCGGAATGGTGGCGAAACCGCTGAGACCAAATTCGGGCCGGTCGGCAAAATTTCCCGTCGTGGTGGGAAAGAACATCCGGATTCCCATTTTGCGCAGGTGGGCCTTGTCAAAGTAATCGGCCAGCTTGAGCACATCGCGAAGGTAATGCGCGGCCAGCTCGACGATCGACTCGCCGACCTTGAACCCGGCCTCGGGCAGCGGCCGCTCCAGCTTGTCAAGCAGGGTCACGGAAAGCTCCGGATGCTCCAGGCGCAGTTGCCGCGCCAGGGTCAGACCCGCAAAGCCTGCCCCGAGGATCAGGACATCCGTATCGACGATCTGCTCAGACCATGTGCTGACCACTTCACGTTCTCCCTTTTGAATAGAGGTGCCGACATATGCCTGACCATCTAGGTCCCCTGCGGGTTTCGGGCAAGTCACCTGCCCGACAGCTTTTCCAAAGAAACCCTTTTGCAGGGAATTCGGCCGGATCGTCGCGCGCCCGGGCTGCCCCGGCGCAGGGGTCAGGCGCCGCGTTTCGTCCAGATCGCCCTGTCGCCCATCCCGGCGACAAAGGTTCGGTGCGCCTCGGCCTCTTGCTCGGTCAGCGCGGGGGCCAGGGGGCGGGGACGCGGCGGCGGGCGCCAGGCCTCGTCGGTGACGCCCCGGTCGGGGCCCTGGCCCGGTGCCCGGTCCGGGCCGGAAAGGACCAGGTTCGGCTGGCGCCCGCCGATCAGCTCAAGGTAGACCTCGGCCAGGATCTCGCTGTCCAGCAGCGCGCCATGCTTTTCGCGCCGTGAATTGTCGATGCCGAAGCGCCGGCACAGCGCATCGAGCGAGGCTGGCGAGCCTGGGTTGCGCGCGCGCGCCATGGCCACCGTGTCGATGGCCCGGCCAAAGGCGAGCGGGGGCCGACCGGCGCGCTGCAACTCTGCGTTCAGAAACTTCATGTCAAA
This sequence comes from Paracoccaceae bacterium, assembly GCA_052387855.1. Classification (GTDB taxonomy): domain Bacteria; phylum Pseudomonadota; class Alphaproteobacteria; order Rhodobacterales; family Rhodobacteraceae; genus CAIYZT01. Next base: position 37,806 of record JBQTIT010000003.1, read on the forward strand.
GGCCGCGTTGTGGATGACCAGGGGCGAATCGCCCAGAAAGGCCAGAAAATCCGCCGCGCATTCGGCAAAGCGCGGCTTGTCGCGCAGAAAGTCATCGCCCAGGCCGTGCACCTCGAAGGCCTCTTTCGGCATGGCGCGGTCGGGGTTCAGGTACTGGTGCCAGGTGCGCCCGGTCGGCATGTGGCCCATCAGCTCGACCGCGCCGATCTCGACGATCCGGTGGCCTTCGGAGGGTTCGAAGCCGGTGGTCTCGGTGTCCAGAACAACCTCACGCACTTGGGAGCCCCTTTGAAATCTCGGCCAGAATCCGCCGCACATCGGCCCTGGCGCTGTCAAGGTCGCGCGTCTCGATGACCCAGGTCGCGCGGGCGCGCTTGTCGGCGTCGGGCATCTGGCGGGACAGGAAAAGGTCAAGCGCGGCCGCGTCCATCCCGCCGCGCGCCAGGACGCGGGCGCGCTGGACCTCGGGCGGGGCGGTGACGACGACGACGGCGTCGCACAGGGCGGCCGCGCCGGATTCAAAGAGCAGCGGGACGTCGAGCAGGACGACGGGCGTCGCAGCAGAGGCCAGAAAGGCCGCACGGTCTTGCGCCACCAGCGGGTGGACGACGGCTTGCAGCCGGTCCAGCGCGCCGGGATCGGTCGCGATGCGCTCGCGCAGGTGCGGGCGCGAGACGGCGCCCCCTGCGATCACGTCGGGCCAGAGCGCGGCCACGGCGGCCACGGCCTGCCCGCCGGGCCCATAGAGGCGGTGTACGGCGGCATCGGCATCCCAGACCGGCACGCCCTCGGCCGCGAAAAGGCCCGCCGTGGTGGTCTTGCCCATGCCGATGGAGCCGGTCAGGCCGAGGACAAAGGGCCTTGCCGGGGCGCTCATGCGGCCAGCACGGCGGCCCGCGTCGCCGCGTCCACTTCGGGGCGCTTGCCGAACCAGCGCTCGAATCCCGGCGCGGCCTGGTGCAGGAGCATGCCAAGCCCATCGACAACGGTGCAGCCGGCCGCCTCTGCCCGGATCAGGAAATCGGTCTTGAGCGGGGCATAGACCAGATCGTTGACCAGCATTCCGGGGCGAAGCGCGCCCAGCGGCACGGTCAGTTCGGGCTTGCCGACCATGCCGAGCGAGGTGGTGTTGATGACGGTTGCGCAGCCGGCCAGCATCTCGCCGGCCTGGACCCATTCCTGCACGACAAGCTTGGCGCCGAAGTCGGACCGCAGGGCGTCGGCGCGGGCGCGGGTGCGGTTGGCGATGCGGATCTCGGGCACGCCGACCTCGATCAGCGCGGCGATAACGGCGCGGGCGGCGCCACCGGCGCCCAGCACCGCCGCCGGCCCCGCGGCGGGGGCCCAGCCCGGCGCGTGCTGGCGCAGGTTGGCGACAAAGCCGGCGCCATCGGTGTTGTCGGCGTGGATCTTGCCATCCTTGCGGAAGATCAGCGTGTTGGCCGAGCCGATCAGCGCCGCGCGGTCGGTGACGACATCGGCCAGCTTCATCACCGCTTCCTTGTAGGGGATGGTGACGTTGACGCCCACAAAGCCCAGGCGCGGCAACATGCGCAGCACCTCGGGAAGATCGGCCGAGGCCACGTCGATCGGGATGTAATGGCCCTTGATCCCCATCCGTTTCAGCCAGAAGCCATGCAGCGCGGGCGAGCGGGAATGCGCGACCGGATGGCCGATGACGCCGGCGAGGGGGATGCGGGGCAGCTCGGTCATTGGTCGATGTCTCCGCGAAGGGCAAGCTGCGACAGGAGCGGCAGCAGCGGCAGGCCCAGGATGGTGAAATAGTCGCCTTCGATGGCGCTGAAAAGGCGGATCCCCTCTTCTTCAAGCTTGTAGCCGCCGACCGAGGTGGAGATGCCCGGCCAGGTGCGGTCAAGGTAGCCGTCGAGCCAGGCGGAAGAGACCGGGCGCATCGTCAGCCGCGCCTCGCCCAGGTGGCGCCAGACCGGGCGGCCGGCATCGTAAAGGACGAGGGACGACAGGAGCCGGTGCGTCTGGCCGGCCAGGGCCACGATCTGCGCCCTGGCCGCCGCGCGGGATTCAGGTTTGGAAAGGATGCGGCCCTGAAACTCCAGCACCTGGTCGCAACCGAGCACCAGCGCCTGAGGGTGCTTTTGCGCCACGCGGGCGGCCTTCATCTCGGCCAGGGCGTCGGCGATGTCGCGGGGGGCGGCGGATTCGGCCATGAGGGCGTCGCGCAGGGTGACCTCGTCGACGGCTGCCGGGTGGGGGGTGACTTGGAGGCCGGCGGCGCGCAGGAGCGCCAGGCGGATCTCCGAGCCGGAGGCGAGGATCAGGGGGCGCGGGTCTGGCATGGCGCTGTGGACAATCCCTTTATGTTCCTCTGGACCAAGGGGGTCGGTTCGCGGCCCCGGCGCCAAGGAGGGCGGGGCGGGGCGGAAAAGTCAATGCCCGGGCCTTGGTTGCGCACAGGTGGACAGGATGGGCGAGGGGATGTGGATTTCGCGGGGGCCGGGGCGCACCGGGAAGAGGAAAGGCGCGAATGACTTTGGTTAAGATGCTGTCTTTATATGGAAATTCATGAGGCCGCCGGGATTTGCAAAGGATATCCACAGAGGTGTTCCCTGTGGGAAAGGGTGCGGAGGAGGGGCCGAATTCGCTTGTCCAGAGGCCCTACATCATCATCATTTCTTCTTTATCCTTTCTTGAATAGAAGAAGGACGAGGGGGATCGCGATGGGCAGTTTTCTGGCGGAGTGGTATCTTTGGACCAAGGCGCTGCACATCGTCGCGGTGATCGCCTGGATGGCGGGGTTGTTCTATCTTCCGCGGCTGTTCGTCTATCACAGCGAGCAGGTCGTGGCGGGGACAGTCACAGACGGGATGTTTCTGACCATGGAGCGGCGGCTGATGCGGGCGATCATGGTGCCGGCGATGGTGGCGACCTGGGCGGCCGGGGTGGCGCTGGTGCTGACGCCGGGGATCGTGGACTGGGGTCTGGCCTGGCCCTGGGCCAAGGCGGTGGCGGTTGGGGCGATGAGTGTGTTTCACCTCTGGCTGGCCGCGCGGGGGCGCGACTTTGCGCGGGGCGAGAACAGGGTGACGGGCCGGTCCTGGCGGATGATGAACGAGGTTCCGACGGTGCTGCTGCTGGTGATCGTCGTCTCGGTCGTGGTGAAGTTCTGATGGCTTGACTCGGGCGCGGGTTGTGCTTAGGTGCGAGGCCGTTCGGCTGTTTCCGCGCTTTCCGACTTTCCGCCGATGATGCAGGCCCCCGCGGCCGCCAGAGGGTTTTTCATGACCACAGAACAGCTTAACCTTGCCGAGCTCAAGGCAAAGACCCCGGCCGAGCTTTTGGCGATGGCCGAGGAGTGGGACATCGAGAACGCGCCCAACATGCGCAAGGGCGAGATGATGTTCTCGATTCTGAAGGAGCATGCCGAAGAGGGTTGGGAGATTGGCGGCGACGGTGTGCTGGAGGTGTTGCAGGACGGGTTCGGCTTTCTGCGCTCGCCCTCGGCCAACTATCTGTCTGGGCCGGATGATATCTATGTCTCGCCCGAGATGATCCGCCAGTTCAGCCTGCGGACCGGGGACACGATCGAGGGGATCATTCAGGCGCCGCGCGAGAACGAGCGCTATTTCTGTCTGACAAAGGCGACCAAGATCAACTTTGACGACCCCGAAAAGGCGCGCCACAAGGTGCACTTTGACAATCTGACGCCGCTTTACCCCGATGAGCGCCTGAAGATGGAGGTCGAGGATCCGACGATCAAGGACCGCTCGGCCCGGATCATCGATCTGGTGTGCCCGATCGGCAAGGGGCAGCGGGCGCTGATCGTGGCGCCGCCGCGGACCGGCAAGACGGTGCTGTTGCAGAACATCGCCAATTCGATCGCGACCAACCATCCGGAGTGTTATCTGATCGTTCTGCTGATCGACGAGCGGCCCGAAGAGGTGACGGACATGCAGCGGTCGGTCAAGGGGGAGGTTGTGTCCTCGACCTTTGACGAGCCGGCGACGCGGCATGTGGCGGTGGCCGAGATGGTGGCGGAGAAGGCCAAGCGGCTGGTCGAGCACAAGCGGGACGTGGTGATCCTGCTCGATTCGATCACGCGGCTGGGGCGGGCGTTCAACACGGTGGTACCGTCGTCGGGCAAGGTGCTGACGGGGGGCGTGGACGCCAACGCCTTGCAGCGGCCGAAGCGGTTCTTTGGCGCCGCGCGGAACATCGAGGAGGGCGGCAGCCTGACGATCATCGCCACCGCGCTGATCGATACCGGCAGCCGGATGGACGAGGTGATCTTTGAGGAGTTCAAGGGCACCGGCAACAGCGAGATCGTGCTGGACCGCAAGGTTGCGGACAAGCGGGTGTTCCCGGCGATCGACATCCTGAAATCCGGCACGCGGAAAGAGGATCTGCTGGTCGACAAGAACGATTTGCAGAAGACCTATGTGCTGCGGCGGATCCTGAACCCGATGGGCACGACCGACGCGATCGAGTTCCTGCTGTCGAAGCTGAAGCAGACCAAGACGAACGCCGAATTCTTTGACTCGATGAACTCCTGATCCAGTCCGGGGGCAGCGGCGGTGGACACGATCTTTGCCTTGGCAAGCGCGAGGGGCAAGGCGGGCGTTGCCGTGGTGCGGGTGTCCGGGCCGGGGGCAACGGCGGCCGGGACGGCATTGTGCGGCAGGTTGCCACCGCCGCGGCGGGCGGGGCTGCGCGCAATCAGCGTGGCAGGCGAGGTGGTTGATCAGGCGCTGGTGCTGCGCTTTGAGGCCGGGAGATCCTTCACCGGCGAGGAGACGGTGGAGTTTCAGCTCCACGGGTCTCTGGCGGTCGTGCGCAGGGTGCTGGAGGCGCTGGGCGCGATGCCCGGGCTGCGGCTGGCGGAGCCCGGAGAGTTCACCCGGCGGGCGATGGAGGCGGGAAGGCTGGACCTGACGCAGGTTGAGGGCCTTGCGGATCTGATCGAGGCCGAGACCGAGGCGCAGCGGCGGCAGGCGCAGCGGGTGTTGTCGGGGGCGATGAGCGCCAGGGCGGCGGAGTGGCGCAGCGCGCTGGTGCGGGCCGCGGCGTTGATCGAGGCGACCATCGATTTCGCCGATGAGGATGTGCCGGTGGACGTGACGCCTGAGGTGATGGCGTTGATCGAGGGCCTGCTGGCAAGCCTGCGCCGCGAGGAGCGGGGCGGTCAGGTGGCGGAGCGGCTGAGGGCGGGTTTCGAGGTGGCGATCCTTGGGCAGCCGAATGTCGGAAAGTCTACTCTTCTCAATGCTTTGGCGGGAAGGGAGGCGGCGATCACCTCGGATGTGGCGGGGACGACGCGGGATGTGATCGAGGTTCGCATGGATCTTGGCGGCTTGCCGGTCACCTTGCTGGATACGGCCGGGATCCGGGATACCGAAGACCCTTTGGAGCGGATGGGAATAGACCGGGCGCTGCGCCGTGCCGAAGCGGCCGATCTGCGGCTGTTTCTGGTGCAGGCGCCGGGGGAGGCCCTGGTGATGGCGACGAGTCCGGGCGATCTGGTTGTGCTGGCGAAGGCGGATCTTGCGGCGGCTGCCGGCGGGCTTTCGGTTTCGGGGCGGACGGGGCAAGGGATTGACGCGCTTCTGGCGGCGCTGGCGGGTGAGTTGGGTGCGAGGTTGGCGGGGGACTCCGTGGCGATGCGGCACCGCCATCTTGTGGCGATCAGGAGTGCGATTGAGGCTTTGGAACGGGCGCGCGCCGAGGTAGAAGGCGGCATGGGCCTGGCTGAGGTGGCGGCAGCGGACGTTCGGCAAGCGGTGCGGGCGATGGATGTTCTGGTGGGAAAGCTGGGGGTCGAGGATTTTCTGGGCGAGATCTTTGCCAGTTTCTGTATCGGAAAGTGAGGGCGTTTCACGTGAAACATTTCGACGTCATTGTGATCGGCGGCGGGCATGCCGGGGCAGAAGCGGCGGCGGCGGCGGCGCGGATGGGCGCACGGACGGCGCTGGTGACGATGTCCGTGGCCAAGATCGGCGTCATGTCGTGCAATCCGGCGATTGGCGGCCTTGGCAAGGGGCATCTGGTGCGCGAGATCGATGCGCTGGACGGGATCATGGGGCGGGCGGCCGATGAGGCCGGCATCCAGTTTCGGCTGCTCAACCGCCGAAAGGGGCCGGCGGTGCAGGGGCCACGGGTCCAGGCCGACCGGAGCCTTTATCGCGCCAGCATCCAGAGGCAGCTCAGAGAGCAGACCGGGCTGGAGTTGATCGAAGGCGAAGTGGTGGACCTAATCGGCAAGGCGGGCGGGGGTGTGGCCGGCTGCGTGCTGGCGGATGGCGGGCAGCTCGCTGCGGCCAGCGTCGTGTTGACCGCCGGAACCTTTCTGAATGGGGTCATGCACATAGGAGAGGCGCGTCAGGCCGGAGGCCGGGCAGGAGACAGCGCATCCACCAGGCTGGCCGATCGCCTGGGCGCATTGAACTTGCGTCGCGGAAGACTGAAGACCGGCACGCCGCCACGACTTGACGGCAGGACCATTGATTGGTCGAGGCTGGAGTTTCAGCCCGGGGACGATCAGCCGGTGATGCTGTCCTTTGCGAATACCAGACCCTTTGTGCGACAGGTCTCGTGCGGAATTACGCATACCAACGCGCGGACGCATGAAATTGTTCGACAGAACATTGGCCGGTCGGCGATGTATGGAGGCCACATCGAGGGCGTGGGCCCGCGATACTGTCCGTCGATCGAGGACAAGGTCGTGCGGTTCGCTGACAAGGATTCACACCAGATTTATCTTGAGCCAGAGGGGCTTGACGACCACACGGTGTATCCGAACGGCATTTCGTCGTCGTTGCCGCTGGAGGTGCAACAGGCCTATGTCGCCTCGATTTCAGGGCTGGAGTCGGCCGTGATTCTGCAACCGGCCTACGCGATCGAATACGATTACTTAGACCCGAGGGGGCTGCGCCCATCGTTGGAGGTCGAGACGTGCAGCGGTCTTTACTTTGCCGGCCAGATCAACGGCACGACCGGTTACGAAGAGGCTGCGGCGCAGGGGCTGGTGGCGGGGGCGAACGCAGCGGCCGCCGCACTTGGGCTGGAGGCGGTGCGGTTTGGGCGCGCGGACAGCTACATCGGGGTGCTCTTGGACGATCTGATCACGCGCGGAGTGACCGAGCCCTACCGGATGTTTACGTCGCGCGCGGAATATCGCCTGTCGCTGCGGGCGGACAACGCGGATCAGAGACTGACGCCAGCAGGTATAGCCGGGGGTCTTGTGGGGCCGGATCGGCGTGCGGCGTTTGAAGCAAAGATGGAGGCCTTGGCTGACGGCCGGCGCCTTCTACAGGGAAAAACGTTTACAAACAAAGACCTAGAAATCACTGGCGCGAACCTTTCCAGGGACGGAGTAAAGCGCAGCGCGCTTGAGCTTCTCGCGATCGCTGGCGTGGGCGAGGCGGCAGTGGCAAGTCTGGTGCCAGAGTGGGCCGCCATCCCCGAGAGCATCCGGAAACAATTGGCCATCGACTCGCTTTATGCGCAGTACCTTGGTCGGCAGGAAAGCGCCGCCCGCGGCCTTTCGGTGGCGATGGATCGGCAGATCCCGACCGATATCGCATACGACAGCCTTCCAGGGTTGTCGGCAGAGCTGGCGCAGAAACTGGGACGGCTGCGGCCGGCCTCGCTGGATGAGGCGGCGCGTATAGAAGGGATGACGCCGGCGGCGCTGACCCTGATTCTCGCCCGATTGAAAAGGCTGGAAAGAAGCGGAAACAGCGCGGCATGAATGTCTTTGAGCGCGAGATCCCGGCCTGGCTGGATGTTTCACGTGAAACAGTCGAGAGGCTGGTGAACCTTGAGGCGCTGGTGCTGAAGTGGACGCCGACGGTCAACCTGGTCTCGCGCGCGTCAATGGCCGAGATTTGGACCCGGCATATCCTGGATTCCGCGCAGATCGGGCGGCTTGCCGGTGCTGAGGGCAACGACTGGGTCGATCTTGGCTCAGGCGGCGGGTTCCCGGCGCTGGTTGTCGCGGCGATGGCCAAGGAGCAGTGGCCGAACCGGCGGTTCACGCTCGTCGAATCAGATGCGCGGAAAGCGGCCTTTCTGATGCAGGCCATCCGATCGCTCGACCTGCCGGCGACGGTCAGGGTTGCCCGGATTGAAGGCCTGGCGCCGCTGGGTGCCGACATTTTGACCGCGCGGGCCCTGGCGCCGCTCCCTGACCTGCTGGCCCATGCGAATCGCCACCTGGCCCGGCCCGGGCGCGCCTTCTTCCCCAAGGGCACGGCACATCAGGAAGAGATCGTATCGGCGCGAGCGCGCTGGCAATTTGACCTCACGTTACATAAAAGCTTGACCGACGACGGAGCGGCCATTTTGGAGGTCAAGAACATTGGACCCATCTGACCCGAGCAGACCCCGCCCGGCCCGCGTCTTTGCCGTCTCGAACCAGAAGGGCGGCGTCGGAAAGACCACGACGGCAATCAACCTGGCCCACGGGCTGGTCGAGGCAGGCGCAAGGGTTCTGCTGATCGATCTGGACCCGCAGGGCAACGCCTCCACCGGGCTTGGCCTGGCCGCCACGCAGCGCAAGATCACGTCCTACGACGTGCTGCTGGACGAGGCGCCGATTTCCGAGGCCATCCAGGAAACCGCCATCGCGGGGCTTTACCTTTGCCCGGCCAATTCTGACCTCTCCTCGGCCGACGTCCAACTGGTTGCGAATGAGAAAAGAAGCTTTCTGCTTCAGGACGCGCTCAGGCAGCGCGACATCGATCGATTCGCCTTCGACATGGTGCTGATCGATTGTCCGCCGTCTCTCAATCTGCTGACGGTCAACGCAATGATCGCCGCCGACGCGGTGATCGTCCCCTTGCAGGCCGAATTTTTCGCGTTGGAGGGCCTGTCACAGCTCCTGCTGACGATTCGCGAGATCCGACGGACAGGCAACCCCGGGCTGCGACTCGAGGGCGTGCTTTTGACCATGTTCGACCGCCGAAATCTCCTTTGCCAGCAGGTTGAGGCAGATGCGCGTGGCGCCCTTGGCGAGGTGGTGTTCAAGACTGTCATACCGCGAAACGTCCGGGTCAGCGAATCGCCATCCTTCGCAAAGACCGTCCTGCAATACGATCCCACCTCAAAGGGCGCTCTGGCCTACAGGGATCTGGCCCGCGAAATCCTGCAACGAAATCAGCTTATTGGAAAGGACACCTAGGCCATGGAAAAGAGACCCGAGCGTCGGGGCCTTGGGCGCGGCCTTTCTGCGCTGATGTCGGACATCGATGCGAGCCATGGCAACGATGCGCCGCGGTCCGCGGAAATGGCGGTTCCGATCGAGAAAATCGCGCCGAACCCCAACCAGCCAAGGCGCGACTTTGACCGCGCCGCGCTTGACGATCTGGCCGCTTCGATCCTTCGCAAGGGTGTTCTGCAGCCCCTGATCGTCCGTCCGCGTCCGGGTATCCAGGGCGAATACGAGATTATTGCCGGAGAGCGCCGTTGGCGCGCGTCGCAGCAGGCCGGCATCCACGCGGTGCCGGTGATCGTTCGGGACATGGACGACGCCGAGGTGATCGAAGTGGCCATCATCGAAAACATCCAGCGGGCTGATCTCAACGCCATCGAGGAAGCGCAGGGTTATCGGCAGTTGATGGATCGCTTCGGCCATACCCAGGAGATGATCGCCGAAGCGCTTTCGCGCAGTCGCAGCCACATCGCCAACCTCTTGCGCCTCCTGTCTCTCCCTTCGGACGTTCAAAACATGGTCCGCTCGGGCAAGCTTACGGCGGGGCACGCCCGTGCGCTGGTCTCGTGCGATGACCCGCTTCGGATTGCGATGCTGGCTGTCGGGCGCGGGCTTTCCGTGCGCGAGGTTGAACGTCTTGTGGCCGCCGAAAAGAAGCCGAAGACGGCGCGAAGGGCGCTACGCGAACCCAAGGATGCCGACACCCGGGCGATCGAGCTTGATCTCAGCGCTGGCTTGCAACTGCCGGTGTCGATCAACCACACAATGGACGGAAACGGCACCCTGTCGATCACCTATTACAGCCTTGAGGACCTCGACATGCTCTGCCGCGCTCTTTCGATCGCGCGCCGAGACGACATTCGCGAGTAAGATGGACAAGCTTATGGTGAAATCGGAGCCTGCGGCCTCTCGCTGCGCTTGAGCGCGATGAACGACCCGCGGGTTTCCGTGAAATTCTGAGCGGCCCATAGCGGGCTATTCCAAAGCGTCGACCAGCTTGCGGATAACGGCGTTCAGGACAAGCCGCCCTGCCGGTGTGGTCCAAACCCGCGCATCGTCCCTTTCGACAAGGCCCAGGCCCACGAGCTTGGCAAGTCCCGACGCGGAAACCCCGCGCCCCGTTCGTGAGGCAAGGCCCACAAGATCAAGCCCCTCGTTGGTGCGCATGCCCATCAGAACGCTTTCCTCGGCCCACTCCGCAAAAGACAGCTCTTCGCGCGGCTCCTCGCCAACCCCGCCGCCGGACACGCGCCGCAGCCAGTCCTGCGGCTGACGGGGGCACAAGGTGGCATAGCGGCGCCCGCCCAAGGTCAACCGCCCATGGGCGCCGGGGCCAATGCCCAGGTAATCGCCGCCGCGCCAGTAGGTCAGATTGTGCTGCGATTCCTCTCCCGGCGCCGCGTGATTCGACACCTCATAGGCCGGCAGTCCGGCTTCCAGACACATCTGCTGTGTCATCTCGAACAGATCGACCGCAAGATCCTCGTCCGGCAAGCCGCGCAGGCCGCCCGCCGCCAGGCGCTGGGCAAAAACCGTGCCCTCCTCGACCGTCAACTGGTACAGCGAAAGGTGGCGCGGCCCCAGATCCAGCGCGCGGCGCAACTCGCGCTCCCATCCGGCCAGGGTCTGATCTTGACGGGCGTAGATCAGATCAAAGCTGACGCGATCAAAGACCGCCCGGGCAGTCTCCAGCGCGGCCAAAGCGGTGCCGACATCGTGCAGCCGGCCGAGCGCCCGAAGGGACTGATCGTCAAGCGCCTGAAAACCCATGGAAATCCGGTTCACGCCCGCGGCGCGGTATCCGGCGAAACGGGCCGCTTCGACCGAGCTGGGATTTGCCTCCAGCGTGATCTCGATGTCATTGCGAAAGGGCCAGGCGGAGCGCAAGGCGGAAAGGATGCGGTCAACGGTCTCTGCGGCCATCAACGATGGCGTGCCGCCGCCAAAATAGACGCTCGACACCAGACGCCCCGGCGTCTCCGCCGCCAGGCGCGCAATCTCGGACTCAAAGGCGGCCGCCCAGGCGCCTTGGTCAATCCGCTCGGCGACGTGACTGTTGAAATCGCAGTAGGGGCATTTCGACTGGCAAAACGGCCAGTGCAGGTAGAGTCCAAACGCGCCCTGCCCCTCCACCGATCTCACCCCTTGAAGGCCGTGGCCTCGATCTCGATCTTCATCTCCGGTCGGATCAGCCCGGCGATCACCATTGTGGCCGCCGGCCGGATTTCCGCCAATGCGGCCCCCAGTTCCGGCACGATCTCTTGCACCAGCGCAACATCCGTGACCGTGTACTGCACGCGCACGATGTCCGCCATCTCAAAGCCGGCTTCGGCAAGCACGCGCGCTATGGTGCCAAAACAGTTTCGCGCCTGCTCCGCCGCGCTCTGGGGAATCTGCATCGTGGCATAGTCATAGCCGGTGACGCCGGAGACAAAACACCAGCCCGATTTCACCACCGCGCGGCTGTATCCCATGGAGGTCTCAAACGGCGAGCCGGTGGAAATACGTTTCACGTGAAACACTCCTCGATCAGGCGCGCAAAGGCGCGGCCACGGTGGCTGATGCGGTTCTTCTCAAACCGGTCCATCTCGCCAAAGGTCACGTCATGCCCGTCGGGTTGAAAGATCGGGTCATAGCCATGACCCCTTGCGCCCCGCCCCGGCCAGACGATGCGGCCCGGCATCACCCCTTCAAACACACGGTCGCTCCCGTCCGGTTCAGCCAGAACCAGCGTACAGCGAAACTGTGCCCTTCGCGGCTCGGGCGCACGCCGCGCCTCCAGCTCCGACCAGAGCCGCGCCATCGCCCGACCAAAGTCGCGGCCCCCCGGCCCCTCGGCCCAGTCGGCGGTATAAACGCCCGGCGCCCCGTCCAACCCGTCCACCGTAATCCCGGAATCGTCGGCAAGCGCGGTCTTCCCGGTCGCCCGCGCCGCCGCATGCGCCTTGATGCGCGCATTGCCCACAAATGTCGTCTCGGTCTCTGCCGGCTCGTCAAGCCCCAGCGCCCCGGCCCCCAGCAGCGCCACCCCAAAGGGCGACAGCAGGTCCGCAAGCTCGGCCAGCTTGCCGGCATTGTGGGTGGCAAGCACCAGCGTGGCGCCGTTCAGCCGCCGCATTCAGCCACCGATCGCCCGGCTCTGCGCCGCCACCAGGGCCCGCGCACCATCCCCCGCCAGATCCATCAACCCCAAGAGCTGCTCGCGCGAAAAGGTCGCCCCCTCTGCCGACATCTGGATCTCCACCAGCCGCCCGCGCCCCGTCATGACGAAATTGCCATCGGCGCCCGCCTCGGAATCCTCCGGATAGTCCAGATCCAGAACCTCCTGCCCGGCATAGATCCCGCACGACACCGCCACGACATGGTCGACAAGCGGGTCGCTGACGACCTGCCCGGACTTCAACAGCCGGTTCACCGCCAGCCGCAGCGCCACCCATCCCCCGGTGATCGCGGCGCAGCGCGTCCCGCCATCGGCCTGGATGACATCGCAATCGACCACGATCTGCCGCTCGCCCAGCGCCGCCCGGTCCACACCAGCCCGCAGCGACCTTCCGATAAGCCTTTGAATCTCCTGAGTTCTTCCAGACTGCTTTCCCGCCGCAGCCTCGCGCCGGGTCCGGCTGTTCGTCGCCCGCGGCAGCATCCCGTACTCCGCAGTCACCCAGCCAAGCCCCGAGCCCTTCAGAAACGGCGGCGCCTTGTCCTCGATCGTGGCCGAACACAGCACATGCGTGTTGCCCATCCGGATCAGACAGGACCCCTCGGCATGCAGCATCACACCCGTCTCGATCGAGACCGCCCGAAGCTCGTCCAGTTTCCGTCCCGATGGCCGCATGTCCCGCCCCCCTGTCTTTGCGCCAGATAGTCCCGCCCCCGCCCGATATGCAACCCCGATTGACGCGGCCGCCCACTTCTCCATAGTTCCGCCCATGGCAGACCCCAAAGTGATCGCGACCCCGAATCCCCTGCCCGACATGACCGATCGCGCCCGCGAGGTGTTTCGCCGCGTGGTCGAAACCTACCTGTCCTCGGGCGACCCGGTCGGCTCGCGCACCCTCACGCGCAGCCTTTCCGAAAAGCTTTCGGCCGCCACGATCCGCAACGTCATGCAGGACCTTGAACTTGTCGGGCTTCTGGGCAGCCCGCATGTCTCGGCCGGGCGCGTGCCCACCCAGCTTGGCCTGCGCATGTTCGTCGACACCCTGCTCGAGGTCGGCACCGTCTCGGGCGCCGACCGCGAGCGGATCGAACAGACCGTCGCGGGCGATGACAGCGACGTGGGCGCGATGCTCGACCAGGTCAGCGCCGCCCTCTCGGGCGTGACCGGCTCGGCCTCGGTGGTGCTGGCGCCAAAGTACGAGGCGCAGATCCGCCATATCGAATTCGTCAACCTCGCGTCCGACCGGGCGCTGGTCGTGCTCGTCTACGCCGACGGTCGGGTCGAAAACCGCGTCTTCGCGCCGCCGCCCGGCCAGACACCCTCCTCCCTGCGCGAGGCCGCGAATTTCCTCAATTCCTTTGCCGAAGGCCGCACCCTGGCAGAGCTGCGCGGCTCGGTCCGCGCCGAGATCGCCCGGCGCCGGCAGGAAGTCGACAGCCTGGCGCAGGCGCTGGTCGAAAGCGGCATCGCGCTGTGGCAGACGGGCGAGGACACCTCCGAACGGCTGATCGTCCGTGGCCGGTCCAACCTGATCGACCGGGCGGGCGAATCGGCCGACCTCGACCTGATCCGGCACCTTTTCGATGATCTTGAACGCAAGCGCGACATCGCCGAATTCCTCGAACTGACCGAGACCGGCGAGGGGGTGAAGATTTTTATTGGCGCAGAGAACAAACTCTTTTCACTTTCGGGTTCCTCTTTGGTCGTCTCTCCCTATATGAACGCGGATCGAAAGATCATCGGCGCGGTTGGCGTGATCGGTCCGACCCGGCTCAACTATGGCCGGATCGTCCCGATCGTCGATTTCACCGCCCAGCTTGTCGGCCGACTCCTGTCCGAACGCGGCAGGCTCTAGGCCTCGGAACGGAAGAGACGGAATGACACAAGACTCCCCAGCGCCTCAGGAAGCGGGCCCCGAAGAGATGCAGGACACCCTCCTTGGGGATGAGATCGAGGCCCTCCGGGCCGAGCGCGACGACATGCGTGACCGCTTCATGCGCGCCCTTGCCGAGGCCGAGAATGTCCGCAAGCGCGGCGAGCGTGACCGCCGCGAGGCCGAGCAATACGGCAGCACCCGTCTCGCCCGCGACCTTCTGCCCGTCTACGACAACCTCTCGCGCGCGCTCGGCTCGGTCACCGACGAGGCCCGCACCGGGTCCGCCGCGCTGATCGAGGGGGTCGAGCTTACCCTGCGCGAGCTCAGCAACGTGATGACCCGGCACGGCGTCAAGCCGATCTCTCCGGCGGTTGGCGACACCTTTGACCCCCTCCTGCACGAGGCCATGTTCGAAGCCGCCCTGCCCGGCACCAGGGCCGGCCAGATCATCCAGGTCATGACCCAGGGCTTTCTGCTGCACGACCGCCTGTTGCGCCCGGCCCAGGTCGGCGTGTCCTCGACCGTGGGCTGAACGCCCTCAGATCCGGCCAAGCAGGGCAGAAACCCACAATGCGGCCTGCCCCGCGCGCGTCTGCCGGTACAGCCCCGACCGCGCCAGCCCGCGCAGGCGGCCCGCAAGGCCCGCCTGCCGAAGCGCGGCAAACCCGGCAAGCTGGGTCCGCGCATGGGGGCTCAAGAGATCGCCCGCGGCGCTCAGCGCGGCAATGTTGCGCCCGTTCCAGTCCCGAAAGGTGCCGGTCAGCACCATGCCCAGCCGCCGCAGCTTGGCCAGCGTGCCCTGATTGCCGCCAATCAGGTTCTGCCCGTGCTGTCGGTACAAGAGCACCGGCTCGCCGTCGTGCAGAACCATCCCTCCGGCCCCGGTGACAAGCTGATAAAGCCACCAGTCATGCAGCACGATCCCCTCGGCCACGGCCGCCGGCATGCGGCGGATCGCGGCCCGCGCCAGGTCGGTCGCGGCACGGTTCAGCAGGATCGTGTTTCCCGCCGCCACGTTCTGCACCAGCGCATTGGCAAAGCCAAAGGGACGGGTCCAGGCCGCCGACAGCCCGCGCTCCTGCAACGCGGGCCCCACGATGCGCGTGCGGGCGCAGTACAGCACCGGCCCCTCCCGCCCCGCCATCGCGGCCATTCCGCGCGCCAGCTTTTCCGGCAGCCAGACATCGTCCTGATCCGCCAGCGCGACGGCGGCGGTCTGTGGTCCCACCGCCGCGATCAGGCTCAGGAAATTCGCGGCAACCCCCCGTTGCGGCCCGCGGCCCAGCGTCACCCGCCCGGCGCCGATCCGCGCCTGAAACGCCTCCAGCAGGGTCCAGGTGCCATCGTCCGACCCGTCGTCCGACACCATCAGCCGCCAGGTCGCGTGGCTCTGCCGCTCCAGGCTGTCCAGTTGCTCGCCCAGATACGGTGCGCCGTTTCGCGTCGCCATCACGACGGTGACCAGGGGCGCGCTCATTGCCGCGCCTGCGCCAGCAAGGCGCGCAGTTCACAGACCAGATGCAGCGCCTCTTTGGGCGAAAGTTCGTCCGGATGGACCGTCTTCAGCCGCTCCTCCACCGCCGAGGTCCTGGCCGCGCGCGGCGCCGGCGGGGCGGCGGGCTGGGCTCGGAACAGCGGCAGGTCGTCGACCAGCGCCTTGCGCGGTGCGCCGCTGCGCTCGGCGCCCTCCAGCGCCTCCAGCACCACCCGCGCCCTGTCCACCACCGACTGCGGCAGCCCGGCCAGACGCGCGACCTGCACGCCATAGCTGCGGTCGGCGGCCCCCTTTTGCACCTCATGCAGGAAAATGACATCGCCCTGCCATTCCTTGACGCGGACGGTCGCGTTCTCGACCCCCGGCAAGCGGCCGGCCAGCGCCGTCATCTCGTGGTAATGGGTGGCAAAGAGCGCCCGGCAGCGGTTGACCCCGTGCAGATGCTCCAGCGTCGCCCAGGCGATCGACAGCCCGTCATAGGTGGCGGTCCCGCGCCCGATCTCGTCCAGCACCACCAGCGCCCGGTCGTCGGCCTGGGTCAGGATCGCGGCGGTTTCCACCATCTCGACCATGAAGGTCGAGCGCCCGCGCGCCAGATCATCCGCCGCCCCGACCCTGCTGAAGATCTGGCTCACCAGCCCGATCTCGGCAAAGGCCGCCGGCACAAAGGACCCCGCCTGCGCCAGAATGGCGATCAGCGCGTTTTGCCGCAGAAAGGTCGACTTGCCGGCCATGTTGGGCCCGGTCAAGAGCCAGATCGCCGGCGTCTCGCCCGCCGTCAGCGCGCAGTCATTGGCCACAAAGGGCCCAGCCCCCTGCCGGCGCAGCGCACGCTCCACCACCGGGTGGCGGCCGCCTTTGACGACAAACCCGCGATGGTCGGCAACGACGGGCTCGCACCAGCCCTCGCCCTGCGCCAGATCGGCCAAGGCGGACGCCAGATCCACCTCGGCAATCGCCCGCGCCGCCGCGCCGATCGCGGCGGAATGGGCCAGGATTTTGTCTCTGAACCGGGCGAAATGCGCCTTTTCGATCTCCAGCGCGTGGTTGCCCGCGTTCAGGATCCGCGTCTCCAGCGCGCTCAGCGGCAGGGTGGTGAACCGCATCTGGTTGGCGGTGGTCTGGCGGTGGATAAAGGTCTCGTTCAGCGGCGCGGCCAGCATCCGCTCGGCATGGGTCGCGGTGGTCTCGATGAAGTAGCCCAGCACGTTGTTGTGCTTGATCCGCAGGCCAGGAATGCCGGCCAGCGCGGCATAATCGGCCTGCATTCGCCCGATCACGCCGCGCCCCTCGTCGCGCAGGGCGCGGGTCTCGTCCAGCTCGCCGTCATGGCCCGGCGCCACAAAGCCGCCGTCGCGGGCCAGCAGCGGCGGCTCGGCCACCAGCGCGGCGTCAAGCCAGGCCACCAGATCGACATGCCCGGTCAGGGCGGCGCGCGTGTCGGCCAAATGGCTCGGCGCGCCTGCCAGCAGCGGGGCAATTTCCTCGGCGGTGCGCAGGCCAGACCGGATCGCGGCCAGATCGCGCGGCCCCCCCCGGTCCAGCGCCAGGCGCGACAGGGCGCGGTCAAGATCGGGGCAGCGCCGCAGCACCTCGCGCAGGCCGGCGCGCAGGGCGCCCGCCTCGACCAGATGCCGCACGCCGTCCAGCCGCCGGCGGATCAGCGCCAGATCGCGCGACGGGGCGGCAATCCGCCGCTCCAGCAGCCGCGCCCCGGCGGCGGTCACGGTCCGGTCGACGGACCCCAGCAACGACCCCTCGCGCCCGCCCGACAGTGCCTGCGTCAGTTCAAGATTCCGGCGCGAGGCGGCGTCGATCTGCACGGCATCGCCCGGCATTTCCAGCACCGGCGGCCGCAGGAGCGGCACCTTGCCCCGCTGTGTCAGGTCCAGATACTCCACCAGCGCGCCCATGGCCGAAACCTCGGCCCGGCCAAAGGCGCCGAACCCGTCCAGCGCGGCGACGCCGTAAACCGCGCAAAGCCGCCGCTCGGCGCCGGCGCTGTCAAAGCTGCCGCGCGCCAGCGGGGTCAGCGCCGCGCCCATCTCCGTCACCAGCGCGCGGAAATCGCCGTCCCGCGCCTCGGACACCAGCACCTCGCGCGGGGCCAGTCGGGCCAGTTCCGGCCCCAGCCGCACCACCGGGCAGGGCAGAACCCGCAGCTCGCCGGTCGAAATGTCGACCCAAGCCAGCGCGGCCGCATCGCGCACCTCGGCAAAGGCGGCCAGATAGTTGTGCCGCCGCGCCTCCAAGAGGCTTTCCTCGGTCAGGGTGCCGGGGGTGACCAGGCGCACCACATCGCGCCGCACCACCGATTTCGCGCCGCGCCTTCTGGCCTCTGCCGGGTCCTCCATCTGTTCGGCGATGGCCACGCGAAAGCCCTTGCGGATCAGGGTCAGCAAATAGCCCTCGGCCGAGTGCACCGGCACGCCGCACATCGGAATCGGCTCGCCCAGGTGAAAACCGCGCCGGGTCAGCGCGATGTCCAGCGCCGCCGCCGCCTGGGCCGCGTCGTCAAAGAACATCTCATAGAAATCGCCCATGCGGTAGAACAGGATCGCAGCCGGATGCTGCGCCTTGATCTCAAGGTACTGCGCCATCATCGGCGTCGTGCTGGCGTCGTCCTGGCTCACGCGGGCTCCTGTTTTCTGCCGGGGCGAGCCTAGACAACTCGGCAGGCCAAGAGAAGGGGCCAGGCCCCTGCCGCGAAAGCGTTTGTCTGCGCCATTTCGGCCCGCTAAGAAGCCCTTGGCCCACGGAGTACCCCATGTCATCCAAGACCCGCGTCACCGCCGAAGAGGCGCTTGCCTATCACCTCTTGCCGCGCCCCGGCAAATACGATGTCGTCCCCTCGACCCCGATGGCGACGCAGCGCGATCTGTCACTGGCCTATTCGCCGGGGGTCGCCGTGCCGGTCCAGGCCATCGCCGCCGATCCGTCCGCCGCCTATGACTACACGGTCAAGGGCAACATGGTGGCGGTGATTTCCAACGGCACCGCCATTCTGGGCCTCGGCAACCTCGGCGCGCTGGCGTCCAAGCCGGTGATGGAGGGCAAGGCGGTGCTGTTCAAGCGCTTTGCCGACGTAAACGCCATCGACATCGAGCTGGACACCGAAGACCCGGACGAGATCATCAAGGCGGTTTCCCTGATGGGCCCGACCTTTGGCGGCATCAACCTTGAGGACATCAAGGCGCCGGAATGCTTCATCATCGAGCAGCGGCTCAAGGAAATCATGGACATCCCGGTGTTTCATGACGACCAGCACGGCACGGCGGTGATCTGCGCCGCAGGCCTGATCAACGCGCTTGAGCTTTCGGGCAAGAAGATCGGCGATGTGCGCATCGTGCTGAACGGCGCCGGGGCGGCGGGCATTGCCTGTCTTGAACTTCTGAAGTCGATGGGCGCGCGGCACGACAACTGCATCATGTGCGACACCAAGGGCGTGATCTGGCAGGGCCGCACCGAGGGCATGAACCAGTGGAAATCGGCCCACGCCGCCAACACTCCGCACCGCAGCCTTGAAGAGGCGATGGTAGGGGCGGATGTGTTTCTGGGCGTCTCGGCCAAGGGGGCGGTGACGCCGCAGATGGTGGCCTCGATGGCCCGGGACCCTGTGATCTTTGCCATGGCCAACCCCGACCCCGAGATCACCCCCGAAGAGGCCCACGCCGTGCGCGCCGATGCCATCGTCGCCACGGGCCGCAGCGACTATCCCAACCAGGTCAACAACGTCCTGGGCTTTCCCTATCTCTTTCGCGGCGCGCTTGATATCCACGCCCGCGCCATCAACGACGAGATGAAGATCGCCTGCGCCCGCGCCCTGGCGGCCCTTGCGCGCGAGGATGTGCCGGACGAGGTGGCCATGGCCTATGGCCGCAAGCTGACCTTCGGGCGCGACTACATCATCCCGACCCCGTTCGACCCGCGCCTGATCCATGTGATCCCCCCGGCCGTGGCGCGCGCCGGCATGGATACCGGCGTTGCCCGCCGCCCGATCGTCGATCTGCGTGCCTATGAGCAGGCGCTGAAGGCGCGGATGGACCCGACCGCCTCGATCCTGCAGGGCATCCATGCGCGGGCGCGCGCGGCGCAGGCCCGGATGATCTTTGCCGAGGGCGACGATCCGCGCATCCTGCGTGCCGCCGTCGCCTATCAGCGCGCGGGCCTCGGCCAGGCGCTGGTGGTGGGGCGCGAGCCGGACGTGAAGGAAAAGCTGGAGGCCGCCGGTCTTGGCGATGCCGTGCGTGAGTTGACCGTGGTCAACGCCGCCAACTCCGGCCATCTGGACCAGTACAAGGATTTTCTCTACGGCCGCCTGCAGCGCGAGGGCTTTGACCGCACCGACGTGCACCGCCTGGCCGCGCGTGACCGCCACGTCTTTTCCGCCCTGATGCTGCAACACGGGCATGGCGATGCGCTGGTGACCGGCGCCACGCGCAAATCCGCCCATGTCCTGAGCCTGATCAACCACGTCTTTGACGCCAAGGCCTCTGACGGGGCGGTGGGGGTGACGGCGCTGTTGCACAAGGGCCGCATCGTGCTGATCGCCGACACCCTGGTTCACGAATGGCCCGAAGAAGAGGATCTGGCCGTCATCGCCATCCGCGCCGCCGGTGTCGCCCGCAGCCTGGGGCTTGAGCCGCGCGTCGCCTTCGTTTCCTTTTCCACCTTCGGCTATCCGGTGTCCGAGCGCGCCACCAAGATGCACCGCGCCCCGGTGGTGCTGGAAAAGATAGGCGTCGATTTCGAATTCGAGGGCGAGATGACGGTCGATGTCGCGCTGAACTCCGAGGTGATGGCGCATTACCCGTTCTGCCGCCTGTCGGGCCCGGCCAATATCCTGGTGGTGCCGGCGCGGCATTCGGCCTCGATCTCGGTCAAGCTCTTGCAGGAAATGGCGGGGGCGACGGTGATCGGCCCGATCCTGACCGGCGTTTCCAAGCCGATCCAGATCTGCTCGACCAACTCGACCGTCAACGACATCCTCAACATGGCGGTGATGGCCGCCTGCAAGGTGGGCTGACCCCCTCAGGGGTTCAGTGCCTGATCGCCCCAGACCTGCCGCACGCGGGCATCGCGCCCGCAGGCGTCGCGGTAGAATTTGTAGGCGTTCTTCTTCTTTTTCGGGCCGGCGCGGGTCAGAACCACCGCCTCGCCCTTGTAGTAATCCTGATGATAGGCCTCGGCCTTCCAGAACCGCTTTGCCGGCAGGACGGGGGTGACGATGCCCCGTCCCAGCGCGGCCTCCGCCTCGGCCAGGGCCTTTTCGGCGGCCGCCTCTTGCGCCTTGTCGGCGACAAAGATTGCCGTCCGGTAGGCGTCGCCCCGGTCGCAGAACTGCCCGCCCGCGTCGGTCACATCGACCGACCGCAGGAATTTGGCGATCAGGTCCCCGTATGAGATCACGGCGTTGTCAAAGGTGATCAGCGCCACCTCGTAATGGCCCTCGTGGTTGTCATAGGTGGGGCTTTGCAGATCGCCGCCCGAATAGCCCGAGACGACCTCGCGCACGCCCGTCACCTTTTCGAAATCCGCCTCGACGCACCAGAAACACCCCCCGGCGACAAGCGCCGTCTCGGTCTCGGCACGCGCGGCGGGGGCGGCCAGCACCATCAGGCCGGCGACTAGGATCAGGGGCAGCTTCATCGAACGCTCCATTTTGCGGGCCCAGTGTCACCCCCGCACCGCAGCGCCGTCCAGCCACGCTTGCGTGACCTCACGCAGGGGTGATGCGCCCCCTTGGCCCGGGCGCCGTCCGGCGATAGCCTGACCGGCAAAGGAGACCGCGATGCCCGACAACGTGTCCACCCATCAGGCCGAAGAGGACGCCCGCAACGAGGCGATCCTGATCTACGTCAACGGCCGCATCCTGCCCAAGGCCGAGGCGACGGTTTCCGTCTACGATTCCGGATTCATGCTGGGCGATGGCGTGTGGGAGGGGATCCGGCTCTACAATGGCCGCTGGGCCTTTGTGGATGAGCATATCGAGCGGCTGTTCGAGGCGGCCAAGGCGATCGACCTCGACATCGGCATGCGCCCCGATCAGGTGATTTCCGCCTTGTCAGAGACGCAGATGGCCAATGGCATGACCCATGACGCCCATGCGCGGCTGATGGTCACGCGGGGGGTCAAGACGCGGCCCTTTCAGCACCCCAAGCTCAGCCAGCGCGGGCCGACCATGGTCATCATCATGGAGCACAGCCGCCAGAAGCTGCCGCGCCCGATCCGGCTGGCGACGGTGCCGCATCTGCGCGGCCTGCCGATGACACAGGACCCCAAGCTGAACAGCCATTCCAAGCTGAACTGCATCCTCGCCTGCATCGCCGCCGAAAAGGCCGGCGCGGACGAGGCGTTGATGCTGGATGTCCATGGCTTTGTGAACACCACCAACGCCTGCAACTTCTTCATCGTGCGCAAGGGGCAGGTCTGGACCTCGACGGGGGACTACTGCATGAACGGCATCACCCGGCAAAAGGTGATCGACCTCTGCCGCGCCAACGGCATCCCGGTGTTTGAACGCAACTTCTCTCTGGTTGACACCTATTCGGCGGACGAGGCCTTTCTGACCGGCACCTTCGGCGCGCAGACCCCTGTGGGGATGATCGATGGCCGCCAGATCGGCACCGGGCAGATCGGCCCGATGACCGAGCGGCTGCGCGGGCTTTACAAGGACCTGGTGGGCGCATGACGCCCGATCCCGCCCGCATCGCCATGTGGTCCGGCCCGCGCAACCTGTCGACCGCGCTGATGTATGCCTTTGCCGCGCGTGCCGATTGCGCCGTCTGGGACGAGCCCTTTTATGCCGCCTACCTGCGCGCGACCGGCATCGACCATCCGATGAAAGAGGCGGTGATCGCCGGGGGCGAGCCCGACCCGGCGCGGGTGGCGCAGGCCTGTCTGGGGCCGATTCCGGCTGCGAAGGGGCTTTTCTACCAAAAGCACATGACGATGCACATGGTTCCCGCCTTTGACCGGGGGTTCATGCGCGGGCTGACCAATGTCTTTCTGATCCGCCATCCGGCGCGCGTGGTCGCCAGCTACGCCCGCAAGCGCGAGGCCCCGACGCTGGCCGACATCGGCTTTGTCCAGCAGGCGGAACTGTTCGATCAGGTCGCCGGCTGGCTGGGCCGGGCGCCGCCGGTCATCGATTCGGGCGACATCCGCGCCGATCCGGCCGGGGCGCTGGGCAGGCTCTGCGCTGCGCTGGGAATTCCGATGTCCGACCGGATGCTGCACTGGCCCGCCGGCCCCAAGCCCTTTGACGGCGTCTGGGCGCCGCACTGGTACAACGCGGTCCACGCCTCCACCGGCTTTGACGCGCCCGAGGGCCCGCTGCCGGTGCTGGAGGGGCGCTTTGCCGACCTGGCCGAAGAGGCGCTGCCGTATTACGCGCAGCTCAGCACGTTTGCGCAGCGGGCGCCGGGCGCCTGACCCGTCCGGCGGTCTACCTCTTCGCCACCCGCGCATTCCGCGTCGCGATCAGCTTGAGCCGCAGCGCGTTCAGGCGGATGAATCCGGCGGCGTCCTTCTGGTCGTAGGCGCCGGCGTCTTCTTCGAACGTCACGTGCTTTTCACTGTACAGCGAATGGTCCGACCAGCGCGCCACGCAGCGCGCGCTGCCCTTGTACAGCTTGATCCGCACCGTGCCGGTCACATGCTCCTGGCTCTTGTCGATCAGGGCCTGAAGCATCTCGCGCTCGGGCGAGAACCAGAAGCCGTTGTAGATCAGCTCGGCATAGCGCGGCATGATGCTGTCTTTCAGGTGCCCGGCGCCGGCGTCCAGCGTGATCTGCTCGATGCCGCGATGCGCCTCCAAGAGGATGGTGCCGCCGGGGGTTTCATAGACCCCGCGCGATTTCATGCCGACAAAGCGGTTTTCCACCAGGTCCAGCACGCCGACGCCGTGCCGCGCGCCCAGTTCGTTGAGGCGGGTCAGCAGGGTGGCGGGCGACATCGCCACGCCGTTGACCGCGACCGCATCGCCGGCGGCAAAGGTGATTTCCACCATCTCGGCCGCATCGGGGGCCTGTTCGACCGGGGTGACGCGCTGATAGACGTATTCGGGCGCCTCTTCGGCCGGGTTTTCCAGAACCTTGCCCTCGGAAGAGGTGTGCAAGAGGTTGGCATCGACCGAAAACGGCGCCTCGCCGCGCTTGTCCTTGGCGATCGGGATCTGGTTCGCCTCGGCATAGGCCAGAAGCTGGGTGCGCGATTGCAGCGACCATTCGCGCCAGGGTGCGATCACCCGCAGATGCGGATTCAGCGCCAGGGCCGACAGCTCGAACCGCACCTGATCGTTGCCCTTGCCGGTGGCGCCGTGGGCCACGGCGTCGGCCCCGGTTTCGGCGGCAATTTCCACCAGGCGCTTGGCGATCAGGGGGCGGGCGATCGAGGTGCCCAGCAGATAGAGCCCCTCGTAAAGCGCATTGGCGCGGAACATCGGAAAGACAAAATCGCGCACGAATTCCTCGCGCACATCCTCGATATGGATGTTTTCAGGCTTGATGCCCAGCATCACTGCCTTGGCGCGCGCCGGTTCCAGCTCTTCGCCCTGGCCGAGGTCGGCGGTAAAGGTCACCACCTCGCAGCCATACTCGTTCTGCAGCCATTTCAGGATGATCGAGGTGTCAAGGCCGCCCGAATAGGCAAGGACGACTTTCTTGGGCTTGGACATGGCAAGACTCCATTTCGCTTTCGCGCCGCGATAGCGGGAAACGCGGTGGAGGGCAAGGCAAGCAAGCGCGCCGGATCAGCCGGTCATCGCGGCGGCAAGGCCAAGGCGAAAGGCCGATGTCGACTGGTGATGGACCGCCGCGATCTCAGCCAGGTCGATGTCGGTCGAGCCGGTCGCAGCCCGTCTTTCCCCGTCCTGGCACAGGGCGGCCAGACGGACAAAGCCCAGGTTCAGCGCGGCGCCTTTCAGAAAGTGCAGCTCACCTTCCAGCGCTTTGGCGGACCCGGCGCCGCCCAGCCGCGCGACGGCGTCATCCGCCTCTTCCATGAACAGCGCCGCAACCTCGTCAAAGCTGTCCGCGCCGATTTCACGCGCGAGGTCCGTGACCCTTGCCCAGTCGATCATCCTTTTGCCCCGCACAGAGTTACGGGCCGCAACCTAGGCCCATGGGTTAAGGGGGCGTGAGTTCCAACCCGCCGCATCCCGCAACTTTTACGTTTCACCGGCCGTTAATCCCACTGGTTCAAACCGGGCAAAACGGGGGAGTACGGGTGTGAACGTGTCACTTTTCACGGCAGACAAGGCCAGCTTGGCCGAACAGGCGGCCGACCGCCTGCCAAGGGTGCTGGTTGTTGACGACAGCAAGGCCCAGCGGCGCATGCTGGCCCTGCAACTGGCGCGGTGGGGCTACAGGGTGACCGAGGCCGCCTCGGGCGAAGAGGCGATGGCGCTGGTCGCCGGGGCGGACTTTGGGCTCATCCTGTCGGACTGGATGATGCCGGGCATGACGGGGCTGGAATTCTGCAAGGCTTACAGGGGCTTGCCGAAAGAATTCTATGGCTACTTCATCCTGCTCACCTCAAAGACCGAAAAGACCGAGGTGGCGGATGGGCTGGAAAACGGGGCGGACGACTTTCTCAGCAAGCCGGTCAGCTTTGACGAACTGCGCGCGCGGTTGCGGGCCGGGCAGCGCATTCTGTCGATGCAGTCCGAACTGGTCGAAAAGAACCGCATGATCGGCGCGGCACTGGGCCAGTTGCAAAAGGTCTACGATTCGCTCGACCGCGATCTGGTCGAGGCGCGCAAGCTGCAACAGACGCTGGTGCGCGACCGCTTTCGCGATCACGGCGCCGCAAGGGTTTCGCTGATGCTGCGGCCCTCGGGGCATGTGGGGGGCGATCTGGTCGGCAGCTTTCCCATCGATTCACGGCGCCTTGCGGTCTATTCGGTCGATGTCTCGGGGCATGGCGTGGCCTCGGCGATGATGACGGCGCGGCTGGCGGGCCTCTTGTCCGGCTCCTCGCCCGATCAGAACATCGCCCTGCGCCAGATGCCGGACGGCAGCCGGGGCGCCCATTCGCCCGAAGAGGTCGCGGCGCGGCTGAACCGGCTGATGATCGAAGAGATCAAGGTCGATCAATATTTCACCATGACCTATGCCGAGGTCGACCTAACCTGCGGTCTGACGCGGCTGGTGCAGGCGGGGCACCCGCATCCGCTAATCCTGTCGCCGGGGGGGTCGGCGCGGATTCTGGGCAGCGGGGGCCTGCCGATCGGGCTGATCGAGGGGGCCGAATACGGGCTGACCGAATTTCAACTGGCGCCGGGCGACAGGCTGGTCATCGTCTCGGATGGGGTGACCGAGTGTTGCGATCCCGGCGAGGACGAACTTGGGCCCGAAGGTCTGCAGCGGCTCTTGTCAAAGAACCACGACCTGACCAGCGCCGACCTGCTTGAGGCGCTGATCTGGGATCTCAGCGCCTATTCCGGGCGCAGCGCCTTTGCTGACGATGTCTCGGGCCTGATTGTCGATTTCGTGGGCGCAGGTCCCTATTCGCAGCCCTAGGACCATCCCGCGCCCGCCAGCGCACGGGCCAGCATGGCGCGGTCGCCGGCGCCCGACAGCAGGCCCAGCGCCGCCTCGGCCGACATCCAGACCGCCTCGTGCCCCGGCTCGGTCGGGGCGGACAGGCGCCGGACGGGCCGGGCGAGAAAGATCTTGCAGACCTTCTCGGCCCAGAGGTCGTATTCGGGCATGTAGGTAAAGCGCCGGTAGGTCCCCAGGTGGCGCGGGGCGGCGATCGATCAGCCGGTTTCCTCGCGCACCTCGCGGTAAAGAGCGGCCAGCGGCTGCTCGCCGGCGTCGATGCCGCCACCGGGAAGCTGGTATTCCGGCAGGGGGGCGTGCTGGAACGTGGTCAGGAGCTGGTCCCCGTCCAGAAGCACCGCATAAACCCCGGGCCGCCGCCTGTAGGTCTGCCCGGCGCGCACCGGATCGCCATAGCGTCTGTTCATCTTTGCCCCTTTCAGCCGCCGTTGCTCTGCCTATATAGGCGCGGTATGCCAAGGTCTGGCCTTTCAGGAAACCCCCATGACGCCTGCGAACATCGCCTGGGACGATACTGTCCTGCCTTTTCAGCTTGACCGCTCCGACATTCGTGGCCGGGTTGCGCGGCTTGACGGGGTGCTGGACCAGGTTCTGAAACAGCACGCCTACCCGCCCGTGATCGAGGCGCTGGTGGCCGAGGCCGCGCTCTTGACCGCGCTGATCGGACAGTCGGTCAAGCTGCGCTGGAAGCTGTCGTTGCAGATCCGGGGCAAGGGTCCGGCGCGGCTGATCGCGACCGATTACTACGGCCCCGAGGCCGAGGGCGCCCCGGCCCGTGTGCGCGCCTATGCCAGCTTTGACGAAGACCGGCTCGATCCCGCCGCCAGCCCCTTCAGCCAGATCGGCGAGGGGTATTTCGCCGTCATGATCGACCAGGGCGAGGGGATGGTGCCCTATCAGGGCTTTACCCCCATCGCCGGCGACTCGCTCTCGAACTGCGCCGAGACCTATTTTGCCCAGTCAGAGCAGCTTCCGACCCGCTTTGCGCTGACCTTCGGCAAAAGCCAGATCCCCGGCAGCGCCCCGCACTGGCGGGCGGGCGGGGTCATGCTGCAATCCATGCCGACGATCGGCGGCACCCGGGTGGCCGCCGCCGAGGCAGGCAGCGGCGCGGGCGGGCTCTTGTCCCACACCGATATCCTGGCCGGCGAAGAGGGCGAAAACTGGACCCGCGCCAACGCGCTCCTGGACACGGTCGAAGAGATGGAGCTGATCGGCCCATCCGTCACGCCGGCCGATCTGCTGGTGCGGCTGTTTCACGAAGAGGCCCCGCGCGTCTTTGACGCCCAGGCGGTGCGGTTCGGCTGTTCCTGCTCGGCCGACAAGGTGCGCAGCACGATGTCGATCTATTCGCAGAAGGACATCGCGCGGATGACCACCGATCGCGGGGTTGTCACCGCCGACTGCCAGTTCTGCTCGGCCCATTACGAGTTGGACCCCAGGACGCTGGGGTTTGATGCGACGCATGCCCCATGATCCGGCCCGCCTTCGTGACGCTCTGTCGCGCCCCGGGGGCGGATCGTCGGATTTCGATCTGAACCCGGGCCTTGTGCTGCCGCCCGGCCGCGTGCTGCGGCAGGCGGCGGTGCTGGTGCCGGTCTGGGGTGACCGGCTGATCCTGACCAAGCGCGCCTCGCATCTGGCGCACCATCCCGGCCAGATCGCCTTTCCGGGCGGCAAGGTGGACGCCTCGGACACCTCGCATGAGGCGGCCGCGCTGCGCGAGGCCGAGGAAGAGATCGGCCTGCCGCCGGGCGGGGTCGAGGTTCTGGGCCGACTTGCCCGCCATGAAACCGTGACCGGCTATGACGTCACCCCGGTTCTGGGCCTTGTCAGAGCTGCATTCGAGCCGCGCCCCGAGGCGGGCGAGGTCGAAGAGGTCTTTACCGTGCCGCTGGCCCATGTGCTGGAGCCCGCCCGTTACCGCATCGAGCGGCGGCTCTGGCGCGGCGAGTGGCGGCGCTTTTATGCCGTTCCCTACGGGCCCTATTACATCTGGGGCGCGACGGCGCGCATCCTGCGCGGACTGGCGGAGCGGATGGCATGACGCGGGTGGGCGGCGCATGGCGGGACAGGGATGCGACGCAGGCGCTGCTGGCCGCGCTGGCCGGGGCGGGGCATCAGGCGCTGTTCGTCGGCGGCTGCGTGCGCAACGCGCTCTTGGGGATCGCGGTGGCCGATGTCGACATCTGCACCGATGCCGCGCCCGATGTGGTGACGCGCATCGCCGGGGCCGCCGGGTTCAAGGTGGTGCCGACGGGGATCGAGCATGGCACGGTGACGGTGGTCGCCGGCGAGGTGGTGCACGAGGTGACCACCTTTCGCCGCGATGTCGCCACCGACGGGCGCCGGGCCCGCGTGGCCTTTTCCGCCGACATCGCCGAGGACGCGGCGCGGCGCGATCTGACCATCAACGCGCTTTATGCGCGCCCCGATGGCGCGGTGATCGACCCGCTTGGCGCCCTGCCTGACCTTTTCGCGCGCCGGGTGCGTTTTGTCGGGCAGGCCGAGGCGCGCATCCGCGAGGATTACCTGCGCATCCTGCGCTTTTTTCGCTTTCACGCCCACTTTGCCGACCCGGGGCATGGTCTGGACGCCGAGGCGCTGGCCGCCTGTGCGGCCAACATCGAGGGGCTGGCCCGGCTGTCGAAAGAGCGGATCGGGCAGGAGATGCGCAAGCTGCTCTCAGCGCCCGATCCCGCGCCGGCGGTGGCGGCCATGGCGGCGGCGGGGGTGCTGGGGGCGGTGCTGCCCGGCGCCGATGCCTTGGCTCTGGCGCCGCTGGTGCATCTTGAGGCGGCCGAGGGGCTGGCGCCCGGATGGCTGCGCCGACTGGCCGCCCTGGGCGGGCAGGAACCGGCCGAGCATCTGAAGCTTTCCCGCGCCGAGGGGCGCGCCCTGTCGGCGCTGGGCGAGGCGGCCCGGGGGCAGGACAGCCCGGCCGTTCTGGGCTTTCGGCTGAAGGCCGGGCTTGCGCTTGACGCGCTTGCGGTGCGTGCGGCGCTGACGGGTGTGCCGCTGCCCCCCGGCGCGCGCGATGAGGTGCAGCGCGGCGCAAGCGCGGTCTTTCCGCTGCGCGCCGCCGATCTGCCGGCGCTTTCGGGCCCGGCGCTGGGCGCGCGGCTGAAGGCGCTGCAAGAGGTCTGGCTGCAAACGGGGTTGACGGCGCGCAAGGCGGACCTGCTGTCGCGCGGCGATTTGCCGGGGTGAGGGCCCCAGTTTCCGGATGACATCGCCGGCGCGCTGCGCTAAGCAGGCCGGGCACAAAGAAGGAGAGCGGCATGGATCACGGGATCATCTTTCGTCGGGCCTGAGGCCGACCGATCCCGTCCGGACGGTCGCCCCGCAGGCAACCGCTTCGCCCCACTGCTGTCATCGCTTTCCAGTTCAGGCATCCTTCATGTTGCGCTTTTTCGAAAATCTCGTCGACCCGTTCCAGCCCTACGCGCAGACCGACACGCCGCCGCGCCGGCTGTGGCCGTTCCTTTTGGACTATATCCGCCCGTTCAGGCGGGTGTTCCTGTGGACCGGCGTGCTGTCGATCGTCGCGGCCTCGTTCGATGTCGGGCTGATCTGGTATCTGGGCCGGCTGGTCGATGTGCTGGCCGGCGGCGCCCCGGCCGAGGTCTGGGCGGCCTACAGATGGGAAATCCTGGGGGTGGCCTTAGCCATCCTGGTGATCCGGCCGCTGGTGACCGGGGGGAATGTGGCGCTCTTGCACAACACCATCCTGCCGAACTTTGGCACGATGATGCGCTGGCGGGCGCACAGCCACGTCTTGCGCCAGCCGGTCGGCTGGTTTGAAAGCGATTTCGCCGGCCGCATCGCCAATCGCATCATGCAGGCCCCGCCCGCCGCCGGCGAGGCGGTGTTCCAGACCTTTGACGCGGTGGCCTTTGCCGCCACCACGCTGACGGGCGCGGCGATCATGCTTTTTGATGCCGACCAGCGGCTCCTGTTGCCGCTTGTAGTCTGGTTCGGCGCCTATCTGGCGCTGATGCGCTGGACCGTGCGCCGCGCCGCCCCCGCGTCCGAGGCAAGCTCGCAGGCACGCTCGGCCATCACGGGGCGGGTGGTGGATGCCTATTCCAACATCCATTCGGTCAAGCTCTTTTGCCCATCACGCGCAAGAGCTGGCCTATGGCCGGGCGGCGATCGACGCCGCGCGGGTCAAGTTCTTTGCCGAGATGCGGATCATCACCAAGATGGATGTCACGCTGACGGTGCTGAACGGGCTGTTGATCTGCTCGGTCACCGGCTGGGCGATGGTTCTGTGGTACGGCGGGCAGGCCTCGGTCGGGACGGTGGCGGCGGCGGTGACGCTGGTGCTGCGGCTGAACAACATGACCTACTGGATCATGTGGGCCACGACCTCGCTGGTGCAGAACCTTGGCACGCTGCAAGAGGGGATGGAGACGATCACGCAAGCCGTCACCCTGGTCGACGCCCCCGGCGCCAGGCCGCTGGAATTCACCCGGGGCGAGATCGTGCTGGACGGCGTCTCGCACCACTATGGACGCGGCTTTGGCGGCTTGCAGAACGTCACCCTGTCCATTGCGCCGGGCGAGCGGGTGGGCGTGGTCGGCCGGTCGGGCGCCGGCAAGTCGACGCTGGTCAAGCTCTTGTTGCGGTTCTACGACACCGAATCGGGCCGCATCCTGATCGACGGGCAGGACATCGGCCTTGTCACGCAGGACAGCCTGCGCGCCCGCATCGGCATGGTCAGCCAGGACAGCAGCCTCTTGCACCGCTCGGTGCGCGACAACATCCTTTACGGCCGCCCCGGCGCCAGCCAGGAAGAGGTGATCCTGGCCGCGCAGAGGGCCGATGCGCATGACTTCATCCAGGGCCTGGTCGACCCCGAGGGGCGCAAGGCCTATGACGCCGAAGTGGGCGAGCGCGGCGTCAAGCTGTCGGGCGGGCAGCGACAGCGGATCGCGCTGGCGCGGGTCATCCTCAAGGACGCGCCGATCCTGATCCTGGACGAGGCCACCTCGGCGCTGGATTCAGAGGCCGAGGCGACGATCCAGTCGGCGCTGTTCGGCGTGATGAAGGGAAAGACGGTGATCGCCATCGCGCACCGGCTGTCGACCATCGCGCAGATGGACCGGATCGTGGTACTTGAAGACGGCCGCGTGGCCGAAGAGGGCAGCCATTCGCAGCTTTTGGCGCGCGGGGGGCTTTACGCGCGCTTCTGGGCGCGGCAATCAGGTGGCTTCATCGGACTGGACGAGACATGAGCTTTTCCCCGATCCTCGGGCCCGAGATTCCGCCCTTTGCCCTGGCCGGCGCCGCGCCGCCGAACCGGGTCTGGCCGTTCTTTCGCTGGGCGCTCAAGGGCGCCTGGCGCGGAATCTGGTGGGCGTCGTTCTGGTCGGTCCTTGTCGGCTCGTTCGAGGCGATCTCGGCCACGCTTCTGGGCATGATCATCGACGATATCGCCGAAACCAGCCCTGAACGGCTGTGGCAGGACCTGGGGCTGCTCTTTGGCATCTTTACCGTCTACTATGTGGTGGCGCGGCCGATCGTGTTCGGGATGAACACGGCCGCCGCCTCGATCCGGGTCGAGCCGAACCTTTTTCCGCTGATCCTGTCGCGCCTGCACCGCTACACCATCGGGCAGGCGGTGACGTTCTTTGACAACGATTTCGCCGGGCGCATCGCGCAAAAGCAGATGCAGACGGCGCGGGCGGGGACCGATGTCGTCGCGGGGGTGATCGAGACGGTGGCCTTTGCGCTCTCGTCGGTGGCCGGCTCGGTGCTGCTGATGGCCACGATCGACGGGCGCATCGCGGTGCTTCTGGTGCTGTGGATCGCGGGCTATCTGTTGTTCATCCGGGTCTCGCTGCGGCGCATCCGCAGCGCCTCGGCGGCGCGGGCGGCGGCGCGGGCCATGGTGACGGGCCAGATCGTCGACACCGTGACCAACATGAAGACGGTCAAGCTGTTCGCCCATGCCACGCACGAGGACCGCGTCGCGCTGGAATCCATGGCCGGATTCCGGCAGCGGGCCATCGCCTATGGCGTCATCTCGTCCTGGTTCCGGTTCTTCATGTCGACCATCGCCGGAGTGCTGCCGGTGGTGATGGTCGGCGCGGCGCTGTGGCTCCGGGGCCGGGGCGAGGCGACGGTGGGCGACATCGCGGCGGCGGGCACGATCTCGTTCCGGCTCAGCCAGATGACGGGCTGGGTGTCCTTCAGCCTGATGTCGATCTTCGGCAATCTGGGCGAGGTCGAGGACGGCATCCGCACCCTTTCGCCGTCCTACACGTTGCGTGATGCGCCGGGCGCTGTCGACATGCCCCGCGTCAAGGGCGAGATCAGCCTTGAATCGGTGACCTTTGCCTATGGCCGCAAGACCGAGGACGGGCGCGGGGGCGTGGCGGACCTGACGCTGCAAGTGCGGCCGGGCGAAAAGATCGGCCTGGTCGGGGCCTCGGGCGCGGGCAAATCGACGCTGGTCGCGCTGTTGCTGCGGCTTTACGATGCCGAAACGGGCCGTGTCCTGGTGGACGGGATCGACGTGCGCACGGTCAGCCAGGAATCCCTGCGCCGGCAGATCGGCATGGTCACGCAGGAAACCGCCTTGTTCAACCGGACCGCGCGCGAGAATATCCTGTACGGCAACCCCCAGGCCAGCGAGGCCGAGATGATCGCCGCCGCCAAGGCCGCGGAGGCGCATGACTTCATCCTTGGCCTGCGCGACCATTCCGGCAACCGGGGCTATGACGCCTATCTGGGCGAGCGCGGAGTCAAGCTGTCGGGCGGGCAACGCCAGCGCATCGCGCTGGCCCGCGCCTTTCTCAAGGACGCACCGATCCTGGTGCTGGACGAGGCGACTTCCGCGCTGGATTCAGAGGTCGAGGCCGCGATCCAGACCGCGCTGGGCCGGGTGATGCAGGGCAAGACGGTGCTGGCCATCGCGCACCGGCTGTCGACCATCGCGGCGATGGACCGGATCATCGTGCTGGACGAGGGGCGCATCGTCGAGTCCGGCAGCCATGCCGAGCTTTTGGCGCTGGGCGGGCTTTATGCGCGCTACTGGGATCGCCAGTCGGGCGGGTTCATCGGGACCGATGAAAAGGAAGCGGCCGAGTGAGGGTCACGGTCGGGCGGGTCGGCCAGCTTGGGCACGGAATCGTGCAGGCGGACGGCGGCACGATCTATGCCCCCGGCCTTTTGCCCGGCGAGGTGGCCGAAGGAGAGCTTGTCGGCACCACGTTGACCGATATCCGCATCCTGACCCCCTCGGCCCATCGGGTGCGGCCGCCTTGCGCCCATGCCCGCACCTGCGGCGGCTGCTTAATGCAGCACGCCGATGACGGGTTCGTGGCGGGCTGGAAGGAAGGCATCGTAAGGGGCGCGCTGGCCGGGCAGGGGCTTGAGGCGCGGCTCTTGCCCTCGGTCACCTCGCCGCCGCAGTCGCGCCGCCGCGCAACGCTGACCGGGCGCAAGACCAAGTCGGGCGCCCTGGTCGGCTTTCACGCCCGCGCGTCGGACACCGTGGTCGCCATTCCCCAGTGCCGGCTCTTGCACCCCGACCTGATCGCGGCCCTGCCGGGGCTTGAGGCGCTGGTGCGGCTGGGCGCGACGCGCATGGCCGAGGTGCAGATCACGGTGACGCGCAGCCTGGACGGGGCCGATGTGCTGGTCTCGGGCGGGCGGGCGCTGGACGCGGCGCTGCGGATGGACCTGGCCCGCCTGACCGAGACGCAGGGCTGGGCCCGCCTGACCTGGTCGGGCGAGACGGTGGCCCTGCGCGGCGGGCCGCGCCAGCGCATGGGCCGCGCGACGGTCACCCCGCCCCCCGGCGCCTTTCTGCAAGCGACCGAGGCCGGCGAGGCGGCGCTGGTGGCGGGCGTTCTTGCCGCGCTGGGCCCGGCCCGCCGGGTCGCCGACCTTTTCGCCGGCTGCGGCACCTTTGCCCTGCCGCTGGCCGAGCGGTCAGAGGTGCACGCGGTCGAGGGCGAGGCCGCGATGGTGCAGGCGCTCGACCGGGCGGCCCGCGCCGCCGAGGGTCTGAAGCGCGTCACAGCCGAGACGCGCGACCTCTTTCGCCGGCCGCTGGAGCCGGACGAGCTGGCGGGCTTTGACGCGGTGGTCATGGACCCGCCCCGCGCCGGCGCCGAGGCGCAGACGGCGGCGCTGGCGCGGGCGCGGGTGCCGGTGCTGGCCTATGTCTCGTGCAATCCGGCCAGCTTTGCGCGCGATGCCCGGGCGCTGGTGACGGCGGGCTATGCGCTCGACTGGGTGCAGATGATCGACCAGTTCCGCTGGTCGGCCCATGTCGAACTGGTGGCGCGGTTCACGTTTGCGAAAGCGGGCCCGACCCGGGGATCGCAGGCCTAGGAAATCCCGCAGTGCTGATGTAGAACCGGCGCAACAACAAGAAACGACAGTCGAGCAGCCCATGATCCGCCTTGTCCGTGCCGGCCTGATCCTTGTGATCGGCCTTGTTCTTTCGGCCTGCGCCCTTCCCGAGGTGCCCTATACCGGTCAGGAGGTGACCCAGGTCCAGGTGCACAAGGAAGCGCGCAAGCTCTATCTGCTGCACAAGGGCGAGGTGCTGAAATCCTATGACATCGCGCTGGGATTTGCCCCTGTCGGGCACAAGGAATTCGAAGGGGACGGCAAGACGCCCGAGGGTCTTTATTTCATCACCCACCGCAATCCGGGCTCGGCCTATCATCTTTCGCTGGGGATCTCTTATCCCAACGCCCAGGACCGCGCCGCCGCCGCCGCCGCCGGCAAGGAGCCGGGCGGAGACATCTTCATCCACGGCGGCCCGAATGGTCCGATCACGCAAAGGGACTGGACCTGGGGCTGCATTGCGGTGACCGACCGGCAGATCGAAGAGATCTATGCGATGGTCAAGCCCGGAACCCCGATCTGGATCCTGAAATAGCCCCTGGCCGGCTCAACCGGCCGGTCCCAGCGGCGACATCGGAATGATCCCGCCGCTTGCGCCCAGCAGCAGGCACCACCAGATCTTGCCCCCCGGCTCCTGAAACCAGGCAAAGCCGATCTGGCTTGCCCGGGCATCCAGCAGCACCAGGCGCGTTTCGGGCTGCGCCATCCAGGCCGAAAGCGTCTCAAGCTCGGTCTGGAAGGTTTCCGAGATCAGCTCGCCCAAAAGCTTG
This sequence comes from Paracoccaceae bacterium, assembly GCA_052387855.1. Taxonomy (GTDB): domain Bacteria; phylum Pseudomonadota; class Alphaproteobacteria; order Rhodobacterales; family Rhodobacteraceae; genus CAIYZT01. The sequence goes on from JBQTIT010000003.1 coordinate 73,226, forward strand.
CCGCCGTAGCCGATCCGCTGGACCCGCACCAGCGGCGAGGAGCCGTCAGAGCCAAAGTGCCAGGGGCGGTTCTGCACAGACATGTCGCGCGCATGGGTCGCGGCGGCGGCGTCAAGGCGGGCTTCGAACCCCACCGCCGGCGCCCCGCTGGCCTGGCGCAGCGCGTTGACCGCGTCCAGCATCCGGAACTTTACCGCGTTGGGATCGACCTCGGCCATCTGGTAGACGCGGGGCAGCGGCTTGCCGTCGGTGCCAAGGGGCACTTCGGGGGCCTGTCCGGCGCAGGCGCCAAGAATGGCCGCGCCGCCTGTCAGCAAGAACGCCCGCCTGTGAAGTGCCATCGCCACGTTCGCCCCTTCCATCCCGGCCCCAGGGGCGCATCCCCCGGGCCCGCCCCCTTTACCCCCAGAGCCATCCGACTTCAAATGCCCCCTGCGCCGCGCCGCCGATTGACGGTGGTTTGATTTGCAGCGGTGCGGGGTTGGATGTATCTGCCTGCTCGGTAACCGTGCAGAGGATGCGACATGCCGGACGAGCAGAAAAAGGATCTGGGCCGCAGGCTGTTTCTGGCGGGCGCCTCGGCGGGCCTGATCGGCGGGGCGCTGCCCGCCCTTGGCCAGGAGGGGACCACCGAGATGGTCGCGCCGGCGGTCAAGGGCACGGTGCGCAACAACATCTCAAGCTTTCGCATCCTGGACTGGCAGGACTACTTTTCCGACACCCGCAACGGCGCGATCCTGGTGGATATCGCCTCGCGCGCGCTGCATTTCTGGTCGCAGGACCAGACGATCTATCGGCTTTATCCCACATCGGTCCCGCTGTCGGACGATCTGACGCGCACCGGCGTCACCGAGGTGGTGGACAAGGTGGTCAACCCGCCCTGGCGCCCGACCCCGGCGATGAAAGAGCGCAACCCCGAATGGCCCGACGTGGTCGAGGGCGGCGCGCCGGACAATCCGCTGGGCACCCGGGCGCTGCACCTGTCCTGGCAGTACTACCGAATCCACGGCACCCACGACACCCGCAAGATCGGCCGCCGGTCGTCGAACGGGTGCATCGGGCTCTACAACGAGCACATTCAGGAGCTGTACGAATTCGCGAAAATCGGCACCCAGGTGTTGCTTATTTGACGCAAGCCGCATCGGCATCGGGACAAGCGGAGAGGCCACGTTGAATTTGCTTTCACAACTTGATTAGAGAGGCGTACGAGGAATAGTCTTGGGTACGTCGGGGCCACCTCAGCAAAATGGCCCCGCGTTGAAATTCGGAGAGAAAAAATGAAAAAAGTTGCACTCGCTGCGCTGATCGCCGCCGCTGCCACCGCCGCTGTCGCCGGCGGCATGGAAGTCACCATGGAGCCCGAGGCTGTTGCGGCCGCGACCGCTTCGTCGGCTGGCGGCATCGTTGTTCCGCTGCTGCTCCTGATCGTTCTGGCGATTGCGCTGGGCGTCTGATCGGCCGCTTTGGCACGACAAGAAAGGGATGGCAGCCTGCTGCCGTCCCTTTTTGCATTCCGGGCCCGGGCGGTTCAGCCGATCCAGCCCGACAGATTGCTGCGGATGACCTGGGTCAGCGCCGCGATATGCGCCGCCTCGTCGTTGAGGCAGGGGATATAGGTAAAGTCCTTTCCCCCCGCATGCAGAAAGCTTTCGCGAATCTCGCCGTTGATCTCTTCGAGCGTCTCGATGCAGTCGGCTGAAAAGGCCGGGGCCATCACGGCGATTCGCGTCTTGCCGGCCCGGGCCAGCGCCGCCACATGCTCCACCGTGTAGGGGCGCAGCCATTCCTCGCGGCCAAAGACCGACTGAAAGCTGACATCGATGCTGCCCGGCGGCCAGCCCAGACGCTCGCGCAAGAGCCGCGTCGTCTTGAGGCATTGGCAGTGATAGGGGTCGCCCTCGGTCAGGTAGCGTTTCGGCATGCCGTGATAGGATGTGACCAGCACATCCGGGCGATGGTCAAGACCGGCATAGGCCCGCGTGACCGAGCCGGCCAGCGCGTCGATGTACAGCGGGTTGTCAAAGTATTCGGCCACCACCCGCGCCGCGGGCTGGCGCTTTTCCCGGGTCAGCGCGGCAAAGAAGGCATCGTTGGCCGTGGCCGAGGTGGCGCCGGCGTAGTGCGGATAAAGCGGAAAGAACAGGATCTTTTCGCAGCCGGCCTCGACCATCCGGCGCACCCTTGAGGCGGTGGAGGGGTTGCCGTAGCGCATGGCGAAATCGACCATCACATCATCGCCGTAAACGCCCGAAAGGGCCGCCGCGACGGCGGCGGTCTGGGCCCTGGTGATGGTCAAGAGGGGCGATTCGTTCGCCTCGTGGTTCCAGATCTTGCGATAGTTCGCGCCGCTGCTGAACGGTCGGCGCGACAGGATCACCAGTTGCAGCAGCGGCTGCCAGATCCAGTCGCTGATGTCGACGACGCGCTTGTCGGACAGGAATTCGTTCAGATAGCGCCGCATCGACCAATAGTCGGTGCCGTCCGGCGTGCCGAGGTTGGCCAGAAGCACCCCGATCCGCGCGGGTTTGACCGCCGGGTGATCTTGCGGCGCGTGGGCAGGCCGCCCCGCCCTTTGGTCTACATCGCTCATTCGCCGTTCCGTCCTGCCAGGAATGATGCTGACATAAGCCCGCCGCAGCCGTCGTCAATCCGCCGCCTCATGCCGCGCCCCCGGGCAGGGGCGATTCGTCCGCCCTCAGCGCGTCGGCCAACCGGGCAGCGGCGGAGCCGGGGCGCAGCGGCTTTTGCTGGTCCTCGTGCGGCGCCCATCCGGTCAGGCAGATCACCTCAAAGCTGGCGGGGATGCGGCCGCCCTCGCCTGCAAAACGGTCCTGATAGATCTCGGCCGCGCGGTGCAGCAGGCGCCGGCCGGTCGGTTTGCGCAGCCGCCCGGCCAGCGCGTTGCCCTCGCCCATGGCGCGCAGATCGCGCATCAGGTGCAGCGCGCTTTGGTACATCGCGGTCCGCGTGGCGCTGTCGGCGACCGGCAGGGCAAAGCCCGCGCGCTGCAAGAGCCCGCCAAGTTCGCGAATCTCGCCCATCGGCAGCACGCGCGGCGACAGGCCCCCGGTCAGCTCGACCTCGGCCTCGGCCAGACAGGCGCGCAGCTCGTGCAGGGTCTGCCCGCCGAACAGCATCGCGATCAAAAGCCCGTCCGGCCGCAGCGCGCGGCGGCACTGGACAAGCTGGCCCACCGGGTCATTGGCCCAGTGCAGCGCCAGCGCGTGGATCACCAGATCATGCGCGCCGGGCGCAAGGGCCAGAACCTCGTCATCGGGAACGACGGCGTAACCGGGCCACACGGCGGGAAATCCGGAAACTACAACCGGGTTTGTAAAGGTCCTGTTAACCTCTGCCAGTCTCTCATGAACCTCGGCCGCCACGTCCTGCTGCAAAAAGACTTCGCGGGCGCGGGCGCGGTGCAGGGCAAGCGCCTTGCGGTCGGTCAGGGGGGGCGGTGTCATGGCGGGCAAGGATAGGTCGGGGCGATGAATTTGCAAGCGGCGCTTCATCTTGTCTATCCGCCGCAGTGCATCAGTTGCGATGCGCTGGTGACGACGGACTTTGGCCTCTGCGGCCCCTGCTGGCGCGAGACGCCCTTTATCAGCGGTCTGGTCTGCGATGCCTGCGGCACCCCCTTGCCCGGGAGCGAGGAGTCGGGAACCGCAATTTGCGATGACTGTCTTGCGACCCCCCGGCCCTGGCGGCAGGGCCGCGCGGTGATGCTGTACCGGGACAACGGCCGAAAGCTGGTGCTGGCGCTGAAACATGGCGACCGGCAGGACCTTGCCCGCCCGGCCGCTGGCTGGCTGATGCGGACGGCGGCGCCGATGCTGGCGGCGGACATGATCCTGGCGCCGATCCCGCTGTATTGGACGCGGCTTTTTTCGCGCCGCTACAATCAGGCGGCGCTGCTTTCGGCCGGGCTGGCGGCCCGGTCGGGGCTGGCCCATTGCCCCGATCTTCTGCTGCGCAGCCGCCAGACCCACAGCCAGGAGGGCCGCAGCCGCGAAGGGCGGATCGAGAACCTGAGGGGCGCGCTGGCCCTGCATCCGCGCCACGCGGCCAAGCTGCGCGGCCGGCATGTGCTGCTGGTCGATGATGTCATGACCTCGGGCGCGACCTTTGCCGCCGGGACAGAGGCCTGCCTTGCCGGCGGCGCCGCGTCGGTCTCGGTTCTGGCGCTGGCGCGGGTTGCGCGCGACGCATAGCCGACCCCGCGCAGCGCAAATCGGCGTGACGGGGATTGACCTGACCCATCCGCGCTCCTTTATTGACCGGGACCGGCACAAGGGCCGGCCAAAGGTTCGTGCAAGATGAAAACGGTCGAGATTTACACGACGCAAAGCTGCCCCTACTGCCACGCCGCCAAGGCGTTGCTGCGCAAGAAGGGCGCCAGCTTTACCGAGATCGACGTCGGCGCCGACTTTGCCAAGCGGCAGGCGATGACGGCGCGCGCGGGGGGCCGGCGCACCGTGCCGCAGATCTTCATCGGCGGGGCGCATGTCGGCGGCTGCGACGATCTGCACGAGCTGGACCATCTGGGCCGGCTTGACCCGATGCTGGCCTGAGCCATGCGCGCCGGACTGGTCCAGTTGAATGTCTGCGACGATCCGGCGGTAAACCTGCCTCAGACGGTTGCCCTCGTCCGCGCGGCGGCGGCGGGCGGGGCGGGGTTCGTTCTGACCCCCGAATGCACCAACGCCCTGTCGGCAAACCGCGCCCACCAGCGCGAGGTTCTGCGCCACGAGGGCGCGGACCCCACGCTTGCCGCCCTGCGGGACGAGGCGGCGCGGGCAGGGATCTGGCTCTTGATCGGCTCGCTCGGCCTTCTGACCGACGATGCCGACGGCCGCTTTGCCAACCGCTCGTTCCTGATCACCCCCACGGGGCAGATCGCGGCGCGCTATGACAAGATCCACATGTTCGACGTGAACGTGACCGAGACCGAGGTCTATCGCGAATCCGCCGGCTACCGGCCGGGCGGGCAGGCGGTGCTGGCCGATGCCGGATTTGCCCGCGTTGGCATGACCGTCTGCTATGATCTGCGTTTTGCCCATCTTTTCCGTCGCCTGGCCAAAGCCGGCGCGCAGATCCTGACCGTGCCGGCGGCCTTTAACCACCTGACCGGCCAGGCCCATTGGGAGGTGCTGCTGCGCGCCCGCGCGATCGAGACGGGCTGCTTTGTGCTGGCCCCCGCCCAGACCGGATTTCACCCCGAAGCGGCCGGCAAGGGCCGACGCACCCATGGGCATTCGCTGGCCGTCGCGCCCTGGGGCGAGGTTCTGGCCGATGGCGGGGCGGAGCCCGGTGTCACCTTTGCCGACCTTGACCTGGCCGAGGTGGCCCGCGCCCGTGCCCGCATCCCCGCGCTGCACCACGACCGGGATTATGCCGGACCATGACCGCGCGCGAGGATGATCTGGCGGTATCGCTGTTTGGTGAGCTGCTGATGGCCGACCAGCTTGCGCGCAACCGCATCACCCGGGCGCTGCCCAAGGGCATGCAGCTTTCGCATTTCTCGGTGCTGAACCATCTGGCCGGGCTGGGAGACGAGCGCACGCCCGCCCAGCTTGCCCGGGCCTTTCACGTCACGCGCGGCGCGATGACCAACACCCTGGCCAAGCTGGAATGGGCCGGACATATCCACATCCGCCCCGACTGGGACGATGCGCGGCAAAAGTTCGTCTCGATCTCGCCCGCCGGGCGCGCGGCGCGCGATGCCGCCGTCGCCTCGGTCGCGCCGATCATCGCGGATGCGGTCGCCGCCCTTGGCGCGGCGCGCGTGCGGGCGGTGCTGCCGGTGCTGCGCGAGCTGCGCCAGCGGATGGAGACCGAGGATTGACGCGGCAGGCGACGCATGAAAATACCCCTCCGCCCGGCAGGTCTCTGGACAGAACCCCTTGGCAGACCATAGTTTGCGGCCCTGCGGGGTCAACCGTAATGTCCGGGCCCTTGGCCGGGTCGGGGGTAAGTCGTGAATCGAGCCGTTCCGCTGATCGTGACCGGGGCCGGGGGCCGTATCGGGCGCCTGCTACGTCTTGGTTGGGGCGAGACGGGGCGACTTGCGCCGGTCTGGGTCCAGCGCGCGCCGGGCGGGGCGGGGCCCGTCTGGGACATGGTGGCGAGCGGGCCGCCGGCGATTCCCGCCGGGGGGATCGTGCTGCATCTGGCCGCCGTCCTGCCGGGACGCGGCGCGCTTGGCCAAAACGCCGAAATGGCGCGGGCGCTGGTCCGCGCGGATCGCGCGGCGGGCTTTTCGCGGGTCGTGCTGATGTCCTCGGTCGCGGTCTATGCGCCTGAAGCCGGTCCCATTCCCGAAACCCGCGCCCCGGCCCCGCCTTCGGCCTATGGCCGTGCCAAGCTGGAGGTTGAACAAATCCTGACGGAAGCCTTCGGGCCGCGCCTGACCATCCTGCGGCTGGCCAATCTGGCGGGGGCTGACGCCCTCTTGGGCGGGGTGGGGCAGGGCGGGCCGGTGATCCTTGATCCGGTGGCCGGACAGGCCGAGGGGCCGGTGCGGTCCTACATCGGCCCCATGACGCTGTTACGGACGCTTGACGGTCTGCTGGGCGCGCTGGCGGAGGGGCGCGATCTGCCGGCGGTCCTGAACCTTGCCCAGTCCGGCGCGCTGGGCATGGCCAGCCTGCTGGACGCGGCGGGCCGGGACTGGCGGTTCGGCCCGCCGCACGCCGAGACCGTGGCGCGGGTCGAGGTCGATGTCGCGCGCCTGATGGCGATTTCGCCGTTGCCGCCGGCCGATCCGAGCGCGATCCTGTCCGAGGTCGTGGGCTTTGCGGGAAGGTGGCCATGAGCTGGCCGAAACGTCTGCTTGACCTGGCGCTGGCCACGGTCCTGGGGCTGGTTCTGGCCCTGCCCTTTGCAGTCCTGCTTGGGGTGCTGCTGGTCACCTCGGGCCGCCCGATCTTTTACCGATCCGAGCGGATGAAGGCGCCCGGTCAGCCCTTTACCCTGTGGAAGCTGCGCACGATGACCGTCGTCAACGGTGACACCGGGGTTTCGGGCGGCGACAAGGCCAGCCGCATCACCCGGGCTGGCCGCTTTCTGCGCCGCACACGGGCCGACGAGATCCCGCAGCTCTGGAACGTGCTGCGCGGCGACATGAGCCTGGTCGGCCCCCGCCCGCCGCTGCGCATCTACGTCGAGCGGTTTCCCGACCTTTACGCCCGCGTCCTTCGCTCGCGGCCCGGGGTGACCGGGCTGGCGACGCTGACCTATCACCGGCACGAGGAATGGATTCTGTCGCGCTGCCGCACGCCCGAAGAGACCGACCACGCCTATGCCGCGCGCTGCGTCCCGGCAAAGGCGCGAATTGACCTGATCTATCAAAGACATCACTCGATCTGCCTTGATCTGGCGATCCTGGCGAAGACGGTCAGGAAAGCCGCGATGCGCCGCGCGGCCGGCTAGCTGCGGCATTGTGGCGTGGCGCGGCAGGCTCTATACTGGCAGACGGTGCCGGGCGGCTGACATGCAGCGCCAGATTCGGCAGCTATGATCTTCCGGGTCGACGGAGCCATTGGCAGAGCCACATGCAACGCGCCTTTTTCACCCTCTTTCAGGCTTTCGCCTTCTTGCCCGACCGCATGAAGCGGCTGGTGCTGCTTGCGGTCGATGTGCTGGGCGCGCCGCTTGCGCTGATCGTGGCCTTTGCGGTGCAATACAGCGATTTTACGCCCTTTGGGCTTGCTGGCCGGTACTGGCCGCTGTTTCCCTTTGTCGCGGTTGCCTCGGGGCTGCTGTCGCTTGGGCTGGGGCTGACCCGGATCAAGCTGAAGTCGTACGAGAGCAAGGCCATCCTGACCACCGGCGCGGGGGCCTGCCTGCTGGCGCTGGCGCTGCTCGTGTTCTGCGAAGTGATGGGCTATCCCGTGCCGCCCGGTGCCGCGATCCTGTTCGGGCTTGTCCATTCCTGGGTTCGGTGGCAGCGCGCGCGGTGATGTTGCAGGCGCTCTTGTGGGTGCTGCGCGCCGACCAACCGCGCGTTCGGGTGGTGATCTATGGCGCGGGCACGACCGGCGCGCAGCTTGCCGCGGCGCTGAGATCGCACGACAGCATCACGCCGGTGGCCTTTGTCGATGACAGCGCCGCGCTGCAAAGCATGACCGTCGCCGGCCTTCGGGTGCACCCGCCGGAGCGTCTGGCGCTGCTGGCACGCAAGATGCGGATCGACCGGGTGCTGTTGGCCATGCCGTCGATGTCGGTTCCCAAGCAGGCGCAGATCGCCCGGCGGCTTGATCCGCTGGGTATCGATGTCTTTGCGGTGCCTTCGTTTGCCCAGCTTGCCGGCACCGAGGCGATCGTCGACGCGCTGGCGCCGATCACGCCGGGCAGGCTCCTGGGCCGTCAGCCGGTGGACGCGCCGCTTCCCGCCGGGACCGGGGCCTATCGCGGCAAGGTCATCCTGGTGACCGGCGCCGGCGGCTCCATCGGCGCCGAGATCTGCCGCCAGTTGCTTGACCACCGCCCCGCCAGGATCATCCTGATGGAGATCAGCGAGGCCGCGCTTTACACCATCGACCGCGAGCTTGGGCAGCATCCGCAGGCGCAATCTGTCAGCATCGTCCCGGTCCTGGGTTCGGTCGCCGATTCGCGGATCACGCGGGCGGTGATCGGCGGCTACGGGGTGCAGGTGGTGCTGCACGCTGCCGCGTACAAGCATGTTCCGCTGGTCGAATCCAATCCGGTCGCGGGGATGATGAACAACGTGATCGGAACCCGCGTTCTGGCCGATGCCGCCGCCGAGGCCGGGGTCGAGCGGTTCATCCTCATTTCGACCGACAAGGCGGTGCGGCCCTCGAACATGATGGGGGCGTCAAAGCGGCTGGCCGAGATGGTGGCGCAGGACATGGCCAAGCGGTCTGAAAAGACGGTTTTTTCCATGGTGCGGTTCGGCAATGTGCTGGGCTCGTCAGGATCGGTGGTGCCGCTGTTCAACGACCAGATCGCGCGCGGCGGGCCGGTGACGGTCACCCACCCGGACGTGTCGCGCTATTTCATGACCATCGCCGAGGCGGTGCGGCTGGTGCTGCTGGCCGGCTCCTTTGACCATACCGATCCGGCGCCGGGCGGGGATGTGTTCGTGCTGGACATGGGCGCGCCGACCCGGATCATCGACCTGGCCCGCCAGATGATCGAGGCTTCGGGCTACTCGGTGCGCGATGCGCAGAATCCCCAGGGCGATATCGAGATTCAGATCATCGGCCTGCGCCCCGGGGAAAAGCTGCACGAAGAATTGCTTATCGGCGAGGGGCTTTTGACCACGCCGCACCCCAAGATCCTGCGCGCGCGCGAGGGATCGCTGTCAGAGCTGGACATGGCGGTGATGCTCTTGGACCTTGGCCGCATCGTGGCGCGCGGCGATGCCGACGCTGCCCGTGTGCTTGCCGAGCGCTACGTCGAGGGCTTTCAAGAGCAGCAGGCGGCGGCGCCGAGGGCCACCTTCTCTGCCGGATAGGCCGAAACCGGGGTGCCGCCGCCGGGCAAGGACCAGCGCGCCTCCGGGTCACCGTGAAGCCAAGCCATCGAAATTCGCGCTCGCGCGCAGGCGAGGGGCAGCGTATGTCGATTCAATACGATCCGGACATGCCTTAGGCTGTCCGGCCACGGGATCACACACTCATGCGCGCCGCCCACCAGGCTTTCCTTCGGTTTCTCGGACTGGCCCTTGCGGGCCTCTCGCTGCCCCCAGGCGGCGCGGCCCATGCCGAGACGGCGGCCACCCTGACCCTCTCCGGCGCGCCCGGCGTGATCGAGATGCCCGGCGGCTTGGCGCTGGAGCGCGAAATGCTGGGGCTGACGGTGTCGACCTTTGGGCCGATCGGGCGCAGCGTGATCGGCTTTCAGGCGACGCCCTGGCTGTCGGGCAGTCTTCGCACCACGACGGTGCGCGACTGGAACGACGCCTTTTGCCCGCCGGACTGCGACGGGCTCAACGCGCTGGCGAGCCACTCCAGCCGCGCGCTGGACCTGCGCTTTCACTTGGCCAAAGAGGGCCCGCTGCTGCCGGCGCTGACGGTCGGGGTGATGGGTGTCATGGGCCCGTCGGGGCAGGCGGCCGAATACATCGCCGCGACCAAAAGCCTGGGCGACCGGCTGACCCTGACCGCCGGTCTTGGCTGGGGGCGGCTGGCGACCCACGGCGCCCTTGGCGCGCCCTTTGGCCCTCGGCCGGCCGACAACGGTGACGGCGTGTCTGTCGACCAGCTTTTTCGGGGCGATGTCGCGCCCTTTGCCGGGGTCGAGCTGCGTCTGACGGACCGCTGGGCGGTCAAGGCAGAGGTCTCGTCCGATGGCTATGTCGAGGAGGCGGACCTGCGCGGCACCTTTGCCCGCGTCAGCCCCGTCAACTTTGGCGTCGAATACCAGCAGTCCCGGATGCTGCGCTTTGGCGCCTATTCGCTTTACGGCAGCCAGATCGGCGTTGCGGCACAGGCGATCCTGGACCCGGGCCACCGGCCGGGCGGCGCAATCGGCGGCTCTGGCCCCACGCCGGTCCAGCCGCGCCCCCCCCTTGCCCAGGACCCCGAGGCATGGTCGCCCGAATGGGTCAGCCAGCCCGGGGTGCATGCCATCCTGATCCAGAACCTGACCAGGTTTCTGGACCGCAGCGGCATCCGGATCGAGGCGCTCAGCCTTGCCGGCGGGCTGGCGCAGGTGCGCATCCGCGTCGACCACCTGGACGCCGAGGCGCAGGCGGTCGGCCGGGTGGCGCGGGCGATGACGCATCTGATGCCGGCCTCGGTCGAGCTGTTCGAGATTGTGCCGATGGTCGCCGGCATTCCGGTCTCGATGGTGCGGCTCAGGCGCAGCGATGTCGAGGCGCTGGAGTTTGCCCCTGACGGTGCCGCCAGGATCAGGGCGCGCGCCGAAATCCTTGACGCCGGCGCCCCGGCGGCCGATCTGGCCCGCAACCCGGACCTGTACCCCGATTTCCGCTGGTCGCTGGCGCCCTATGCCGACCTGTCGCTGATGGACCCGGGCCGGCCGGTGACCGGGGATGTCGGCCTCAGGCTGTCGGCGCGGTATGCGCTGGCGCCGGGACTGGAGGTGCAGGCCTCGGCCAGCAAGATCGGTCTTTTCCTGCCCGGAACCGATGTTCCTGGCGCGACCCCGGGACTGCCGCCGGTCCGCAGCGACGAGGACCTGTACCGCCAGAACGGCGATCCGGCGATCGAGACGCTGACCGCCGCCTGGCAGGGCCGTCTTGGCACCGATCTGTTCGGCCGCGTCACCCTGGGCTATCTGGAGCCGATGTTCGCCGGCCTTTCGGCCGAGGCGCTGTGGTGGCCGGCTGGGCAGGTCTGGGCCCTGGGCGCCGAGGCAAATCTGGTGGCCCAGCGCGACACCGACGGCGGGCTTGGACTTGGCGACTACGGCTATCAGGTGGCCAGCGGCCATCTGTCGGGCTATCTGTACCTGGGCCATGGCTATCTGGCGCAACTTGACCTGGGGCGCTATCTGGCGGGCGATCTGGGCGGCACGCTGACCCTGACCCGCCGGTTTGAAACCGGCTGGACACTGGCCGCGCAGGGCACGCTGACCGGCGCCACCGACACCGCGCAGCTTGGAATCGGCATCGAGGTGCCGACTTCGTGGTTTACCGGCCAGCCGGTACGCTCGGCCCGCGCGATCAGCATCCGCCCCGCCCTGTCGGACGCCGGGGCGCGGCTTCGGGTGAGCGGGCGGCTCTACGATCAGGTGATCGACTACACCCGGACCGGGCTGGACGAGCAATGGGCAAGGTTCTGGAAATGAGCCCCTTGCGCCCCGCCCTGGCCGCCGCCGTACTGTGGCTTGCCGGATGCGGCAGCGAGGGCGGCCCCCCGGCGCTGCCCATCGGGGCGATCCTGAAGGCGCAACTTGGCGGAGCCACCGCAACGGCCGCCTCGCCCGCCCCGGCGCCCGATCCGGCGCCCGATCCGGCCATGCTGGCCGAGGCGCGGCGCGCGCTGGGCGCGGGTGGCAAGCCGGTGATCTCGGTCACCGACCGCAGCCTTGGCCTGGCCACCTTCATGGTGCCGCTGGGCGAAAACGGCGGTGTGGTAAGCTGGGCCAACCCCGAATATCAGACCATCGCGATGCGCGACGGGGTGATGCTTGCCACGCGCGGCTTTGGCCGCGATCTGATCTCGGCCGAGGTGCCCACGGCCGAACATCTGCGGAACGCGCGCGGCGGCCACAGGCGCGTGCATTATGTGCTCGACGGCGCGGACCAGACCCTGCGCCTGGACTTTGACTGCCGACTGAGCGTTGCCGGCACCGAAACAATCAGCATCCTTGGCCTGAGCCATCTCGTCCGGCGGGTGGATGAGGTCTGCACCGGCGCCGAGGGCGCGCTGACCAACTCCTACTGGTTCGACACCTCGGGCCGCATCCGGCAGTCGCGGCAGGTCAGGGCGCTGGGCGCCGAGAGCCTGATCTTTCAGGCGATAATCGACTGACGCCGGGAAATGCGACTTTTCAGGCATGGCGGCTTATGGTAACGCAAATCCAATACAGGCCAAACAAATGGAGTTACCCATGAACAAGATCTCTGCCGCCGTTCTCGCCACCGCGCTTGTCGCGACTGCCGCCTCTGCCGGTGGCCCGTCCGTCGTCGCCGTCGAGGCCGAGCCGGTCGCCGTCATCGCCGAAGCCGGTTCCAGCCTGGACGCCGGCATTGCCGTTCCGCTGCTGCTTCTGATCGTCCTTGCCCTGGCGCTTTCGTAAACAATCGCCGCAAGTCTGATCTGAGCCATGATCTGGGCGCGCCTTTCGGCCGCCCATTTTTTTTTGGCCGGCGGCCGGCCTGGAGGGGGTCTGGTTCTGGCGGAGGGCCCCCTGCGGAAACCCCCGCCCCGGACCTGATCCGGGGCCCCGGGTCAGGTCCGGGTCGGGGTCTGGGTGAGGGCAGCAACGGCTCGGCACCTGCGCCTTGGCCGGGGCGTCATGCGGGCCAGGTCTTGTCGGAGGACCCCCTGCGGAAATCCCCGCCCCGGACTTGATCCGGGGCCCCGGGTCAGGCCCGGGTCAGGCCCGGGGCGGGGGTTGGCGTGAAACGGCCGTAACCCCTCTAGTAGTTCTTTTCCAGAAACACCCCCAGCCCGGTGTTTCCATCCGATTCAAGCGAGCCGCGCACCGTGACATGCGGGCGCAGGTCAAGATTGATCTCGATCCGCGATTTTCCGGTCTGGTCGATGGTCACCTCGGAATAGATGGTGTCGGACAGATATTTTCCCGCCGTCAGCGAGGTCTCGCCCGTCTCGGCGGTCTGGATGTCAAGGTTGTTCAGCCCGGCGCCTTGCCGGATCCGGCCGACCAGCCCTTCGCCGCCGCGCCCGGCAAGGGTCCTGACCGCCGTGGCCAGTTGCACCGCCTGAAAGGCCGAGAGCGAGGTCAGGGTCTTGCCGAACAGAAGCTGCGCCAGCACCTCTTCGTCGGGCAGGGGCGGCGACGAGGAAAAGGCCAGTTGCGGCGCCGTGGCCGGGCCCCAGATGCGGATGGTGCTGAGAATGTCGCTGTCCTCGATCGAGGCCAGGATGTCGATGGTCGGAACGAATTCGCCAAAAAGCGCGATCTGCGCCTGTGACAGGGTCAGGCGGCGGCCGACCAGGGCAAGCCGGCCGCGGACCAGTTCAAAGGCGCCTTCGGGGCGGATGTCGGCGGTGGTGCCGCGCAGGCGCAGGCTGCCGCCGATTTCGGAATCGATGCCGCGCCCGCGCAGAAAGATCCGGTTTGACGCACTGAGCGCGATGTCCAGCGCGTGGATGCCGGCGGACCGGCTGCGGGGGGCGGCTGTCGTGCCGATCAGGCCGGCGCGCAGGCGGGTGGCGCGGACGGCCGGCGGCTCGGCCAGATGGCGGATGTCGGGGATCGGTTCCGCCGCCGAAATGCCGCCCGAAGGGATGCGCAGTTCGGCCACTTGCAGGTCAAGCGCGCCGGTAATCGTCGCGCCGCCGGCCAGGGGGCCCTGCATCTGCAAGGTGCCGCCAAGGCGCACCTCGTAAAGGCTCGGCTCGCGCAGGGTCACGCCGCTCAGCGCGATGTCGAGCGTGCCCTGAAACGGCAGACGCGCCTCGGCGCTTCCGGTCACGCTGACGCTGCCCCCGGTGCTGACCTCGGCCGCGCCGGAAAAGCTGGCGCGGCCCGCCGCCAGGTCCATTCGCGCGGTGATGGCCTGCAGGCCAAAGCTGCGGTCCGGATCGGCCAGCCGGCCCTCGTCCAGGGTCACGGTGCCGCCGATCGAGTTTCGCTCCAGCGGGCCTTTCAGCGTCAGATCATAGCTGGCCTGTCCCGACAGCAGGCGCGGCTTGAGCAGCGGGTTCAGCACGTCGGCCAGGCTGGTGCCGGCAAGGGTCAGGTCGGCCCGGCGCAGATCGGCGTCCAGCGTTCCGGCCAGCCGCCCGGCCACCTGCGCCGGCCCGGACAAAGCGATGTCCAGCGCATAGCCCGCGCCGTCGTGCAGGACGGGGCCAGAGGCGGTCAGGGGGCCGGGAAAGCGCGGCAGGATCAACGCCAGATCGGCAAGCGAGGCAGACAGGTCGAACCGCCCCTCGGCGCCGGCGGCACGCAGCGACAGGTCCAGCGCCTGCCCCTTGATCTGCGCGCCTTGGAGCCGCAGCGCGCCCCCGGCCAGCCTGGCCGAAGCCGTGACATCGGTCTCGCCGGCAATCACCCGGTCAACCTCGGGCTGGCCGATGCCAAGGCCGCTGGCGCCCCCGGTCAGCGCCAGATCGCCATCCGTCAGGGTGCCCTGATAGCTGGCCCGGCCCCGAAAGGCGCCGCTGAACCGCGCGCCAATCCGCGACAGATCGTTCAGCGACAGCTCCGCGTTCAGGTGCGCGCCCTGCCGGCTCAGCCTGCCGTCCAGGGCGGCCGAGAGCGGGCCGGCGGCAAGGGCGATCTCGCGCAGGACGGTGCCGGCCTCGTCGCGCCGGATCTGTCCGCGCAGGCTGGAGCCGCCGGTCAGCATCGCGTCAAGCTGGGCCTGACCCAGCGCCAGATCGGCGGCCTGCGCGTCAAGGGCAAGATCAAAGGCGTCGCCCAAAAGGCTCGCGCTGCCCGAAAGCGCAATCTCGGCGCTGCCGTCAAGCGGTACACCCGCAAGGCCCGACAGCACCGCCAGATCGTCCCAGCGGCCGCGAAGCTGCCCGTCCAGTGCAAAGCCGCCGGCAAGCCCGCCGATCGCGCCGGTGGCGGTAAGGGCATAACCCGCGCCGGCAAGCTCCAGCGCGGTCACCTCGGTCCGCCCGCTGCCGGCCTGCCAGCGTGCAACCAGCCGGCCCGAGGCGGCGGGCCCAAGCGCCGTGCCCAGCGCGGCGCCCGGGCTTTGCAGCCCCGCGCCGTCAAAGGCGATCGCGGCCGAGACGCGGTTGCCGTCCGGGCGCCGCTCGATGGTGCCGCCGCCGGTCAGCGACAGCGTCCGGGCCGCAAATCCCCCGCGCGAGAGCCCTTCGACATCGCCCGCGATGCGCCAGGCCTCGCCGCTGGCGGCGTCGAACCCCAGCGCCAGCCGGGCCGCGCGCAGGTGCGTCGGGGCTCCGCCTGCCAGCGGCAGCAGCACCTCGCCGCCCGCCGGCGCGGTGATGGCGGCGGTCAGGTCAAGACGCTCGGGCAGACCGTCGGGGGCAAGGGTGATCCGGCCGCTGGCGCTGAGCGCGCCGGTGTCCAGTGTCAGGTCGGTCAGCTCGATCCCGCCATCGGCCCGGCGGGTGCCGGCCAGAACCAGCGCGGCGGACGAGCCCAGAAACGGGCGGTACTGCGGCTGGAACAGGGGGCCGAGGTCTCCGGCAAGGTGGGCCGACAGGGCCTGCCCGCCGGCCTCGGCGCCCAGAAGCGTGACCTTGCCCGCCAGCCGGTTGACCCCATCCGTCGCCAGCGCCACGTCGGCGGCAAAGTCGCTCAGCGGGCCGCTGCCGGCGACCTCCAGCCGGACCGCTGGCGCGCCGGGCAGGCGCAGCAGACTGGCCGCGATGCCGCCTGCCGCCTCTTCGGCGACCAGCGACAGCGACAGATCGCCCGTGGCGTTGGCGTATCCTGCCGCCAGATCGACCCGCCCGCCGCGCCCCGCATCCTGCCGGCGCAGGGTCAGGCTGACCCGGCCCTCGCCCCCGCCCAGGCTGGCCGAGGCGCTGGCGCTGCCGGTCACCTCTTGTCCCAGGACCTGCGCCGCGATCACGATGCGCCGCGCCTCGATCCGCCCGATCGCGACCGAAACCGGCAGGGTGGGCAGGGCAAAGGCCGCGCCCTCGGTCACAAAACCCGCCGGGGCGCCCGCCTGTGGCAGGCGCGTCAGCACGATCTCTTGCGCGGTCAGGGCGTTGACCTCCACCCGGCCCGACAAGAGCGCCGCGCGGTTCCAGTCCAGCGCGATGTCATGAAGGCTGATCCAGACGCCCGCCTCATCCGCGATGGTCAGGGTGCTGATGCTGGCCACCGACGACAGCGCGCCGGAAAAGCCGGTGATGGTGACGGTCGTCCCCTCGCCCGACAGGTTTTCCTCAAGCAGGGCGGTCAGAAAGCCGCGATCCTCGTCCGCCGTCTGGCCGGCCAGGGGCAGCGGCAAGAGCGACAGGCAAAAGCAAAGGACAGCCAGAACCCGCATCAAAAGGCCTGCCCCAGCCCGACATAGACCAGGGGGCCGGTCCCGCCGCCGCTGCCACCGCTGACCGGCATGGCCAGGTCCAGCCGCAGCGGGCCAAAGCCGGTCTGATAGCGCAGCCCCACCCCGGCGCCGGAATGCACGGCGTCCAGCCCGCCCTCGCCCACCGCGCCCAGATCCAGAAACAGCACCGCGCCCCAGGTTTCGTTGACCCTGAAGCGGCCTTCGAGCGAACCGCCCAGAAAGGTGGTGCCGCCCGTGCCCACCGGCCCGCCGCCCGTGTCGACCTCGATCCCGAGCGAGCGGTAGGGCTGCCCGCGCACGGTGCCGCCGCCACCGGAATAGAACAGCTCGTCGCGCGGCGTGCCAAGCGGGCCGGCGCCCAGGATCGCCCCGCCCTGAACCCGCGCCGCCAGCACGAGCCGGTCACCCCCCCAGGGGCTGAGATAGCCGCGCGCGTCAAAGGTCAGCCGCGCGCCGTCCTCGGTGGCGCCGAAGCCAAGAAAGGGCTTGGCTTCGACATCGATCAGAAAGCGCCGCGTCGCATCGGTGGGCGCATCCCGCCTGTCCCAGGTCAGGCCAAGCGGCAGGTTCAGGCTGCGGTAGGTGAAATCGCCCAGCACATCCGCGCCGGTGGCAAGCGCATAGCCCAGGCCGACGCTGGCCGAAAGCTCGGCCGAAAAGACATGGTTGAAATTCAGTCCCAGATCGGCCGAGCGCAGGTCATAGTCCGGCTCGTCCAGCCGTTCGAGCCCCAGCGCGATGCCGCCCGTGGTGTCCGGAAAGGGCGAGGCGGGGCGTTCCAACGAGAGCGAGGCCTTGTAGTCGGTGCCCGCCAGCGACCGGGAAAGCTGATCCACCGCAAAGCCAAGCCCGAACCGCTCGCCGCCGCCGAAAAGGTTGCGGTGCAGCCAGTCGGCGGACAGCGTCACCCCGTCAAGGCTTGACGCCTCAAGCCCAAGGGAATAGCGGCGCGGCTTTGCCTCGACCACGTTCAGCGTCAGGGGCAACAGGTCGGGGCCGACGATGGCTGCGGCCTCTTCGATGGCAACGGCGCTGAAGATGCCGGTCCGGCGCAGCCGGTCGGCGGCGCGGGCAAGGTCCCTGGCCGAAAAGGTCTCGCCCGGATCGAGCCCGGCGATCTTGCGGATGCGGCCCTCGCGCATCCCGTCGGCGCCGGTGACCGTGATGTCGCCATAGCGCAGGACCGGGCCCGGCTCCAGATCGATGCTGGCCGACAGGGTTGCATGGGCGTGATCGGCCACGATGTCCTGCCTGGCGACGGCCGCCTTGGCGTGGCCACGGTTGCGCCAGGCTTCGATGCCGGCGTCCACCGCCTCGCGGATCGCGCCGGTCGCGGCGGTCTGGCCGGCGGCAAAGCCGGGCGGCAGGTCTACCCGGCCCGGCAGCGGCTGCACCTCGGCATGGGAAAAGGTGAACAGCGGCCCCGGGTCCACGAAAACCTCGACCCGGCGGATGGTCGAGGGCGCGTTCAGCGGTGCGATCCCGGCCGCCTCGCGGCCGTCAAGCCGGATGCTGACGACGGCCGAAAAGTGGCCGGCGGCGTAGAGCGCCTCGATCAGGCGGGCGTAATCGGCCTGGGCGTTGGCCAGAATATCGACGGCGGCCGCATCGGTGTCCTTTCGCCCGGCCCAGAGCAGCGAGGCCCCTTCGACCAGCCTGCGCAGCGCCGGCGTGCCCTCGACCCGCAGTTCGGTCACCTCCATCGGCGCGGCGGTGCCCGGCGACAGGCCAAGGCACAGGGCGGCGGCCAGGAGCACGCGCGCGAAGGGTCTGGGTCGAGGGTGGGTCATGGGTGGCCTTGTGCTGCGCCGGCACTATCGCAAGGGCCGACCGGCGGGGCAATGGCCGTGGTCCCCGTGCGAGAAAACGCGCCCATGACCTCTGGCGCAGCGGCGCGCCATGGGCGACAATGACCGGCAATACAAGGAGAGCCGACATGAGCTATATCCCCGCCGCGGACCGGTATTCAAAGATGATCTATCGCCGCTCGGGGCATTCGGGGCTGATGCTGCCGGCGATCAGCCTTGGCCTGTGGCACAACTTCGGCCACGACACGCCGCACCAGACCAAGCAGGCGATCTGCCGCACCGCCTTTGACCTTGGCATCACGCATTTCGATCTGGCCAACAACTACGGCCCGCCCCCCGGCTCGGCCGAAGAGGCCTTTGGCGAGCTGATGCGCACCGATTTCCGGCACCTGCGGGATGAGATGATCATCTCGTCCAAGGCCGGCTATCTGATGTGGGAGGGGCCCTATGGCGAATGGGGCAGCCGCAAGTATCTGGTGGCCTCTTGCGACCAGTCGCTCAAGCGGATGGGGCTGGACTATGTCGACATCTTCTATTCCCACCGCTTCGATCCCGACACCCCGTTGGAAGAGACCATGGCGGCGCTGGACCATATCGTGCGGTCCGGCCGTGCGCTTTATGTCGGCATTTCCAGCTACAACAGCCAGCGCACGCGGCAGGCGCATGCGATCCTGACCGCGATGGGCACGCCTTTCGTGATCCACCAGCCCAGCTACAACATCCTGACCCGCTGGGTCGAGGAGGACGGGCTGAAAGACACGCTGGCGGACCTGGGCCTTGGCTCCATCGCCTTTGTGCCGCTGGCGCAGGGGATGCTGACGAACAAGTATCTCAAAGGCATTCCGGCGGGCAGCCGCGCCACGCAGGGCAAGTCCCTGTCGCCAGAGATCATCACGCCCGCCGCCATCGCCAGCCTGAACGCGCTGAACGACATCGCGGCGGCGCGGGGCCAGACGCTGGCGCAGATGTCGATTGCCTGGGTGCTGCGGGGCGGCGGCATCACCTCGGCGCTGATCGGCGCCTCGCGGCCCGAGCAGGTGGTGGACTGCGCCGGCGCCATCGCCAACCTTGACTTCACCGCCGAAGAGCTGGCCGCCATCGACCGGATTTCGCTGGAGCGTGACATCAACCTGTGGGCCAAGTCGTCAAGCGATTGACGGCGGCCGCAGCCGGGCTTCTTTTGAAATCGTTAAAAAGCAACCCCTTAACCGCCCATACACCCTGAACGGCTAGGCTTGGTCCCGGGTGTGAAACATGGGTGTGTGATGGCCGGGCAGTCAAATGCCGCGCCAGTCATCATCAAGCGGAAGAAGGTCATCGCTGGCGGCGGGCACCACGGGGGCGCCTGGAAGGTCGCCTACGCGGATTTCGTGACGGCCATGATGGCCTTCTTCATGCTGATGTGGCTGCTGAACGCGACGACGGAAAAGCAACGCAAGGGCATTGCTGACTACTTCAATCCGACGATTCCGGTCAACCGCATGTCCGGCGGGGGCGATGGTGCCTTGGGCGGCGATTCGATCTTTACCGAAGATTCCATGGCCCGCAGCGGCACCGGCGCGACTGCCGATGCCTCGGGCGCAGGCTCGGCCGACGCCGAGGGTCCGAATTCAAGTTCCGAGGATTCCGGCACCGGAGCGGAAAAGAGCGCCGAGGAGGTGGCGAGCGCCCTTGCCGCCAAGGGCGGGGAAAGCATGACGATGGAGCGCCTTATGCGCCATGTCGTCACCCGCGTCACCGACCAGGGCCTGGTCATCGAGATCTTTGATCTTGAAGGGGCAGAGCTTTTCGCGGGCGACACCGCAGAGCCGACCGAAACCCTGCTTGGAATCGCCGCCCTGCTGGCCGATGTGCTGGCGATCACCACAAACGATCTTGCGATTGAGGCCCACACCCGCGCCTACCCGATCACCCTGATCGAGGATCCGACCTGGGAGCTGTCGGCGGACCGGGCGCAGGCGATGCGCAAGGCCCTGACCGCCACGGGCATATCGCCGCCGCGCCTGTCGCGGGTCGTCGGTCATGCCGACAGGCAGCCGATCACGGCAAATCCGGTGGCGATTCGCAACAACAGGATCGAGGTGATCCTGTTGCGCGTGGATCGCTAGCGAAGCTGGAGGGCAAACATCGGCGGATTTTCGGCAAATTTGAACTGTTAGGCCGCTCTTAAGGCGCCCCGGAGCATGGTCGGCGGCAGACGACGAATGATGCTCCAGAAAGGTGCCTCGACATGACCATTTCCTCCGCCCTGAATGCCGGCGTGGCAGGCCTGAATGCGAACGCCAACAAGCTGGCGACGATCGCAGACAACATCGCGAACTCGAACACCTACGGCTACAAGCGGATGCAGGCCGATTTCTATGCCGTCGTGATCCACGGCAACAATTCGACCAGCTATTCCGCTGGCGGGGTGCGCTCGTCCGCCATGCGCCTGATCGACGATCGCGGGCCCCTGATCGCCTCGTCCAACCCGACGGACCTTGCCATGGACGGACGCGGGTTCATCCCCGTCACCACCATCAGCTCTCTCGGCGTCAGTGCGCATTATCCGATTTCGCTCATGACGACCGGCTCCTTCCGCCCGGACGAGAACGGCGTGCTGCGCACCGCCTCGGGCGAGGTTCTGATGGGCTGGCCGGCCGACGCCGACGGCAATATCGCGACCTATCCGCGCGATTCGATGACCTCGCTGGAGCCGGTGATCATCAACAACAACCAGTACGTCGGCAACCCGACGCAAGAGATGTCGATCGGCATCAACCTGCCCGCCACATCGACGCAGGCGGATTCCGATGGTCTGCCCGAAACGCTGACGGTCGAATATTACGGCAACCTCGGCACCTCGGAATCGCTGACCTACACCTTTACCCCCACAGTTCCGGCCAGTGGCACATCCAGCACCTGGACGATGACCATCACGGACAGCGCCTCGGGCGATGCGCTGGTTGGCGAATACATCCTCGTGTTCGACGATTCGCAGGAAAGCGGCGGGCGGCTGGAATCGGTCACGACCGTTTCGGGCGGCGATTATGACCCCGACACCGGCGCGTTCGACCTGGATGTCTTTGGCGGCGGCATCTCTGTCGAGATCGGCCTTGTCGGCGAGCCGAACGGCATGACCCAGCTTTCCGACACCTTCGATCCGGTGGCGGTCAGCAAGGACGGCTCGACCGTGGCGACCATGGTCAACGTCGAGGTCGATCCCAACGGATATGTCCATGCCATATATGACCAGGGCTTTACCCGCGTCATCTACCAGATCCCTGTCGTGGACGTGCCCAACCCCAACGGGCTGATCGCTGGAAACAACCAGACCTATCAGGTGTCCAATGCCTCCGGCCCGTTCTACATGTGGGACGCCGGCGACGGCCCTACCGGCTCGATCGCGGGCTACAGCCGCGAGGAATCCGCCACCGATGTCGCGGCGGAACTGACGCAACTGATCACCACCCAGCGGGCCTATTCGTCCAGCGCCAAGGTCATCCAGACCGTGGACGAGATGTTGCAGGAAACCACGAACATCAAGCGCTGATAGCGGGCGCGCGCGATGTCGATCTCCGGCACCATCTCCAGCTCGCTTTCGGGCCTGACGGCCGCCTCGCGGGCGGCAGAGCTGGTTTCGACCAACATCGCCAACGCGATGACCCCCGGCTATGGCCGGCGCGAGATCGCGCTGACCTCGCGCCAGATCGGCGTTGTGGGCAACGGGGTCGAGGTGGTCGGCGTCAAGCGCGTGACGAACCTGGTCGCGATCAACGAGCGGCGCCACTCCGACGCGACGCTGGGCCAGGCCTCGGCGCGGGCCGCGTTCTACCGCAAGCTCGAATCCTCCATCGGGGTGCCCGACAGCATGGCCTCGCTGACCGCGCGGGTCGCGACCTTCGATGCCTCGCTCTTGTCCGCCGCCGCCCGGCCGGACAGCGAGGCAAAGCTGTCAGAGGTGGCCAACGCGGCGCGCGCCATCGCGACGCAGATCGCCGCCGCCTCGAAAGAGGTCCAGGCGAGCCGCCGCCGCGCCGAAGAGCAGATCGCCCGTGACGTCGATCTGCTGAACACGACCCTCGCCCGGATATCGGACCTGAACACGCAGATTCGCGCCCTTGCCGAGGGCACGGACTCGTCGACCTTGCAGGACCAGCGCCAGCAGGCCATCGATTCGATCACGGCGATCGTGCCCCTGCGCGAGGTTGCACGCGAGGGCGGAACGGTGGCCCTTGTTACCCTGACCGGAGGTGTCCTGCTGGACGGGCCGGTCGCGTTGATCGAATTCGGGGCCTCGGGGGTGATCACGCCCGAGATGACACTGGAATCGGGCGCGCTGTCGCCGCTGGTCCTGAACGGCACCGCGGTCAGCACCAGCGCCGCCAATGCCACCATGGCCGGCGGCCGGCTGGCGGCCAACTTTGCCATCCGTGACGAAATCGGCGTGCAGGCGCAGGACAAGCTGGATGCCATCGCGCGCGATCTGGTGGAACGTTTTCAGGACCCCGCGGTCGACCCGACGCTGGCCCCCGGCGACGCGGGCCTGTTCACCGACGCGGGCGGCGCCTTTGAGGCTGCGAACGAGGTCGGCCTGGCGGGCCGGCTGCGGCTGAATGCCCTGGTCGACCCCCAGCAGGGGGGCGCGCTGTGGCGCCTGCGCGACGGGATCGGCGCCGCCGCGCCCGGGCCGTCAAGCGATCCAACCCTGCTCGGCGCCATTCAATCCGCCCTGAACGCGCTGCGCGAGCCGGCCTCGGGCGATTTCATGCCCGGCACCCGCGGCTTTTCAGAGCTGATCGGCGAGCATATCTCGACCGTCTCCGCGCTACGTCTGGGCGCCGAAAGCGACGAAAGCTTTGCCATCGGCATGTCCGACGCGCTGATCACCACCGAGCTTGGCGAGGGCGTCGATACCGACACAGAGCTGCAAAAGCTCTTGCTGATCGAACAGGTCTACACGGCGAATGCCAAGGTGATGCAGACCATCGACGAACTGCTCAGGACTCTGTTGGGGATGTAGCGCATGTCAATCACCTCGCTTGGCGATCTTGCCACGCTCCGCCTGCTCAGCCGGCACAGCACCGACGCCAAGGCCCAGGCCCAGATCCTGGCCGAAGAGCTGACCACCGGCGTGGCCAGGGACCGGGGCCGCCACCTGGGCGGCGATCTGTCGACCCTCGCCAGCATCGAGACATCGCTGATCCGCCTTGGCGGGTATCACGACGCGGCGCTGGCGCTTTCGATGACCGCCGGGGCGACGCAGACCGCCTACCAGGCCATCGGCACCACCGGGCTTCAGGCCTCGGTCCAGTTTCTGTCGGTCTCCTCGCTGACGACAGAGGGGCAGATCGGCACCATCGCCATTGCCGCGGTCGACCATCTGGGCACGGTCGTTTCGACCCTGAACGCCCGTTTTGCCGATCGCAGCCTGTTTTCCGGGCAGGCCACCAACCTGGCGGCGATCGTCCCGCTGGACGAACTGCTAGACCTTGCCGAAGGCGTGATTGCCGGGGCCAGCACCCTGACCGAGGCCGAGACCCTGCTGGCCGACTGGTTCGCCGACCCGGCGGGGTTCGAGACGCAGGCCTATCTTGGCGCGGCGCCCCTGGGTCCGCTGGGCATCGCGCCGGGCGAGACGGCCAGCCTTGGCCTGACGGTCATGGACCCGACCATCGTCGAGACGCTCAAGGCTCTGCTGATGCCGGCGCTGGTCGACCGGGGGTTCCTGGACGGGCAGCTTGCAGCCCAGACGGGTCTGATGCAGGCCGCCGGCGTGCGCCTGCAAGAGTTGCAGTCGTCCTGGGCCGACACGGCCTCCAGGCTTGGCACGACCGAGGCGCAGCTCGACGCCGCGCTGAGCCGCAACAGCGCCGAATCCTCGGGGCTGGAGCTGGCCCGGCTGGAGCTGATCGGCCTGGACGGATATGAAACGGCCAGCCGGCTTGAAGCGGTCCAGACGCAGCTTGAGACGATCTACACCCTGACCGCGCGGATCGAGCGCCTGAACCTGGCGGAGTTCCTGTGATCCCTTTCCTGCGGCTTTTTCTGTCGATCCTTGCCGCCCTGGCGCTGGCACCCACCCCGGCGGCGGCCCAGAGCGTGCGGGTCAAGGACCTGGTCGAGTTTGACGGCGTGCGCGGCAATGATCTGGTGGGCTACGGCCTGGTCGTGGGTCTGAACGGCACCGGAGACGGGATTCGCAACGCGCCCTTTACCGAAGAGATCATGTCGAACCTGCTGGAGCGGCTTGGCGTCAACGTCACCGGCGAAGAGTACCGGCCCAAGAACGTGGCGGCGGTCTTTGTGACGGCGGCGCTGCCGCCCTTTGCCCGTGCCGGGGGCCGGATCGATGTCACGGTGTCCGCGATCGGCGATGCCAAAAGCCTGCAGGGCGGCACGCTGGTGATGACCCCGCTCAACGGCGCGGACGGCAACATCTATGCCGTGGCGCAGGGCACGATCATCGCCGGCGGCATCTCGGCCGAGGGTGAGGGCGCGCGGGTGGTCCAGGGCGTGCCGACGGCCGGCTCCATCCCCGCCGGCGCCCGGGTCGAGCGTGAGGTCGACTTTGACTTTGCCCAGATGACCACGATCCGCCTGGCCCTGCGCTTTCCCGATTTCACCACGGCCGAGCGGATCGAGACCGTCATCAACCAGGACTTCGGCGGCCGCGTCGCCGAAATGCTGGATTCGGGCCCCGTCGCGCTGAGCGTGGCGCGGGCGGGCATGCGCTCGCCGGCGCATCTGATCGGCCGGATCGAAAACCTTGAGGTTCAGGCCGCGTCCAGGGCCAGGGTGGTGGTTGACCAGCGGTCCGGCACCATCGTCATGGGCGAGGATGTCCGCATCAGCCGCGTCGCGGTGGCGCAGGGAAACCTGACGCTGCGCGTTTCGGAGGCGCCCGTCGTGGTGCAGCCCAACCCCTTTTCCGAGGGGGAAACCATCGTCGTGCCGCGCACCACCGTGGACATCGAGCAGGATCAGGGCACTGGCCTGGCCGAGCTGGCCGCCGGCACCACCCTGTCGCAGGTGGTGGCCGGCCTGAACGCTTTGGGGGTCGCCCCGCATGACATGATCGACATCCTGAAAAGCATCAATGCGGCAGGGGCCCTGCACGCCGAATTCGTGGTGAACTGAGGGCGCCGCAGGCCGGACACGCGGGCGCGCCCCCTCCCTGCCCCCCGGGATGGCCGGCAGGGGACCCAAGGATGGGCGCCGGCCCTACATGTAGCCGCGCACCAGCGCGGACGAGATCAGGGCCCAGCCGTCTGCCACCACGAAAAACGCCAGCTTGAAGGGCAGCGAGACCACCGCCGGCGGCACCATCATCATGCCCATCGACATCAGGATGGCCGAGGTCACAAGGTCGATCACCAGAAAGGGCAGGTAGATCAGAAAGCCGATCTCGAAGGCGCGGGAGATCTCGGAAAGCAGGAACGAGGGGATCAGCAGCGACAGGGGCGCCTCCACCGGGGCAACCCCGGCCGTCTGGCGCAGGTTGGCCATCGCGGTAAAGGTGTCGGGGTCAAGCCGCGCGGCCATGAAGCCGCGAAAGGGAACCATCGTTTCGGCCAGGGCGGCCGGCAGCTCCATCGCGCCGCGTGACAGCGGCTCCAGCCCGCGGGCCCAGGCTTCGGTCAGCACCGGGTCCATCACATACCAGGTCAGGAACAGCGCCAGGCTGACGATCATCATGTTCGGCGGGGCCTGCGGCAGGCCGATGGCCTGGCGCAGGATGGAC
This sequence comes from Paracoccaceae bacterium, assembly GCA_052387855.1. Classification (GTDB taxonomy): domain Bacteria; phylum Pseudomonadota; class Alphaproteobacteria; order Rhodobacterales; family Rhodobacteraceae; genus CAIYZT01. Next base: position 99,384 of record JBQTIT010000003.1, read on the forward strand.
AGGACCGTCACGATAAAAGGAAAGCAGGTCACCATGACCGCCAGCCCCGGCACCAGGCTGAGCACCGTCATCAGCAGCAAGAGCTGGATCGTGCGCCCCGAAAGGCTGTCTGATCCGCCCAGGTCGATCGAGATTTCCTGGCCGAGCGCGGGGCCCGCCGTCAGAAGGCAAGCCGCCAGCGCCGCGCCGGCAAGCGCCCGTGCAAGGATCAAAGCCCGCCCCGCAGATTGGCCACCTCGGTCAGCCTGACCGCAAGCTGGCCCGAGGGGTCGCCCTCCATCTCCTGCAACTCGCCGCGCGCGATCAGCCGGTCGCCGACGTAAAGCTCCACCGGGTCGTCGACGCGCCGGTCGAGCGGCAGCACCGCGTCCTTGCCCAGCTTCAACAGGTCGCGCACGAGCGGCCGCGCCCGACCGACCGAGATGACGATCTCGATCGGCACCTGCGCGAAGGGGTTGGTGTCACTGGGGCTGTCCATTGTCGGAATCCTTCCGTTGCATCTCGAAGAAGTCGTGGACCGCGCGCGCGATGCGCCGGACCGCATCGTCAAGGTCGATCTGGGTTTCGGCGCCGTCGAAGCGGACAAAGGCCGTGCCCTCGCCCAGGGTGTCTTCCTCGCGGATCTCGACGGGCAGGCCGGCGGTATCCAGCACCAGACCCTCCACCGCGGCGCGGGCCGAGGGGTGGATGGCGATGGTGACCGGCGGCTCGGCCGTGCTTTCGGCAATGGGGCGCAGGATTTCAAGGATCATCGGGGCCAGGCTGGCGCGCGCCAGGGTCGGCAAGACCCGCTCGACGATGCTGCCCAGCAGCGGGTTCAGCGATTGCAGGACGTGCTGGCGCGCCTCTTGATAGGTAAAGCTGAGCAATTGCAGGTTGCGCGCCAGGTCGGCCTTGATCCGGGCCTGATCCTCGGTCTGGGCGCCGACCGCATCCTCCCATCCGGCGCTGTAGCCCTTGTCGTAAGCGGCAAGCTTTGCCTCTTCCAGCGCCACGGTGTCCAGGACCACGGTGTCGATCCGGCCCGCCGCGCGTTCCGCCGACTCGAAAACCTCAAGCTTCAGCGGCATCAGGCGGGCTCCTCGGTCTGCTCCATCCAGCCGCGCAGGATCTCGACCGATTCGGCCTGACGCTGTTCGATCAGGCGCCGAAGCCGGTCAACCGGGTCGTTCGAGACTTCTTCCTCTTCGCCGCCCTCCTCGCTGAAATCGTCGATCACGCCGGTCAGGGCGTTGAAGCCGCCAAAACCATCGCCCATGGGAAGGGCAAGCGGGTCGTCCATGCCGGGCAGGGCGTCTTGGCCGGCCTGGCCCGGGCGCCGTGACAGCAGGATAGGGCGCAGCACGAACAGCCCCAGCACCAGCGCCAGCAGCGTCAGGACACCAAGCTGGATCACCTGCATCAGGTCGATGGGACCAAGGACATTCATCAGCCCGGCGTCGGCGGCGGTTCCCTCGGCGCTGGGGGGAAGGAAATCAAGGGCCCGCAGCGTCAGCACATCGCCCCGCGACTCGTCCAGGCCGACGGCGCTTGAAACCAGCTCGCGCAGCGTGTCCAGCTCTTCGGCGCTGCGCGGCTCCTTGGTCGTGGCGCCGTCGGCGCCCAGCACATCCACCCCGTCGACCAGCACCGCAACAGACAGCCGACGCACGTCGCCCGGAAGCCGGACCACCTCGCGCTGGGTCTGGCTGACCTCATAGTTCACCCGCTCCACGGTCTCGCTGCTTTCCGACTTCGGCCCCGCGCCGCCGTCTCCGCCCGCGCCCTCGGGCAGGTTTGACGCCACGGTGACCGCGCCGCCCGCCCCGCCTTGCGAGGTGCCGGCGTTCTCGGTCGTCTCGGTCGAGATCGCGACCCGCTCCTGGGGATCGACGCGCTGTTCGGTCAGCGTCTCGCGCTCGGTCACCAGATCGACGCTGACCTCGACCACGGCCTTGCCGGGACCGACCCGCGCGGACAGCAGACGCTCGACGTTGCGGCGGATCTCATCGGCGCGCTGCGAGGCGGCCGGACCGGCCGACAGCGCCGAATCGGCGTTCGGGATCAGGCCGCGGCGGCTGTCGATCACCTGCACATTCTCGGGCGCGAGGTTCAGCACCGCCGCAGCGACAAGGTGGCGGATCGCCTGGGCCTGCTGCTGCGACAGTCCGGCCGAGGCGGTCACGGTCACGCTGGCCGAGGGTTCGGCATCGGGGGTAAAGGGCTGGTTCGCGCCCTGGGCGATATGCACCCGCGCCGCGCGGATCGCGGGGTTGGAAAGGATGGTGCGGGCAAGCTCCCCCTCCTTGGCGCGCCAATAGGCGGCGTCGAACATCTGCGAGGTGGTGCCAAAACCCGAAAGCGCGTCAAGCAGCTCGTAGCCCGCGCCGGCATTGGCCGGCAACCCCGCGGCCGCGAGGGTCATGCGCAGGCTGTCGCGCTGCCCGGCGTCGACCGAGATCGCATCCCCCTCGATGACGTAGCTGACCCCGGCCTGGTCGAGCGCGGCGACGACATCGCCCGCCGTGGCGCGGTCAAGGCCGGAATAGAGAAGGGCCATCTGCGGCGTGGACGCGGCACGGGCCAGCATCATGATCACGGCGAACATGGCCAGGGTGGCCCCGGCAACGATGACCTGCCGCCTGAGCCCAAGGTTCTGCCAGATCGCGATCAGATTCTGCACGCCGTTTCCTCCTCAGGGCTTCTGCCCGGACGGGGCAGCTTTGCCGGAACTGGCTTAACAATCGGTTAGTGTCCTTCTGCCAAGACTCGATTTGTTGATTGATCTGGAGGCGATCTTGGCCACGGTGGAGCAGACGCAGGAAGCGGAGCCCAGGAAGCGATCGAAAAAGCCAATGATTCTGGGGCTTGTGCTGTTCCTGGTCCTTGGCGGGGCCGGGTTTTATGCCGTGTTCTCCGGCCTGATTCTGGGGCACGAGGATCCGGCCGCCGCCGCCGCCGCAGAGGCCGCCGCCGCCCCGCTGCCCGACATCGCCTTTCTGCCGGTCGACCCGCTGACCATCTCGATCGGCACCGGCGCCGAGGAGCGTCACCTGCGCTTTGTCGCGCAGATCGAGGTTGGCGCGACCTTTGCCGCCGAGGTGACGACGTTGATGCCGCGCATCCTAGATGTGCTGAACGGCTATCTGCGGGCCATCGACCCGGCCGAGCTGGAAGAGCCAAGCGCGCTGGCGCGGGTGCGGGCCCAGATCCTGCGGCGCATCCAGATCGTCACGGGTGAGGGCCGCGTGCGCGATCTTCTGATCACCGAGTACATCCTGAACTGAACCTGGGGGGCCTGAATGGCACTGATTGCAGACATGTTGATGGCGGCGGGGGCCTTTGGGGCGGCGGTCTACTGCTATGTCCTGTCTGGCCGGCTTCAGCGGTTCGCGGCGCTGGAAAGCGGCATGGGCGGGGCCATCGCGGTGCTGTCGGTCCAGGTGGATGACATGACCAAGGCGCTGGCGGCAGCGGGCAGCGCCGCCTCGGGCTCAGCCAGCACGCTGGAGGCGCAGACCCGCCGCGCCGAATCGGTGGCCGCCCGGCTGGAGCTGTTGCTTGCCTCGATGCACGATCTGCCGCACCCCGATCAGGCCCCTGGCCCGGCCACCCGCCCCGCGGCGGAGTCCGCGGCCGCACCCGCCCCGCGGCCGCGCCCGCGCGTTGTGCGCAACCGCCTTGGCTCCGAAGATCTGGAGGCGGCCGAGTGAACATCTTCAAACGCCGCAAGGGCCCCGGAACCCTGGTGATCCTGGCGCTTCTGCTGGCCTCCTCCGGCGCGCTGCGACTTGGCGCAGAGGCCGGAGAGGCGCTGTCGGCCGATGACGCCGCCGGCGCGGCCGAACACACCCCTCTGCCAGACGACGGCGCTGCGGCGGAGGAGTCCTGCGCGGCCCCCCCCGTCGGCGCTTGCGGCGGCACTGGCCCTGCGCGCGGCCGAGCTCGACAACCGCCAGGCCCTGGTGGACGAGCGCATGGCGGCGCTCGCCCTGGCCGAGACGGCGCTGGACGCGCGCATCGCCGAGATGGACGCCAGCGAAACCCGCCTGCGCGAGACGCTTGCCCTTGCCGATGGCGCGGCCGAACAGGACATCGCGCGCCTGACGGCGGTCTACGAGGCGATGAAACCCAAGGACGCCGCCGCCCTGTTCGAAACCATGGAGCCCGAGTTTGCCGCCGGTTTCCTGGGCCGGATGCGCCCCGAAGCCGCGGCGCAGGTGCTGTCCGGCATGCGCCCCGAGACTGCCTATGCCATTTCCGCCCTGGTGGCCGGCCGCAATGCCCTGGTGCCAAGGGAATAGAGTCAGGGAATCTTAACCCCGCGCTGAAAGACTGTGGCAGGGAAATGAAGGGGTTCGTTGATGTTTGGCGTTGGCGGTATTGTCGTCATTCTGGTGATGGTCTTTGGCGGGTTCCTGCTGCATGGCGGCAACCTGACCCCGATCATCCAGGCGCTACCGTTCGAGATGATCATGATCGGCGGCGCGGCCGTCGGCGCCTTTCTGGTCTCGAACGACGCCGCCTCGGTCAAGCACACGATCAAGGACATCGGCAAGGTGTTCAAGGGCCCCAAGTGGAAACCGGGGGACTACCGCGATCTGCTGTGCCTTTTGTTCGAGCTGATCCGCATCGCCCGCGCCAACCCCGTCGCGCTTGAGGAACATATTGAAAAGCCGCACGATTCCTCGGTCTTTGGCAAGTACCCCAAGATCCAGAACGACCACGAGACAACCGACCTGATCGCAGACACCATGCGCGCGGCCTCGATGAACTACGACGATCCGCACCAGGTCGAAGAGGTTCTCGACAAGAGGGTCGAGGCTGCGCTGGCCCATGCCCTGCACTCCAGCCACGCGCTGCAGTCGATCGCCGACGCGCTGCCCGCGCTCGGCATCGTCGCCGCCGTTCTGGGCGTGATCAAGACCATGGGCTCGCTTGACCAGCCGCCCGAGATTCTGGGGGCGATGATCGGCTCGGCCCTTGTCGGCACCTTTCTGGGCGTGTTCCTGGCCTATGGCCTGATGGGCCCCTTCGCCGCACGGGTCAAGACCGTGGTCGAGGATGACGGCCATTTCTATCAGCTCGTGCGCGAGGTGCTGGTGGCCAACCTGCACCGGCACGCCCCCAACATCTGCATCGAGGTGGGGCGGCAGAATACCCCCCACCATGTCAGGCCCAGCTTTTCCGACCTTGAAGAGGCCCTGCGCGCCCTGAAGCAAGAGGCGGCCTGAATGCGCCTTCTCGCCCTGGCCGCGCTGCTGTCGCTCTTGCCGGTGCCGCTGGCGGCGGCGCCGGCGCGGGTGATCTCGGGCGAGCATGGCGATTTCACGCGCCTGGTGGTCTATGCCGGCCCGGCCGAGGGCTGGACAGCGCAAAGCTGGGCGCTCGGCCGCACCGAGACCGGGTATGAGCTGCGCATCCAGCGGCTGGCAGAGGGATATGACACCACCGCGGTCTTTGCCCGCGTGACGCGGGACCGGCTCGCCGATCTGGTCCCCGGGGCGGGGGCCGATACGCTTGGGCTTGCGCTGAGCTGCGACTGCCACATCGCCCCCTTTGTGGTCGAGCCCGGCATTCTCGCGCTCGACATCCGCGACGGCCCGGCGCCGGCGGGCTCGCCCCACGAGACGGCGCTTGACGATCCTGCCCCCGCAGAGCCGGCCCCGGCCAAGACGGCCGGCCCGGTGCCGGCGCCCCGGTCCGACAACCCGCTTTCCCGCGCCTGGGTCGCCCTGGCGTTGGGCCAGGGAACCGCGCCTCAGCCCGCCCCGGTCGCGGGCGCGCCCCCTAATGCCCCCCCCGTCGCCGGCCCGGCCGCAGCCGGGCAACCGCCTGCGCCGCCGCCGGACGACGCCACGGCGCCCGCCGCGCTGTCCGATCCGGGGCTTGAGCCGCTCCGCGAGGCGCTGGTGCGCGAGATCAGCCTTGGCGCGGCCCGGGGCGTGGTCGGCATGGGACTGCCGGAAAATCCGCCCCTCCCCGCGAAGCCCGCAAAGGCGCCCGAGCAGGCCCGGGTCGGCCAGGGCGCGCTGCCGCAGGTCAGGGTCGGGGTGATCGACCAGGACCCCGTCGCCAACCTTGCCGCCGAGGGTGCGGTCTGCCCCGAAGAGGGCCGTCTTGACATTGCCCGCTGGGGCGACAGCCGCCCCGTCTGGGAGCAGATGGCCGAGGCGCGGTCAGGGCTGACCGGGGAATTTGACCGCCTCGACCCCGAAGCGGTGGCGCGCGCGATCCGGTTTCACCTGTTCATCGGCTTTGGGCAAGAGGCGCTGGGGCTGATCCAGGCCTTTGATCCGGGCAGTCCGGACCGCGCCTTTTGGGCCAGCATGGCCCATGTCCTAGACGACAAGGCCGACCCGGCCCCGGCCTTTGGCGGACTTTCGTCCTGCGATGGCCCCGCTGCCCTGTGGTCGCTCATGGCCGAGACGGCAGACACCGGCCCGGGGGCGAATTTCCCGGCCGTGCAGCGCGCCTTTTCGGCGCTTCCCGCGGCGATGCGGCAAGCCCTGGGCCCGCGGCTGATCAAGAAACTCGCCGCAGCCGGGGCCGAGTCCGCGGTGCAGGTCGTCGCCAATGCCATCCGGCGCCCGGGCGACACCGGCAACCGCGACGTCGCGCTGATGGACGCCGGTCTGGCCGCAGACGCCGGTGAGTTCGCGGCAGCGGACCGGCTCTTGCGCCCGCTGCTTGACGATCCCGGTCCCGGCACGCCGGAGGCGACGGTCATGCTGGTCGAAAGCCATGCCGGGCGCGGCCTGCCCCTGCCGTGGGGCACGCTCGAAGCGATCAGCGCCTACGCGGCCGAGCGCGCCGGCGGCCCGGATGGGCAGCGGTTCGGCCGCGCCCTGACGCTTGCCCTTGCCCTGTCGGGCGAGCCGGCCCGCGCCTTTGCCGAAGCGGGCGGCGCGGGGGAGGTGATGGCCGACCTCTGGCGGCTTTTGACCGACCTTGGCACCGACGACCAGATCCTGGACCTTGCCACCCTTGCGCCGGGCAGCGCCGCGCCGGCCGCCGCCGCCGGGCAAGCGACGCGGCTGGCCGAGCGGTTCCTGAACCTTGGGTTGCCGGACCAGGCCCGCGCCTGGCTGGCAGGCGCGCCGGAACCGGACCGGCTGCTCGCGGCGCGGGTCGCGATCGCGCAGCGGGACGGGGTCTTGGCGATGAGCACCCTGAGCGGCATCACCGGCGCGGCCGCCGATGAGCTGCGCCTTGCCGCGCTGGTCTTGACCGGCGAGGGAGAGCAAGCCGTCCCCGCGCTGCTGAGCAGCGGCCGCAAGAGCGAGGCCGACGCGCTTCTGGCCCAGGCGGGGGACTGGCCGGCGCTGCGCGCGGGGGGGCAGCCGCACTGGCAGGCGGCGGCCAGTGCGCTTGCTCCGCCAGGTGGCCCGCCGCTTGCCGGCCCGCTGGCCGAGGGGGCGGCATTGGCCGACCGCGCCGCCCAGACCCGCGCGGCGGTGCTGTCTCTGCTCGCGGCGGTTCCGGGTGCAGAAAATTTGGGTGCAGAAAATTTGGGCGCAGAGATATCGGCGCCATGACGGCGCCGGTTACGCTTCCGCAAGGGTTGACCGCCTAGACTGGCCACAATGCCCCGCAAAGCGGGGACCTGCCGGAGAATCCGATGCGAAGACTGGCGTCTTGCCTGTGCCTTAGCCTGATCCTGTCGCCCGTCGCCACGCCGGCGCCGGCGATGCAGGACCCTTCGGATCTTTGTGATCGGGCCGCCCGCCGCGCGGCAGAGGAATTTGGCGTCCCGACCGATCTGATGCTGGCCATCGCCCGGGTCGAGACCGGGCGCGACCGCGGTCAGGGCCTGGCGCCCTGGCCCTGGACGGTCAATGTCGGTGGCGACGGGGCCTTTTTCGACGCGCCGGGGCCGGCACTGGACCATGTCGCGCGCATGTTGCAGACGGGGACCGAGAACATCGACATCGGCTGCTTTCAGGTGAATTTCCGCTGGCACGGCGATGCCTTTGCCTCGCTTGAGACGATGATCGACCCCGACCTCAACGCCGGCTATGCCGCCCGGTTGCTGCTGGACCTGCGCCAGTCCCTTGGCACCTGGTCCGGGGCCGTCGGCGCCTACCATTCGCGCACCGGCGATCTGGCTGCGGCCTATGTCCGCCGGGTTGACGCCCTGTTGGCCGGGGGGCTGGCGCCCTCGGCGCCCCTGCCCGCGGATACGATCCTGGCGGTCCGGATCAACCGCTATCCGCTGCTGCGCGCCGGCCAGGCGGGCCAGGGCGGCTCACTGGTGCCGGCGACCGGGTCCGCCGGCGCGCTCTTTGCCCGGGCAGATTGACCATGCCCACGCTCCTTCGTCCCGAGGTTCAGTTCCGCCCCACGATCCTGCTCGCGCTGGCCCTGATGGGCGTGATCATCATGATGGTCCTGCCGGTGCCGTTCTGGCTTTTGGACATCGGGCTGGCGCTGTCCTTTGCGCTGGCGATCCTGATGCTGACCGTGACCCTGTTCATCGAGCGGCCGCTGGACTTTTCGGCCTTTCCGACGATCCTGCTGGCCAGCCTGATCCTGCGCCTGTCGCTCAATGTCTCGTCAACCAAGCTGATCATCGGGCAGGGACACACGGGCACCGACGCCGCCGGCCACGTCATCGAAGCCTTTGCCGAATTCATCATGGGCGGCAATCTGTTGCTGGGGATCGTGGTCTTTGTCGTGCTAATGATCGTCAACTTCATGGTGATCACCAAGGGCGCCGGCCGCATGGCCGAGGTGGGCGCGCGGTTCGCGCTTGACGGGATGCCCGGCAAGCAGCTTGCCATTGACGCCGACATGGCCGCCGGCGCGATCACCCACGCCGAGGCCAAGGCGCGGCGCGAGCGTGATCTGGCCGAGACGAACTTTTTCGGCTCGCTCGACGGGGCATCGAAATTCGTCAAGGGCGACGCCGTTGCGGGGCTCTTGATCACGCTTTTGAACATCGTGATGGGCCTGGTGGTCGGTGTCGCGGTGCATGGCATGCCGCTGGCCTCGGCGTTTGAAACCTATGCCATCCTGACGGTCGGTGACGGATTGGTCACCCAGATCCCGGCCGTCGTGATCTCGGTCGCGGCGGCGCTGCTGCTCGCGCGCGGCGGCAAGGAAGAGGCGACCGACATCTCGATGTTCACCCAGCTTGGCCGCTACCCCGGCGCGCTGGGCAGCGTCGCGGCGCTGATGGCGCTGTTCGCGCTGGTGCCTGGGCTGCCGTTCCTGCCCTTTATCGCTGGCGCCGGCGCCCTGGCCTATGCCGCCTTTCGCGCCGCGCGCCGGGGCACGCGCGCTGTGGCCGCCAATGCGCCGCCATCCCCGCCCGCGCCGAAAAAGACGCTGGGGGATATCCTGGACTTTGACGACATCCACATCGAATTTGCCCCCAATCTGGTGGCCATGGTGCTTGACCCGGCCACCGGGCTGGATGCGCGGATCAACAACATGCGCAATCATGTGGCGGCGCAATACGGCCTGATCCTGCCCGAGATTCGGCTGACCGACGATGCCAGCCTGCCGCCGGGCACCTACCGCATCCAGCTTCAGGGGGTGGAACGGGTCAAGGACCGGCTGATGCCCGATCGCGCGCTGGTACTGATGACCGACGGCGTCTCGGCGCCCGACGGGCTGGATGTCAAGGAGCCGGTCTATGGCGCGCCGGCCCGCTGGATCCTTGCCGACGACCAGGACGAGGCCGCCCTGCGCGGGCTGACCGTGGTCTCGGCGCCCGAGGTGCTGGCCACCCACCTGCTGGAGGTGATCCGGGGCAATCTGGCACGGCTCTTGTCGCTGCGCGGCCTGCGCCGCCTGCTCGAAGAGTTCGCCCGCGTGTCAGACCCGGCCCGGGCCGAGGCGAACCGGCGGCTGCTGGACGAGCTGATCCCGGAAAAGGTCTCGGTCGAGCTGTTGCTGACGGTGCTGCGGCTCTTGCTCGAAGAGCGGGTCTCGATCCGCAACCTGCCGCTGATCCTTGAATCCATCGCCGAGGGGCGGGGCCTCGGCTCACCCGAGGCGGTGGCCGAGCATGTCCGCCAGCGGCTGGGCTTTCAGCTTGTGGCAGAGCTCAAGCGCGACGACGGCACCATTCCGCTGATCCAGCTTGCCCCGGAATGGGAAAAGACCTTTGCCGCCCACCAGATCGACGGCGAGCGGGGAATGCGCGATGTGGCCCTGCCGCCGGACCAGTTCTCGCGCCTGGCGGGGGCGATCGCGGACAAGCTGCAGCGGGCGGCCGAGGCGGGGACATTTCCGGCGCTGGTAACCTCGACGCTGCGCCGGCGGTTCGTGCGGACGGTGACGGTGGCCAAGGGGCTTTCGGTGCCGGTCCTGTCCTATGAAGAGATCGGGATGGAGGCGCGTCCGGCACTTGTCGGGGTCGTGGCGCCGTGATCGGTCAGATTGTCGCCCTGGCCACCGACCTGACCGGGCAGACGCAGCTTTGGCTGTGGTCGGCGGCCCTGGTGTTTCTGCGCGTCGGGGCGGCGATGGCCCTGATGCCCGCCTTTGGCGAGATGGTCGTGCCGGTCCGGGTGCGGCTTGGCCTGGCCCTGGCCTTTACCGCCATCGTGCTGCCGGCGAGCCTGGGCCCCGGCGCCGCCCCACCCGGCCTGGCCGCCGCAGGGGTCGAGGTGCTGATCGGCCTGATGCTGGGGATCGGGTTGCGCCTTTTCGTCCTGGCACTTCAGACCGCGGCGGTCATCGCGGCCAACGCCATGTCGCTGTCGCAGCTTTTCGGCGGCGCCGGTCCCGAGCCGCAGCCGGCCCTGGGCAATCTGTTGACCATGGCCGCATTGGCGCTGGCGGTCTCGCTGGGGCTGCATGTGAAACTCGCCGGGCTTTTCATCGCCTCGTACCAGATCTTTCCGGCCGGCGCGGTGCCCCTGTCGGCCGACGCCGCGCGTTGGGGCATCGCGCAGGTCTCCGGCTTTTTCGTGCTGGCCTTCACGCTGGCGGCGCCCTTTGCCCTGGCGGCGATGGTCTACAACCTCGCCCTCGGCGTCATCAGCAAGGCGATGCCGCAGTTGATGGTGGTGATGGTCGGCGCCCCGCTGCTGACCGGGGGCGCCATGGTCCTGATGGTCCTTGTCCTGCCGTTCCTGCTGTCGATCTGGCACGGCGCGTTTGACGCCTTTCTGCTCCGGCCCGCACGGATCGCCCCGTGAGCGAGGGTGAGGGCGAAGACAAGCCGCACGACGCCTCGCAAAAGCGGCTGGAGGACGCCCGCAAGAAGGGCCAGATCCCGACCTCTGCCGATCTTTACGGCGCCGCCTCGTTGGGCGGGCTGGTGGCCGCGGCGATGATCTTTGGCCCCGGCGCGCTTTCAAGCGCCGGCCTGGCCGGCCAGGGGCTGCTGGAGGGGGCCGACCGGATGGCGCCCGCGCTGCTGCGCGCCCCGAGCGCCACCCTGACCGGGATCGGCGGCGCCCTTTTGTGGCCGCTGGCGCCGTTTTTCGTGCTGCCGGGGATCTTTGTCCTGGTCATGGCGGTGCTGCAACAGTCCACCTCGGTCGTGGCTGATCGCATCCGCCCCAAGGTGTCGCGGATCTCGCCCATCTCGATCGCAAGGCAGAAATTCGGCCGCGAGGGCCTGTTCCAGTTCGCCAAGAGCGCGGTCAAGCTGGTGGCGATCTCGTGGCTGTTGGTGGTCTACACCCTGGGCAAGGGCGAATTGATCCTGTCCAGCCTGCGGATGTCGCCGGCCCAGTCGACCGCGGCCATGATGTCAATGATGGCCGAGTTTCTGATGCTTGCGCTGATGTTCACCCTGCTGGCCGGCGGGATCGACTATGGCTGGCAGATCCTGCAGCACCTGTTCCGAAACCGCATGTCGCGCAAGGAACTGTCCGATGAGATGAAGGAGGCAGAGGGCGACCCGCACGTCAAGATGCAGCGCCGCGCGCGAGGGCAGGGCATCGCCATGAACCAGATGCTGGCCGATGTGGCCAAGGCCGATGTGGTGATCGTGAACCCGACCCATTACGCCGTGGCGCTGAAATGGCGTCGGGGGGACAGGACGGCGCCGATCTGCGTGGCCAAGGGCGTTGACGAGATCGCCGCCCAGATCCGCGCTGCGGCGGCCGAGCATGGGGTGCCCCTGCACAGCGATCCGCCGACCGCGCGCGCGATCCATGCCTCGGTCGAGATCGGAAAGCCGATCCGCCCCGACCACTACCGCGCCGTTGCCGCCGCGATCCGCTTTGCCGAGGCGATGCGCAAGAAGTCGAAAGGCTGGAAGGGATGAGCGGCGCGGACGCAGGCCAGCTTCTGGCGCTGCAGGGGCTGGCGCAGCTTGTGCTTGATGCCCGGCTGAGCGAGGTCAAGGCGCTCGCCCGGTCAAGGGAGGCCTCCCTGGCCCGGCTGGCCGACCTGAACCGGTCCTTTGAGGCGCCCGACCTGCACCCGGTGGCCGCGGCCGAGGCCGAAATCCGGTTTCAACGCTGGGCCGACCTGCGCCGGGCCGAGGTCAACGAGACCCTTGCCCGCCAGAACGTCCGGCTGGAAGAGTTGCGCGACGCCGCCCGTCTGGCCTTTGGCCGCGCGACGGCGCTGTCACGGCTCAGCGGCAAGGGCTGAGGCGGGACCGGTCAGGTATCCTGGCGGGCGATGTCGGAAATCAGCACGGCCCTTGAAATGTCGCCCGTCACCGCCACGGCAGCCTCGAACAGCTCGTCGCGCAACAGCACCAGATTGGCCGAATCGGTAAAGGCGCCTCGGAAGCCGCCGGAATTGGCATGGTCGAACAGCACCTGCAGCAGAACATCGCGCAACTTTGGCTCAAGGCTGTAGATCTTTTCCCGCGCCCCCGGTTCAACCTCAAGCGACAGGGTCAGGATGACCATCGAGACCACGCGCCCCTCTTCGACCACGGGCACGATGAACTGGTTGTTCAATTTGACATATTCCGGCGGCTCGGTCGGCATGACGGCTGCGGCCGCTGCGATCTCTTCGGCGGTCGGCTCTGGCGGCGGGGGGCGCAGGGCCAGACCGGCGCCGATGCCGGCGCCCAGACCGACCAGACCCAGAAGAAGGGGAAGGAGTTTCTTGATCATGATGCTCAGAAGGGCAGGATTTTCTCGGCGATCTGGTCGCCGTAGCGGGGTTGCTGGACCTCGGTGATCTGCCCGCGTCCGCCATAGGAAATCTGGGCGCCGGCGATCTTGTCATAGGTGATCTCGTTGCGGCGCGAGATGTCGGCCGGGCGGATGTAGCCGGTGATCAACAGCTCGCGCAGCTCGAAGTTGACGCGCACCTCTTGCCGCCCCTCGATGCGCACCACGCCGTTGGGCAGCTCTTGCACCACCGTCGCGGCGACGCGCAGGGTCAGCTTTTCGGCGCGCGAGACCGAACCGTTGCCGTTGAAGGACGAGGCAGAGGTGGTCTGATAGCCCGGATCCAGCGTCAGCCCCTCGGCCTCGATCCGCTCGGTGAGGCCAAAGAGCGAGGGGACCGACATGGACTGGTCCGACCCGCGCGCCCGGGCCGACTGGTTGTCGAACTGGGCCTGATCGTCGATCTCGATGACGACGGTCAGAATGTCGCCCCGACGGGCCGCGCGCCGGTCGCCCAACAGCGCCGCCTCGCCGGCCGTCCACAGCGAGGACTGGTCGGACGCAGAGAGCGAAGCCATCTCGACCGTGGGATTGGCGTACATCGCCGCCGTTTCGGCAGTCTGGTCGCCCGGGGTGAATCCGGGCGCCGCGCCGACCTGACCAAGCGGAGAGCAGGCCGCCGCCAGCAAAAGGAAAAGGCAGGAAATGACGCGGTTCATGGTTCTATCCTTGGGGAGATGAGACGCGGATGGTGCCGTCTGCGGCGACCATGCCGATGACGGTGGCGCGCGAGGACAGGTTCATGACCCGCACCACATCGCCCAGCCCGCCGCGATCCAGCATCCGCCCTTCGGCCAGGATGAGCAGGCCGCCCAAGGCATACTGGATGGTGACGATCTGGTTGCGGTCCACCAGCGCGGGCGGGCCGAGGTCTTCGGGGCGGATGGGCCGGCCGGCGTAGATGGCAACCCGCGCCTCCATCCCGATGGCCAGGTCGGGGTGGTCGGCGGCGCCGGGGATCACATCGGCGATGAGCGTGATGTCGGCCGCGGTCAGGATCGTCAGCGGCCGGATGGTGCGGGCCGCGATGAGGCTCTCGGCCAGAGCCGGGCCCGGCAGCGCCAGCAGGATCGCGGCGAGCCAGCGCATCAGCGGACCTGCGTCGCGGCGGCCAGCATCTGGTCGGCGGCCGTGATCACCTTGGCGTTCAGCTCATACCCGCGCTGCGCCTTGATCAGTTCGGTCACCTCGCGCACCGAATCGACCGAGCTTTCCTCAAGATATCCCTGGCGCAGCGTGCCCAGGCCATCCAGGCCGGGCGCGCCGATCAGGGGCGGGCCGGAGGCCGCGCTTTCGAGAAAGAGGTTCGAGCCGGTCGCCTCAAGTCCCTTTTCGTTGGTAAATCCGACCAGATTCAACTGGCCCAGAAGCTGCGGCTCCGCCTCGTCCGTGAAATAGACATAGACCTCGCCGTCGGCGTTGATCGACAGGCTGCGCGCGTCCGAGGGGATGGTGATGCCCGGGGCGACGGCGTAGCCATCGGCGGTGACGATCAGCCCATCGGCCGACCGCTTGAGCGCGCCGTCGCGGGTATAGGCCGACCCGCCCGAGGGAAGCGTGACCTCAAGATAGCCGGCCCCCTCGATCGCGACGTCCAGATCGCCCCCGGTCAGGGCCAGCGCGCCCTGGGCCAGCACGATCGAAACGGCGGTGGGCCGCACGCCCAGGCCGATCTGGATCCCGGTCGGCAGCATCGAACCATTCGAGGCCGAAACGGTGCCGGGCTGGGCAAGCTGTTGATAATGCAGGTCGGCAAAGTCGGCGCGGCGGGCGTTGTAGCCCGTGGTCGACATGTTGGCCAGGTTGTTGGAAACGACATCAACCTTCATCTGCTGGGCGGCCATGCCGGTGGCGGCTATCTGAAGTGCCTTCATCGCCCCTCCTATCGACCCATGACCTGGATCAGGTTCTTCATCCGCTCATCCTCGGCGTCCAGAAACGACTGCCCCATCTCGTAGGCGCGCTGCACCTCGATCATGCGGGCGATCTCGGTGACCGGCTGGACGTTGCTTTCCTCGACAAATCCCTGGTGGAGGGTGCTGCCGGTGGCAGGCTCCACCTCGGGCGTGGACATGAGGTTGCCGCCGGCATAGCGCAGCGACAGCGGATCGACCGGCTGCCACAGGCCGATCTGGCCGACCGGCACCCCGTCGGCCGAGATGGTGCCGTCCTGCGCAATGGCGATGGTCTGCGCGCCGGGCGGCACAAAGACCGGCGCGCCACCCGCGTCCAGCAGGCGCTGGCCGTCCGGGGTGACCAGCTCGCCGGCCGGGGAGGGGGTAAAGTTGCCCGCCCGGGTCAGGCGCGGCCCCTCGGGCGATTCGATCTGGAAAAAGCCGTTGCCCTGGATGGCCAGGTCAAAGGTGCCGCCGGTCTGGCTGAGAACGCCGTCGTCAAGGTTCATCGCCCAGGCCGAGGCGCGGGCCATCGACAGCGAGCTGCCGCCGTCAAGATCGGCGATGAATTCGGAGAACACCGCGCCTTGCGATTTGAAGCCAAGCGTGCCGCTGTTGGCGATGTTGTTGGCGACCAGGTCCATCTCGCGGCGCAGGCCGGAAAGGCGGGTCAGGGTGACGTAGCCCGATGCGTCCATCTCAGCCCCCGCCGATCAGGGGGACCAGACGGCCGGCGAAGAAGGTGACCAGCGTTTCGGTCATGAAGCTCATCGAGACCCAGAAGACCGCCAGCATCGCGCCCACCTTGGGCACAAAGGTCAGTGTCATTTCCTGGACCGAGGTCAGGGCCTGCAACAGACCCACGGCAAGCCCGGTGATCAGGGCGACCGACAAAAGCGGCAGCGCGATCTTGAAGGCGACCCAGAGGCCCTCGCGCAGCGTGTCGTCAAGGATGGCCTGGCTGATCATGGCGCCCCCTCAGACCGGCATCCGCAGGATTTCCTGATAGGCCTCGACCACCTTGTCGCGCACCGCAGCGACGGTTTCGACCGCCAGCTGCGATTGCGCCAAGGCCTGCACCAGGGCGTGCGGGTCGGCCCCGCCGGTCAGGGCCGCCCGTGACACCGCTTCGCTTTGCTTCAGCGTTTCGGCCAGGTTCCCGGCCATCTGCGCAAACCCGTCCGCCCCGGCATTCGCACCGGGGGCGGCGGCCGTTCTGGCCTTGGCGTAATTCTGCGCAACGAGCGATGTCCTGACATCCATTCTGGAAGCCCTTCCTGCAATTACCGCCGCAAAAGCTCGAACAGGCTTTGCGTCATTTGCCGCGCCTGATCGAAGAGTTTGAGGTTCGCCTCGTAGCTGCGCTGCGCTTCGCGCGCGTCAGCCATTTCGATGACCAGATCGACATTCGATCCGTCGTAGTGACCGGTTTCATCGGCCAGGGGGTTGCCGGGGTCGTAGACCCGGCTCAGCGCGGTCTGGTCCAGCGTGACCGGACCGGCCGCAACGGTTCCGTCGGCCATGGACTGCTCAAAGCTGATCAGCTTGCGGCGATAGCCGGGCGTGTCGGCGTTCGACAGATTTTCCGAAACATGGCGCAGGCGCGTCGTTTGCGCCTCCATCCCCGAGGCGGCGTGGCCGAGCGCTGAAAGCAGGTCCGCCATGGCTTACCTCAGCCCCAGTGCGGCGCGGGTCAGGCTGCTGGCGTTTCGGGTGATCGCGAGCGCCATCTCATGGTCCTGGCGCACCTCGGCCGCGCGGAGCATTTCAAGCTGCAGCGACACCGTGTTGCCATTCGGCGAGGCTTGGCCACCGGCGCTGGCCACGGGTGCCGCGTTCACGGGCCCGGCCAAGGCGGCACCCAGGTGGCCGGGCCGGGTGGCCCGCATCTGGGTGCCCGACTCCTGCTGCCAGACCTGCGCGAAATCGGGCAGATCCCTGGACTTGAACCCGGGGGTATCGGCGTTGGCGACGTTTTCCGCGATCACGCCCAGCCGCGCGCCAGCATGGGCGGCAAAGGCGCGCGCCATCTTGGTGATTTCCAAGGATTCGAACATCGGGGCTTCTCCCTCGACCAACTTCATCAAGGCTTAAGGGTGATTCCTTTAGAAAGGGTCAAAGAACAAAGGGAGAAACCCATGGGCGATGTTTTTGCAGCCCTCTCGGCCGAAATCGGAAAAGTGGGCACCGCCTTTCCCGTCGGAAAGGTGGCCGAGATCGGGCGCGGCACCCTGCGCGTGACCGGGCTTGAATCGATGGCCGGTCTTGGCGACCGGGTGCGCATCGGTGTGTCCATGGCGGGTGAGGTGCTGGGTCTGGACCCGCGCGGCATGACCGTGCTGCCCGACGGTCTGACCGACGGGCTGGGCATCGGCACCCGCGTGCGGCTTGAGGGTGCGGGCATGATCGCGCCCGATGACGCCTGGATCGGCCGCGTGGTCGATCCCTATGGCCGCCCGCTGGATGGCCGCCCGCTGTTTCCCGGCCCCCGTCCCCGTCCCCTGCGGGCCGAGGCCCCGCCGGCCGCCTCCCGCCGCCGTCTGGGCGCGCGGCTGGAAACCGGGGTTTCGGTCTTTGACACGCTCTTGCCGCTGGTGCGCGGCCAGCGGATCGGCCTTTTCGCCGGCTCCGGTGTCGGCAAGTCGACGCTGCTGGCCAAGTTCGCCCGCCGGGTCGAGGCTGATCTTGTCGTCATCGCGCTGATCGGCGAGCGGGGGCGCGAGCTGCGCGAGTTCACCGAAACCGTCCTGGGCCCCGAGGGTCTGGCGCGGGCCATCGTGGTGACGGCGACCTCGGACCAGTCGGCGGTGACGCGCCGGCGCTGTGCCCTGGCCGCCATGGCGGTGGCCGAACATTTCCGCGACATTGGCCGGCATGTCCTGCTTCTGGCCGACAGCGTCACCCGCTTTGCCGAGGCGCACCGCGAAATGGCGCTATCGGCCGGCGAAGAGGCCAGTCTGCGCGGCTATCCCCCTTCGCTGAGCCCCGCCATCATGGGCTGGGCCGAACGTGCGGGCCCGGGGCCCGAGGGCAAGGGCGACATCACCGCGGTGTTTTCGGTGCTTGTGGCCGGTTCCGACATGGAAGAGCCGGTCGCGGACATCCTGCGCGGGGTGCTTGACGGGCATGTCGTGCTGGACCGCAAGATCGCCGAGCGTGGGCGTTATCCGGCGATCGATCTGTTGCGCTCGGTCAGCCGCAGCCTGCCCGACGCGGCGAGCGAGTTGGAAAACCGGGCCATCGCGCAGACCCGGCGGCTTTTGGGGGCCTATGACCGGGCCGAGCTGATGATTCAGGCCGGGCTTTACGCCAAGGGGTCCGATCCGGTGATCGACAGCGCGATCAGGGCATGGCCCGGGCTTGACGCCTTTCTGGCCGAAGACGCGCCGCCCGGCGGTGTGACGGGCAGCTTCGAGCGGCTCGAAAGCCTGCTGGCGGCAGCGCAGGCGCGGGCCTGAGCCGCCTCAGCTCTGCTGCGCCTTGGCAAAGGCGATGCTTTGCGACAGCATGCCGATGACCGCGCTCGCCCGGACCGAGCCGCCGTCATAGGCGGCAACCTCGGCGCGCAGGTGATAGGTCTTGATCAGTTTGGCCATCTTCTCGGGCGCGGCGAACTGCGAGAGGCTGTCATCGCCGAACTGCGCCTTGGCGCGCGCCTTGTAGAGGTCAAGCTGGCGGTCGATGTCCAGCGCCGTTGTCGAAGAGGGCAGGCCAAGCGCCGTCTGCATCACCGTCCTGAGCGGCGCATTTCCCAGGACCGTGTACCATTTGGTATCCTCGCTTGACGACTTTCCAGCCAGGGCAGGCAGCTCGCGCTCGGCGTTGAGGGCAAGGCGGTAATCGTCGTTGGTCTGGCCGACCGCCGCCTCGAAGCTGCGGGCGCGGTACAGCGCCAGGGTCTTGTCGGCGAAATCGGAAAGCTGGGTTCTAGGGGTGGAATAGTCGCCAAAGCCGAAGGCGGCCGAGAATTTGAGGTACTGCTTGTCGGACAGCCGGTTCGCCAGCGCCTCGGGGTCAAGGGTGCCGTCGGTGAGCACCTTCTTGACAAAGGCCCTGGAGCCCATGTCGCCCTCAAGCCCATAGGCGGTCAGCGCCACGCGCAAGAGCCGGGGGTCGTTCACCAGATCATCGGCGGTGCGCACGCTGCCGATCCTGGCGCGAAAGTAATCCTCGTCCCGCTTGATCGTGGGGGAATTGGCAAGCGCCTGGGCGTGCAGCGGCTGGGAGCGCTTGAGCGCCGCCCAGCCGAAATAGCCGGTCCCCGCCAGGGCCGGGACATAGGTCATGACGCGCGGGCCCCCAGCAGCCGCTCTTCGCGCGGCAGCAGGCTGCGCAGCGCCTTCAGGGCCTGGTAATGCTGGTCCTCCAGCACGGCGCGCGAGGCGGCCGTCAACTGCTGGCGGCTGTCGTGGTCGGTCAGCACCTGCGAAAGCTGCTCGATCCCGCGCAAGAGCTGCAGCCGCGCCTCGCCAGCCTCGACATCGCCGGACAGCACCAGTTGTGCGATGTAGCACACGCGGCGCACCGGGGTCGTGACCTCTCCGGGGTTGATGGCGTCGCGCAGGCGCAGGATGTTGGCATTGGGCGTCATCACCGCCAGGCGCGAGCGCTTGTCGCCGTTTTCGATGACCGCGCCGTTGATCAGCACCCGCTCGTGCGGGCCGAGTTTCAGGATGAGACCGGTCATGCCGCACCCGCCTCGCCGCGCAGCCCGCGCATCACGGCCGTGTTGATGTCGGTCAGCACCTCGACGCTGGCGCCGTTGTTCAGCACGTCGCGGCTGTGCTTTTGCGTGAATTCAAAGATGTAGAACAGCCTGGCCCGCAGCGCCTGCGGCAGACCGTTTGCGGGATCGGCGACGTCGAGGGCAAGCGTCGTCCAGATCCTGAGGTTGTCGTTCACGGCGAGGGCGAGCGCGGGGAAATCCTGTTTGCGCCGGCTCCAGGCCTGCGAAAGGCGCTGCGTGGCCTGGGCCAGAAGCTCGTATTCCAGCGTACGGGGCGTTCGCGTCGGGGTCTCTCTGCGGCCATAGGCAAGCCGCGCGGTCTGAGCTGCGGACACGGTCTATCCTTCGGGGTTTGAGGAAGGGGGGTTGGGCCGGGTGCGCATGCCCCCGGCCCGAAACGTTTACCGGAACAGCGACAGGACGCCCTGCGGCTGCTGGTTGGCGATCGACAGGGCCTGGGTGGAGAGCTGCTGCTGCACCTGAAGGGCCTGAAGCCGCGCCGAGGTTTCCTCAAGATCCGCATCGACCAGCGACCCGATGCCGGTACGCAGCGCGTCCGTCAGCTTGCCGACAAAGTTCGACTGGGTTTCGATCCGCGACTGGATCGAACCGAAGGAGGCCGAAGCGTCGATCGCGGTGTCAAGCAGATCCTCGATGCTGGCCAGCGCGGTCTCTGCGCCGACGGCCGTCGAGACGTCGATGGCGGCAATTGCGCCCAGACCACCGGAGTCCGCGTTGGCGAACTGGCCGCTGACCGTCAGGTCGGCCGTGCCGTCGTTGGTAAAGGTCAGAACTCCGGCCGAGGCGCTGTCGTAGTCCACGGTCAGCCCGCTGATCCCCAGATCGTCGACCGCGTTCTTGAGCCCGACCGCCACCAGGTCGGCCACGGTATTGGCGCCCGAATCCACGTCCGAGGCGGTCACCGTGTAGGAGGCGGTCTTTTCGCCGATCCGGAGCGAGATCTTGTCGCCGGCCGCATAGGCCGTGGCGCCGTCCTGGATGGTGATCTCATCCGAGCCGCCGGCGCTGTCGAGCGACATCACAAAGGTGTCGGCCGCCGTGGACACGGTCGCGGCTCCGCCGCCGGCGGTGAAGACGTCGTTCGCGGTATAATCCCCGGTCGACAGGTTCTCGGCCGTGACGGTGATGTAGGAGGCAGCCACCCCGGAGCTCGAACGGTCAAGCGAGGAGAGGATGTCAACCGTGCCGTTCGAGCCGTCGACCAGGTTCAGCCCGTTGAACTGCGCGGTGCCCACGACCGATGTGATCTGGTCGCGCAGCGCCGAGACATCGGCCTGGATCTTGTCGCGGTCCACGTTGCTTTCCTGCGCCGCGACGATCTTGGTCTTCATCTCGGTCAAGAGGTCGGTGACGGTTTCGGCGGCCTGACGGGCCACGGCGACGGTGGAATTGCCCAGCGCAAGGCTGTCGGAGATGCCCTTGAAGCTGCTGACATCGGCCTCCATCACCTTCGAGATGGCCCAGATGGCGGCGTTGTCCTTGGAATTGTTGATCGACTTGCCCGTCGAAATCTCCGACTGGGCCATTTCCAGGTTCTTGTTGATCGACTTCATGGTTTGCAGCGCGACCATGGCGCTGGTGTTGGTCATAATGGACGTCATTTTGCGTTCCTTTCGCGGGGTCAGGCATGTTCGACCCGGCCGTTTGCACCACCATTCCCGGCGGCAAGGGCGGCATTCTTTCCCTGCGTCCGGGACGGGCCCAGAACGCGCCACCCCACCCGGGATGCCCCCTGATCAAGCCGTGGAAAATCTAACGCCACCCTAATTTTCCAAATGGATCGCCGGCCAAATTCCCGCCAATTAACTCGAATTGCGGTCAATCCCGCCGGTCCCGCTCAGGCCCGGTGATCGGGGCCCAGCCGCAGCGCCGTGGTCTTGCGCTGGCCCTGGGCGCTGTAGGTCGTCAGCCCGGCGGCCACGCCCCTGATCTCGGCCAGGCGGCGCTGGGCGGCGCGCAGGCCGCGCTGGGTGGCCCGCAACAGCACCGCATTTTCCTGTGCCTGCCGGTGCAGGGCCAGCGCCGCATCGCGCGACGGGGCAAATTGGCCCGAGGCCAAGAGCAGCTCAAGCTCCTGCCCCAGGGCCGGCATTGCCGCAAAGTCGCCGCCCAGCGCCGCCCGGCGGATCGCGGCCAGCCTGTCGGCGACGGCAGCGTACGAATCATTCATGGGGCTTCTCCACCAGAGACTGAAATATCTGTTCGGCCAGCCCGATTCCGCCCCGGGCAACCATCAGGCGGGCCTGTTCGGCGCGCAGGAACGAGGCGAACTGCTCCTCTCCGATGCCGCCGGCAAAGGCGCCTTCGGCAGCGCCAAGCCCGGCAAAGGACAGCATTTCGGCCAGAAAGGCCGCCTCAAGCTCGCGTGCCTTTTCAAAGAGCTGGCGTTCGGCCCCGCTGCGCGGGGACGGGGCGGCAGAGTGCGGGGCGATCACGGGTGGCGGCAACATCGCGGGTTCCGGGAAAGGATCGAATTTTCCGGTTATGCCAGATCGCGGTAAACAGATGGTAACCCCTGACGCGCTAGACCGACCGGCGAACGGCAGAAGTCGGGGAAAGATGATTCAGCTCGCGCAATTGATGGAGTTTCGGCCCAATGCGGGTCAGGCCGCCGCCACGGCCGCAGACCCGGCGGAGCCCTTTGTGCTGGACATGTCGGAAAAGGCGGAACCGGCGCAGCCCGAGCCGGCCGGGGCCGAGGCTGCGCTGCCGCCGGCGCCCTTGGCCATGACGACAGCCTTGCCGGTCCTGCCCGCACCGTCTGGCGCAACCCCGGCCGATCCGCAGGTCGGCGCCGTTTCGCGCGATGGCCGCTTTGCGCTGCGGGCGCTCGCCGGGGCCGGTTCGGGTGATGGACGCGCCCTTGCTCCGCCCCAGGTCGCCCTCGCCCCGGTTGTGGGCGCCGCTGACCCCGCCCACGCGCCGGCCGTTGTCGCTGCACCGATGGCCGGCGGTTGGACCGCCTTCGCGACCGAGGCAGGCATTTCGGCCGGGCTCGTCGCCGCGCCGGCAGTTGCGCCGGACATTGCGGCGGGCACCCCGGCTGTCGCGCAGGATATGACCGGCGGGGACGCGGCCAAAGATCTGCCAGCCGGCGGGCAGCCGATGGCAAAGCGCCTGTCCGTACAGGCCGGCGTCGCCGCTGCCGGCAAGGCGCCCGTTGCTGCGGCCGGCCCCGAACCGGCCGGGGTCGTGACCCGGGGCGTCAGTGCCGCTGCCCCCGTCGCGACTGCCCCCGATCCATCACCCCCGCAGGCTGGCCCTGCCCCGGTGGGCCCAAAGGCGGCGGCGCCGGTGCATCGAGGCCTGCCGGGCGAGGTGGCCGCTCCGGCGCCGGTGCCGGCCGCCGCCCCGGCTGTCGCGCCGGACATGGCGGCGGGCACCCCGGCTGTCGCGCGCGCGGTGATCGGCGGGGGCGCGGTCAAAGGTCTGCCGGCTGGCGGCCCGCCGCCGGCGATAGGCGTGTCCGTCAAGGTCGGCGCCGCCGATGCCGGCAAGGCGCCCGATGCTGCGGCCGCCCCCGAACCCGCTGCGGTCGCGACCCGGGGCGAAAGTGCCGCTGCCCCTGTCGCGATTGCCCCCGATCCATCGCTCTCGCTGGCCGGCCCTGCCCCGGCAGGCCCAAAGGCGGTGGCGCCAGTGCATCGCGGCGTGCCGGGCGATGTGGCCGCTCCGGCTCCGGCGCCGGTGCCGGTCGCTGCGCCGTCCGCCCCGTTGCCATCCGGCGCGGGTCACGCCGCCCTTTCCACGGCGGCCCCGCCGCTGGGTCCGGTGACCATGCCAGTCCCGCCGCCCGCCGTGGGCGCGGACCGGGCGAAGCAGGTCGCCGCCCCGCCGCCCATTCCATTTCCGCTCTCGCGGCAGGCGGCGGCCGAGTTGCGGTTTCTTGACCGGCTCGCCATTCCGGCAGCGTCCGAGCCGGCCGATCTCGCCCCCGCCGCGCCGGTCCGCGCGGAGCCGCCGGCCGCCGCGCCCTTGCACCAGCCGGCTGCGGCAGCGGCACCTGAGGCGCCGTCCCCATTCGCCGCGCCGGATCCTGCCGCCATGACGGCGGACCCCGCGCTGCCCGCCGCCGCTGTGCCGGATCTCATGCGCGAGCCTTCCAGCCGGCCTGGCACCGAAGAGGTCCAGGGGTCAGCCGCCCCCTTGACCGCGCCGGCCCAGCCCGCGCCCCAGCCCGCGCTCCTGCCCGGCCTTGCCGGGACAGAGCAGGGCGCCGCCACCGTGGTCACGCCCGCCGTGACCGGGGCCCCTGCGCCCGGCCAAAGCGCCGATCAGCCTGCCGCGCCCCCGGCCGCCCCCCCACCGGCCGAGGCCCTGACGCGCCAGGTCGCGGAACGGATCGTGTCGCTTGGCGCGGACCGGGCAGAGGTTCAGCTTTCGCCTGCGGAACTTGGCCGTTTGCGGTTCGAAATCACGCAGCGCGGCGAGATGGTTCAGGTTGTCGTTTCGGCGGAGCGGTCTGAAACGCTCGACCTGCTGCGCCGCAACGGCGAGCACCTGCTGCAAGAGCTTCGCACCATGGGCTTTTCGGGAAGCGCGCTGAACTTTGGCGCCTGGGGCGGGCGGCCCGGCAGCGCGGAACCGCCGCAGCCGCAGGAGCCTGAAACGCCGCCCGCGCCAGAGCCGCTCGCCGCCGCCCCGCCCGTTGCCCGCGCACCGGCCCGTGCCGATGGTCGCGGTCTGGACCTCAGACTCTGAAGGGATGACGCATGGAAACCTATCTGCCCACCGGCGCGCCGGCCGGAACCGTCAAGACAAGCTCGTCCGAGACCACGGTCACCTCGGATTACGAGACCTTTCTTTTGATGATGACCACGCAGATCCAGAACCAGGACCCGCTCGATCCGATGGATTCCAACGAATTCGCGGTGCAGCTTGCGACCTTTTCAAGCGTCGAGCAACAGGTGCTGACCAACGAACTTCTCTATGGCCTGAATTCCACATTGGCCCTGACCGGCATGGCCGACATGGTCGGATGGATCGGAAACGAGGTGCGCGTGGCCGCGCCGGTCCATCTGGACGGTGAAAGCACCTTGACCCTGTCGCCGAACCCCGCCTCGGTCGCGGACCAGGCGGTGCTGGTGGTGACCGATCTGGACGGGGTGGAGGTGGCCCGGCAAGACATTCCGGTCTCGACCGCGGATTACGTCTGGACCCCCGTGGACGCCGAGGGCAACCCCCTGCCCGAGGGGATCTACAACCTCTCTCTGGAAAGTTATTCGGACGGCGTGCTGCTGGGCGAAACGGAGGTTGAGCATTATTCCCTGGTCCAAGAGGTGCGCGCCTCGCCCAGCGGGGCCACCGTGGTCTTTGAAGGCGGGATCGAGGTGCCGGTGATCTATGTGACCGCCGTGCGCACGCCGACTGACGGAACCGCCATTGTGGTGCCCCCGGTCGAAGTCCCGCCTTTGGACGTGCCGCCCGATGAGGTGCCGCTGGACGAGGTGCCGCTGGACGAGGTGCCGCCGGAACTGGCCGCGTAGGTTACAGACCCAGGCCCAGCCCGAACCCCGCCGCCGCCGCCACGACCACGGCCAGAACGGCCCAGCGCCGGCGCGGGCGGGTGCGGACCTTGGCCGGCGCGGGCGGGGCGGCCTGACCGATCAGCGCCCCCTCGACCATCTTGGCCAGGCGCGGCCCGAATCGCGTCAGCACCAGCGCGGCCGCGGCCAGGTCGCGCAGCGTGGCCAGAGGGCCGACGTTGCGCGCGATATAGGCCTCGACCACCGGTCTTGCGGCGGACCAGATGTTGATCTGGGGGTCAAGTTCGCGCGCGACGCCCTCGACCACGACCATGGTGCGTTGCAGCAGGATCAGCTCTGTCCGCGTCTCCATCCCGAAGGTCTCGGTCACCTCGAAGAGAAAGGCCAGCACCCGCGCCATCGACATATGGGTGGCGTCCATGCCAAAGATCGGCTCGCCCACGGCGCGCAGGGCGCGGCAGAACTCGTCGATGTCGCGGTCGGCCGGCACATAGCCGGCCTCGAAATGCACCTCGGCGACGCGGCGATAATCGCGGCGCATGAAGCCCATCAGGATCTCGGCATAGACGCGGCGGGTATAGTCGTCGATCCGCCCCATGATGCCGAAGTCATAGGCGATGATGTCGCCATTCGCGGCGATCTTGAGGTTGCCCTGATGCATGTCGCCGTGAAACAGCCCGTCGCGCAGCGCGTGCGACAGAAAGAGCGACAGCAGACGCGCCGCGATGGCCGGCCGGTCGTGGCCCGCCGCGTCCAGCGCCGCCGCGTCCGACAGCGCGATGCCCTCGGCCCAGTCCAGCGTCATCACGGTGCGGGCCGACAGGTTCCAGACCGGGCGCGGCACCTGAAAGCCGGCATCGCCCCGGGTGTTGTCGGCAAATTCGCTGGCGACCGAGCTTTCCAGCCGCAGGTCCAGCTCGCCCATCACGATGCCTTCGAAATGCGCGACCACCTCGACCGGGCGCAGCCGGCGCGAAAAGGGGGCGAGGAATTCGATGGCTTCGGCGGCAAAGTAAAAGGCGTCGATGTCACGGCGAAAGGCGCGCTCGATTCCGGGGCGCAGCACCTTGACGGCCACGTCGCGCCCGGTCTCGCGCACCGTGGCGCGGTGGACCTGCGCGATCGAGGCGGCCGCGATCGGCTCTGAAAAGGCGCTGAACAGCGTTTCCACCGGCGCGCCCAGTTCGGCCGCGATCATCGCGCGGGCCTCGTTCATCGGAAAGGGGGGAAGCCTGTCCTGAAGGACCTTCAGTTGTGCCGCCAGCACCTCGCCCACGATGTCCGACCGGGTGGACAGGATCTGCCCGAACTTGATGTAGGCCGGGCCCAGCGCGGTCATCGCGCGCGTTACCGGCGGCAGGGAGGGATCGCCGCGCAGACCCAGCGCCTTGAACGGCCAGCTCACCGCCCAGAGCGCCAGGCGCAGACGGGGCGGGGCGTCGACCGCCTCAAGAACCACGCTCAGCGCGCCCGTGCGGGCAAGGGTCGCCCCGGTGCGGATCAGCCGCCAAAGATTGTGCGGACCCCGCATCAGACCTTCCAGCCGGAATGAAGCGCGGCGATGCCCATCGTCAGGTTGCGGAACTTGACCTGGGCAAAGCCGGCCTGGCGGATCAAGGCGGCAAAGCGTTCCTGGTCCGGAAAGCGGCGGATCGATTCCACCAGGTACTGATAGCTGGCGCGGTCCCCGGCCACGATCTGGCCCATCGCCGGGATGACGTTGAAGGAATAGGCGTCATAGGCCTTTTGCAGCAGATCGTTCGGGATCTGGCTGAACTCCAGCACCATCAGGCGCCCGCCGGGCCGCAGCACGCGGTGCGCCTCGGCCAGCGCGTCGCCGATGCGGGTGACGTTCCTGATGCCAAAGCTGATGGTGTAGACGTCAAAGGAATTGTCGGCAAAGGGCAGGGCCATCGCATCGCCCACGACCCAGTCCAGCGCCGTGCCCAGCCGCTCTGCCTCGGCCCGCTTGCGGCCCTCTTGCAGCATCGAGGCGGTCAGATCGCAGACCACGGCGCGGGCCCCCGGCGCCCGGTGCAGAAAGCGAAAAGCCACATCGCCGGTGCCGCCGGCCACGTCCAGCAGGCGCTGGCCGGGCCGTGGCGCCAGCCAGTCCATCATCGCGTCTTTCCAGAGGCGATGGATGCCCATCGACATCAGATCGTTCATCACGTCGTATTTCGAGGCGACGCGGCTGAAGACGCCGTGAATCATGCCGGCCTTGTCCGCCTCGGGCACGGTCTGAAATCCGAAATGGGTGGTGCTGTCGTCGGTCATTCCGGCTTGTCGTCCTTGCTGCGTGCCCACCTTATAGGCATAACACCCTTCGGCCTCAACCTGCGGAAAAGTCACATGCCCGAGCTGCCCGAAGTCGAGACCGTCCGCCTGGGGCTGGCCCCGGTGATGGAAGGCCGGCGGATCGAGGCGGCGGCGGTGAACGCGGCCGGGCTGCGCTGGCCGTTTCCGCCCGGCATGGCCGGCAGGCTGACCGGGGCGCGGGTCGACCGGCTGCGGCGGCGGTCGAAATACATCCTGGCCGATCTGTCGACCGGCGAGACGCTGCTGATCCATCTGGGCATGTCGGGGCGGATGCTGATTTCCGGGCATATGCCTGGCGCCTTCTTTCACGACCACCCCGCACCGCAAAAGCACGATCACGTCGTCCTGACGATGGAGGGCGGCGCGCGCGTCACCTTCAACGACGCGCGGCGTTTTGGCGCGATGGACCTGGTGGCCACCGCCGGGGCCGAGGCGCATCCCCTGCTGGCCAGCCTTGGGCCGGAGCCGCTGGGCAACGGCTTTGACGCCGCCACGCTGGCCGCGCGGTTTGCGGGGCGGCGCACGCCGATCAAGTCTGCGCTTCTGGACCAGCGCAACGTCGCCGGCCTGGGCAACATCTATGTCTGCGAGGTGCTGTTTCGCGCCGGGCTGCACCCGCAGCGACTGGCCGGCGATCTTGGCGCGGACGAGGTCGCGCGCCTGGTGCCGATCATCCGCGAGGTGCTGGCCGAGGCGATCGCCGCCGGTGGGTCGTCCTTGCGCGACTTCCGGCAGGCGGATGGCGAGCTGGGCTATTTCCAGCACGCCTTTCGCGTCTATGGGCGCGAGGGCGAGCCTTGCACTGCGCCCGGCTGTGGCGGCCAGGTCCACCGGATCGCGCAGGCCGGACGATCCAGCTTTTACTGTCCCATCTGCCAGCACTGACCCGCCCAAGGAGAGCCCGATGACCGCCGAAACCCTTTTGTTCGAAACCCCGGCTGCCGGCGTCCTGCTGATCCGGCTGAACCGACCCGAGGTGCTGAACGCGCTGAACCGGCGCCTTCTGGGCGAGCTTGTCGCGGCGCTGGCGGCTGCGGATGCCGACGACGCGGTGCGGGCGATCGTGCTGACCGGGTCCGAGAGGGCCTTTGCCGCCGGGGCCGACATCGCGGAAATGGCCGAGCAGGGCTTTGCCGGGGCCTTTCTGACCGACGCCTTCGGCGCCGAGGCCGAGGCGATCGGACGCATCCGAAAGCCGATCATCGCCGCCGTGTCGGGCTTTGCCCTGGGCGGGGGGTGCGAGCTTGCCATGATGTGCGACGTCATCCTTGCCGGCGCTTCGGCGCGCTTTGGCCAGCCCGAGGTGAACCTTGGCATCATCGCCGGAATGGGCGGCACCCAGCGCCTGACGCGGGCCGTGGGCAAGGCCAAGGCGATGGAGATGAACCTGACCGGCCGCATGATGGGCGCCGAAGAGGCCGAGCGCGCGGGGCTGGTGGCGCGGGTGATGCCGGACGACCAGCTTGTGGCCGAGGCGGTCAAGGTGGCCGGCGCCATCGCCGCCAAGCCGCCGCTGGCGGTGCGCGCCGCCAAGGAGGCGGTGAACCGCGCGTCCGAGACCAGCCTGCGCGAGGGGCTGCTTTTTGAAAGGCGGCTCTTTCACGCCCTCTTTGCCACCGAGGACCAGAAAGAGGGGATGCAGGCCTTTCTGGCCAAAAGGCCGCCCGTGTTTCGCGGGCGCTGATTCCCTGTTCCCTTTGCCGGAAATATCCCCTATAGGCCGCCGTTACATGCGCGTGGGCCCGCTTAAGGCAAGAATCATTCCCCTCCACCAGGGCGGGGCCGTGGTCTTTCGTGCAGCCCGAACGCAACCGACAAGACCCAAGGATCAAAGCCCATGGCAAATACCGAACAGTCCAAGAAGCGCGCCCGCCAGGCCGATGCGCGCTATGCCGTCAACAAGGCGCGCCGCTCGCGCATCCGCACCTTCCTGCGCAAGGTCGAAGAGGCCATCGCGTCGGGCGATGCCGCCGCCGCCGCCGAGGCGCTGAAGAACGCCCAGCCGGAACTGGCGCGCGGTGTGTCCAAGGGCGTGCTGCACAAGAACACCGTGTCGCGCAAGATTTCGCGCCTCGCCTCGCGCGTCAAGGCCGTCGCCACGGTCTGATCCGGCCCAAGTCTTTGATTTCAAAGGGCGCACCCGTTGGGCTGCGCCCTTTTTGCTGCCCGCTTCCCGCCAGTGGCGTTGCCGATTTGCACGGTGGGGGGGATTCGCTCGGCCAAATTGCTGTCAAGCGCGTTGTTCGGTTGCATGGGCTTTCGATCCCTTGCTAGCGTGCCGGTGCGATTCATGTCGACCAGGGGGACAGGGCGCGCTTCGAGGGACGGAATGTCCGGGGTCTTTGCTGCCAGCAGCCCGTGACGAAAACGATGTCCACGAATCGCGCCGGGATGTGTGATCAGACTCTCCGGCCGGCGGCACCAGCCGCCGAATGGGGTTTTTGCGGGCATCCCTGCACCGGGCGCCTCGGCTTTGCCGGGGGCGCTGGTTCTTGTCATCCGGGCGGCCGGGGTCCGATTGCGGAAACTTGCGGCGCGGAAGGTCCGGCGCGGCACGACCAGATGGCATGGGCAGATGACGAACGAAATCTGGGGACAGATCAGGGCAGAGCTTGCGGCTCGTGTTGGCAACAACAACTATGTGACCTGGATCGAACCCCTTTCCCTGCGCGGTCTGGCCGATGGCGTGGCCCATTTTGACGTTCCGACCAGCTTTTTCGCCAATTGGGTGCAGCGCAACTTTTCCGAGCAGATCCTTGGCCATCTGAACGCCAAGGGGCACGAGATCTCGCGCGTCGAGTTCTCGGTTCAGCCGGCGGCCCGGATGCCGGCGCGCCCGGCGGCGGCGCTCGGCCCGGCCCGGTCGCAGACCGGCAGCGGACGGACCGGCGCGCGCGCCGCGCGCCTGCGCGGCGGCGCCGAGAGCGAGTCGCTGCCCGGCGCGGCGCTGGATTCGCGCTTTACCTTTGACACCTTCGTCGTCGGCAAGCCGAACGATCTGGCCTATGCCGCCGCCCGCCGCGTGGCCGAAGGCGGGCCGGTCAATTTCAACCCGCTGTTCCTTTATGGCGGTGTCGGGCTGGGCAAGACCCACCTGATGCACGCCATCGCGCATGAGTTGCAGGTCCGGCAGCCGCATCTGCGGGTTCTGTACCTGTCGGCAGAGCAGTTCATGTACCAGTTCGTTCAGGCACTGCGCGAGCAGCAGATCATGGACTTCAAGGAAATCTTCCGCTCGGTCGATGTGCTGATGGTCGATGACGTGCAATTCATCGCCGGCAAGGACAGCACACAAGAGGAATTCTTCCACACCTTCAACGCCCTTGTGGACCAGAACAAGCAGATCGTCATCTCGGCCGACCGCGCCCCGGGCGAGATCAAGGGGCTTGAGGACCGCATCCAGTCGCGCCTGCAATGCGGGCTGGTGGTCGACCTGCACCCGACCGACTACGAGCTGCGCCTGGGCATCCTGCAAAAGAAGGCCGAGTTCTATCGCCAGCAGTACAAGGATCTGCGAATCGCCGCCGGCGTGCTGGAGTTTCTGGCGCACCGGATCACCACCAATGTCCGCGTTCTCGAAGGCGCGCTGACCCGGCTTTTCGCCTTTGCCTCGCTTGTGGGCCGCGAGATCACGCTGGAGCTGACCCAGGACTGTCTGGCCGACATCCTGCGCGCCTCGGACCGCAAGCTGACGATCGAAGAGATCCAGCGCCGGGTGGCAGAGCATTACAACATCCGCCTGTCGGACATGATCGGCCCCAAGCGCCTGCGCACCATCGCGCGGCCGCGTCAGGTGGCGATGTATCTGGCCAAGCAACTGACGCCGCGGTCCCTGCCCGAGATCGGGCGCCGGTTCGGCGGGCGCGATCACACCACCATCATGCACGGCGTGCGCCGGATCGAGGAACTGATGTCGACCGACAGCCAGCTTTCGGACGATCTTCTGCTGCTGCGGCGCCTGTTGCAGGGGTGAGCCGGCAAGAAATCGCTTGGCTTGCAGCGGAAAACCGCTAGTTTCGGCCTCCCCGGCAAGGGGAGCCGGGGCCGGTCTGCGGCCCCGCTGGATGGCAGGGGAATGGACAGATGAAGCTTTCGATCGAACGTGCAACGCTGCTCAAGGCGCTGGCGCAGGCGCAATCGGTGGTCGAGCGGCGCAACACCATTCCGATCCTGGCCAATGTGCTGATCGAGGCAGAGGGCGCGCAGGTCTCGTTCCGCGCCACCGACCTTGACATCGAGGTGGTCGACCGCGCCCCGGCCCTGGTCGAGCGGGCAGGGGCCACCACGGTTTCGGCGGTGATGCTGCACGAGATCGTGCGCAAGCTGCCCGATGGCGCGCTGGTCAGCCTGTCGGCCGATGCCGCGGCCGGACGTCTGGGAATCGCGGCCGGCCGGTCGACCTTCAGTCTGGCGACCCTCCCGCGCGAGGATTTCCCGGTGATGGCGTCGTCCGAATATTCGTCGAACTTCTCAGCCCGGGCGCCGGTGCTGCGCCGGCTCTTTGACAAGGCCAAGTTCGCGATCTCGACCGAAGAGACGCGCTATTACCTCAACGGGGTCTACATGCATGTCGCCACCGGCGACGAGGGCCCGGTGCTGCGGTGCGTGGCGACCGACGGGCACCGGCTGGCGCGGATCGACGCGCCCCTGCCCGAGGGGGCAAAGGGCATGCCCGGGGTGATCGTGCCGCGCAAGACGGTGGGGGAGCTGCGCAAGCTTCTGGAGGATGACGATGCGGTGATCGCGGTTTCGGTTTCGGAAACCAAGGTGCGCTTTGCCACCCCGGCGGTGCAGCTCACCTCCAAGGTCATCGACGGCACCTTCCCCGACTACACCCGCGTGATTCCGACCGGCAACACCCGCCGGCTTGAGGTGGACGCCAGCGAGTTTGCCAAGGCCGTCGACCGGGTGGCGACGGTATCGTCCGAGCGGTCGCGCGCGGTCAAGCTGTGCCTGGACGAGGACCGTCTGATCCTGTCGGTCAATGCCCCCGATTCGGGCGCCGCCGAGGAAGAGCTGGCGGTGGCCTATGGCGACGAGCGGCTGGAGATCGGGTTCAACGCCAAGTATCTGCTGGAAATCGCCAGCCAGGTCGACCGCGAGAACGCGGTGTTCCTGTTCAACTCCTCGGGCGATCCGACGCTGATGCGCGAGGGAGGCGACATGAGCGCGGTCTATGTCGTGATGCCGATGCGCGTATAGGACCGTCTTAAACTTGGCGCTGCAGTACCATCCCAAGCGCGGCACGGTGATCCTTGTGCGCTTCGACGGGGCTTTCAAGGTGCCAGAGATGGTCAAACCGCGCCCATGTGTCGTGATTTCGCCGAAGGTGAAGACTCGGCAGAACCTCTGCACCGTGGTGCCGCTGAGTACGACCGCGCCAACCGAAATCGCCCCCTATCACGCCGAGATTGACCTTGGATTCGACCTGCCGGAGCCCTGGACCTCGCGCCGCTGTTGGGTCAAGGGCGACATGATTTACGCCGTCGGGTTTCACCGGGCCGATCTGTTTCGTTCAGGACGCGGTTCGGATGGGCGAAGGGTTTACCTGACCGCAACCTTGTCGGACGCAACCTTTGCAAGGGTTCAGGCCTGTGTGCTGGCCGGTCTGGGGATCGTCCCTTGACAAAACGGCCATCGCGGACCAAATAAAACCCGTTGCGGCTCTGGTTCACCATCCGTTTCAAGACCTCGCAAGAGGCCGTCAGGCCCGCCGGCGATAACAAGCCGTGGCCTGACGCAGGTACGACCCCGCCCGATTCGGGCGGGGTTTTTTCTTGTCAGATCGGCCAGCGCCGACTATCCGGCCAAACATGGGTATGACCATCGCATCGCTGGAGTTGAGCCATTTCCGCTCTCACCGGGCCCTTCGGCTGGCGTTTGACGGCCGGCCGGTGGCGATCGTGGGGCCGAACGGGGCTGGCAAGACCAATATTCTGGAGGCGGTCTCGCTCTTGTCGCCGGGGCGGGGCCTGCGCCGGTCGGGGGCGGAGGAGCTGGCCCGCCGGCCCGAGGGGTTGGGCTGGCGGGTCGGCGCCGAAATCGGCGGGCTGGCGGCGGCGCATCGGGTGGAAACCGGCGCCGAGGCCGGTGCGGCGCGCTGGGTCCGGGTGGACGGCAAGCCGGGCACGCAACTGGGTCTGGCGCGGCTGACGCGGGTTCTGTGGCTGGTGCCGGCGATGGACCGGCTCTGGATCGAGGCGGCCGAGGGGCGGCGGCGGTTTGTCGACCGCATCGCCCTGTCGTTTCAGCCCGACCATGCCGAGGCGGTGCTGACCTATGACAAGGCCATGCGCGAACGCAACCGGCTCTTGAAGGACGAAATCACGGACGCCGGCTGGTATGGCGCGCTGGAGGGGGCGATGGCGGCGGCGGCGGCCCGCATCACCGCCAACCGCGCGGCGGCGCTGGGGCGGCTGGCGGCGGCGCAGGGCGGCGAGGGCGGCTTTCCGCGCGCCGAGCTTTCGCTGGTCGAGCCGGACGGACCTGCGCCCGAAGCGGCCGGGGATCTTGCGCTGGTCTGGGCCGAGGGTCGGCGGCGCGACATGGCGGCGGGCCGCACGCTGATCGGGCCGCACCGGACCGACCTGCGGGCGGTTTACGCGGCCAAGGGGGTGGCGGCGGACCAATGCTCGACCGGTGAGCAGAAGGCGCTGCTGATCAGCCTGATCCTGTCGAACGCCCGGGCCCTGCGGGCCGATCTGGGGCAGGCGCCGGTGCTTTTGCTGGACGAGGTCGCCGCACATCTGGACGCGGCGCGACGGGCGGCGCTTTATGACGAGATCGTCGCACTCGGGGCGCAGGCGCTGATGACCGGCACCGAGGCGGGGCTGTTCGAGGCCATGGGCGGACGGGCGCAGATGCTGCGGCTGCGCGAGGATGCGGGGGAATCGAGGGTCGAATGACGGCACGGCAAAGGGTCAGCCTGATCACGCTTGGCGTTCGCGATCTGGCGACGGCGCGCGGCTTTTACGCCCGGATGGGCTGGCAAGAGGTCGAGCGGGCCGAGGGCGTCGCCT
The DNA here is from genome assembly GCA_052387855.1 of Paracoccaceae bacterium. Lineage (GTDB taxonomy): Bacteria > Pseudomonadota > Alphaproteobacteria > Rhodobacterales > Rhodobacteraceae > CAIYZT01. The sequence goes on from JBQTIT010000003.1 coordinate 133,929, forward strand.
TTTTCCAGATGCAGGGGCAGGTGCTGGCGCTTTACGGACGTGCCGATCTGGCGGCGGATCAGGGCCGGGCCGAGGCCGAACTGGGCAGCGGGGCGATGACGCTGGCGCAGAATTTCGGCTCGGCCGCCGAGGTTGACGCGGCCTTTGCCGCAGCGCTGGCGGCGGGGGGCCGGGGGCTCAAGCCGCCCGCGCCGGTGTTCTGGGGCGGCTACAGCGGCTATTGGGCAGACCCCGATGGGCATGTCTGGGAGCTGGCGCACAACCCGTTCTGGCCGCTCTTGCCCGACGGGCGGCTGGTGCTGCCGGGGCAGATCGAAACCATCCACGAGACCGACCTTGGCGCCGGTGACGAGGCGCAGATTGCCGCGCTGCTGGCGCGGTGCTTTGACACCGACTTTGGCGGGCGCAGCTTTTTCCGCACGCGGCATCATCTGCGGCTGGTGATCCGCGAGGCGGGCGCGATCGTGGCGCATATGGCGATCCAGTTCCGCGCGGTGCGGCTGGGCGGGCGCCTGCTGGATGTGGCGGCGCTGGGCGATGTGGCCACGCACCCCGATCACCGGGGCCGGGGCCTTGCCGGGCGCCTGTTGCAGGCCGCCATCGCCGAGGCGCGGGGCGCGCGGGCGGCGCATTTCCTCCTCTTCGGCACCGCCGGGCTTTATGCGGCGGCGGGGTTCGCGCCGGCGGGCAACCCGCTGGTCTATGTCGAGATCGACGGCGCGCAGACCGGCGCGCTGCGGCGCGAGCGGGCCGAGGCGCTGAGGGTGCTTGACCTTGGCGCCGCGCCGTGGGAGCCGGAGGCGGAACTTGACCTGCTCGGGGGGCTGTTCTGATCGTGACCATCACCGGCTACGGCCTTTTTCTGTACGCCCTCGGGCTGGCCGGGCTCTGGGTGGTGCCGGGGCCGGTCTGGGTGGCGCTGACCGCGCGGGCGCTGTCGGGCGGCATGGCGGCGGCCTGGCCGCTGGCCGTGGGGGTCGCGATCGGCGATCTTTTCTGGCCGCTGGCGGCAATTCTGGGGCTTTCGTGGATCGACAGCCTCTATGGCGATCTGTTGTCGCTGCTGCGCTGGGTCGCGGCGGGGGTGTTTCTGGCCATGGGCATCCTGCTGCTCCGCCGTCCCTCGGCCACGATGAGCGCGGACAGCCGGCTGACGCGGCCGGGGCGCTGGGCGGGGTTTTCCGTGGGCGTGGCGGCGGTGATCGGCAACCCCAAGGCGATCCTGTTCTACATGGGGGCGCTGCCGGGATTTTTCACGCTGGGCGCGCTGACGCCGGTTGACATCGGGCTGATCATCGCCGTCTCGGCGGCCATTCCGATGGCGGGAAATCTGGCGCTGGCGCTGTTTCTGGACCGGGCGCGGGCGCTCTTGTCAAGCCCCGCGCAGGTCCGGCGGATGAACATGATTTCCGGCGGCCTTCTGGTGGCGGTCGGGCTGGTTATCCCCTTTCTCTGACCGCTAAATCTTGTGTCCAAGGGGTGACATCCCCCCCCGGAACCGCTATAAATCGCGGGCACGATCAAGGGTAAACGACCGATGGCCACAGAGCCCAAGAAGCCGGCAAGCTACGACGCGGATTCCATCAAGGTTCTCAAGGGTCTGGAGGCGGTTCGCAAGCGTCCGGGCATGTATATCGGCGATACCGACGACGGCTCGGGCCTGCACCACATGGTCTATGAGGTGGTGGACAACGGCATCGACGAGGCGCTGGCCGGCCATGCCACCGCCGTCACCGTGATCATCCATGCCGACGACTCTGTTTCGGTGCGCGACAACGGGCGCGGCATCCCGGTCGACATCCATCCCGAAGAGGGCGTCTCGGCCGCCGAGGTCATCATGACCCAGCTTCACGCGGGCGGCAAATTCAACAACACCGACGAGGGCGGCAACGCCTACAAGGTCTCGGGCGGCTTGCACGGGGTTGGCGTTTCGGTGGTGAACGCGCTGTCGGAATGGCTGGAACTGACGGTCTGGCGCAACGACAAGGAGTATCGCGCGCGATTCGAACATGGCGACTGCGTTGTGCATGTGCACGAGGTTGGCCCGGCGCCGGGGATGCGCGGCACCGAGGTGCGGTTTCTCGCCTCGGCCAAGTCGAACATCCCCGAGGGGACGTTTTCCAACCTCGACTACAGCTTCAAGACGCTGGAAAACCGGCTGCGCGAGCTGGCGTTTCTGAATTCCGGCGTGCGGATCATCGTCGAAGACCTGCGTCACGCCGAAGAGCTGCGCAGCGAGCTGTTCTACGAAGGCGGGGTTCGGGAATATGTGAAATACCTCGACCGTTCGAAAACCTCGATCATGTCCGAGCCGATCTACATGATCGGCGAGCGGGCGGGCATCACGGTTGAAGTCGCGATGTGGTGGAACGACGGCTACAACGAGATGGTGCTGCCCTTTACCAACAACATCCCGCAGCGCGATGGCGGCACGCATCTGGCCGGCTTTCGCGGTGCGCTGACGCGGACAGTGGGCGCCTACGCGCAATCCTCTGGCATCGCGAAAAAGGAAAAGATCGACTTTACCGGCGATGACGCGCGCGAGGGGCTGACCTGCGTGCTGTCGGTCAAGGTGCCGGACCCCAAGTTTTCCAGCCAGACCAAGGACAAGCTGGTTTCCTCCGAGGTGCGCCCGGCGGTGGAGAACATGGTCAATGAAAAGCTGGCCGAGTGGTTCGAAGAGAATCCGGCCAACGCCCGCATCATCGTCGGCAAGATCATCGAGGCGGCACTGGCGCGCGAGGCGGCGCGCAAGGCGCGCGAGCTGACCCGGCGCAAGACCGCGCTGGATATCGCCTCCCTGCCCGGCAAGCTGGCGGACTGTCAGGAGCGCGACCCGTCCAAGTCTGAGCTGTTTCTGGTCGAGGGCGATTCAGCCGGCGGCTCGGCCAAGCAGGGCCGCTCGCGGTCCAATCAGGCGGTGCTGCCGCTCAAGGGCAAGATCCTGAACGTCGAACGCGCGCGCTTTGACCGCATGCTGGCCAGTCAGGAGATTGGCACGCTGATCACCGCGCTCGGCACCGGCATCGGGCGGGACGAGTTCAACATCGACAAGCTGCGCTACCACAAGGTCGTGATCATGACCGACGCCGACGTGGACGGCGCGCATATCCGCACGCTTCTGTTGACGTTCTTTTTCCGGCAGATGCCGGCGCTGATCGAGGGGGGATATCTCTATATCGCGCAGCCGCCGCTCTACAAGGTCGCGCGCGGCAAGTCCGAGGTCTATCTGAAGGATCAGGCCGCGCTTGAGGAGTATCTGATCACGATGGGCATCGAGGGCGCTGTGCTGCGCCTGCAAAGCGGCGAAGAAATCGCCGGCGCCGACCTTGCCCGCGTGATCGAAGGCGCCCGCGCCTTTCGCCGGGTGCTGGACGCCTTTCCCACCCATTACCCGCGCTGGATCCTTGAACAGGCGGCGCTGGCGGGGGCGTTTGACCCCGGCCGGGCGGACGACGACCTGCAAAAGGTGGCCGATCAGGTGGCGCTGCGGCTCAATCTGGTGGCGGCCGAGTATGAAAAGGGCTGGACAGGGCGGATCACGCAGGACCACGGCATCCGCCTCAGCCGGGTGCTGCGCGGGGTCGAGGAGTTGCGCACGCTGGACGGCGCCGTGCTGCGGTCAAGCGAGGCGCGGCGGCTTTCGGCCGTCTCGCGCGAGACGCGCGAGGTGTACCGCGCGCCGGGCCGTCTGATGCGCAAGGACCGCGAGCAGCCGGTCTATGGCCCGATCGACCTGTTGAAGTCGGTGCTGGCCGAGGGCGAAAAGGGCCTGACGCTGCAACGCTACAAGGGTCTGGGCGAGATGAACCCCGAACAGCTTTGGGAAACCACGCTGGACCCCGAGGCGCGCACCCTGCTTCAGGTCAGGGTCGAGGATCTGGCCGAGGCCGACGACATCTTTACCAAGCTGATGGGCGACGTGGTCGAGCCGCGCCGGGACTTCATCCAGTCCAACGCGCTGAACGTCGAGCATCTGGACACCTGAGGCGGGGGCGGGCGCGCCTTTACGTTGCCGCCTGAACCGAACCCTCAGCCCGCAGCCGAAAGCGCAGCCAATTCCTCGGCCGGCAGCACCAGACGCGCGCCGCGCATCAGGCTTTGCACCTGCGTCACCGATGTGGCCGAGGCGATGGGCCCGGCGATGCCCGGCTGCGCGATGATCCAGGCCAGCGCGATCTCGGCCAGTGCCGCGCCGGTGCGCGCGGCCACGCCGTCCATCGCCTCCAGGATCGCCATCCCGCGCGGGGTCATGAAGCGCTCGGCGCTGCCCGCCCGCGCACCCTTGAGGTCGGCCTTTGTGCGGTACTTGCCGGTCAGAAAACCCGCCGAAAGCCCGTAATAGGGAATGCCGCCCAGCCCGTTGGCCAGGCAGATCTGCTGCACCGGCCCCTCAAAGGCGCTGCGGTTCAAGAGGTTGAATTCGTTCTGCACCGTCTGATAGCGCGGCAGCCCCCTGGCGGCCGACAGGTCCAGCGCGGTCCCGAGCAGCTTTTCATCATAGTTGCAGGCGCCGATGGCGCGCACCTTGCCGGCCCGGATCAGCCGGTCATAGGCGCCAAGCGTTTCGTCCTGGGGCGTCGCCGGGTCGGGCCAGTGGGTCTGGTACAGGTCGATCACATCGGTCTGCAACCGGCGCAGCGAGTCCTCGACCGCCGCCACGATCCGCGCGGCGCTCAGGTCGCGCCCCTCCAGCCCCATCGTCATGCCGACCTTGGTGCACAGAACCACCCGGCCCCTTGTGCCCCGCGCCCGCATCCAGCGGCCGATGATCCGCTCGCTTTCGCTGTCGTTTCCGGGCGCCCAGCGGGAATAGACATCGGCGGTGTCGATGGCGTTGAAACCCTCGCCCACAAAGGCATCAAGCACGGCGAAAGAGGTTGCCTCGTCCGCCGTCCAGCCAAGGACATTGCCGCCCAGAACCAGGGGCTCGGTCGTCAGCCCCGACTGGCCAAGCGGGCGGCGCATCTACTCCCCCCGCCGGACGATGGCCTCAAGGTCGATTTCGGGCTCTGGTACCGGCGCCTTGGGGGCGGCGGGCTTTTCCGGGGTCCTGACCAGCAGCGGCAGCATCTCGGTCCCGGTGGCCGAGCCGCCGGGGCCTTCGGGCGGCTCGCGCCAGGCAAGCGTGTCAAAGCCCGAGCAGTTCGAGCAGATCGGCGCCCAGGCGGCATGGATCGCCTGGCAATTGTCGCAGCACCACTGCGGCCCGCGCGGCGCGGTCAGGGCCCGGGTCAGCCAGCCGCGCACCACCGCGTCATCAGACCCCTCGCCGCGCTCGATGGCGGCCATGATGGTCAGGGTGCGCTGGGTCGGGTGGGTGTCGGCCAGATCGCCCAGGGCCCGGCGCGCGGCGGGAAAGCTTTCGGCGGCGATGTTCAATTCGGCCAGCAAGAGCCGGGTTTCGGCGTGGTCGGTGTGCAGCCCCGTCAGGGCGGCAAAGCGTTTCAGCCGGGCTGTCGCGGACTCCTCGGGCTCGATTTCGGCAAAGGCGGCGGCCAGGTCGGGGTGGGGCTGCGCCTCCCAGGCCTTTTTCAGCACGCGGGCGGCGTTCTTTTTGTCGCCGGTCAGGATATAGCTGCGCGCGGCCATGGCGGCGGCGGGGATCAGGTCGGGCGAAAGCTTGTTGGCGGCGATGGCGGCCTCGCGCGCCTCGATGCTGGCGCTTTCGTCCAGCACGCCCTTGGCCTGCTGCAACGCCAGCACCGCATCGCGCCGCTTGTAGACATCCTTGGGCAGGCTGCCGCCCTTTTGCTTGGCCCTCAGCGTCTGGCGCGCGCCGGTCCAGTCGGCCGAATCCGATTGCAGTTTCAGCAGGATATCCTGCGTCTCGGCATGGCGCGGCTTGAGGGCAAAGGCCTTTTCGGCCAGCGCGAGCGCGGTCAGCGTGTCGCCCTCGGCCAGGCGCTGCTTCATCAGACCGCGAATGCCGACAAAGCGGGTCTCGGGGTTGGACAGCAGTTCCTTGTAGGCCTCGGTAGCCTTCTGTCCGTCGCCGACAGCCTCGGCGGCCTGGGCGAGCAGCAGCGTCGTCAGTTCGGGCTGGTCGAGGTATTTCTGTGCCCGCTGCGCCTTGATCAGCGCCAGCCGCCCCTCGCCCGAGGCCAGCGCGATCAGCCCGTCGCTGACCGCCTGATAGCCGCGCTTTTCGCGGTTGCGGTCGAAATAGCGCGAGATGGCGGTCTCGTCGCCGTTCAGAAAGTGCAAGGTGGCCAGGACAAGCTGGACCAGCTTGATCACGCCCCAGGTCAGGAGCAAAAGCAGCAGGCCCGCGATGACGGTTTGCAGCGGCCCCAGGCTGAATTCCCAGCCCGCCAGCGCGATGCGCAGGCTGCCGCCGGTTTCGACCAGCACCGCGCCGCCAAGGCCCAGCGCGGCCACCAGCGCGACGAAAAACAGGATCCGGGCGACGGTCCAGAGCATCACGGCGCCAGGTCCGCGGTCAGGGTGGCAAGCGCCTCCAGCGCGGTCTGCCGGCGCTCGGCATCAGCGCGCCAGCCGGCCAGCGCGGTCTGGGCGACATCGGGCAGGCCGCCCAGTTCGGCCAGCGCCGCGCCCACATCGCCGGCCGCCAGGGCCGCCTCGGCGCGGGAAAGGATCGCGTCGGGATCGTCGCCCGCCCGCGCTGTCAGCGACCGCGCCCCGACCTGCGTGCGCAGGAACGACAGGGCGCGCTCGGTCCAGGTCTGGCCCATGTCCGCCTTGAGCGCGGCCTCCAGCGCGGCGCGGGCGGCCGGCGGAAAGCTGTCTTGCAGCGCCTTCAGCCCGGGCAGGCCAGAGGCGCCGGCAACCAGCGGCTCGGGCAGGGCCACCCCGTCAAACGCCTGAAGGGCAAAGCCATAGGGCGCGCCGGCGTCCAGCGCTGCGCCGATCTGCAACAGCGCCCCCTGCCGGGCCGAGGCCGCCGCCTGCGCCAGCGTGCTGGCCTGCATCGCCTCGGCCGCTGCCTTGGCGCGGTCCAGCGCCGCGGCAAGCTCGGCGCTGGCGGCGTCGATCTGCGCCTGCGCGATGCCGCCGGCCTTGATCGCCTCGATTTCGGCGCGCAGGCCGTTCAGTGCGGCGCGGTCGGCCGGGGAAAGGCCGCCCTCTGCGCGCGCCTCAAGCGCCGTGAGGCGGCTTTCTAGCGCGCCAAGGTTCAGCGCGGCAAGCTGCGCCTCTTGCGCCTCCAGTCGGGCGGCAAGGCCCTCGGTCTGCGGCGGCGGCACGGCGGCCAGATCGGCGCGCAGCGTGGCGGTCTCTTCCGCAAGCGCCCCGAGCGCCTGCTCCAGCGCCGCAAGCTGTACGCTCTGGTCAGCCGTGTCCGGGCTGAGCATGTCAAGCCGCGCCGCGCTGAATCCCAGCCCGCCCGCCACGGCGCCGCCCAGCACCAGCGCCGCAAGGCTGCCCCGTCCCGACCGGCGCGGCGCGGGCTGTGGCGGCAGGGCGGCGTCGCCCCGGGGGGTCGTCCCGGCAGAGAGCGCGTCAGGATCGTCGGCTTGGGTCTGGGACATGCAAAGATCTTTCCGGCCGGCGCCGGCCTTGGCGATCCGGCCCATGCGTCAGACTAATGCGCGCCTGACCGAAGGTTCAAGGCTTGGCGCCCGAATTCAGCGCCTCCGCGACGATTTCAAGCATCCCGTCGGCATCCGGGCGCCGTGCGGTCAGGCATCGGCGGGCCGGAAAGCTGGCCGCGGCCCGCGCCACCGCCGGGCTGAGCGCCAGAATCGTGACCGGCGCGGCGGCGCCCGCCATCGCCTTTGCCGCGCGAAGCGCGCTTTGGGCCGAGAAGAGCGGCAAGAGCACCTCGCGCCGGGCGGCCAGCGCCTCTTGCGCCGCGCCCGAAAGCGGGGAGGGCGACATGCGATAGCAGACGATCTCGCGCAGCTCGATCCCGGCGGGGCGCAGGGTGCCGGCCAGATCGCCCGCCGCCTCTTGCCCGCGCAGATGCCAAAGCCGCCCGGGCCGCGCCGCCGCGATCAGCGCCGCAAGGGCGGGCGCATCGCCCTCGGCCGAGACCGCCCGGAACCCCGCGGCACGCGCCGCCTCGGCGGTCTGGGCGCCGACGCAATAGGCCAGCCCCGAAAGCCCCGCGCGCCGCGCCGCCTCGACCCCGTTCTGCGAGGTCAGGACCAGTGCATCCGGCGGCTGGCCCGGCGCGCGCCAGTCGAGGAACTGCACCTCTTGCAGAGGGCTGACCATCACCTCGGCCGGCAGCCCGGCCGCCGCGATCCGCGCGGCAAAGCGGGCCGAAGCCGGCGCGGGGCGGGTCAGAAGGATCAGGGGCAAGGCTTGTCGCTGCATGAGCTACCTGCTACCCCGAAGCAACCCCTCTGGGCAACCGATGACACAGACGCTGACCTTTCTCGGGCTCGAATCGAGCTGCGACGACACCGCCGCGGCCGTGGTGCGCGCAACCCCCGGGCGGGGGGCCGAGGTCTTGTCCTCGGTGGTGCTCAGCCAGACCGATCTGCACGCGGCCTTTGGCGGCGTGGTGCCGGAAATCGCCGCCCGCGCCCATGTCGAAAAGCTTGACCATGCGGTCGAGGCGGCGCTGGCGCAGGCGGGCCTGGACCTGCGCGCGCTTGACGGCATCGCGGTGACCGCCGGGCCGGGGCTGATCGGCGGGGTGCTGTCCGGTGTGATGCTGGCCAAGGGGCTGGCGGCGGCCACGGGCCTGCCGCTGGTTGGCGTCAACCATCTGGCCGGCCACGCCCTGACCCCGCGCCTGACCGACGGGCTGGCGTTTCCCTATCTGATGCTGCTGGTCTCGGGCGGGCACTGCCAGTTCCTGATCGCAAGGGGCCCCGAGGATTTCTCCCGCCTTGGCGGCACCATCGACGACGCCCCGGGCGAGGCCTTTGACAAGACCGCGCGGCTCTTGGCCCTGCCGCAGCCCGGCGGCCCGGCGGTGGAGCGGCAGGCGGCGCTGGGCGATCCGGCCCGCTTTGCCTTTCCGCGACCGCTGTTGAACCAGCCGGGGTGCGATCTGTCGTTCTCGGGGCTCAAGACCGCGCTTCTGCGCGCCCGCGACGGGATCATTGCCGAAAAGGGCGGGATCACGGTGCAGGACCGGCGCGACCTCTGCGCCGGGTTCCAGGCCGCCGTTGCCGATGTGCTGGCCGAGAAAACCCGCCGCGCCGCCGCGCTGTACCTGGACCTTGCCCCGGCCGTCCCCGCCTTTGCGGTGGCCGGCGGGGTTGCCGCCAACCAGGCGATCCGCGCCCGGCTGATGGCGGTCTGCGCGGGGCTGGGGCTGCGGTTCCTCGCTCCGCCGCTGTCGCTGTGCACCGACAACGCCGCGATGATCGCCTGGGCCGGGATCGAGCGGTTCCGCGCCGGTCAGGCGGACGATCTTGCGCTGGTGGCCCGCCCGCGCTGGCCGCTGGACGGCGCCGCCGCGCCGATGATCGGCTTTGGCAAGAAGGGGGCCAAGGCATGATCGGCGTCGTGGGGGCGGGGGCGTTCGGCACGGCGCTGGCCGTCACCCTGGCGCGCGAGGGCCGGGCGGTCACGCTGTGGGCGCGGTCGGCCGAGGACGCCGCCGCCATGACCCGTACGCGGATCAACGCGCGGCGCCTGCCGGGGGTGGACCTGCCCGAGGGCGTCAGGATCACCGCCGACCTTGCCGACCTTGCCGGCGCAAGGGCGGTGCTGCTGGCCTTGCCGATGCAGGCGCTGGGCGGGTTCCTTGCCGCCAGCCCGCCCCGGGCCCCCGATCTGGTGGCCTGCTGCAAGGGCATCGACCTGGGCACCCTGAGCGGCCCGACCGCGCTGATCCGGCGCCATGTGCCCGGCGCCCGCGCCTCGATCCTGACGGGGCCGTCCTTTGCCGCCGATCTGGCGCGCGGGCTGCCGACGGCGCTGACGCTGGCGGGCGGGGACGAGGCGCTGCAGCGGCTCTTGTCCGGGCCAAGCCTGCGGCTCTACCGCACCGACGATGTGATCGGGGCAGAGCTTGGCGGCGCGCTGAAGAACGTGATCGCGATCGCCGCCGGGGTGGTGATCGGCGCCGGCCTGGGCGAATCGGCGCGCGCGGCGCTGATGACGCGCGGCTATGCCGAAATGACGCGCCTGGCCCGCAGCCTTGGCGCGCGGCCCGAGACGCTGGCCGGCCTGTCGGGCTTTGGCGATCTGGTGCTGACCTGCACCTCGGCGCAGTCGCGCAACTTTTCCTATGGCCGGGCGCTGGGTGCGGGGCAAGACTTTGACCCCACCGTCACGGTCGAGGGCGCCGCCACCGCCCGGGCCGTGGCGCGGCTGGCGCGCAACCGCGCCGTCGAGATGCCGCTGACCACGATGATCGCGGCCCTGATCGACGGCCAGACCAACCTTTCGCAGGCCATCACGGCCCTGATGTCCCGTCCCCTGAAAGAGGAGTAAGCGATGCGCTTTGCCCTGATCGCCCAAGACAAGCCCGGCCATTTGCAACTGCGCCTTGATACCCGCGCCGCGCATCTGGAGCATATCAACGCCACCGGCGTGGTAGAGATGGCAGGCCCCCTGCTGTCGCCCGAGGGTGAGATGACCGGCTCGCTGATCGTGCTGGGCGTGGGCTCGCTGGACGAGGCCCGCGCCTGGGCGGACGCCGATCCCTACGCCCGGGCCGGGCTTTTCGCCTCGGTCACGATCACCGAATGGAAAAAGGTCGTCGGATGAGATACTGGCTTTTCAAATCCGAGCCTGACACCTGGTCCTGGGACCAGCAGGTTGCGCGCGGCGCGGCGGGCGAGGAATGGCACGGCGTGCGCAACTATCAGGCGCGCAACAACATGCGCGCGATGGCGGTCGGCGAGCTTGGGTTCTTTTATCACTCCAACCACGGCAAGGAGATTGTCGGCGTGGTCGAGGTCTCTGCCCTCTCTGCCCCCGACAGCACCACCGACGATCCGCGCTGGGACTGCGTGCATATCCGCGCGCGCTATCCGTTGGTCCGGCCGGTCACGCTGGAAGACTGCAAGGTGCAGCCCGGGCTTGAGAGCATGGTTCTGGTCAACAACACCCGCCTGTCGGTGCAGCCGGTCAGCGCCGAGGAATGGCGGATCGTCTGCGCCATGGGCGGGGTGCAAGCCTGAAATCCTTGCCTGCCCCGCCGCTCTGCGCCACAATCGGCTCAGGCAAGTGGGAGGCGCGGATGGAAGTCCTGAACGTACTGGCGGCGGCTGCCGCGTCATGGGTCTTTGGGGCGATGTGGTACATGGTGCTGGCCCGGCCCTGGATGAAGGCGGCCGGCATCACGCTGGATGAAAGCGGCAGGCCGAACGGCAACGGCAGCATGCTGCCCTATGCCCTGTCCGCAATTGCCATACTGATCGTCGCGGGGTTCATGCGCCATGTCTTCGCCGGCGCGGGGATCGAAAGCCTGGGCAAGGGCCTCTTGTCGGGGTTCGGGGTGGGTCTGTTCTTCATCACGCCCTGGACGATGATCAACAACGCCTATGGCGGGCGGCCGTTCTCGCTGACGCTGATCGACGGCGGTTATGCCGTCTTTGGCTGCGCGATCATCGGGGCGGTGCTGGCGCTGTTCTGAGCGGGGCAAAAAAACGGAAGGGCCCCGCACCCCTACAGGACCCTTCCACCACCCACGTGCTCCCTTCGCACCACACGTGTTCTGACAAGGTCCCGGGCTTGCTGCCCATGCCGACCTTCATAGCGCGAAACGGCCTGCGACGCAAAAGGCAGGCGTCGAAAAATTGAGGCAACACCGGCGCATCGCGGTTTCCCCGGCTTTCGCGCGATCCCGGGGGTCGATCCCCGGGCCCTGGCCACTTTCAGGCCCGTTTCCCGTGGAAAACGCGGCGTTGCTGCCAGCCACCGCCCTGCTGGCGCCCCCATGTGGGTGGCCGACAGGGCGCCTGGCCTGGCACCCTCTGGCCTATCTGCTTCAAATCGTCGGCAATTCCGGCGATGCGGTCAACGGGCCGATGGCTCGGCCGGGCCGGGGCCAGGATGTGGAAAGGCCCCGCCGGTCAGGCGGGGCCCCGGTTCCGGCGGGCGGCTTTGCCGGTCAGTAGCGGTAATGCTCGCTCTTGAACGGCCCGTCGATGTTGACGCCGATATAGTCGGCCTGGTCCTTGCGCAGTTCGGTCAGCCGCACGCCGATCTTTTTCAGATGCAGGCGGGCCACCTTTTCGTCCAGCGCCTTGGGCAGGATGTAGACGCCGGGGGCGTAATCCTTGCCCTTGGTCCAAAGCTCGATCTGCGCCAGCACCTGGTTGGTGAAGCTGGCCGACATCACGAAAGACGGATGGCCGGTGGCATTGCCCAGGTTCAAGAGGCGGCCCTCGGACAACAGGATGATGCGGCTGCCCGAGGGCATCTCGATCATGTCCACCTGTTCCTTGATGTTGGTCCATTTGTGGTTGCGCAGCGCGGCGACCTGAATCTCGTTGTCGAAGTGGCCGATGTTGCCGACAATCGCCATGTCCTTCATCTCGCGGATATGCTCGATGCGGATCACGTCCTTGTTGCCGGTGGTGGTGATGAAGATGTCGGCGCTGGCCACCTCATCCTCAAGCAGCGTCACCTCATAGCCGTCCATCGCGGCCTGAAGCGCGCAGATCGGGTCGACCTCGGTCACCTTCACCCGCGCGCCGGCGCCCCGCAGGCTGGCGGCCGAGCCCTTGCCCACGTCGCCGTAACCGCAGACCACGGCGACCTTGCCGGCCATCATCGTGTCGGTGGCGCGGCGGATGCCGTCGACCAGCGATTCCTTGCAGCCATACTTGTTGTCGAACTTCGACTTGGTGACAGAGTCGTTGACGTTGATCGCCGGGAACGGAAGCTGGCCCTTCTTGTGCAGCTCGTACAGGCGATGCACGCCGGTCGTTGTTTCTTCCGACACGCCACGGATCGCGGCGCGCTGGGCGGTGAACCAGCCGGGGCTGGCCTTGAGCCGCTTCTTGATCTGGTTGAACAGGCACACCTCTTCTTCAGACGTCGGCACCTCGATGATGCCGGTTTCGCCCGCCTCGACCCGCGCGCCCAGCAGGATGTACATGGTGGCGTCACCGCCATCGTCCAGGATCATGTTGCAGGTGCCACCCTCGCCCCCGAACCAGAAGATGCGGTCGGTGTAGTCCCAGTAGTCCGCCAGGGTCTCGCCCTTGATGGCAAAGACCGGGGTGCCGGCCTCGGCAATGGCGGCGGCGGCGTGGTCCTGGGTCGAAAAGATGTTGCACGAGGCCCAGCGCACATCGGCGCCCAGCGCCTTGAGCGTTTCGATCAGCACGCCGGTCTGGATCGTCATGTGCAAGGAGCCGGCGATGCGGGCGCCCTTCAGCGGCTGGCTGGCGCCGAACTCATCGCGGCAGGCCATCAGGCCGGGCATCTCGGTTTCGGCGATGGTCAGCTCTTTGCGACCGAACCCGGCCAGCGCGATGTCCTTGACGATGTAATCCATGTACCTGCTCATTTCACGGTGAATTTCGCGCAGCATCTAGCATCAAGGCGCGCATCCGGCAATGGGCGCGGGGAAGGGGCGGGTTGCGCCGCGCGCAAAACCTCGCCAACGCGGCGCGCCAATGCTAGGTCTTGCCTGAAACGGGGGGCGGATGAGCGGCATTTCCAGCAATCCGGCGCGGCTGGTGCCGATTGCCTTTCTGGCGGTGATCCTTGCGGGCACGCTGGCGCTGATGCAGCCCTGGGCATCGGCCGGGCCCGGCGGCGCGCCGTTTCTGACCGCGCTGTTCGTCGCCACCTCGGCCGTCGGGGTGACCGGCCTGACCCCGGTCGACACCGCCACCTACTGGAGCGGCTGGGGACAGGGCATCATCTGGCTGCTCTTCCACCTGGGCGGCATCGGCATCATGTCGGCCGCGACGCTTTTGGGGATGGTGGTCTCGCGCCGGATCGGGCTGAGCCGGCAACTGATCGTTCAGGCCGAGGCGCGGGGCATCGCGGCGGGCGATGTCCGCTCGGTGCTCAAGTTCGTGCTCGTCCTGGCTGTGGTGGTCGAATTCCTTGCCGTGGTGGTTCTGACCTGGCGCATGGCGGCCCGGGGCGAAGACCTTGCCACCGCCCTCTGGCACGCCGCCTTTCACGCCGGGGCGGCCTTTACCAACGCCGGTTTTTCCAACTACTCCGAGGGCTTTGCGCCTTTCGCCGCTGACAGCCTGGCCATGGTTCCCGTTCTGCTGGCGGCCATCGTCGGCGGTCTTGGCCTGCCGGTCCTGCATGATCTGCGTCGCAAGGGCCCTGCCCGCTGGTCCCTGCACACCCGGCTGACGCTGCTGGGGTCGGGGGCGCTGACGGTTCTGGGGGCGCTGGCTGTGCTGGCCCTTGAATGGTCGAACCCGGGCACCATCGGCGGCATGGGGCCCTGGGACAAGGTCTGGAACGCGCTTTTTCATTCCGTCAACACCCGCTCGTGCGGGCTGAACACGTTCGACATCGGCGCGCTGCGCGAAGAGTCCATGATGATGACCTATGCCCTGATGCTGACCGGGGCGGGGTCTGCCGGCACCGGCGGCGGCATCAAGGTCACGACCGTGATGATCCTGATCCTTGCCGTCTGGTCCGAGATGCGCGGCGATCCCGACGTTACCGCCTTTGGCCGTCGCATCTCGACCGGGGTCCTGCGCGAGGCGTTGACGGTCACGGCGTTGGCGGTCGCGGTGCTGATGCTGGCCGTCATGGCGCTGCGCCTCTTGTCCGACCATGCGCTGAACGCGCTGATCTTCGAGGCAATCAGCGCCTTTGGCAACGTGGGTCTGTCGATGGGGATCACGGCCAGCCTGTCGCCGGCCGCGCAGGGGGTGATCATCCTCTTGATGTTCCTCGGCCGCGTGGGCATCGTGACCGTGGCCACGGGCCTTGCCCTGCGCCCTCGCCGCACCGATTTCCGCTATCCCGAGGAGCGTCCGATTGTTGGGTAAGAAATTCACCCCCACGACCGATTCCGTGGTGGTCATCGGGCTGGGCCGATTCGGCAGCGCCGTGGCCAAAAGCCTGGCGCAACTGGGTCACGATGTTCTGGGCATCGACGAGAACGGCGATCTGGTCCAGGAACTGTCCGGCACCCTGACGCAGGTCGTGCAGGCCAACTGCACCAATGTCGAAACCCTGCGCCAGTTGAATGTCGGTGGGTTCCGGCACGGGGTGGTGGCCATCGGCAGCGATCTTGAATCGTCGGTGCTGTCGGTGCTGGCCCTGTCAGAGCTTGGCGTGCCCGACATCTGGGCCAAGGCGGTCAGCAGCCGGCACGGCAAGATCCTTGAGCGCACCGGCGCGCATCACGTCGTCTATCCCGAGGTGACGATGGGCGAGCGGGTGGCGCATCTGGTCACCTCCAAGATCATCGACTTCATCGAGTTCGACGACGATTTCGCCATCGCCAAGACCCGCGCGCCGGCCGATGTGCTGAACAAGACCCTGGCCGAAAGCGAACTGCGCCGGGTCTACAATGTCACCATCGTCGGCATCAAGCGACCGGGCGAGGATTTCACCTATGGCCGCCCCGACACCATGGTGCGCCCCGGCGATCTGTTGATCGTCGCCGGCCCCACGCGCGAGGTCGAGGCCTTTGCGGGCAAGACATGACCAGCCCGCCCCGCGCCAAGCCCCCGCGCGCCTGGCAGCGCATGCTTTCCGGACGCCGGCTGGACCTGTTGGACCCGACGCCGATGGACATCGAGATCGAGGACATCGCGCATGGGTTGGCCTTTGTCGCGCGGTGGAACGGGCAGACGCGGGGCGATTTTGCCTATTCGGTGGCCGAGCATTCGCTTCTGGTCGAACAGATCTTTGCCCGGCAGGGCGGCGCGCTGGCGACGCCGCGCTGGCGGCTGGCGGCGATCCTGCATGATGCGCCCGAATATGTGATCGGCGACATGATCAGCCCCGTCAAATCCTCGGTCGGGCCGGGATATGGTGAGATGGACCTGCGACTGACCGCCGCCGTGCATCTGCGCTTTGGCCTGCCCGCCGTGCTGCCGGCGCCGGTCAAGAAGGCGATCAAGGCCGCCGACAAGGTCTCGGCCTGGCTGGAGGCGGTCAGCATCGCGGGTTTTGCCGAGGATGAGGCGAACCGGCTGTTTGGCCGGCCGGCGCCCGGGGCGATCGCGGGGCTCGGCATCCGCCTGCGCCCCCCGGCCGAGGTTCGCGCGGACTATGTGGCGCGGGTCCGGCAGCTTTTGGCGGCGGTTCCGATCTAGGCGCGGGCCGGGGGAGTGGGCCCCGGCCCGCGCCCGGTTTGGCGTCAGATGGCCAGATCTTCGGGCGTCTTGCCGGCCTTCAGGGCGGCATCGAACCAGCGCGGCTTGCGCCCGCGCCCGGACCAGGTTTCGGACCGGTTCGCCGGGTTGGCGTATTTGGGCGCCGCCCCCGCCCGCTTGCGCGGAGCCGCGCCGCCGGTCAGTTCGGCCAGGGAAAATCCCTTGGCCCGCGCGAGCTCTTCGACTTCGGCCAAAGCGGCGCGGCGCTGGCGATCACCAAAATCGGCAATGGCCTTTGCAACGCTTATTTGCAGCGCCTTGAGTTCCTTCAGCGAGAGGTTGTCAAGATTGATGGTCATGAGTGGATCCTTGCATTTTCAAATACCGGCTAGTTACGCCCATAAAATGCCGCGTGCAAGAATTTCGCTATTTGGGGCTGCGCTTGGCCAGAATCCGCTGAAGCGTGCGGCGGTGCATCGACAGGCGGCGGGCGGTTTCCGAGACATTGCGCTCGCACATTTCATAAACCCGCTGGATATGTTCCCAGCGCACCCGGTCGGCGGACATCAGGGTTTCGGCGGTGGCGGGCTTGGCCGCGACCCGGTCAAGCAGCGCATTGGTGACGTCGTCGGCATCGGCGGGCTTGGCCAGATAGTCCGTGGCGCCGATCTTGACCGCCGCGACGGCGGTCGCGATGGCGCCATAGCCGGTCAGCACCACGACGCGGCAATCGGGCCGGCGGGCGCGCAACACCTCGACCACGTCAAGGCCGCTGCCGTCCGCAAGGCGCAGATCGACGATGGCATAGGCAGGCGCGCGGGCCAGGGCCGCCGCCTTGCCCTCGGCGACGCTCAGCGCCGTCTGCGGCAAAAAGCCGCGCTTTTCCATCGCCTTGGCCAGCCTTTTGACAAAGGCCTCGTCATCGTCGACCAGCAGAAGCGTCGGATCGGGGCCAATCAGCGGTCCCAGGTTTTCGGTCATTTCATCCTCCGAGGAGCGGGCCGCCGAACATAGATAGGCCGCGACTTACGGTGCGTCAAATTTCAACCCGCCGCGCCGATCATGCAGGCCGCGCGCTCGGCAATCGTTTCGGGGCTGTCCTCGCGCTTGAAGAAATCGGCAAAGGCGCCGCCGGGCAGCATCAGATAGGTAAAGGTGGTGTGGTCCACCATGTAGTATTCGCCCTGATCCAGATTGGCGCGGTAAAATACCCGGTAGGCATCGGCGGCGGCCTTGGTCTGCGCCTCGCTGCCGGAAAGGCCGATCAGGTCCGGATGGATATTGTCCGTATATTCGGCCAGCACCTGCGGCGTGTCCCGCGCCGGATCGACGGTGACGAAATAGGTCGAAATCGCGATCCCCCGCGCTTTCAAGAGATCCATCGCCTCGACATTCCGGACATTGTCGAGCGGGCAGACATCGGGGCAGAAACTGTAGCCGAAATAGACCAGCGCCGGCCTTTGAAAAAGATCGGCCTCGGTGACCGCCTTGCCGGTCTCGTCCACAAGGCTCAGCGCCCCGCCGATGCTGCCGCCCGCCACCGCGCCGCCGCCGCATTCGTCGGCGCCGCGCGTGCCCAGCCAGAACTGCCAGCCCAGAAATGCAATCGCCAGTGTACCGGCGACAAGCGCAAGGACGCGGGACATGTGACCTCCATTCGTTCGTTGCATTCAACCTTGAAACCGGCAGAGTTAACAGGGGTCTTGAACGCCCCTCCCGTGAACGAGGTTGCGATGTCCGACACATCCCTGACCCCCTTCCTGCGCGAGACCCACAGCGACTGGGTGCGCCTGCGCACGCTGACGCTGCTGCGCTGGATGGCCATTGGCGGCCAGCTTGTGGCCATCCTTGTGGCGGCGCTGGTCCTGCGCCTTCAGATTCCCGTCGCGGCCTGCCTGCTGGTCGTGGCGCTGTCGGTCGGATTCAACCTGTTGATCGAGGTCATCTTTCCCCGGAACGCCCGGCTGGGCGAGACGCAGGCGCTGCTGCTCTTTGCCTTTGACATGGCGCAGCTCAGCCTGCTGTTGTTCCTGACCGGCGGGCTGGACAACCCCTTTGCCATTCTCATTCTGGCGCCGGTCACCATCTCTGCCTCGGTGCTGGAGCTTCGCTCGGCCGTGATCGTGGGGCTTCTGGGCATCCTCTTGATCTCGCTTCTGGTGCCGTTCAACATGCCGATGCGGGCGCCGGGGGGCGAAGCGCTGGCGGCGCCGGGGTTGCTGCGCAACGGGTTCTGGCTGTCGATCGTCATCGCGATCCTGTTTCTCGGCGCCTACTCGCGCCGCGTCGCCACCGAAATCCGCGCCATGTCAGACGCGGTGATGGCCGCGCAGATGGCGCTAGCGCGCGAGCAGAAGCTGACCGATCTGGGCGGCGTTGTCGCGGCGGCGGCGCATGAGCTGGGCACGCCGCTGGCCACGGTCAAGCTGGTCTCGACCGAGATGATGGCCGAGTTGCAGGACCGGCCGGACCTGTTGGACGATGCCCGCCTGATCCGCGATCAGGCCGACCGCTGCCGCGACATCCTGCGCTCGATGGGTCAGGCCGGAAAGGACGATCTGCACCTGCGGCAGGCGCCGCTGATCGCGGTGCTGCGCGAGGCGTCAGAGCCGCACATGAACCGGGGCAAGCGGGTCAGCATCGCGCTGGGCCGGGACGAGACCGAGGCAGACCGCCAGCCCCTGATCCTGCGGCGGCCCGAGATCATCCACGGTCTGCGCAATCTGGTGCAGAACGCCGTGGACTTTGCCGGTCAGAATGTCTGGGTCGAGGCAAGCTGGGACGGCGCGGCGGTTCAGGTGACCGTGGCCGACGACGGCCCCGGGTTTCCCCCGCAGATGTTCGGGCGCATCGGCGATCCGTTTCTGCGCGTCCGCCAGCCTGCGGCCGAGATGGGCGAGGCGCTGATCCGCCGCCCGGGGTACGAGGGCATGGGCCTGGGCCTGTTCATCGCCAAGACACTGCTGGAACGCAGTGGCGCCGAGGTTGGTTTCCGCAACGGCGCGGCGCTGCGCAGCGGGCGTCAGCCGGTGCTGCCGCCGGCCTGGACCGGCGCCGTTGTCAGCCTGCGGTGGCCGCGCGCCATCATCGAGGCGCCCGCCGATGGCGGGCTCGGCGAGAACGCCGCCATCGGGCTGTGACCGGGGGCCAGGGCCGATCCGGAGTCCCGGACGAATCCGGCGTTTGGTTAACCTGCCGTTAAGCCTTTTGCCCCTTCCCTTGGTCATTCGTGCTCGGTGCTTGGGAAGGTTTGCATGTTTGATGATTGGCTGATCGGCCTTGGCCTCGTGGCCACCTCGACCATAACCGCGATTCTGGGTGCGTTTGTGGTTCACCATCTGCAATCGCTCCGGGTGCGGAGGCCGGGCGCTTCGGGGTTTGACCAAAGCGAGGCGGCGGTCTTTCTGTTCGACGGCGAGAATTTGCTTGATTCGTCATCCTCGGCGCGGGCGCTTCTGGCCACGCTCAGCGGCAAGGGCGCGGCATGGGCGCGGCTGATGGCCTTTCTGGGCACCCGCTTTGCCGATGTCGGCGCGGCGCTGCTGCGCCTGCCGTCCGATGGCAGCATCTCGCTGGCTTCGGACGCGGGCCAGGGCCAGACGCTGCTGCTGACGGCAGAGCTGCGCGGCGGGCTGACCCGGATCACGCTGCACGACCTTGAGGCCGAACATGCGCAGGTCCGGCACGATCCCATTTCCTACCGCGCGCAGACCGAAGAGCTGTCGATGCTGCGCAACATGGTCGGCTTCTCGCCGATCCCGGTCTGGCGCCAGTCCGCCACGGGCGAGGTGACCTGGGCGAACCAGGCCTATCTGAACGCGGCCGCGCTGGGGGCCGAGGGCCAGGACGCGGCAAGCTGGCCGCTGCCGCGACTTTTCGATCCGCTCGCGTCCGAGCAGGCCCAGACCGGCCAGCGCCAGCGCCTGCCGCGGGCCAGGGGCGGCGCGGCCTGGTTCGACCTGCACAGCTTTCCCGAGGCCGGCGGCCGGATCTGCTTTGCCCTGCCCGCCGACGCGACGGTGCAGGCCGAAACCTCGCTGCGCGCGTTCATGCAGACGCTGACCAAGACCTTTGCCCAGCTTCAGATCGGCCTTGCGATCTTTGACGCCGACCGCAAGTTGCAGGTGTTCAACCCCGCGCTGCTGGATCTGACCGGGCTGCCGATCGACTTTCTGTCGTCGCGCCCCTCGATCCTGGCGGTGCTGGACGGCATGCGCGACCGCAACATGATTCCCGAGCCGCGCGATTACCGCAGTTGGCGGCGCCAGTTGCTTGAGATGGAGCGGGCCTCGGCCGGCGGCCATTTCGAGGAAACCTGGAACCTTCCTGGCGGGCAGACCTATCGCGTGGTCGGCCGGCCGCATCCCGATGGCGCCATCGCGCTGATCATCGAGGACATCTCGAACGAGATGTCGCGCACGCGGCGCTACAAGGCCGACATCGAGCTTGGCCAGGCGGTTCTGGACGGGCTGGCCGAGGGGGTCGCGGTGTTCTCGCCGCAGGGGCAGGTGGTGATGACCAATGCCGCCTATGCCGCGATCTGGGGGCACGAGCCCTGCGAGACGGTCGGCGCCGTCTCGGTCGGCGCGATCTGCGAGCACTGGCGCGCGCATTCGGCGACCAGCCCGCTTTGGGCGCAGATCGAATCCTATGTCTCGAACCCCGGCGACCGGCTGGCCTGGCGGTCGGATTGCCGGCTGGAGGACGGCCGGCATCTGGACTGCCGGATCACCCCGCTGCAAGGCGGCGCCACCCTGGTCAGCTTTGCGCTGCCGCAGCAGGGCCTGCGGCCGGCCGCGCTGGTTGAGCCGGGGGGCGAGGCCGATCCCATGGTTGTCGCACGGCGGGCCTGATCGGGGCCGAAGGGCGGCTTGCGGGGGCGGACGGGGCAGGGCAGACTGGCGCCATGACCCCCCCCGCGCCGGACCTTGATCTTTTCCTTCCCGACCCCGAGGCGACCGAAAGGCTGGCCCGCTGTCTGGCCGATCACCTCGCCCCCGGTGCGACGATCCTGCTCTGGGGGCCGATTGGCGCCGGAAAATCCCACTTTGCCCGCGCCTTCATCCGGCGGCGGCTTGGCACCACCGGCGACATCCCCTCGCCCAGCTTTACGCTGGTCCAGACCTATGAGGGCAACGGCGAAGAGGTCTGGCATGCCGATCTCTACCGCCTGACCCACCCGGACGAGGTGACCGAGCTTGGCCTGGACGAGGCCCTTGGCCGCGCGATCTGCCTTGTCGAATGGCCCGACCGGATGGGAAGCCTGGCCCCGGCCGGGGCGCTGAACCTGGTCTTCAGCCTGGACAGCGCGGGCGAGGGGCGGCGGGTCGGCATTTCTGGCGCCGGGCGCGACCTGCGCGCGGCCCTGGCCAGGGTCTGACCGCCGGGCGCAGCGGCCCCCGATCGGGCTGGCCCGGCTTTTTCGGCTTGCGTCCCCGGGGCGGCAGGTGCGACGCTGGCCCCTCCGGCAGCACCGCGCTGACCGGTCCCCTGCTGCGAGAGCGCCCGTGACCGACCCTTCCACTGGCCTGTTCCACCTGCCGCCGGGTGCCGACTTTGCCCGGGGCTTTGCCGACGGGCTGCTGCGCCGCCACGGGGGCGGGCCACCCGAGGCGCTGGCGCGGGTGACGGTCTGGCTCAACTCCGAGCGCATGCGCCGCCGGGTGAGCGAAGCGCTGACAGAGGCCGGCAGCCGGCTCTTGCCCAGCCTGCGCCTGGTCAGCGACCTGGCGCAGGATCCCGTCCTGGCCGGCCTGCCCCCGGCCGAGCCGCCGCTCAGGCGCCTCTTGACGCTGGGCCAGCTTGTGCAGGGTCTGCTGGAGCGTGACGGCACCATCGCCCCGGCCAGCGCCGCCTTTGACCTCGCCGCCGCCCTGGCCGCGCTGATGGACGAGATGCAGGCCGAAGGCGTCACGCCGGACCGCACCGCCGCCTTGCAGATGGACCAGTTCGCCGGCCACTGGCAGCGCACGCAGGCCTTTTTGTCGATCATCGCCCCCTACTTCGCCCAGGACGGCGTTGCCGACGGCGCCGCGCGCCAGCGCATCGCGGCGGACCGGCTTGCCCGGCTGTGGCAGCGGACGCCGCCGACCGGCCCGGTGATCGTGGCCGGCTCCACCGGCTCGCGCGGGCCGACGTTCCGGTTGATGCTGGCGGTGGCGCGGCTGTCGCAGGGGGCGCTGGTTCTGCCGGGGTTCGACGATGCCATGCCCCCTGCGGTCTGGGAGGCGATGAAGGACGCGCTGACGGCCGAGGATCATCCGCAGTACCGCCTGCGCCGGCTGATCGAGGCGCTGGGCGCCGCGCCCGCGCAGGTGCGTCCCTGGGCCGAAACCCCGGCCCTGGACCGCGCCCGCGCCGCCGTGCTGTCGCTGTCCCTGCGCCCGGCCCCGGTCACCGACCAGTGGCTGACCGAGGGGCAGCACCTGCCGCCCTTGCCGGCCGCGCTGGGCGGGGTGACGCTGGTGCAGGCCGAGACGCCGCAGGCCGAGGCCGCCGCCATCGCGCTGATCCTGCGCGAGGGGGCAGAGCGGGGCCTGCCCTCGGCGCTGATCACGCCCGACCGGGCGCTGGGGCGGCGGGTGACGGCGGCGCTGTCGGAATGGGGCATCCTGCCCGACGACGCCGCCGGCCTGCCGCTGGCGCTGTCGCCGCCCGGTCGCTTCCTGCGCCACATCGCGCGCATGATGACCGAGCGGACGACCGCCGATGCGCTGATCGTCCTGCTCAAGCACCCGCTCTGCCACAGCCAGGACCGGCGGGGCGACCACCTGCGGCTGACGCGCGAGCTGGAACTGTCCCTGCGTGCCGAGGGCCCGGCCTTTCCGACGGCGCAAGGCCTGTCCGACTGGGCGCGGACGCAGGGCGACCCCTTTGCCGCCGATTGGGCGCAGGCGCTGGGCGGCTGCATGGACCGGCTGGCGGCGCTGCCGGCGCGCTGCGATCTGGCGCAGGCGCAGGCGCTGCATCTGGCCCTGGCCGAGGGCTTTGCCCGGGGCGCCGCGCCCGAGGGGACGGGCGAACTGTGGCGGGCCGAGGCCGGCGCCCATGCCCGCGCCCTGATGGCCGAGCTTGCGGCCGAGGCGCGGAACGGCGCGCCGGTCAGCGCCGGCGATTACCTGCGCCTCTTTGAAACCGTGATCCACCAGATGGGGCAGGACCAGCGCGAGGTGCGCGCGGTCCATCCTCTGATCACCATCCTTGGCCCGCGCGAGGCGCGCGAGAGCGGCGCCGTGCGGGTCGTCCTGGGCGGTCTGAACGAAGGCACCTGGCCGCGCCAGACCACGCCCGACCCCTGGATGAACCGCCGTATGCGCCAGGATGTGGGGCTTTTGCTGCCCGAGCGGCAGATCGGCCTGGCCGCGCATGACTATCAGCAGGCCGCCGGCGCGCCCGAGGTTTTCATGACCCGCGCCCGCCGCGATGCCGAGGCCGAGACGGTGCCCTCGCGCTGGCTGATCCGGCTGACGAACCTCTTGAACGGCCTGCCCGACCGGAACGGCCCGCAGGCCCTGGCCGAGATGTCGGCGCGGGGCGATCGCTGGCTGGCACTGGCCGCGCATCTGGCCGCGCCAAAGCCGCACCACCTGAACGATTCGTCGCTGAAACGTGCCCCGCGCCCCTCGCCGCGCCCGCCGGTCGCGGCGCGGCCGGACCGGCTGTCGCTGTCGCGCATCGGCGATCTGCTGCGCGATCCCTATTCGATCTACGCCTCGCGCGTCCTTGGCCTGCGCAAGCTTGACCCCCTGCGCGCCCCGCCCGACGCCCGCGACCGTGGCACCTTGATGCATGCGGTCATGGAAGAGTTCATTCGCGACGCCCCGGGCGCGGGCGAGCCCGCCGAGGCGGCCCGCGCGCGGCTGGTGGCGCTGGTCCGCCGGGTGCTGGACGAGCGGATCGCCTTTCCGACCGAGCGGCTCTTGTGGCAGGCCCAGATGGAAAAGGCCGCGGCCGGGATCGTCGAGGCCGAAGCGCGCCGCGAGGGCCGCCCGGTCGCGCTGGAAGAAAGCGGCGAGATGGTCTTTGACTCCCCCCGTTTCGTGCTGCACGGCCGTCTGGACCGGGCCGATCTCCTGCCCGACGGGCGGCTGGAACTGATCGACTACAAGACCGGCAAACCGCCAACCGAAAAGGAACAGCAAGCCTTTGAAAAGCAGCTCTTGCTGACCGCCCTGATGGCCGAGGCCGGCGCCTTTGCCGGCCTCGGCGGGGCGAGGGTGGCGCGGATCAGCTATGTCGGGCTCAAGGACCAGGCCGGCACCGTCACGACCGAAATCGACGATGCGAAGCTGTCGGCGCTGGCGCGGGGCTTTGTCAGCCTGATCCGGTCCTATGCGCGCCGCACCGCCGGCTACACCTCGCGCCGGGCGCTGAAGCTGACGGACGCCGCGCGCGACTTTGACCATCTGGCGCGCTACGGCGAATGGCAGATGTCCGACAGCCCGGTGGCGCTTGACGTGGGCCCGGACGAGGAGCGGACCGATGCCACCGCATGAAGCCAGCCTGCGCCAGATCAGCGCCGCCGATCCAGGCCGGTCGACCTGGCTTTCGGCCAATGCCGGTTCGGGCAAGACCTCGGTCCTGATCGACAGGGTGGCGCGGCTGTTGCTGCGCGGGGTCGACCCGGCGCATGTCCTGTGCCTGACCTATACCAAGTCCGCCGCATCAGAGATGCAGAACCGCCTGTTCAAGCGTCTGGGGGAATGGGCGATGCTGCCCGACCCCGATCTGCACCGCTCGCTGACCGAACTGGGGCTTGAGGGGCGCCACTCGGGCGACACCCTCGCCGGGGCGCGGCGCCTTTTCGCCCGCGCCATCGAAACGCCGGGCGGGCTGCGCATCCAGACCATCCATTCCTTTTGCGCCGGGCTCTTGCGGCGCTTTCCGCTTGAGGCCGGCGTCTCGCCGCAGTTCACCGAGGCGGACGAGCGTTCGGCGCGGCTCTTGCGCCAGGAGATCGTCGAAGAGATGGCCGCCGGCATCGCGCCCGAGGCGGTGCTGGGCCTGGGGCGGATCCATTCGGGGGCAGAGTTCGACAAGCTGCTGGCCGAGATCGCGGCGCTGGGCGATGCCAAAGGGCTGACAGAGGGCGCCGCCCTTGCGCTTTTCGGCGTGCCCGAGGGCGAAAGCCTTGCGGCGATCCTTGCCGATTGCTTTGCCACCGGCGACGCCGACCTGCTGCGCGCCGTCGCCGAGGCGATGCCACAGGGGACGAAAACCGATGCCAGGCAAGCGCCCCGTGTCGCCGAGGTGGCGGGGCTGCTGCCGGCGGCCCGGGCGCTGGACCTTCTCGAAGGGCTCGTGCTGTACGGCAGCGGCAAGACCCCCTTTGCCGCCAGGATCGACGACTTTCCGAACAAGGACCTGCGTCTGGGGCTGCTGGCCCCGCTCATGCCGGCCCTGAACGGCCTGTTGCGCCGCGTCGAGGCCGCCCGCGCCCGCCGCATCGCGCTGGAGGCGGCGCAGCGCACGGCCACGCTCTATCGCTTCGCCGCCGCCTTTCTGCCGCTTTACGCCGCGCGAAAGGCGGCGCGCGGCTGGCTGGACTTTGACGATCTGATCGCGCTGACCACCCGCCTGCTGTCCAGTCCCGGGGTGGCCGCTTGGGTGCTGTACCGGCTTGACGGCGGCATCGAGCATATCCTGGTGGACGAGGCGCAAGACACCTCGCCCGCCCAGTGGCGCGTGATCGAGGCGCTGGCGCAGGAATTCACCTCGGGCCAGTCGGCGCATCAGGGCCAGCGCACGCTCTTTGTCGTCGGCGACAAGAAACAGTCGATCTACTCCTTTCAGGGCGCCAACGTCGCCATCTTTGACCGCAAGCGCGACCGGTTCCGCGCCGCCTTTGACGCGGCGCGCATGGCCTTCGCGACCACCTCGCTTGACACCTCGTTTCGCTCGTCGCCGGCGATCCTCGATCTGGTGGACGCGCTGTTTCAAGAGCCGGAACTGGCCGGCGCCATGGGCGATGGGGTGGCCCACCAGGCCTTTCGGGTCGATCTGCCGGGCCGGGTGGAGCTTTGGCCCGCTGTTCCGCCCGAAAAGGACGACGACCCCGACGACTGGGAAAACCCGGTCGACCGCGTCTCGCCCCGGCATCACACGGCGATCCTGGCGCGGCAGGTGGCCGGGCGCATCCGGCAGATGCTGGACGAGGGCGCGCAGATCGTCTCGCGAGAGGGGCCGCGCCGGGTGCATGCGGGTGATTTCCTGATTCTGGTCCAGCGCCGCTCGGCCCTCTTTGCCGAGCTGATCCGGGCCTGCAAGGAGGCGCGCCTGCCGATCGCCGGCGCCGACCGGCTCAAGCTTGCCGGCGAGATGGCGGTCAAGGACCTGACCTCGCTTCTGGCCTTTCTGGCCACGCCCGAGGACGACCTGGCCCTGGCCGAGGCGCTGCGCTCGCCGCTGATCGGTCTTGGCGAGGGCGATCTTTACGATCTCGCCCAGGGCCGCCCCACCCGTTATCTGTGGGAAGCGCTGCGCGCCCGGGCGGGCCGGTTTGGCGCGGTGCTGGAGGTGCTGACAGACCTGCGCGACCGGGCCGACTTTCTGCGGCCCTACGATCTGCTCACGCGCATCCTGATCCAGCACGACGGGCGGCGGCGGCTGCTGACCCGGCTCGGGGACGAGGCCGAAGAGGGGATCGACGCCTTCTTGCAGCAGGCGCTGGACTATGAGACGGCCGAAGTGCCCAGCCTGACCGGTTTTCTGGTCTGGCTGCAAAGCGACGAGATGGAGATCAAGCGCCAGGTCGACGCGGCCGGCGGCAAGATCCGCATCATGACCGTCCACGGCGCCAAGGGGCTGGAATCAGAGATCGTCATCCTGCCCGACTGCGCCGACCGCGCGAACCCGGACCGGGCCAATGTGCTGCCGGACGAAGACGGACTGCCGATGTGGGCGATGCCCGCGCATGCGCGCCCCCCGGCGCTGGAGGCGCGCGCCGCCGCCCGCCGCGACCATCGGCACGAGGAATCGCTGCGCCTGCTCTATGTGGCCCTGACGCGGGCGCGCAGCGTGCTGATCGTCGCGGCGGCCGGCGAGACAAAGGCCAGCGTCAAGGACGGCGGCAAGGAGGTGCCCAAGCCGCTGATCGATCTGTGCTGGTATCGTCTGGTCGAGCGGGCGCTTTGCCGGCTCAGTCCGGTCGACCAGGGCCCATCGGGCCGCGTCCACCTCTATGGCCAGTTTCCGCCCGCGCTGGGCGCCCCGGCCCCGGCCCCGGTCGCGCCGGCGGGCGATCTGCCGGACCTGCCGGACTGGGCAGGCCGCAGCCACCCCGCGCCCGACCACCCCGCGCCGCCGCTGTCGCCCTCGGACCTCGGCGGCGCCAAGGTGCTGCCCGGCGAGCCCGACGAGGAGGCCGGCAGCGCCGAAGGCGAGGCGGCACGCCGGCGCGGCACCGCGATCCACCGCCTGCTGGAACATCTGCCCGGCGCCGCCCCGGAAGACTGGCCCGCCCTTGCGGCGGCGCTGCTGCCCGAGGACGATCTGCGCGCCGCCGCCTTGGCCGAGGCGGCGCGCGTGGTGCGCGACCCGGCCCTTGCGCCGCTCTTTGCCCCCGGGGCGCTCAGCGAGGTGCCGATCACCGGCGCGATCGGTGGCCGGCGGGTTCTGGGCACCATCGACCGGCTGATCGTCGGGCCGGACGAGGTCACGCTGATCGACTTCAAGTCGAACCGCCAGGTCCCTGCCAGTGCCGGCGAGGTGCCCGAGGGCCTGCTGCGCCAGATGGGCGCCTATGTCCATCTGCTGGCACAGGTCTATCCCGGGCGGCGCCTGCGCGCGGCGATCCTGTGGACCGCCTCTGCCAGCCTGATGCCGCTCGATCCCGAGATCGTGAGGCAGGCACTGGACCGCGCCACCATCTCTTGACGATCCCTGCCGGCGTGCCTAGGTTCATCCCCCAACCCGCCGCTGAGGAGAGACGCCATGGGCGCCAACACCGTCGCTGTCACGGATGCCACCTTTGATACCGAGGTCCGCAAATCCGCGATCCCCGTGGTCGTCGATTTCTGGGCCGAATGGTGCGGCCCCTGCCGCCAGATCGGCCCGGCGCTGGAAGAGCTGGCGGCCGAATATGCCGGCAAGGTCAAGATCGTGAAGGTCAACGTCGACGAGAACCCCGACAGCCCCGCCGTTCTGGGCGTGCGCGGCATTCCGGCGCTGTTTCTGTTCAAGGACGGTCAGGTCGTCTCGAACAAGATCGGCGCGGCGCCCAAGGCCGCGCTGGCCAACTGGATCCAGTCGGCGATCTGACCCTTCCCCGCGACAGGGGGCGCCGCCCCCTCGGGCTGGCGCCCTCACCCCCGGGATATTTGGGCAGAGAAGAAGGGGGGCTTTCGTCCTGGTCGTTCACTTTGGCCAAAATATCCTCAGGGGGTGAGCCGCTTGCGGCGAGGGGGCTGAAGGCCCCCTGCCTTGCTCAAAGTCCAAGCTCCGTCAGCGCGCGGTCGATGTGGGTCCAGTCGGCCAGGTCCAGCCGCACCGGCAGGGTCAGGACCCTGGGGCGAAAGGCCTCCGGCAGGCGGGTTGCATCCTTTTCCGTGGTCACCAGAAGCGCGTCCTGTTGCAAGGCCTCGGCCTCAAGCCGGCGCAGCAGCGGCTCTGTCAGCGGCTGATGGTCGTCCAGCGCCTCGGCCCTGACAAGGGACGCGCCAAGCTCTTGCAGCGTGGCAAAGAACTTGGCGGGCCGGCCGATGCCGGCAAAGGCGACGACACGGGCGCCCTTCCAGTCAAAGCCGGTCACCAGCGGCCGGATCTCGGCCATGCTGGTCGGCAGGCCGAGCGCCGGCATCGCACCGCGCGCGGCGGGCGGACCGATCAGCAGCACCTGATGGGCACGGCGCAGCCCGTCGCGGGGCCGCTCGCGCAGCGGGCCGGCCGGCAGGCAGCGCCCGTTGCCCCATCCGGTTTCGGCGTCGACCACCAGGATCGACAGATCCTTGACCAGCGCCGGGTTCTGAAAGCCGTCGTCCATCACGATGACCTCGGCGCCCAGCGTTGCGGCCAGCCGTGCCCCGGCGGCCCGCGCGCGCGACACCACGGTCGGGGCAAAGCCGGCCAGCAAGAGCGGCTCGTCGCCCACCTCGGCGGCCCCGTGCAGCGCGGGATCGACCTGCACCGGCCCTTTCAGCCGTCCGCCGTGGCCGCGCGTCAGCACCACCACGCGCCGGCCACGCGCCGTCAGCCGCTCGATCAGCGCGATCGCCGCCGGGGTCTTGCCGGTGCCGCCGACGGTAAGGTTGCCGATGCAGATCACCGGCACTGCCGCGCGCGTTCCCGCCCGCCGTGCCCGCCAAGCGGCCAGCGCGCCCGTCAGCCAGCCGAGCGGCGCCAGAAGCCGCGCCGCCAGGGTCGGCGCCTGGGGGGGGGCGTACCAGAACCGGGGCGCGCGCATCAGCGGTCCCCGTCCATCAGGGCGCGGATTTGCGTCACAAGCGCCTCCGACAGTTCGGCCCCTTCCGACACCACGCCCCAGGCGGCGTGGGCCTGGCGCGCCGCCTGGTCCGGTGACAACAGGTCGGTCAGGGCATGGCCCAGATCGGGCGCCGAGG
Source organism: Paracoccaceae bacterium (assembly GCA_052387855.1). Lineage (GTDB taxonomy): Bacteria > Pseudomonadota > Alphaproteobacteria > Rhodobacterales > Rhodobacteraceae > CAIYZT01. Next base: position 163,615 of record JBQTIT010000003.1, read on the forward strand.
CCACCATCCGGGCCGCCAGCGCCGCGCCAAGGCGGGCGCAGGTCCGGTCGTGATCGCCGCTGAGCGGGCCATGGATGATCGCCGAGCCGGTGGTCGCGGGCGCAAGCGGATCGTCGATGCAGCCCGGCCCGGCCAGGCTGCCGCCCAGATAGGTGACCGGCGCCAGGCGATACCACAGGCCCGCCTCGCCCGGCTGGTCCGCGATGAAAACCTCGATGTCGGGGTCGGGCTCTTGCTCGGCGCCGCGCCGCGCCACCTGCCAGCCTTCGTCCGCCTCCAGCCGGCGCGCCAGGTCGGCGGCCTGCCCTTGGTCCTGCGGCACCAGGATCAGCAGCAGGCGGTGCGACTGGCCCTGCGCAAGGCGATGGGCGGCGATCACCGCCTCGTGCTCGGCCGGGGGCACCGACATGGCCAGCCAGACCGGGCGGCCGGCCAGGAGAGCGGCCAGCGCCGCGCGCTCGGCCTCCAGATAGGGCAGGGGCAGGGGCGTGCTTTCCAGGCGCCCGCCGACGCGCATCCGCTCGGGGTCGAGCCCGGCCTTGCGAAACGCGCGGGCGGCGGCATCGTCAAGCAGGCTGGCCGAGTGGAGCGAGGCCAGGCAGGCGCGCATCAGCCCCGGATACCAGCGGTCACGCCCGTGCAGCAGGCGCGGGCTGCGCCCCTCGACCAGCAGCACCGGCAGCTTGCGCGCGGCGGCCTCGTGCATCAGGGCCGGGCGCATTTCGCCCTCGGCCAGAAGGATCAGGTCGGGCGCCCAGTGGTTCAGGAACGCGCCCACCTCAGCGGCGCTGTCGGCGGGGGGGGCGGGCGACAGCATCGGCGGCGGAGGCCCTTCGCCCGTGCCTGAAAGGGTCAGCAGCACGGTGACCCCATCCTCTTCGGCCAGACGCCGGCCAAGCTCCGCCAAGCCCGAAACGCTTTCGCCCGAGGGCGCGTGCAGCCAGACCAGCCGGCCCGCCGGCCGTGGCGGCCAATCGGCCGGGGGCCCGGCCGGCCGGCCGTGAACCATGTTGTAAAGCGTCAGGCCGACCGAAAAAGCCATCGGCGCGCCGGCTCAGCCCTGTCCGTCGCGGCTGTCCGAGGTCCCATCCTCGCGCAGCCGGTCAAGCGCGGCGATGAAATAGCGCATGTGGGCATTGTCCACTGTACGCTGCGCCTCGGCCTTCCAGGCGCGGTGGGCGGTGTCATAGTCGGGAAAGATCCCCACGACATGCAGGTTCGACGGGTCCTTGAAGACGGTCTTTTGCGGCGAGACCAGCTCACCCCCAAAGACCAGATGCAGTTTGCTCATGACGTTTTCCGGGTCTGAAGTTACAGGACATAGCGCGAGATGTCGGCCGAGCGGGCCAGCGCGCCGACATTGGTTTCGACAAAGCGTTCATCGACCTGCACGGCCTGGCCCGCGCGGTCCGGGGCGGTAAAGGAAAGATCCTCGAACACGCGCTCCATCACCGTGTAAAGCCGCCGCGCGCCGATGTTTTCCACCGCGCGGTTGACCTCGGCGGCGATGCGCGCCAGCGCCTTGATGCCGTCCTCGGTAAAGCGGACCGTGACCCCCTCGGTCGCCATCAGGCCGGCATATTGCCGCGTCAGGGCGTTTTCCGTCTCGGTCAGGATGCGGACGAAATCGCCCTCGGTCAGGGGTTGCAGCTCCACCCGGATCGGCAAGCGGCCCTGCAATTCGGGCAACAGGTCAGACGGCTTGGCGATGTGAAAGGCCCCCGAGGCGATGAACAGGATATGGTCGGTCTTGACGGGGCCGTATTTGGTCGAAACCACCGTGCCCTCGATCAGCGGCAAGAGGTCGCGCTGCACGCCTTCGCGGCTGACGTCGGCGCCTCGCGCATCGGCGCGGGCGCAGATCTTGTCGATCTCGTCCAGAAAGACGATGCCGTTTTCCTGCACCGCCTCCAGCGCGGCGCCCCGGACCGCCTCGTCATCCAACAGCTTGTCGGCCTCTTGTCCGATCAAGAGATCATAGCTGGCCGCGACCGAGACGCGCTTGCGGCTGGTGCGCCCGCCAAAGGATTTGAACAGGTCCTGCAAGCCCTGCATCTGGCTCTCCATGCCCGGCATGGCGCCGAACATGGCGGGCGGGGCGCTGTCGTGGATGTCGATCTCGATCATCGTGTCGTCAAGCTCGCCCCGCCGCAGCTTGCCCCGGAAAAGATCGCGCGTCTGCTCGCGCGCGTCCTTGCCGGCCAGCGCCTCGACCACGCGCTCTTCGGCGGCGGCGCGGGCACGGGCGCGCACCTCTTCGCGCATCCGGGCGCGGGTGTCGGACATCGCGGTGTCGACCAGATCGCGGATGATGCTGTCGACATCGCGGCCGACATAGCCGACCTCGGTGAACTTGGTCGCCTCGACCTTCAGGAACGGCGCGCGGGCCAGCCTGGCCAGGCGGCGCGCGATCTCGGTCTTGCCGACGCCGGTCGGACCGATCATCAGGATGTTCTTGGGGTAAACCTCGTCGCGCAGCTCTGGCCCGAGGTTCTTGCGCCGCCAGCGGCTGCGCAGCGCCACGGCGACGGCACGCTTGGCCTCGCGCTGGCCGATGATGAAGCGGTCAAGCTCCGAGACGATCTCGCGCGGGGTCAGGTCGGTCATGGTCACTCCTCGCCATGGTGGCGCATCAAGAGGCAGTCGCCGGTCCTGCCCCGAAAGGCTTCGATCTCGCGAAAGCCGGCCTTTTCATAGGCCCGCACCGCGCGCAGGTTGGCCGGATCGGGGTCGATGACGATCTCGCGCGCGCCCTCGGCCCGCAGGCTGGCGACAAAGGCCGCCAGCACCGCCGAGCCGACGCCGCGCGACAGCATCCCGGGATCGGCAAGGGAAAGATCGACGCCCAGGGCCTCATCCGGCAACCAGGCCAGCCAGGGCGCCTCGGTCAGCCAGGGCTCGATCCGGTTCGAGGCGATGCGCCAGACCTGGATATAGCCCAGCGGCACGCCCCGGGCCGAAAAGACAAAGGGGCGGGTATCGTCGCGCCCTTCGATCATGTCGCGGATATAGCCAAGCTCCTGCGCCGGATCGCCCCACCATTCGCGCCAGTGCGGGCGGTCCAGCCAACCGGCCAGCATCGGCAGATCGCCGGCGGTGACGGGATCGAATCGCAGCCCGGCAAGCGTCTCAGCCGGCAACGATCTTCTCCACCGTCAGGGTGCCGTTGGTAAAGACGCAGATCTCGGCCGCGATGGCCATGGCGCGGCGGGCGATGGCCTCGGCGTCCAGATCGGTCTCCATCAGGCCGCGCGCGGCGGCCAGTGCGAAATTGCCGCCCGACCCGATGGCGGCCACGTCATGCTCGGGCTCCAGCACGTCGCCGGCGCCGGTCAGCACGAACAGCAGCCGCCCGTCGGTGACGATCAGCATCGCCTCAAGGTTGCGCAGGTACTTGTCCATCCGCCAATCCTTGGTCAGATCGACGCAGGCGCGGGCAAGCTGGCCCGGCGCGGCCTCCAGCTTTTTCTCCAGCCGTTCGAGCAGGGTAAAGGCATCGGCGGTCGACCCGGCAAAGCCGCAGACCACATCGCCGCCCCCGGGCGAGAGGCGGCGCACCTTGCGCGCCGAGCCCTTGATCACCGTGTTGCCCAGCGAGACCTGCCCGTCGCCGGCCACAACCACCTGCCCGCCCCGGCGGACGGCCAGGATCGTCGTGCCGTGCCATCCGGGAAACCTGTCTTCGGCCATCGCTTTCTCCTGCGCTCGCTCCCTATATGAGGCCGCTTGCCGGGGCAGACAAGCCTTTCGCCGCAGTCCCGGGCCCGGCCGCGCAGGGGGCCTTCGGCCCCCTCGCCGCAGGCGGCTCACCCCCTGAGGATATTGGGGCCAAAGTGAATGGGCAAAGCGGGAATCTCCCTTCTTCTCTGCCCAAGTATCCCGGGGGTGAGGGCGCAGCCCGAGGGGGCGGCGCCCCCTTTTCAAAGCCCGGCCAGAATCTCGGCCTGATGCTCGCCCAGGCGCGGCGCCGGGCGGTCGAGGTTGAGTTCGGCGCCCGAAAAGCCGAACGGGCTGCGCAGGCCCGGAACGCCGCCCGGCGCGATCTGCAGGGCGCGGGCGATGACCTGGGGGTCGGCAAAGACCTCGGCCAAATCGTTGATCGGGCCGGCCGGCACGCCTGCGCCTTCACAGGCCGCCAGAAGGTCGGCCTTGGTCCAGCCCCGGCTGGCCGCCGTAATCTCGGCCGTCATCTCGTCCCGGGCGGCGATGCGGTCGGCGTTGGAGGCAAAGCGCGCCGGGATGCCGAGGATGGCGCAGAGGCGCTGATACTGCCCGTCGTTTCCGGTGGCCAGGATGATCCAGCCATCGGCGCAGTCGAACACCGCATAGGGCGCAAGGTTGGGATGGGCGTTTCCCATGCGCTGCGGGGCCTTGCCGGTGGCCAGGTAGTTCATCGCCTGGTTGGCCATCACCGAGGTCGCCACATCCATCAGCGCCAGGTCCAGGTGCTGGCCCTGTCCGCCATTCTTGCCGCGCTGGATCAGCGCCGCCAGGATCGCGGTGGTGGCATAGACGCCGGTGAAGATGTCGGTGACGGCCACGCCGACCTTTTGCGGCTGGCCCGCCGGCTCGCCCGTGACCGACATCAGCCCGGCCATGCCCTGGATGATGAAGTCATATCCCGCCCGGTGCGCGTAGGGGCCGGTCTGGCCAAAGCCGGTGATCGAGCAATAGACCAGCCCCGGGTTCACCGCGCGCAGGCTTGCGTGATCCAGCCCGTATTTCGCCAGCCCGCCGACCTTGAAGTTCTCGATCACCACATCGGCGCCCGCGACCAGGCGGCGCACGATGTCCTGGCCCTCGGGGGTGCGGAAATCGCAGGTGATGCTTTTCTTGCCCCGGTTGCAGGCGTGGAAATAGGCGGCCGCGCGTTCGCCGCCATGGTCGATGAAGGGCGGGCCCCATTGGCGGGTGTCGTCGCCCTCGGGCGCCTCGACCTTGATCACCTCGGCGCCAAGGTCGGCCAGGGTCTGCCCGGCCCAGGGCCCGGCGAGAATCCGGGCCAGTTCGATGACCCGGATGCCGTCAAGGGGCGCGCTCATCTACTTGGCAAGCTCGGCGTCGAGCAGCGCCTTCATGTCCTCGTAGGACATGTTCGAATGCTTGACGCCGTTGATGAAGAAGGTGGGCGTGCCTTCGACCTGATCGCGGGTCATGCCCGCTTCGAAATGCGCCACCATCGCCTCGGCCATGGCCTGATCCTTGAGGCAGACATCCATCGCCGCATCGTCAAGCCCGGCGGTGCGGCCGATCTTCTTGAGGTTCTCGACCACCTGCGCGGGGCTTTCGCCGCCCACCCATTCGGCCTGCTTGTCAAAAAGCATGTCGTGGATGCCAAAGTAGCGATCAGGCCCGCCGCAGCGCGCCAGCATCGAGGCCCAGAGCCCGTAGCGGTCAAAGTAGACTTCGGCCAGTTCGAACCGGATCAGGCCGGTGTCGATGTATTCCGGCTTGATCCTTGAATAGACGTTGGCATGGAAGTTGGCGCAATGCGGGCAGGTGTAGCTGGCATATTCCAGGAGGGTGACCGTTGAGTCCGGGTTGCCCGTGACGGGGTTCTCGACCACCGGGGCGTCCTGGGCCGTCAGCGGGGCGGCCAGGGCGGCCGAAAGGGTCAGGGCACCAAGAAGGCCCGCGAGTTTCATCATCATGTCGAACTGCCTTCCGATGGTTTTCTGCGTGATAGGACATTTTGCGCCAGCCGCTCAAGGGCTGCCTTCAGGCTGGCATCATGGATTGGCGCGACCTGGGCGGCCGCGCGGGCAAGCGCGGCCGGGTCGGGCGCGGAGGTGGCGGCGGGGCGCGGGGTGAAGTCCGCCTGGCCCTCGGCAAAGCCGGAGGCGGCGGTCTGGGTCAGGCTGATGCGCGAGATGGCATTGTAGCCATAGACCGCGTTGACCTTTTCCTTGAGGCGCGGCAGGGCCATCTGCACCATGGGCGCATGCGCCGCCTGCACCAGCAGGCTGAGGCTGGCGCCCATCCCCTCGGCCCGCCCGTAGGACATCTTGACCGGGCGGGTGACGGCGGCAAGGTCGGGCCCGGCGATATCGGTCCAGTGGGTGAGGAGCCGCGTCAGGGCAAAGCCGCGCGTCTCGCCGACGGCGCGGATCTGGGCGCGCAGCAGGCTTGAGGCGGGCTCGAACCCGCGTTCGCGCCGGCTGTGCGATGTGTCCTGTGGTGTGCGGGCCATGGCGCGTCCTTTGGCGCATCATCGCATGCCAAAGGGGGGCCGGCCAGTGCAAGTGGGGGGGCGCGGCATAAAGATTGTGTGAGGCGGGAGGAGGGACCGGAAAAGGTCAGGTGTTTCTTTTCCCCGCCCGTGTTGAAGCCTGTCCGGGTGAGCGGTTCCACATGAGACCACAGAGGCCAGCGCCTGCCGGGGGACGGGCAGGCGCTGGCCGAGGGACTTTGGGGCCCTCGACCGGGGATGGGGCTTGCGGCTCGCATGGCCTCGGCGGGGGCCTCGGCCAAAGTCGGGCGGAAAAGGAAACGCACCGCGTTTCCCCGCCCGTGTGGGAACGGTGAGGGTAGACCGGTTCCGCATGGACGACAGAGGCCAGCGCCCGCCCCGGAGGGCGTGGAGCGCCCTCCCTGGGGGGGTCGGGCGCTGGCCGAGGTCCTTTGGGGCCCTCGGCCGGGGATGGGGCGAGCGATTACGCATGACCTCGGCGATAGCCTCGGCCATTTCGGGCGG
>JBQTIT010000004.1:0-27225 GCA_052387855.1 Paracoccaceae bacterium
GGGGCGGGGCCCCCCCCCCCCCCCCCCCCCCCCCCGTTGTCATGCGCGGATGCGCTCGTTCCTGGCGTCCCAGAGCGGGGCGTCCTCCATCACCGTTGCCGGATGGCGGACACCAAAGATCTCGACCTCGACCCGGGTTCCCGGCAGGTTCACTTCGGCCCTGAGCATGCCGAGCCCGATCACCTTTTCGGTGCGGTGACCGTAATAGCCCGAGGTCAGCTCGCCCACGACCCGACCCTCGTGCCAGATGGTCGACATATAGGGCGGGTCCTGGTCCCCCGCCTCGATCACCAGGGTGCAAAAGCGCTTGGTCACGCCGCGCTGCCGCTCGGCCTCCAGCGCCGCCTTGCCACGGAAAGAGGGCTTGGCCCAGTCGACGAAACGGTCAAGCCCGCCTTGCAGGATGGTGTAGTCGGTCGACAAATCGCCCTTCCAGGCGCGATAGCCCTTTTCAACCCGCAGGCTGTTCAGCGCGAACATGCCAAAGGGGCGCAGGCCGTGGCCCTTGCCGGCGCGCAGCACCGCGTTCCAGACCGCCTCGGTATCGGCCACTTTCGAGTGGATCTCCCAGCCCAACTCGCCGGCAAAGGACACCCGGCACAGCCAGACCTCGGCCCCGGCGATGCGGGCGGTCTGATGCGTCAGCCAGCCCCTGGTCAGGTCGGCCTGCGCCACCTCGCCCAGAATGGCGCGGGATTTCGGCCCCGTGAGGATCTGGGTCGACCATTCGGCGGTGTGGTCGGTCAGGCTCAGCCCGGGCGCCAGATGCCGGCGCAGCCATTCGCCGTCATGGCTTTGCGCCGTCGCGGCGGTGATCAGCACCATCTCGTCCTCGGCCATGCGCGCCACCGACATCTCGGTCACGATGCGGCCCTTGTCGTCGGCGAAATAGGCCAGGCCCAGCCGCCCGACAGTCGGCACCTTGCCGGTGATCTGGCGCGACAGCCAGTCGGCCGCCCCGTCGCCTTTCAGCACAAAGCGGCTGAAGCCGGGCAAATCGAGGATGCCGGCGGCATCGCGCACGGCCTGCGCCTCTTGCCGCACGGCGTCGAACCAGGGGCCCTTGCGGTCCCAGGTGCGCTGCGCGTCTTCCGAGGTGTCATCGCCGGGGCGGGCGTACCAGACCGGGCGCTCCCAGCCGTTGTAGGGCGCATAGACCGCGCCCAGCGCCCCGGTCTGGGCATGGACCGCCGACAGCTTCTTGTCCCGCCCCTCGGGCCAGGCGTGGTGGGGGAAGTGCATGGCGTATTCGTGGCCGTAAACCTCGATCCCCTTCTTCACGCAGTAATCGGGGTCTTCGAAGCCGGTAAAGCGGCGCGGATCGCAGGACCACATGTCCCATTCGGTCGCGCCCTCGGTCACCCATTCGGCCAGCACCTTGCCCGCCCCGCCGGCCTGGCAGATGCCGAAGGTAAAGACGCAAGCCTCAAAGGCGTTCGGAACGCCGGGCATCGGGCCGATCAGCGGGTTGCCGTCGGGCGTATACGGGATCGGCCCATTGATGACCTTGCTCAGGCCCGCCTGCGCCAGCAGCGGCACCCGGGCCATGGCATCGTTGATGTACCATTCCAGCCGCTCAAGATCGTCCGGGAAGAGCTGGAACGAGAAATCCTGGGGGAAAGGATCGTCCTTGGTCACCCAATGCGCCTTGCAGTTCCGCTCGTAGGGGCCAAGGTTGAAGCCGTGCTTTTCCTGCCGCAGGTAATAGCTGCTGTCGACATCGCGCAGGAGCGGCAGCTTGTGTCCGACCTCTGCCGTCCACTTTTCCAGCTCGGGGATGGTGTCGAACAGCATGTATTGGTGGCTCATCACCGTCATCGGCAGATCGCGGCCGAACCACTTGCCGACCTCGCGGGCATAGTAGCCGGCGGCGTTGACCACGATTTCGCAGCGGATCTCGCCCTTGGGGGTGGAGACGACCCATTCCCCCCCCTCGCGGCGCACACCGGTCGCGGGGCAGAAGCGCTCGATCCGCGCGCCCATCTGGCGCGCGCCCTTGGCCAGCGCCTGGGTCAGTTGCGCCGGGTCGATGTCGCCGTCATAGGGGTCATGCAGCGCGCCGGTCAGATCGTGCGTTTCCACAAAGGGATAGACCGACCTGACCTCATCCGGCGTCAGGATGTTCAGATCCATCCCCTGATAGCGGCCCATGCCGACGACGCGCTGAAACTCCTGCAACCGCTCGCGGCTGTGGCCCAGACGGACCGAGCCGGTGACGTTGTAATTCATCGGATAGTCGACCGCCGCACCCAGCCCGCGATAAAGCTCGGCCGAGTAGCGCTGCATGTTCATGATCGACCAGGACGACGAAAACGTCGGCACGTTGCCCGCCGCGTGCCAGGTCGAACCCGCCGTCAGCTCGTTCTTTTCCAGAAGCACGCAATCGGTCCAGCCGGCCTTGCACAGATGGTAAAGGCTCGACGCGCCGACCGCCCCGCCGCCAATGATCACGACCCGGGCCTGGGTGGGAAACTCGCTCATGCCTGCTCTCCTTGCTCGCGCGGAGTATTCTCTTTTCGGGTCCGGCTTTCAATTCGGCAATCGCGGCGCTATTGATCGGAAATTCCGATCAGCACGGGACACACGATATGCAGGTCGAACTCCTGGAAACCTTCCTCGATCTGATCGAGACGCGCAGCTTTCACCGCACGGCCGAGCGGCTTGGCGTCACGCAGTCCACCGTCTCGGCCCGTGTCGTCGCGCTGGAGGGCGCCATCGGCGGGCGGCTCTTCAACCGCTCGCGCGCGGGCAGCGATCTGACCACGGCGGGGCTGCGGTTCGAGCAGCACGCCCGCATCCTGCGCCAGGAGTGGAACGAGGCGCGCCGCGCCGTGGCCCCCGCCGGCGAGACCGCCCTGACCCTGCGCATCGGCATCCAGAACGATCTGGCGGCCGGACATATCGGCGAATGGGTGGCCGATTTCCGCCGCGCCCTGCCGGACTGCGCCTTTTACATCGAGCCGGACTATTCGGCGCAGATGAGCAAGGATCTGGAGCGCGGCGTGCTGGATTTTGCCGTGCTCTATTCGCCGCAGTCGCTGCCCGACCTGCATGTCGCGACCCTGGGCGATGTGCAGTACCGGCTGGTTTCCTCTGACGCGGACCGCAAAGCGGGGCTGACGCTGGGGCGTTACATCCGCGGCGCCTATGCCCCGGCCTTTGACACCGCGCACCGCCAGCTCTTGCCCGAGATGGTGGAGGCGCCGCTCGCCTCGGGGCAGAACAGCGCGGTGGTCGGCCTTCTGGGCGCGCTCGGAGGCTCGGCCTTTGTGCTGGCCGATGCCGCCAGGGCCTTGGTCGAGACCGGCAGCTTTGCCTATGTCGCCGATGTCGGCCCGATCGCGCAGCCGGTCTTTGCCGCCATGCACCTGCGTCACCGCACCTCGCGCATGCACCGGCGCCTGACGCGGATGGTTCTGCGCCGCCTGAATGCGCATTGAGACCGCGTGACTTTCCGGCAGAGTTCGACCAGATTGCGCCAATGCAGTCAGTGCCCCGGACCTTTCGACGAGTTCAAGACCATGGCGGACAAGAGTTTTTCACAGGTCTCCGCCAACCGGGGCGAGCCGCTGACGCGCGTTGACGCGGCCCTGATCGTGCCCGAGACCCGGGCGCGGGGGTACAGTGTGGTCGATGCGCAGGGCGCGCCGGTGGTCGATGCGTTGACCATCCGGCAGGGCGGCCTGCGCGAGATCGGCTTTGTCGACCGCGACCAGGTCAAGCCGGCGAAGTATCTCAGGGGCCGCTACCTGTTCGCCGGCGAATACTGGTGGCATTTCGGGCACTTCCTGTTTGAATCCATGTCACGCCTCTGGGCGCTTGACCTCTTGGACGAGCCGCTTGACGGGCTGGTCTTTCTCAACCCACGGGGCGAGCGGCCGGCCAACCGCGCGGTGCAGCAGCAACAGCTTCTTGACCTGCTGGGGATCAGGATTCCCCTGATCCGGGTGACCGAAACGACAGAGGTCGAGCATCTGATCGTGCCGCGCCAGGGCTTTGGGCTGGGGGCGCTCGCGGCGGGAACGCCCTATGCCAGGGCCTATTTCCAAAGCCGTTTTCGCGCCGTCGCGCCGCGGCAGGGGGCCGAGAGGATCTATATCAGCCGCGCCGGCTACAAGAACCGCCGCGGCGGAATCCTGGCCGAGCATGTGCTGGAGCGGCTTTTGGCGGCCGAAGGCTATACCTCCTTTCTGCCCGAACAGCACAGCATCGAGGAGCAGATCGCGACCTACCTTGGCGCGCGGCAGATCATCGGGCCGGACAGCTCTGCCCTGCACCTGTTCGGCTTTGTCGGCACCCCGGCGCAGGATCTGGCCATCGTGCTGCGCCGCACCGCGGGTGCGGTCGACATGCTGCCGCAGATCACCGGGTTCACCGGCCGCAAGCCGCTGGTGATCGACGCCATCCAGCGCATCTGGACGCGGGACAACGCAAGGCGCACCTCATGGGCGGACTTTGCCCAGCTCGACTTTGCCGCGCTGGGCCAGGCGCTGCACGCGGCCGGCCACATCGCCGACCCCGGGCCCTGGGCCCCCCTGACGCGGCGCCAGTTGGCCAAGACGCAGGAAAGCCTGATGGCGCAGCTTGGCTGCACCTTTGCCTTTTCCGAGCCGGAGCGGGGCCAGGCCGAACGCACCCGTCCGGCAACCAGGGGTTCCCTAAACTAGAAAAGCAACACTTGATGGGGATTTGAATTGAACTATCGAAGGGAAATTGACGGACTCAGGGCGCTTGCAGTGCTGCCGGTCATCTTTTTCCATGCCGGCATCGAAGTTTTTAGCGGCGGATTTATTGGCGTCGACATTTTCTATGTGATCAGCGGCTATCTGATCACCTCGATCATCCTCTCCGACATGGAACAAGGTAGATTTTCGCTCCTGCACTTTTACGAGCGCCGAGCGAGGCGCATCTTGCCAGCCTTGATTCTTGTAATACTCGTTACGATTCCCTGGGCATGGACCCTTTTGCTGCCGCATGACTTCAAGAGCTTCTCGGAAAGCATATTTGCGACATCCGTATTTGCCTCAAATATTTTCTTCTGGTCCGAACGTGGGTATTTTTCAGAGGCAGCGGAGCTGAAACCTCTCCTCCACACATGGTCACTGGCGGTTGAGGAGCAGTATTATCTGCTCTTTCCCCTGGTTCTCGCCCTTACCAGAAAAAGCAGAACTCTTCGCAACACTCTTCTGGCAACTGCACTTCTGATCAGTCTTTCTTTAAGTGTCTGGGTGACCTCTGTGCACCAGGACACAGCATTCTTTCTGCTGCCGACACGGCTCTGGGAGTTGTTGGTCGGTTCCCTGATTGCAATTCATCTTTCCGATGCCAACGGCAGTCGGAAAACACATCACAAGCGCGTTTCGGATTTTTTTGGGGCTCTCGGCTTGCTTCTCATTTTGTATTCGATTTTCAGTTTTGACAGAAGCACCCCATTTCCCGGCTACGCAGCACTTGCACCCGTTATCGGGACCGCCTTGGTAATAGTCTTCGCCAATGAAGCGAACCTTGTGGGCAAGTTTCTTGGCGCCGGAATACTTGTGTCCATAGGACTTGTAAGCTACTCCGCTTACCTGTGGCACCAGCCGATATTCGTCCTTTCAAGACACGGGGGCATTGAGCTCACAGCAACCACGACTGCGCTTCTTATTGCATTGACGTTTGTTGCGTCATACTTTTCCTGGCGGTACGTCGAGCAGCCCTTCAGAAAGCAGCGCTTCAGTCAGATGACCGTCTTCCGGTTGGCGTTCCTCGGCCTGGCATTCATTGCCATTTTCGGCATTTCCGGATATAAGAGCGAAGGCTTCCCCAGTCGATTTCCGGAACAGTATCTTGGTATATTTGAAAATTTGGCGGACGCCGGCAGCTATGTTTCACGTCGGTTCGATGCGTTGAATCTTTCTGCCTTCGATTCGAACGATCACGAACGAAAGAAGGTAGTTTTAATTGGCGACAGTTACGGCAAGGACGTGATCAACGCAGTCTAGGAAAGTGGCTTGAGTGACCACTTTCAATTCACCACCCATCAAATCAACTCTGAGTGCGGAAACCTGTATCTCGATGAGGACTTCTCCAAAGAGATAGACGCCAGGAAGTACCCTCGGTGCCGGCTTTTGGGGTGGTACGACAATGAAGCGCTGACGCAACTTATTGCGCAGGCCGATTATATCTGGCTGGCATCCGCATGGTCAATGTGGGTTGCCGAAAGACTGCCTGCGAGCGTTGAGAATCTGGAGACGAAATTCGACAAGCCGGTTTTCATTTTCGGGACCAAGAACTTTGGAGAGATCAACGCAAGATTTTTGCTTGATATTCCGGTTGGGCAACGTTCGGGCGCCACAAACGCGATTTCGTCAAATTCCTATGAGATCCAGTCCTATATGCGCGGTCGTCTTCGGGAATTTCGATTCATTGACATCAGCAGAATGATCTGCGGCGACGATTCAGAGCGTTGTCGCCTTTTCAACGCTGCCGGAGAACCCCTGTCGTTTGACGGCGGGCATCTGACCAGGGCCGGAGCAAGATTGCTCGGTGAGGCACTCATGAAGAGCAATGCTCTATCGCCCGAGGTCAGACCCTGACCCCGGCAAGCCTGCGCGGATTGGGCGCTCTGAACCCGGTGCGGATCGGGTTCGACCAGGCCCGGCGGCCCGCCGCGTCGATCACGGCTGCCCGCACCCAGGGGCTGTTGTTCAGCCGCTCCAGCGGCACCTCGGCCCGGGTCAGCGACTGGCCATGCACCGCCTTGGCCCCCGTTCCCCAGCCGATGGCGACGACCGACGCGGCGGCCGAGCATTCGACCACCAGTTTGCCGCCCTCGATGCGCACATCGTGCAGCTCGGGCCCGGTGCTTGAATAGAAATCCCCACGCTTGAGCGCGGCCAACAGCGCCTCGGGCTCGTTCGCCTCGGCCTTGACCATGGTCCAGCCGCCGAAATGGTCCGGCTCGTTGAAATGCGCGTCATCGGTCGCGATCAGGGTCAGATCGTGCCCCTCGGTCAAAAGCTGGTCGGCCAGGACAAAGCCGTCGGGCCGGTCGCATCCCATGGCGCAGCCGTGGTTGTAGATCTCGACCGCATGCGCGATGCCGGCCAGCGCGCGCCCGTCCTCGACCGTCAGGCCCGACCATTGCGGATGCGCGATGGCGACAAAGGCGCCGGCGGCCACGGCCCGGGCCGCGATCTCGGGCCCGCTCTCCTGGTCCGGGTTGGGCACGAAATGCGGCGAATTGGACGGCGCGAAATCGGCCGGCAGCCCGACCGCCAGGATATGCCACAACTCGCCGTTCGCCATGGCGCCCGAATGCAGTTCCGCCCCCAGGATCGTGGTGAATTCATTGGTGCGGAAGGGGAGTGTATCGACGATCGGATAGCCCCAGAGCCCGACGAAATGGTCGGTCAGCGCCAGAAAGTCGTACCCCTCCGCCCGGTAGCGGCGGCAGACCTCGGCCGGGTCCAGCACGCCGTCCGAGCGGGTGGAATGGGTGTGCAGGTTGCCGCGCCAAAAGCGCCCCCGCGCCGAAAACGCCGACTGACGCATGATCTTGTCTCCAGAATCGTGATGAGGTGGCCCTGCCAGAACAGATGCACCGTGGCACGCAAAACGCAAGGCGGCACAAGGGCCCAATCGGGGCCTTGGGTGCGTGCGGCCCCCCACCCGACCGCGCCCGCCCCGCGCCGCGCGGGGCCGGGGCCACTGGCACCTCGCCAAGCCCCCGAAGCCATGTTAAGAACCCCTTGTTTCGTAACCCGGGGTTCAACCTTGTCAGCACCGCAACCAGATGAAAGCCTGGCCGACCTGGCCGACGATTTCGAGGCGAACATGGCGCCGCATGCGCGCGATGCCGCCATGCTGCTCAAGGCGATGTCGCACGAGGGCCGGCTGATGACCCTGTGCCACCTGGTCAATGGCGAGAAATCGGTTTCTGACCTTGAGGAATTGCTGGGCGCGCGCCAGGCCGCCGTCAGCCAGCAGCTTGCCCGCCTGCGGCTTGAAGGGCTGGTGCAGGCGCGGCGCGACGGCAAGACGATCTACTATTCCATCGCCGACGGCCGGGCGGCGCGGCTGATGGGCCTGATGTACGAGATGTACTGCAAGGCGGACTGACTGACCGCTATCCGCGCCCGACATAGGGCATGTCGCGCGCCATAAGCGTCATGAAGGGCACGTTCACGTCCAGCGGCAGGTCCGCCATCTGCACCACCGCCCGCGCCACATGCGCCACATCCATCACCGGCTCGGGCCGGACCGAGCCATCGGCCTGGGCCGCGCCGCGCGGAAAGCCCGCCGCCATCTCGGTCAGCGCGTTGCCGATGTCGATCTGCCCGGCAGCGATGTCGAAGGCCCGCCCGTCCAGCGCAAGGGTCCGCGTCAGACCAGTCACGGCGTGTTTCGACATGGTGTAGGGCGCAGAGCCCGGGCGCGGCACATGGGCCGAGATCGAGCCGTTGTTGATGATGCGCCCACCTTGGGGGCTCTGGCGGCGCATCATGCCAAAGGCGGCGCGGGCGCACAGGAACATGCCGGTGATGTTGGTGGCGCTGACCGCCAGCCAGTCCGCCACCGGAATCTCGTCGATCGGGGCGGCCCTGGCGGCGATGCCGGCGTTGTTGAACAAGAGGTCCAGCCGCCCCCATTCGGCGCCAAGCGCGTCAAAGGCCGCCGTGACGCCGGGCGGATCGGCCACATCGCAGGGCAGGATCAGCGCGGGCTGCCCGCCGGCGGTCTCGCGCAGCGTCGCCTCGCGCCGGCCAAGAAGCGCCACGCGCCATCCCGCCGCCATCAGCGCCCGCGCCGCGGCCCGTCCGATGCCCGACCCCGCCCCGGTGACCAGCGCGACCCGGCTCACAAGGCCGAGACCCTGTAGTCGGCCCTGTCCAGCCAGGCCGGATTGATCTCGACCCCCCAGCCGGGGGCATCGGGCACCGTGACGTGGCCCGCCTCGACCGCATAGGGCTCGCCCAGGAAAAGGTCCTGCTGCCAGGGGTAATAGTCCAGCCCCTCGATCGACAGCTCCAGATACTTGCCGGCGTTCGGGATCGCCTTGAGAAGGTGCATGGTGCACATCGTCACCAGCGACAGGTTGGCGGCGTGCGGGGTGATCGGCAGACCGGCGGCCGCGCCCATGCGGCAGACCTCGAGCGTGCGGTGGATGCCGCCCATGTACATCACATCGGGTTGCAGCACGTCGACCGAGCCATGCTCGATCATCAACTGCCACGACGACAGCTCGCAGTCCTGCTCGCCGCCGGTGATGTCGATGGGCAGGGCGGCGCGGACCTGGGCGGTGTTGTCATATTCCCAATAGGGGCAAGGCTCTTCGTAGTGGCCGATGCCGTTGTCGACCAGAATATGGCCCACTTCGATGGCGCGGGCGGGCTGAAAGCAGGAATTGGCATCGACCAGCTTGTCGATCCCGTCCCCCAGGGCGCGCGAGACGACCGGCACCACCTCTTCGGTGCGGCCCGGCCATTCATCGCCATTGCGGCCGCATTCGGCGCCCACGCGCCACTTGAAGGCGTCAAAGCCCAGCTCGTCGCGCAGTCTGACAAAGCGCGCTGCCTCGTCCTGCGGGGTGATGTCGCGCTTCATCGACGATGCATAGGCCCGCAGGCGCCCGGGGCTGCCGCCCAAGAGCGCCACCACCGGCTTTTCCTCGCGCTTGCCGCGCAGGTCCCACAGCGCGGTGTCAAGGCCGGTCATGGCGCGGCGCAGGTAAGAGCCGGGAAACTTGTGCTCGCGCTCGTAGATCAGATCGAGCGTGTCCTTGAAATCAAGGCAGTCGCGGCCCAGCGCGTGCGGGGCGATCTGGCGATGAAAGATCTGCGCGGTCAGGTCGGCGTAGTAGGTCGACATCTGCCCCCAGCCGGTGCTGCCGTCCTCGGCCGTCGCGCGCACGAAGCAGACAAAGGGGTTTCCAAAGGTTTCAAGCTTGACCAGTTTCATCGCGCGCTCCCAGCAGTTTCGGGCATCTTAGCGCGGCCGGCGGGGCCGTGACGCCGAAAAGCGACATCAAGCGGCGGCCGGGCGAAAAGCCGCGAGCGCGGCCAGGGGTTGGCCGCGCTCGTGGCGCGCGAACGGGGCAGAGCGCGCTCAGCCGGCGGCGGCGGGCTCTTTCTTGCGGTTTTCCACATGCACGATCAGCGGCTTGGCTCCGTGGCTTGCCGCCTCTTCGTTCACCACGACCTCTTCGACACCCTCGAGTCCGGGCAGTTCGAACATGGTGTCAAGCAGGATGTCCTCCATGATCGAGCGCAGGCCACGCGCGCCGGTCTTGCGCCGGATGGCGCGCTTGGCGATCGAAATCAGGGCATCGGAGGTAAAGGTCAGCTTGACGCCCTCGATCTCGAACAGGCGCTGGTACTGCTTGACCAGCGCGTTCTTGGGCTCTGTCAGGATGGTGACCAGCGCCGCCTCGTCCAGATCGGTCAGGGTCGCGATGACCGGCAGACGGCCGACGAATTCGGGGATCAGACCGAACTTGAGCAGGTCTTCGGGCTCAAGCTCCTGGAACAGCTCGCCCACGCCGCGCGCGTCGGGGTCCTTGACCTCGGCGCCAAAGCCGATGCCCGACCCCTTGGACCGCTGCGCGATGATCTTTTCCAGACCGGCAAAGGCCCCGCCGCAGATGAACAGGATGTTGGTGGTGTCGACCTGCAGGAATTCCTGCTGCGGATGCTTGCGCCCGCCCTGCGGCGGTACGCTTGCAACCGTGCCTTCCATGATCTTGAGCAGCGCCTGCTGCACGCCCTCGCCGCTGACATCGCGGGTGATCGAGGGGTTGTCGGACTTGCGGGTGATCTTGTCGACCTCGTCGATATAGACGATGCCGCGCTGCGCACGCTCGACATTGTATTCAGAGGCTTGCAGCAGCTTGAGAATGATGTTTTCCACGTCCTCGCCGACGTAGCCGGCCTCGGTCAGGGTGGTGGCGTCGGCCATGGTAAAGGGCACATCCAGGATGCGCGCCAGGGTCTGCGCCAGCAGGGTCTTGCCGGTGCCGGTCGGGCCGATCAGAAGGATGTTGGACTTGGCAAGCTCGACATCGGTCTTGGACGAATGGTTCAGGCGCTTGTAATGGTTGTGAACCGCCACCGACAGCACCCGCTTGGCATGCATCTGGCCGATGACGTAATCGTCCAGCACCTTGCAGATCTCGCGCGGGGTGGGCACCCCGTCCGAGGATTTGAGACCACTGGTCTTGGTCTCTTCGCGGATGATGTCCATGCAAAGCTCGACGCATTCATCGCAGATGAACACGGTCGGACCTGCGATCAACTTGCGCACCTCGTGCTGGCTCTTGCCGCAGAACGAGCAGTAAAGTGTGTTCTTGCTGTCGCTTCCGGAATGGCTTGCCATCGGTATCCTCTGCGTTCCGCCCCGCGGGCGCCATAGGTGGAGTCTAGGCCAAGGCCCGGGGCTCCACAATCTGAAAGTGCTGCCGGACCCGGACGGCCCGGCTACTTGGCCGGCTCTTCCTTGCCGCGCGCCTGCAGGATCTCGTCGATCAGGCCCCAGTCCTTGGCATCCTCGGCGGACATGAAGTTGTCACGCTCCAGCGCCGCCTCGACCGTGGCAAGCTCGTTTCCGGTGTGGCGAACGTAAATCTCGTTCAGGCGCCGCTTGAGCTTTTGCGTCTCTTGCGCGTGGATCATGATGTCGGTCGCCTGACCCTGATACCCGCCCGAGGGCTGGTGCACCATCACCCGGCTGTTGGGCAGGGAAAAGCGCATGCCCTTGTGCCCGGCGGTCAGCAAGAGCGAGCCCATCGAGGCCGCCTGCCCAATCACCAGGGTCGAGACCTTGGGCCGGATGTACTGCATCGTGTCATAGATCGACAGGCCCGAGGTGACCACGCCGCCGGGGCTGTTGATGTACATGGCGATTTCCTTGGACGGATTTTCCGCCTCAAGAAACAGAAGCTGCGCGCAGATCAGGCTGGACATGCCGTCATGCACCGGGCCGGCCAGAAAGATGATCCGCTCCTTCAGCAGGCGCGAGTAGATGTCATAGGCCCGCTCACCCCGGCTGGTCTGTTCGACGACCATCGGCACGAGCGTGTTCATGTAGGTGTCAATCGGATCGCGCATCGTCATCGCCCCTTGCTTGGCGATACAGATGTAACGCCCGTTGATTGCCAGAGTCTTAGTGCCGCGACCCGGGGGCTGCAAGGGCAGGCGGACCGATCAGGGCGCCCGGGCGCCAAAGACCCGCCAGGCCAGGCCCGCCCGCGCCGCCGCCGTGACCAGGCAAAGGCCGCCAAAGACCCAGGCCAGCACGCCAAACGCCGCCGGAAAAAGGCACATCGCGACAAAGAACAGGATGGTTTCCGAACCCTCCATCAGCCCTGCGCTGAAATAAAGGCTCTTTTGCCCCTGCGCAGCGGTCTTGATGCCCCGTTTTTCGGCCAGGATGGCAAAGCCCAGAAAGCTCGCGGCGTTGACGTAAAAGCCGAACAGCAGAAAGACCGCCGGGACGGCGCTTGCCGGATCGCGCAGCGCAAAGGCCAGCGGCAGCGCCCCGTAAAAGACGAAATCGCAAAAAATGTCGAGAAACCCGCCAAAGTCGGTGCTTTCGCTCGCCCGGGCGACCGCGCCGTCAAGTCCGTCGGCGACCCGTCCGGCCAGAAGCAGCACGATCGCGGCCCAGCCCGGCAGGCCAAGCGCAAGGATCAGCGCCGCGCCAAGGCCCAGGGCCAGGCCGAACAGCGTGACCGCCGCCGCCGAAATGCTCCACCCGGCCAGGCGCCTGCCCGCCCGGTCAAGCGGCGGGTCGATCAGCCTTCGCATCCGTCCGTCCAGCATCCCCCGCCCCCTGCCCGTCCTGCCGCCTCATTCCTTGCGCCGCGCGGCGGTCCTGTCCACCTTTCGGCGCGCACATCGCTTCACCTTGACGCGAGGTCTCAGCCCGGGCCCTGGCGCGGCAGGATGAGTTCGGCCTTGAGCCCGCCCAGCGCCTCGGAGGTGCCCAGCCGCAGCGTGCCGCCATGCGATCTGGCCACGTCAAGCGCGATCGACAGGCCCAGGCCCACCCCGCCGCCCCGGTTCGGATCGCGCGCCGAATCCAGCCGCTGGAACGGCTCCAGCGCCCGCTCGCGCAGGTCCGGCGCGATGCCGGGGCCGTCATCCTCGACCGCGAAAAGGCAACTCGTCGCCGTCTCGCGCAGGCTCAGGCGCACCTCGGTGCCATGGCGCGCCGCATTGGACCCCAGGTTTTCAAGCGCCCGCAGCACCGCCTCGCGGCGCAGGCGCAGCGGACGGGCCGGCGCGGCCTCGACCGTCACCCGGGCCCCCAGACGGCGCAGGCGCCCGGCCACCTCGTCGGCCAGCGACGCGGGGTCAACCTCGACGGTCTCTTCAAGCGTGTCGGCCCGCGCAAAGGTCAAAAAGGATTCGACCAGCCGCTCCATGTCCTCGACATCGCGGGCAAGCGCCCGCGTCTCTTCGTCCTCGGGCAGAAACGACAGCCCCAGCTTCATCCGCGTCAGCGGCGAGCGCAGGTCATGGCTGACGCCCGACAGCATCAGCGTGCGGCTTTCGATCTGCCGCTCGATCCGCGCCCGCATGGCCAGAAACGCCGCCCCCGCCGCCCGCACCTCGGAGGCACCGCGCGGCCGGTACGGCAGCACCTCGCCGCGCCCAAAGGCCTCGGCCGCCTGCGCAAGGCGCCGGATGGGGGTGATCTGGTTGCGCAGAAACACATAGGCGATGGCGGTCATCAGGATCGACGCCAGGATCATCACCGCCAGAAGCTGATGCGGGTTCGAGGCCGAAACGCGCCGCCGCTCGAACGCGATCTCTGCCGTCTGGCCGCCCTCCAGCACCAGCCACAGCCGCACCAAGCGCGCATTTCCGGCCAGATCGACGGCGCCAAGCCCGGGCAGGCCCGCGCCCAGCACCTCGGCCATCGCCTTGCCCGAAAGGTCGATCCAGCCGATGCGCGAGCCTTCCGGCATGGGCTCGCGCGGGGGGACAAAGGCCTGCATCCCCAGCGCCGCCGCCCGGTCCCGCACCGCCGCCGCCGCCGCATCGCCGGTCAGCGAGGCGGCGCCGGCAAGGATATCCTGCAACTCGATCAGGATGTTCTGGCTCATCTGCCGCGTGACGCCCTCGTAGTGGCGCTGGATGAAGGCGACCGAAACCACAAGCTGGATCACCACGATCGGCACGATCAGGATCAGCAAGGTGCGCCCGTACAGACCCCGGGGAAGAATGGATTTCAAACGCAACGTCATCGTGGCAGACTAGCCCCGCCGCCGCACAAGGGAAAGGGCGCCGATGACCATGACCTGGCTCGCCCCGGACCTGCGCCGGATCCGGGCGGACAACCCCTCGGCCCTGACCGGCAGCGGAACCAACAGCTATCTCCTGGGGCGCGGCACGGTGGTGCTGATCGATCCCGGCCCTGACCTGGAGCCGCATTTCGCGGCGATCCTGGCGGCGCTGGAGCCGGCCGAGAGCATCGCGGCGATCCTGGTCAGCCATGGCCATCTTGACCATACCGCCCTTGCCCGGCGCCTGGCCACCCATGTCGGGGCGCCGGTGATCGGCGCGGGCCCGGCAGGGGCCGGCCGGTCGGCGGTCATGCGCGAGCTTGCGGCAAGGGGCCTGTCCCCCGGCGCCGAAGGCTTCGATCTGGACCACAATCCAGACATCGTGGCCCGAGGCGGCGATGTGCTGGCCTTTGGCGCGCTGCGGGTCGAGGTGCTGGCGACCCCGGGGCACACCGGCTGCCACCTGGCCTTTGCCCACGAAGGCCGGCTCTTCAGCGGCGATCACGTCATGGGCTGGTCGACCTCGCTGGTCTCGCCGCCCGATGGCGACATGGCCGATTACATGGCAAGCCTGGAGCGTCTCGCCCGGCGCCCCTGGCAGGTGGCGCTGCCCGGCCATGGCGAGGTTGTGACCGACCCCGCCGGACGCATCGGCGCGCTCTTGGCCCACCGGCGCCAGCGCGAGCAGGCGGTGCTGGCGGCGCTGAGCGACGAGGGGGCAGGCATCGCGGCGCTGACCGGCGTGGTCTACGCCGACACGCCCCGCCACCTGTGGCCGGCGGCCGAGCGTAACCTCTTGGCCCACCTGATCAAACTCTGGCAGGAAGGCCGCGCTGCCGCCGATCCCTTCCCCGAACCTGCCGCATCGTTCCGCCGCGCGTTTTCGCCCGAATTTTCGCCCGATGCCCCTTTACGCCCCCAGAACCCCTTGCTATAGACCCCGCGGTGTTCCGGCGTAGCTCAGCGGTAGAGCAGTTGACTGTTAATCAATTGGTCGTAGGTTCGATCCCTACCGCCGGAGCCAAATTTCTCGAACAGCGACAAGACGTTGGCGGGCCGCTCATCTGGGGGGTCATCGCGTTCGGTGGGCCGATCTGCATCGCGCACCCGACAGGCCGGATCACCGTTCGGGCAGCGAAGGCACGCCCCGCGCCGCTTGGGGCATCTTGGCAATCTGCTGCCTCGTCGGGGGACGGACATTGAAACGCAGTGCGGAAAGGCAGGCGACTGCTCCCGGCAAAGTCCAGCCGCAAGCCGATTGATACAACAGTGCCGCAGCGCCCGGGAAATCGGGAACGCCGCATGACGCCGGCGGACACCTTCGTTGACAAACACCACAGATAGAGGTTATCCTTTTGCCGAAGTATATTTGAAGGAGAGCACACGTCCCCGCCGCGTAAAAACATTGTAGCCGTCGTAACTCTTGTCGCCATTTCGGCGGCTGTCAGTGGGGCATCGGCTCAGGAAAGTGGTGATGACTTCGTCGCCGTGCTCGAGGCCCTCGCGCAAAGCGCGACGCCACCGAAATTCGTGTCGGTACAGGGCGTTGGTTCGGGCACCGTCGCACCGGGCGGTACGGTCTTCGGGTCCATCTCGGGCACCCTGGACCGCGTGGGCGGGTCGGGTATGGATGGATCGTTGTCCTTCGGCACCGCCTTTGGCGACCCCGAAGAGGGGATCGGCGTAAACGTCAGCGCCAATATCACCTCTGTTCATCTGTCCGATTTCGGCGATTCAGGTTTTCTTGCCGTCAGCATGGGCACGCGGCTTGGGCTGTCGATGCCCACCTATGTGTCTCTTGGCGTCAACAACATCGCGGGCTGGGGCGACTCTGCGGCCAACGACCTTTCGGCAAGCGCCGCCGTCACCACCTTTGGCACGCTTCCGGGCGGCTCTGCCCTTCCGGTCATGGTCACTCTTGGCCTTGATGCGGTGGCGGGTGGCAGCCTTACCCCGTTCGGTGGCGTTGGCGTTGGCTTTACCGAGTTTTTTGGCGCGAGCGTCTCGCATGACGGCAGCAACCTGAACCTCGGGGTCGGCTTTACCCTGCCGGGGATCGAGGGTCTTTCGGGGTCGGTGCTGCTTGACGACGTTCTTGCAGAGGACGGTGACCGCCGGGCCACCTTCTCGCTGTCCTATTCCATACCCAACGCATTCTGAAGGAAACAGCGCATGACGTACTCATTCAAGTCGGCAGCCCTGTCCGCCGCAGTCGCGATCAGCCTCGTTACAGGAACCTCTGCCTTTGCGGGCGGCGCTCCGGTTGCCACCCCAACGCCGACGGTGACAGTCCCTCTGGTCTTTTCACCGCAGGCAGTTGTTGTGATCGCCCGGATTGCTTCCGGTGCGGGGCTTGGGAACCTCAGCGCTGTCCTGTCCAGTGCCAAGCCCGGCAGCCCGGAGGCACAGGCCGCGGTCGTCAGTATCGTGACGGTGCTGTCGCAGCGGGCAACACTGCCAAGGCTCAACCCCCTCCAGACGGCGCAGGCGCGGGCCGCGATCCAGCGGATCATCGCCCGGACCGGCGGCTCGCCCGCCCTGACGGCCCTGCTCGGCCGTATCGGTCGGTAACACCGGCTGGACCACGGATTTGCGCGCGGCGAGCGGCGATGCCCGCCCGCCGCGCGTCTGTTTTCAATTCCGAACGGTCTGCTCCGATCTGACGGCAGCAATCCCCGGGGATTTCTGCCGTGCGGGGCCGCGCGGGGAATATCCCGCAGACGGCCGTCCGGCCCTGTCAGGCGGGGATTAGCGCCTTGTGGCAGGCGACCTGGTGGCTGCCGCCCAGCAGATCGGGCACCTCGCGGGCGCAGCGCTCGCCCGCCTGCGGGCAGCGGGTGCGGAACACGCAGCCCGAGGGCGGCGCCATCGGCGAGGGCAATTCGCCGTCCAGCGGGATCACCTGCTTGGCGCGTTCCTTGATCGGGTCCGGGATCGGCACCGCTGACAGCAGCGCCCGCGTGTAGGGATGCACGACGTTGCCGAACAGCTCGGCACTGCTGGCCACCTCCATCGTGCGGCCGAGGTACAGCACCATCACCCTGTCAGAGATGTGTTTCACCACCGACAGGTCATGCGCGATAAAGATCATCGCCAGTCCCAGCTCGCGCTGCAACTCGGCCAAAAGGTTGATCACCTGCGCCTGGATCGAGACATCCAGCGCCGAAACCGGCTCGTCGCAGATCAACAGCTTGGGCCGGACGATCAGCGCCCTTGCGATGCCGATCCGCTGGCACTGGCCGCCGGAAAATTCGTGCGGATAGCGGTTGATCTGGTTGGCCAAAAGGCCGACCTGCTCCATCATCGCGCGGACGCGGGCCTTGACCTCGGCGGCGGACAGGTCGGGGTGGTGGGTGCGCAGCGGCTCGGCGATGATGTTGCCGACGCTCATCCTGGGGTTCAGGCTGGCGAGGGGGTCCTGAAACACCATCTGGATATCCGAGCGGTATTTCAGCATCTGGCGCGGCGGCAACGAGACAAGGTCGGTGGTGCCGTTCCAGATCACCTTGCCGCGCGCCGGGACCATCTGGATCAGCGCGCGCGCCAGCGTGGACTTGCCGCAGCCGCTTTCGCCGACGATGCCCAGCGTCTCGCCCGCGTTCAGGGTGAAATTCACCCCGTTCAACGCCTTGAGCTCGCGCGGGGCGGTCCAGGGCATGTCACCCTCGCGGCGGATGTGAAAGCTGACCCGCAGATCGCGGACATCCAGAAGCGGCGCGGTCATGCAAGCTCCTCCAGGCTACGGTTGCAGGCCCTGGCGCGCCCGGGGGCAAACTCGGTCAGCGGCGCGAAGTGATCGGCGCAGTCATCGCCCGCATGGGCGCAGCGCGGGGCAAAGGGGCAGCCCTTGGGCGCGCGCAGCATGTTGGGCGGGGTGCCGGGGATCGTCACCAGCACATCGTCATGGGTATCGACGCGCGGGATCGCGCTGAGCAGCCCGCGCGAATAGGGATGCGAGGGGCTGGCGAACAGCGGCTCGACCGGCGCGCGCTCCATCACCTGGCCGCCGTAAAGCACCATGACATCGCGGCAGAACCCGGCGATGACGCCCAGATCATGGGTGATCAGGATGGTGGCCATGCCGAACTCGGCCTGCAACTCGCGCAGGAGCGTCATGATCTGCGCCTGCACCGTCACGTCAAGCGCCGTGGTCGGCTCGTCCGCGATCAAGAGGTCCGGGCGGCACAAAAGCGCCATCGCGATCAGCACGCGCTGGCGCATCCCGCCGGAAAACTCGTGCGGATACAGCCGGATATGCCCCTTTGCGTCGGGGATCTTGACGGCGTCGAGCAGGCGCACGCATTCGGCCAGCGCGTCGGCCTTGGACAGGCCCTGGTGGTGGATCAGCACCTCGGCCATCTGGTCCGACACCCGCATGTAGGGGTTGAGCGAGGTCATCGGATCCTGAAACACCATCGCCATCCGCCGCGCCCTGAGCGGCGCGATCACCGCCGGCGGAGCATTCAGTATCTCGGTTCCGTCGAACAGGACCGACCCCGTCGCCCGCCCGTTCCGCGACAACAGACCCATGATCGCATAGGAAAGCTGCGATTTGCCCGAGCCGCTTTCGCCCACGATGCCCAGGGTCTGGCCCCGCTCCAGCGTGAACGAGACCGAATTCACGGCCGTCACGGTGCCGTCATTGGTGGCAAAGGTCACGCCCAGATCGCGGACATCAAGCAAAGACATGTCAGCGGTCCTTTGGATCGAGCGCGTCGCGCAGCCCGTCACCGACGAAGTAAAAGGCATAAAGCGTGACCACGAAAAAGCCGAGCGGGTAGTAAAGCTGCCAGTGCGAATCCCAGACGATGGTCTTGGCGCCCTCGGCGATCAGCGCGCCCAGCGAGGTCAAAGGCTCCTGCACGCCAAGACCCAGGAACGAGATGAAGCTTTCGGCCATGATCATGTCGGGGATCAGAAGCGTGGTATAGACCGCCACCACGCCCAAGAGGTTGGGCAGGATGTGGCGCAGGATGATCTTCCATCCCGACACGCCGCTGGCCCGCGCCGCCTCGATATATTCCTTGTGCTTGAGGCTCAGCGTCTGGCCACGCACGATGCGCGCCATGCCGAGCCAGGACAAAAGTCCGATGCCGACAAAGATCATGAACATGGACCGGCCGAACATCACCAGAAGCAGGATCAGGATGAACATGTAGGGAATCGCCGACAGGATATCGACGATGCGCATCATCACGGCATCCACCCTGCCCCCGACATAGCCCGCGACCGCGCCATAGACCGTGCCCACGGTGACGGCGATGAAGGTGCCGACAAAACCGACCATCAGCGAGATTCGCGTGCCCTGCGCCGTCCGCGCGAACAGATCGCGCCCCAGATCGTCAGTGCCGAAATAATGCCCCGAGGCAATCGAGGGCATGCCCTTGGTCGCCGCCGATCCGATGACGCCGAAGTCGATCTCTTCGTTGGTCCAGGGGCCCACCGCCTCGCCCAAAAGCGAAAAGAGCGTGATCAGGACCAGGATGATCAGGCTGGCCACCGCCGCCTTGTTCAGCATGAACCGCTTGCGGGCATCGGCCCACAGCGAGCGGCCCTTGACCTCGGTCATCTCGGTGACGCCCGACAGGTCCCCGGCGCGCAGTCTGGCGGAAAACATGGGTCAGTACCTGATTTTGGGATCGATGAAGGCGTAAAGCACATCGACGATCAGATTGAAGAGGATGGTCAGCGCACCGACCAGCAGCGTCACGCCCAGCATGACCGAATAATCCCGGTTCAGCGCCGAATCGACAAAGCTCTTGCCGATGCCGCCGGTCGAGAAATACATGTCGATCACCACCGAACCGGTCACCATGCCGACAAAGACCGGACCAAGATAGGACAGGATCGGCAAGAGCGCCGGCTTCATCACATGGCGGGTGATGACCTTCCATTCCGGCAGGCCCTTGGCCCGGGCGGTACGCACGAAATTCGAATTCAGCGTCTCAAGCATCGACGAGCGCATCAGCCGCGCGATCGAGGCGATGTAGCCGGTCGACAGCGCGATCACCGGCATGACGAGATAGCGCCACTCGCCATCCTCCCAGCCGCCGCCGGGCAGCCAGCCGAGGTTGAGCGTGAAGACCAGAACCAGGATCGGCGCGATGACATAGCCCGGCAGCACGGCCCCGACGATGGCCACCGTCAGCACCGCATAATCGGTGGCGGTGTTGTGCCGGATCGCGGCCACAACCCCGGCGAGGATGCCCAGGAAAGAGGCGATGATGAAGCTGTAGAACCCGTATTTCAACGTCACCGGAAAGCCCTGGGCGATGATGTCGTTGACGGTGCGGTCCTTGTACTTGAACGAGGGGCCAAAGTCGAAATTCAGCACCAGGTCGCGGATATAGGTCCAGATCTGCCACCACAGCGGCTGATCAAGCCCGTACTTTGCCGCCAGATTGGCCAGAACCTCGGCCGAAAGCTTGCGCTCGGAATTGAACGGCCCGCCGGGCGCGGCATGCATCAAGAGCGCCGACAGCACGATCAGGATGAGCAAGGTTGGCACCGCGACAGCGAGGCGCCGGGCTATGTAGCTGTACATCGAAATCCCCAAGGAAAATCAAAGGGGGCTTTCGCCCCCTTTGACAGTTTGCCGGCGCGCGCGATTACTCCGCCGCGCGATACAGGTCCTTGAGGTACCAGTTCCCGAAGACGTTCTTGTCCGGGTAACCCTTGATCGCGGTCTTGAGCATCCGCGACGAGGTGTAGTGATAGATCGGGATGATCGGCATGTCCGCCGCCATGATCTCTTCGACCCTGGTGTAGTTCGGCTGCGGGTCTTCCATCGTCTTGCTTTCGGCCATCAACTGGTCGTACTCGGCGTTGGAATAGCCCACGTCGTTGAAGCCCGAGGACGAGGTGAACAGGTCCAGGAAGGTCGAGGCTTCGTTGTAGTCGCCGCACCAGCCCAAACGCGCCATCTCGTAGGTCCGCTCGTGCATGATGTCGGAATGGACCTGCCATTCCATGTTGTTCAGCGTCAGCTCCACACCCACGCCCTTGTAGAACTGCTGGATGGCCACCGCGATGGACTTGTGTCCTTCGGAGGTGTTGTAGTTCAGCGTCAGCTTCAGCGGGTTGTCGGCGGTATAGCCGGCCGCCTCAAGGATCGCCTTGGCTTCGGCCACGCGCTGTTCCTGCGTCATCGCGGCATAATCCACCGCCGGAACCGTAAAGCCGGCCATGGCGGCGGGCGTGAAGGTATAGGCCGGGATCTGGCCCGACTTCAGGATGTCGCGCGTGATGATGTCACGATCGACCGCCATCGACAGCGCGCGGCGGATGTTGACATCCTTCAGCGCCGCGACGCCCTTTTCGGAGTCCATGTTCAGCAGATAGTAGTAGGTGCAGGCGCGCGGAGCCGAAAAAGCCTCGTCAGGGCGGGCGGCCTCAAGCTCGGGGTACTTGCCGGTCGGGATGCCGACCGTGTCAAGCTCGCCCGCCTCGTAGCGGGTAAAGGCGATGTTCTCGTCGTTCACCGTCAGGAAGGCGCCCGAGTTCATCACGGTCGCCGCGTCGTTCCAATACATCGGGTTGCGGGTGACGACGGCCTTTTCACCCGGCTTGTGCTCGGTCAGGGTATAGGCGCCGTTGCCGACCAGCTTGCCCGGTTCGGTCCAGGCCGCACCATGCGCCTCGATCGTGGCCTTGTGCACCGGCAGAACCGAGGCATGCACCAGCATCTTGGGGAAATAGGGCAGCGGGATCGCCAGCTTGACCTCAAGCGTCAGATCGTCGACCGCCTTGACGCCCAGCTCGGACGGGGCCATCTCGCCGGCGATGACGGCCGAGGCGTTCACCATCTGCGTCAGTTCCAGGTACCAGGCATAGGAAGAGGCGGTGGCCGGATCGACCAGGCGCTGCCAGGCGTAGACATAGTCATGCGCCGTGACCGGATCGCCGTTCGACCACTTGGCCTCGGGGCGCAGCTTGAATGTATAGGTCAGCTTGTCGTCGGACAGGGTGTATTCGGTGGCGCCCGAGGGCACCAGATCGCCGGCGGCGCTTTCGGTATAAAGACCCTCAAAGAGCTGGCGGGCGACATCGCTGTCCTCGACCGACTCGATCAGTTGCGGGTCCAGCGTGACGATGGAATCGAGCAGCCAGTAGCTGAAGCTCTGGTTGTCGGCCAGCGTGTGGGCCGGATCGACCTGGGCGGCAATTGCCGCGCCGGCCAGGCCAAAGCCCAGCACGGTGGAAAGAAGTAGCTGTTTTTTCATGGGACACCTCCCGCAGGATACGGGCGTCCTTTGCTGGCGCCCTTTCATGGATGAAGCCTAGGCCGCCGAAACGAATTCACAAGGGAAAAGCGCATCTCTGCCGTGGCGTTCCTGCGGCACTTTGTAGCGTTTGCCATACAATTCGCAGCGTTAACCGCATGCCAATTCCTGTCGGGTCGCGCAGATTGCTTCCCTCCAAGGGTCTCCGGCCCCGATGTGTTGCCGGCGCGTCATGCCTTGATGCGGGCGCCCGGCGGGTCGTAGAGCGGCGCCAGCGTGATCCCGGCCGGCAGCACCTGCCCCGCGACAACCAACGCATAGCCGCCGGCGCCAAGCGGGTCCGCCCCCTGCCCCTCGCCATGGCGCACATAGCCGAGCCCGATGCTCTTGCCGACCGTGTATCCATAACCGCCCGAGGTCAGATAGCCCACGGCGGCGCCATCGCGCAGGATGGTCTCGCGGCCCAGCAGCACCGCGTCCGGATCGTCCAGCGTAAAGGTGGCAAGGGTCCTGGTCTGCGGCCTGCCCGCCGCCGCCTCCAGCGCCGTGCGGCCGACAAACGGCACCCCCGACTTCAGCTTGACCGCCCAGCCCAGCCCCGCCTCAAGCGGGGTGTCGTTCGGCGTGATGTCCGAGGACCAGGCGCGATAGCCCTTTTCCAGGCGCAGGCTTTCCAGCGCGCGGTAGCCGACCGGACGCAGGCCGGGGTCCGCCGCCATCAGCGCGTCATAGACCCGGCCGAGATCGCCGATCGGGCAGTGCAGCTCCCAGCCGAGCTCGCCCACATAGGTCACGCGCAAGGCCCGGCAGGGCACACCCGCGACCGTGATCACGCGGGCCGAGCCAAAGGGCAGCGCCGCGTTCGACACATCGGCCCCGGTCACCGCCGCCAGGATCGCCCGCGACTGCGGGCCCATCAGCGACAGGGTGCCCCAGTCTTCGGTGACATCGCGCAGATGGGCGCCGTCGGGCGGAAGGTGGTCGGCGATCCAGCCGAAATCATGGGTGCGAAAGCCGGTGCCCGTGACGATGTAAAACTGCTCCACACCCAGCCGGGCGACGGTCAGGTCGGCCTCGATCCCGCCGCGGCTGTTCAGCAACTGGGTATAGCTCAGCCGGCCGACCTCGCGCGCGACGCGGTTGGCGCAGATCCATTCCAGCGCCTCGGCGGCCCTGGGGCCGGAAAGTTCGTACTTGGCGAAAGAGGATTGGTCGAACAGCCCGGCATGGGCGCGGACATGGGCATGTTCCGCACCGACCGGGCCGAACCAGTTCTGCCGGCCCATCGAGTAGAGGTCCTGCGCCTCGGCGCCGGGCGGGGCGAACCAGTTCGGCCGCTCCCATCCCAGCTTGGAGCCGAAGACCGCGCCGCGCGCCGCCAGCCGGGCATAGAGCGGCGAGGTGATGCGCGGGCGGCCGCTGGCGTATTCCTCATGCGGAAAGGCGACGGTGTAGTGTTTGCCATAAGCCTCCAGCGTACGCTGGGCCACCCAGTCGCGGTCGCGGTGCAGGGCGGAAAAGCGGCGGATGTCCACCGCCCAAAGGTCCAGCGGCGCCTCGCCCTTCATCACCCATTCCGCCAGAACCCACCCCGCCCCGCCACCCGAGGCGATGCCGAAGGCGTTGAACCCCGCGCCGACAAACATGTTCTCGCACTCCGGCGCCGGGCCAAGGATGAAGTTGCCGTCGGGCGTAAAGCTTTCGGCGCCGTTGATCATCCGCTTGACCCCGGTCCGTTCCAGCGCCGGGATGCGGGCGACGGCCTGTTCCAGATGCTGGGCGAAATGGTCGAAATCGTCGTCGAACAGGCGGAACTCCCAGTTTTCGGGAATGTCGCCGGTGACCCAGCCCTGCGGGTTCGGCTCGTAGCCGCCCATCACCAGCCCGCCGACCTCTTCCTTGAAATAGGTCCGCCGGTCGGGATCGCGCAAGGTCGGGGCGTCGGGGGCCAGCCCCTCGATCCGGTCGGTGATGATGTACTGGTGCTTGACCGGGTGCAGCGGCACCGCCACCCCCGCCATCGCCCCGATCTGGCGCGCCCACATGCCGCCGCAGTTGACCACCTTGTCGCAGGCGATCTCGCCCTGCGCGGTGCGCACATGGGTGATGCGCCGCCCTGTCATCGCAAAGCCGGTGACCCTGACCCCCTCGACGATGCGCGCGCCGTGCATCCGCGCGCCCCTGGCCAGCGACTGGGTGATGTCCGAAGGGCTGGCCTGCCCGTCGGTCGGCAACCACGAGGCGCCGATCAGATCAGAGGTGTCCATCAGGGGCCACATCCGTTTCACCTCGTCCGGGCCGATCAGCTCCATCTCCATGCCAAAGCTGCGGGCGGTGGTGGCCAGGCGCTTGTATTCGGTCCAGCGGTCGGGCGTGGTGGCCAGACGCAGGCAGCCGGTCATCTTCCAGCCGGTTTCAAGTCCGGTCTCGGCCGCCAGGCCCTTGTAGAGCTCCACCGAGTATTTCAGCACCTTGGTGATCGACGCGGACGAGCGCAACTGCCCCACCAGCCCCGCCGCGTGCCAGGTGCTGCCCGAGGTGATCTGGCCCTGTTCCAAGAGCAGCACATCCGCCTTGTGATCGCGCGCCAGGTGATAGGCGACCGAGGCGCCGATGATCCCGCCGCCGATCACGACGATCTGGGCCTGGGTGGGAAGGTTCATGTCAAAGCGCCCCGTGATGTCTGGTGAAATCGGCAAGGCTGGCCGCCAGCCGATCAAGGTTTTCCTGCGCATAGGCCGCGTAGTCCGCCCCCGGCGCGTTCAGATGCAGGTCCGACACCATCGCCCACATCGCCTCGCGCAGCAGCGAGGCGCAGCGCATGGCGGCAAAGGCGCGGCGGAACTCGTCGTCGGGTGAAGTCCCGAGATAGGCCTGCAAGAGCGCCTCGGTCTCGCAAGCGTCCATCCCGGCGTTCGAGGCCGCCCCGGCCAGATCGAACATGGCGGTGCCGAAGCCGGCATATTCGTAGTCGATCAGCCAGAGCCGCTGGCCGTCGTCCAGAATGTTCGCCGGCAAAAGGTCATGATGGCCAAAGACGATCGGCATCGGGATCTGCGCCGCCTCAAGCCGCGCCGCCAGGGCCAGATGCACCGGCAGTCCGGCGGCAAAGGGGCTGTTCCCGTGCACAAGGGTGCGGGCATAGTCGCGGATGACATGAAAGGGCCAGAAGATGGTTCCGGTCCCGCTGACATGGGCCGGCATCTCGGTGTGAAAGCGCCGCAACAGACCGCCGATACGGCCCGGCGCTGCCCGCAGGTCGGCCGCGCCCCAGGTGCGGGCGGGGATGAAGCGGACCACGCTGACGCCGGGGGCGGCATATTCGACCGCTGGGCCAAAACCCGCCTCATGCGCGGCGCGGGCGCACATCACCTCGCGTGCGCGCTCGACATGGTGAAAGGGAAAGTCGCGGCCAAAGCGTGCGACATGGGCGCCGGCGGCGTCCGTCACCTTCCAGCTTTCGTTCGACAGACCGCCCGGCAGCGGGATGGCCTCGATCGGCCCCTGCCAGCAGGGCAGATCGCGCAGCGCCTGCGGGATCATGCGCCCGCCTCCAGCCCCAGCCGCGCGCGGCTGGCCCGAGCCGCCGCCCACAAAAGCCGGTCGGCGATGATGGCGATGTAGGCGATGGCCAGACCCGCCGACAGCCCCGCGCCGGGGTTGGCCTTGGCCAGCGCGATGTACACGTCCTGCCCCAGATCGCGGGTGCCCACCAGCGCGGTGATCACCAGCATCGACAGGGCGAACATGATGGTCTGATTGAGGCCCAGAAGGATTTCGGGCAGGGCAAGCCTCAGCCTGATCCGCGTCAGCACCTGATAGGGCGTGCAGCCCATCGCCCGCCCCGCCTCGATCAGGCGCGGATCGACGCCTTGCAGACCTAGGGCGGTGTAGCGCACGGCGGCGACCACGGCATAGGCCACCACCGCGATCATGGCGGTGAAGTCGCCGACGCGGAACAGCATGACGATGGGCATCAGGTAGACAAAGCTGGGCAGGGTCTGAAGCGTGTCGATCACCAGGCGCGTCACCCGCCACCAGCGGTCACGCTCGGCCACCCAGATGCCGATGGGCAGCCCGATCGCCATGGCCAGAAGCGTAGAGATTCCGCACAGATAGACGGTGATCATCGCCTTTTCCCACTGCCCCGTGGCCGCGATCAGAAAGCTGAGCGCGGCGCAGAGCAGGCCCAGCCGCGCCCCGCCCAGCCGCCAGCCGGCCAGGCCCAGAAGCGCGCAGACCGCCAGCCACGGCAGATCGAGCAGGAGCCGCTTCACTGGCACCAGCAGCCACAGCAGGACCGTGTTCTTGACCGCTTCAAGCGTGTCGAAAAAGCGGATGTTGATCCATTCGACCAGCGCCGCCCAGAAAGGGCTGGTCGAAAGCCGCGCCGCCTCGGGGTAGGTTTGCAGCATCGGCAGGGCCAGCCCGGCCAGCCCGACCACCAGCGCGAATGCCAGGGCCGAGGCGAGATAGGGATGCCGCGCCACCATCCCCCCCGACGCCGGATGCCCGGCGCCGCGATGCGCGATGGCCTGGCTCAGCCGGTCCAGCGCGATGGCCAGGGCGACGATGGCCAGGCCGGCCTCAAGCCCTGTGCCGAAGTCCAGCCGGCGCAGCGCGTTCAGGACCTCGAATGCCAACCCCCCCCCCCCCCTAAAAGGGGGCGTTATGAACAAGTTAAGCGACCCCCATTAAACCATGTTGGACCCCGCCAACAACGGCGCGCGCCCC
>JBQTIT010000005.1:0-3027 GCA_052387855.1 Paracoccaceae bacterium
GCATCTGACGGTCTCCTTCCCCGGGGCAGTCATGGCGGCAGGATGGCACAGGACGCCGCCCGGATCATCCCATTTGCGAGAGGAGCTGGACAGGCGGGGCGGGCGGCGCATTTCCCTTTCCGCCCGACTTTGGCCGAGGCCACCGCCGAGGTCATGCGAGACGGTTGCTGCAATCCCGCCGAGGGCCCCCAAGGCCCTCGGCCAGCGCCCGACCCGCCCCCAGGCGGGCGCTCCGCACCCGCCGGGTCGGGCGCTGGCCTCTGGTGTGAGGGCGGAACCGGTTTACCGGACAGGTTCCCACAGGGCCGGGGCCCTGCCCAGGCATGCCCCCCCGGTCAACCCGGATCGGCGTCCTTTGCAACCTTGCCCGTGGCCCGGTCCGCCCGGCGCTTGACCAGAACCGCGCGCAGATCGTGCATGGCCATCAAAAGCGCATCGGTCACCGCCTCAAGGTCGTCATCCTCGGCCCTTGACTGCACCCATTGCGCCGTCAGGTTCAACTGGTCGATGGTGCGGTGCAGATCGTCCGCCTCGCGCGCGGCCAGGGTCGCCTGCCGCGCCTTGATCCAGTCCTGGATCGCCTGCACCTCGGCCGCTTCCAGCGCACGCTCGCCATGGCGCTTGATCTGCCCGTTGCGGATGTTGACGACGGCGATTTCCTGCAACTCGATGCGGCGGTGGCGGTTTTCGGTGTCGACGCGAAACACCGCCGCCCCGTTCTCACGGACCCTGAAGTAGAATTCGGGTAGCTCGCCGGTCATGGCCCCCTCAGCGCAGCCCGTTGCAGAAAGCGATAATCCGGTTGCAGGCCTCGCGCAACACGTCATCGGCCGTGGCATAAGAGACGCGAAAGTTGGGCGACAGGCCAAAGGCCGCGCCAAAGACCACCGCGACGCCGGTTTCCTCCAGCAGCGCGTTGGCGAAATCCTCATCATTGGCGATGCGCACGCCGCCCGCACTGGTCAGCCCGATGCAGCCCGAAATGTCGGGATAGACGTAAAAGGCGCCCTCGGGCGTCGGGCAGGTGATGCCGCGCGCCTGGTTCAGCATCCCGACGACCAGATCGCGCCGCCGCTGGAACAGGGCGCGGTTCGGGGCCAGAAAGTCTTGCGGTCCCGTCAGCGCCTCAAGCGCGGCATACTGACCGACGGACGAGGGGTTCGAGGTGCTTTGCGACTGGACCGTGCCCATCGCCTTGATCAGCGCCACCGGCCCGGCCGCGTATCCGATCCGCCAGCCGGTCATGGCATAGGACTTCGACACGCCGTTGCAGGTCAGCGTGCGGTCGTAAAGCTGCGGCTCAACCTGGGCCGGGGTGCAGAATTCGAAATCGTCGAACACGAGGTGTTCATACATGTCGTCGGACATGATCCAGACATGGGGATGGCGCAGCAGCACGTCGCACAGCGCCCGAACCTCGGCGCGCGAATAGCCCGCCCCGGTGGGGTTCGACGGCGAGTTGAAGATGAACCACTTGGTCCGGGGGGTGATTGCTGCCTCAAGCTGCGCCGGTGTCAGCTTGAACCGGGTTTCGATCCCGGCCACCACCGGCACCGGTACGCCGCCGGCCAGATGCACCATGTCGGGGTACGAGACCCAGAACGGCGCCGGGATGATCACCTCGTCCCCGGGGTTCAGCGTGGCCATGAAGGCGTTGTAGAGCGTCTGCTTGCCGCCGGTGCCGACCGTGATCTGCGCCGGGGTATAGACAAGCCCGTTCTCGCGCCGGAACTTCTCGCAGATCGCGGCCTTGAGCTCGGGGATGCCGTCAACCACGGTGTATTTGGTCTTGCCCGCGTCGATCGCCCGCTTGGCCGCGTCCTTGATGTTCTGCGGCGTGTCGAAATCCGGCTCTCCGGCCGAGAGGCTGATCACGTCCAGCCCGCGCGCCTTCATCTCCAGCGCCTTGCCGGTCATCGCGATGGTGGGCGAGGGTTTCACGCGGGCGAGGGTGTCAGACAGAAAGGCCATGGCAAGGCTCCGTTCGGGCGGTTAAGACAGGCGCGGCGCCGCTTTTATGCTGCGGGGCGCGGGGGCACAAGCGATGGCGACGGACGAAAGCGCCGAGGCGCGGCTGAAACGGATGCGGATGCGGTCCTGGCGGCGCGGCACCAAGGAGATGGACCTGATTCTGGGGCCCTTTGCCGATGCCGAGCTTGCCGGCCTGGGGCCGCAGGAGCTGGCGCTTTATGACGCGGTGCTGGGCGAAAGCGACACCGACCTCTTGCCCTGGGTCCTGGGCCAGAGGCCGGCGCCCGGGCCCCTGGCGCCGATGATCGCGCGCATCGCCGCCGCGGCGCGGGCGCGGCTGGACCGGGGCTGAGCCGGCGCGCGGTGTTGCGCGCGCGCGGCGTCGAAAGAATCTTGTTCCGGTTTACGCGATGTTTGCGTTTTGTGCCGATTCTCTGTGTCGAACAGAACCTCTGCGAGGAGACACGGATGACATTGCAAACTCCGGTGCTGGATGGCTCGAAGAATTCGTTCCTGACCGGTTATCTTGACAGCCTTGGCATGATCGAACGCCTGCACCGGCTCTTGCTCGATGTCGTCAAGGACGACTTTGAACGCATCAACCTTCTGGAAATCAACCCGGTCCAGGCGCTGTTGCTGTTCAACATCGGCGAGAACGAGGTGACGGCGGGCGAGTTGAAGTCGCGCGGCTACTACCAGGGCTCGAACGTGTCCTACAACCTCAAGAAACTGGTCGAACTGGGCTACATGCACCACCAGCGGTCAGAGATCGACCGACGCTCGGTGCGGGTGCGGCTGACCGAAAAGGGCCGCAAGGTGCGCGGCATGCTGGATGCGCTGTTCGACCGCCACGCCGAGGGGCTGGTCAAGCGGGGCCTGGTCTCCGCCGAAGAGATGGAAACCGTGAACCGTTCGCTCAAACGGATGGAACGTAAGCGGCGGCCACGCCCCATTGGATTGATGAGTTCCTGATGCGCGCCGCGCCTGCGAGAAGGTCTGCTTGAGCAGATGGAGGTTGCGCATGGCGGACGGTGGCGA
This sequence comes from Paracoccaceae bacterium, assembly GCA_052387855.1. Classification (GTDB taxonomy): domain Bacteria; phylum Pseudomonadota; class Alphaproteobacteria; order Rhodobacterales; family Rhodobacteraceae; genus CAIYZT01. Next base: position 3,010 of record JBQTIT010000005.1, read on the forward strand.
TGGTTTCATGGGGCGGTG
>JBQTIT010000006.1:0-2313 GCA_052387855.1 Paracoccaceae bacterium
GAAACCATCCTGGCTGAAAGGAGGCGCATCAAACAGCAGACCATCCAAAACCGCCGCTTGAACCATCAGCGTCAAGCAGCATAACCTGAACCCGATGAGCCCGAGCTCTCCGCTCCAAAATCAGGCCACCCGTTCCAAAGCATTCGACGACGGACATTCGCGAGGGCAAGTGGCGGAGAGGGTGGGATTCGAACCCACGGTGGGCGCAAACCCACAACGGTTTTCGAGACCGCCCCGATCGACCACTCCGGCACCTCTCCGCGCTTTGGGGGTCGTCTATGGGCGGGGGGTGTAGCGGCAGGGCTTGTGGGTTGCAAGTCCAAAAAGCACGCAAGGCAAGGTTCCCAGGGCGATCGGGCAGAACCCGCGCATGCCCCGGCATCACTTTCGCGAGCGTTTTCGCCGGCCCGCCCGTCCCTTTCGCGCAGCCCCGTCCTGCACGCCGGCGCAGACAGTATTTTCAAGGCCCCGGGAAGCCGAGCCGACGCACCCCGTGACCGGCTCGGCCGCTGATCAGGGCATCGCGGCGCGTGCGCCTGGCAGACCGCCAGCCGCATGGTGTGGTTCCTGACCATTTCGGCCCCAGTGCCAGTCCTTTCCCCCTTGCCCCTTTGCGCCCCAATGGCTAAATGGGGGACGTCGGAAGCGTGGCTGAGAGGCCGAAAGCACTCGGTTGCTAACTGAGCGTAGGGGGAACCCTACCGTGGGTTCGAATCCCACCGCTTCCGCCACCCGAATGCGACCGGGACCGCAGGTTCATTGAATGCAGTCTGGATGGAGCGGGGGCTGCTCGCCCCGGTTGCACCTCTTCCGGAGCGGCCACACTACACTCATTCGGCGAACTGATCCGGGTTTCCCATCAGTTCCCTGATGCTGCCGATGAATGCCGCGTCATCTTCCAGTCTGCGGCGTCCCGGCAACGCCTCTGCGTCCTGTCCGGCGGGCCTGCCCAACCCGAACCCGGCCACCAGCAGCCCCAAGAACTCTCGTTATGAACGAGGGACGGCCGGGGGGCAGGTCACCTCCTGTAGAACCCGGTCCCACTCGGCAAGTATCCTTGGCATTGCGTGTCGGTCAAGAACGGCCCGGGCGTCGGCGCCCATCTGCGCCCGCTGCGCATGGTCCGACATCAAGGACCGCAACGCCTCGGTAAGGCGCCCGACATGGTGATCGTCCGGCAAGAGCGTTCCCAGCGCGCCGCCCTGCATCACATCCTTGGGCCCCGTCATGATGTCGAATGCGATCGGAGCGATCCCATGCGCCATGGCCTCGATCAGGGCACTGGGCATTCCTTCGCAGGAGGAGGTCAGCACATAGATGTCGGCTCGCGAATACCAATCGCCAGGGGTCTTGCTGAAACCCGGCAACAGGACCCGCTCTTGCAGGCCAAGCCCCTCGGCCGCCTGGTGCAGAGGCTCGCGCAGTGGCCCGTCACCGAGAATGCAAACATCCCAATCCGGGAATTCACGCGCAAGACCAGCGAAGCTCTGCAGCAAAAATTCGAAACGCTTCGATGCAATCAGCCTGCCGACGGCCAGAATCAGTTTTCGGTCCTTCGCCGGGCCGCCCGACTGTTCCGGCGCTGCTGGTGCCGAGACCGGATTGGCGATGACCGACAATTTGCAGTCGCCACATTCCCGCCGCACCCAGTCAGCGGTATCCAGAGTCTGCACCACGACCTGCGCAGCCCGTCTGTACAAGAACTTTCGCAAGAGGCTGGTGAGCCGTCCGGTCGGTGGCGACCGATGAGGCGGAAACGTCCGCTCTGATACGATGATCGGCACCTTCACACCGATTCCCGCCAGCAAGGCTGCGACGTTGACGTCGGTCAGGAACGACACAACCACATCCGGGCGCAAGCGGCGATAGGATTGCCGCAGGGCGTAAAGTCGCAGCAGCCGGTTTCTGCGCCCCTTGACGCGGTCGGAAAGGAATTCGACCCTGACCCGCGGATCAAGCCCGTAGTGGATCTCTCCGCGACCCGAGAAGGTTGGCATCAGGACGACCTCGTCCGCGCGCTCGGCCCAGGCATTGCACAACAGCGCGGCAACGCGTTCCGCCCCTCCGCCCCCCATTGAACTGACCAGAAAGAGAATTTTCATTGTTGTCTCATCGGTACTTCAACGTTCCCCGGCGCAGGCCGTCTTGGGCTTGGCCTTTCCGCCCGGTCGGCCTTTCATTTGTTACCTGTCCGCCATCAGCGCCCATGGAACAGTTTAGCCTGATTGCGTAGCGGATGGTTTGCGGCTCATCTTGACCCCACGTGGAGGTGGAGATGAGAAAGAACCCCGTGACGACGAAGGCTCCTGCCGA
>JBQTIT010000007.1:0-129530 GCA_052387855.1 Paracoccaceae bacterium
GGCCGAGGGCCCCAAAGGCCCTCGGCCAGCGCCCGACCCCCGCAGGGAGGGCGCTCCGCACCCTCCGGGTCGGGCGCAGGCCTCTGACATCTATGCGGAACCGGTCACCCGCCACCGGTCCCACACGGGCCGGCTAACGCAGTGCCCTTCCTTCTCCGCCCGATCCCCCATCGCTTCCCTTCGCGCGCGCAGCGCACATTTCTGCAAACGCGAATTTCCTTGCCGATCCCCGCGCAATAATCTAACCAATCCCGGCATCCCGGCGACACATCATTACCGAGGCCCCATGTCCTTTCGTCCGCAACCCCTCCCCCCGTCGCGTCCGAACCGCTGCCAGCTCTTCGGCCCCGGCTCACGTCCCGCCCTCTTTGAAAAGATGGCGGCTTCGGCGGCGGATGTGGTGAACCTGGATCTCGAAGATTCGGTGGCCCCGGCCGACAAACCCGCCGCCCGCGCCAATATCATCGCCGCCATTGGCGCGCTGGACTGGGGCCGCAAGACGCTGTCGGTGCGCATCAACGCGCTCGACACGCCCTATTGGTACCGCGATGTCGTGGACCTGCTTGAACAGGCTGGCGACCGGCTGGACCAGATCATGATCCCCAAGGTCGGCTGCGCGGCCGACCTTTACGCGGTCGATGCGCTGGTCACCGCGATCGAGGCTTCTCGCGGACGCAGCAAAGCCGTCACCTTCGAGGTGATCATCGAATCCGCCGCCGGCATCGCGAACGTGAACGAGATCGCCGGCGCCAGCCCGCGCCTGACCGCGATGAGCCTTGGCGCGGCCGACTTCGCGGCCTCGATGGGCATGCAGACCACCGGCATCGGCGGCACGCAGGAAAACTACTACATGCTGCGCCAGGGCGCGTCCCACTGGGCCGACCCCTGGCACTGGGCCAGCGCCGCCATCGTCGCCGCCTGCCGCAGCCATGGCGTGCTGCCGGTCGACGGCCCCTTTGGCGACTTTTCCGATGACGAGGGCTTTCGCGCCCAGGCCCGCCGCGCCGCGACCTTGGGGATGGTGGGCAAATGGGCAATCCATCCACGGCAGATCGCGCTTGCCAACGAGGTCTTTACCCCCTCGGCCGCCGCCCTTGCCGAAGCGCGCGACATCCTTGCCGCCATGCAGGCGGCCAAGGCCCGGGGCGAGGGCGCGACCGTCTACAAGGGCCGCCTTGTCGACATCGCCTCGATCAGGCAGGCCGAGGGGATCGTCAAACAGGCAGAGCTGATCTCTGCCGAAACCTGAGGCACGCCGCCGATCCCTCCCCGCGCCGTTGCACTTTGCGCCCGGTTTGGTCATATAGGGGGCCAGCCTGCGGAGAGCCTTCGAATGAACTACCTCGAATTTGAACGACCTCTGGCCGAAATCGAAGGCAAGGCCGAAGAGCTGCGCGCGATGGCCCGCACCTCGCCCGGCGCGGACCTGTCGCGCGAGGCCGAGGCGCTGGACCGCAAGGCCGAGGCCATGCTCAAGGACCTCTACAAGGCGCTGTCGCCCTGGCAGAAATGCCAGGTCGCGCGCCACCCCGAACGGCCCCACACCCGCGACTATGTCGAGGCGCTGTTTTCCGAATTCACCGCGCTGGCGGGGGACCGCAACTTTGCCGACGATCACGCCGTCATGGGCGGCATCGCGCGGTTCCAGGACCAGCCGGTGGTGCTGATCGGCCAGGAAAAGGGCCACGACACCAAGACCCGGATCGAGCGCAACTTTGGCATGGCCCGCCCCGAGGGCTATCGCAAGGCGATCCGCCTGATGGAACTGGCCGACCGGTTCCGCCTGCCGGTGATCACGCTGGTCGATACCCCCGGCGCCTATCCCGGCAAGGGCGCCGAAGAGCGGGGCCAGGCCGAGGCCATTGCGCGGTCAACCGAGAAATGCCTGCAGATCGGCGTGCCGCTGATCTCGGTCATAATCGGCGAGGGTGGATCGGGCGGCGCGGTCGCCTTTGCCACCGCCAACCGGGTCGCGATGCTGGAACATTCGGTCTATTCGGTGATCACGCCCGAAGGTTGCGCGTCAATCCTGTGGAAGGACGCCGACAAGGCCCAGGAGGCGGCCGAGGCGCTGCGCCTGACCGCGCAGGACCTGCAAAAGCTGGGCGTCATCGACCGGATCGTCAAGGAACCGACGGGCGGCGCGCAGCGCGGGCGCAAGGAGACGATCGAGGCCGTGGGCAAGGCGATCGAAACCATGCTCAAGGAGCTTTCGGGCAAGAAGCCCGAGGCGCTGATCCGCGACCGGCGGCAGAAGTTTCTTGACCTTGGCACCAAGGGCCTGGCGGCCTGACCGCTGGCGCAGCCGGGCCGGGCGCCGTCAACGTTCCGCCCTGAACCCCGCCTCTGCCATCAGACGGTCTGACCCGCTCTCGACCGCCTCTTCCAGCGCGGCCATGAAGGCGCCGTTGTCCAGACCCGGCGCGATGGGGGGCAGAAACTCGACCACCGCCAGGCCCGGCTTGCGCAGAAGCGAGCGCTTGGGCCAGAACAGGCCCGCATTGGTCGCGACCGGATGGCAGGTCTGGCCAAGCTGGGCGTAAAGCGCGGCGGTGCCGATCTTGTAGGGTTTGCTGGCGCCCGGGGCCACGCGCGTGCCTTGCGGATAGATCACAAGCTGGCCCGACCGCGCCATGCCCGAGCTGACATCTTCCATCATCCGGGTGATGGCCGCGCCGCGCGCCCCGCGCTTGACCGGAATGCAGCCCAGGCGCAGGGCGTACCATCCCAGGATCGGGGCAAAGCGCAGTTCGTCCTTCATGATGAACCGCGGGCTGGGCAGCGCGCCAAAGATCAGGATGATGTCGAGAAAGCTCTGGTGTTTGGCCGCCACCACCACCGCGCCGGTGGGCGGGGTGCCGCGCACCTCGCAGGCCAGCCCGCACAGGACGCGCAGCGAAAAGACCACCCAGCGGCAATAGGCATGGGCGGCGCGGGTGGCGCCGTCGCGGTCCCTCAGCGCCGCCGGCAGCCACAAGAGGCCGATGACCAGCATGGCCAGATACATCTGCACGATGAAGATCAGCGACAGGACCCAGCGCAACAGGATCATCAGTTCAGACCTCGCAGGTTGGCCATCGCGGCGGCGCGCGTGGCGAGAAAGGCGACGATCGCGGCAAGCGGCGGCAGCAAGAGCGGCAAGAGCCAGCCCGCGCCCTGAAACCCCAAGCCGGTCAGAAAGCCGCCGGCCTGGTCCTGCGCCGGCAGCGCCGCGACGGCCGCCATGCCCAGCGCGGCGCCCAGCATGGCCCCCGCCCCGGCGCGCAGGGTAAAGCGGCGCACGAAGGCGCGCGCGATAAAGCTGTCCCTGGCCCCGACCAGGCGCAGCACCCGGATCACCTGGGCATTGGCAGCCAGCGCTGCCCTTGCGGCCAGGGTGATCATCGCCGCCATCGCCCCGCCGATCAGCAGGACCGAGGCCAGCCCCAACAGGCGCAGCCGCCCCGCCGCCCGCGCCAGGGGCTCGCGCCATCGGGTGTGATCGTCCAGCACCGCGCCCGGCGCTTCGGCGGCCAGGCGCTGGCGCAGGCCCTCGTGGTCATAGCCCTCGGGTGTCTCGGTCACTTCGACAAGCTGCGGCAGGGGCAGGGCATCGAGCGGCAGGTCGGGGCCGAACCAGGGCTCCAGCAGCAGCCTTTGCTCTTCAACCTCAAGCGCGCGGGCCGCCGCGATGCCGGGCGTGGTGGCCAGCACCTCCAGCACGGCGGCGGTCTGAAGCGCAAGCTGGTCCGCCGGGGCCGAGATGCGCACCGTGGCCGAACGGTCCAGCGCCAGGGACCAGCGCGCGGCCAGCCGCCCCGAGGCCAGCGACAGCGCCAGCGCAAAGACCGCCAGAAAGGCCATCGCGGCGGCCGTGGCGGTGGTCAGCCAGGCCGTCGGGCCCGAGGGCGGCACCACCCCGCCGCCGGGATCGCGCAGGAAGGCGGGCAGGGCGATCACAGTTCTGCCCCCGCCAGTTGCAGGCGCCGCCCGGCGATGCGCAGCACCCGCGCCGCGATCTGCGACTTGGCCTGCCGGATCAGGTTCAGATCATGGGTCGCGACCAGAATCGTCTTGCCCATGCGGTTCAACTCGACCAGCAACGTCAAGAGGCGCAGCGACATCTCCCAGTCCAGATTGCCCGTCGGCTCGTCAGCCAGAATCACCTCCGGGTCCATGATCACCGCCCGGGCCAGCGCCGCGCGCTGCCGCTCGCCCCCCGACAGCGACGGGGGCAGGGCGCCGGTCAGCTTTTCCAGACCGACCCAGCCGAGCAGGTCCATCACGTCATCCTGCTGCACCGGCTTGCCGGCCACGACAAGCGGCAGGCCGACATTGGCCAGCAGCGGCAGATGGTCAAGGAACTGGCAGTCCTGATGCACCACGCCGATCCGCCGGCGCAAGAGCGCGATGTCGTCCCGGCCCAGCCCGCGCGCCTCCTGGCCCATCAGGGTCAGGCTGCCCGAACTGGGCAGAAGCTCGGCATAGCACAGCTTGAGCAGGGTCGACTTGCCGGCGCCCGAAGGGCCGGTCAGAAAGTGGAACGATCCGGCCGGCAGGCGCAACGAGACATCCGACAACAACTCGCCCCCGCCGTAGGAAAAGGACACATTCGCAAGCTCGATCAATCGGGTGCCCCCAGCCTTTGCCCCAGCCCTCCGGTCGGTGGCGCAGAATTGCCCAAGGGGCCCCGGGTTGCAACTGCCTGCGGGGCCCGCCGGTCACGAAGACTTGGATATTCGCCGCGCAGTTGGTAGAAGATCAGCGCAAGCCGGCCGGTCGGTCGGGAAATGGCGGGGTTGATGCGACTGATCTGTCCAAATTGCGACGCCGAGTACGAGGTCGAGGCGGAACTGATCCCCGACACCGGGCGCGACGTGCAATGCTCGAACTGCGGGCATGGCTGGTTCCAGCTTTCGCCCGAGGCCGAGGCGCTGGCGCTGGCAGCCGGGGGCGAGCCGCGCAGCGCTCCCCCGCCGGCCCCGGCGCCCGAACGGCCCGCCAGTCCGGGTCCCGACCCCGACCCCGAGGACGCGGCCGACACGCCCTCCGACGGGGCCATGCCCCCGCCGATGCGGGAAATCGACCCTTCGGTTCTTGAGGTTTTGCGCGAAGAGGCCGAGCGTGAAACCCGGGCCCGGCGTCAGGAAGCTGCCCCGCTGGAGGTTCAGGGCGAGATGGGTCTTGAGACCGCGGCGAGCGGGCGGGACGAACAGCAGGCCCGGCAGTCGCGGTTGCGCGCGGTCGAGGAGCGGGCGCTTTCCGCCTCTGGCGCACGGCGCCAGACGCTGCCGCAGGTCGAGACGATCACCGCGACCCTCGATCCCCGGACGGGTGGGGCCGCAGCCGAAGGACCCGCCGCGCCACGGCCCGCTGCGGCCAGCGGATCGGGCGCCTTTCGCATCGGTTTTCTGCTGGCAATGACGCTGGTGATCGTGGGCGGGCTGACCTATCTTTACGCGCCGGTGCTGGCCCAGCGCTTTCCCGATCTGGCCGAGCCGCTGGACAGCTACTCGCGCGCGGTGGACGGGCTGCGCCGGTCGCTCGACGGGGCCCTGCGCGGGCTGGCCGAGCGGGTTTCGGCCCTGATGGGCCGGTCCTGATCGCGCGCGGTGGCTGCTGGGAAAAGGGTGAGAGGCTGGACAACGACCCAAGCGGGGCTCGTTACGGCTGCTTCCTTCCGGACCTGACCGGGTTGGCGAGGCGCCTGCCCGCGCCAACCTCTCGCCGGCCGATATAGGGACAAGGCCGGCCAAGCGCAAGGCGCGCGTGACAGGGCCCGGGGGAAGGGTATTTCGCAAGGCCCCCCACCCCTGCCCCTCCCCACAAGGGGGAGGGGGTGCCAAATTTCGAACAAAAGCGCCTTTGGCCGACCAAAGAGCCTCCCTCCCCCCTTTGTGGGGGAGGGATGGGGTGGGGGGCCTTTTGGCCCGAGTGCGATTCCCTGTGACAGGATCGCGCGGGCGGCATAGCCTGCGGGCGGACCCATCGCACAGGACCGCGCCATGCCCCGCATCCAACGGATCGACTGGCCCCACAACGGGGTGCCCGACACGCCGCCGCCCCTGTCGCTGGCCGAGTGTAGGGCGCGGCTTGCCGCGCTCCGTGCCGCCGGCGCGGCGCGGGGGTTCGGGGCGATGGTGGTCTATGGCGACCGCGAGCATTTCGCCAACATCCACTGGCTGACCGGCTTTGATCCGCGCTTCGAAGAGGCGGTGCTGGTCGTCACCCCGGACCGCGCCACGCTTCTGGCGGGGAACGAGTGCCTACCCTACACCGCCATCTCGCCTCTGGTGCGGGCGGGCGAGGTGACGCCGGTGCTTTGCGCCTCATTGTCGCTGATGTCCCAGCCGCGCGGCAGCCAGCGGATCGACGCGCTGCTGCGTGCCGCCCTGCCGCGCGCGGCGCGGGTCGGGGTGATCGGCTGGAAATGGTTCGGCCCGGACGAGGTGGACGATCCGGCCACCGCGCTCGATGTGCCCGCCTTTCTGGCCGATCCCCTGCGCGCGCTGGCCTCGCGCGCCGAAAACGCCACCGACCTGATGATGCACCCCGGCCACGGCCTGCGCGCGCGGGTGGACGCGGCAGAGATCGCGCGACTGGAGTTTTCCAATGTCCTGGCCGGGACCGCGCTGCGACGCATGGCCTTTGCCCTGCGCGAGGGCATGACCGACTTTGCCGCCTTCGAGGCCGCCCATGTCGCCGGCCTGCCGCTGGGGTGCCACCCGACGTTTGCCGTCGGCGATCAGCAGGGGCTTGCCGGTCCGTCCGGAAGGCATCTGACGCGCGGCGCGCCGATGTCGTTCAACATCTGTCACTGGGGGTCGAACATCTGCCGGGCCGGGTGGCTGGCCTCGGGGCCCGCCGATCTGCCGGCCGGTGCCGACGATTATCTGGAAACCTTCGCCGGCCCCTATGTGCAGGCGATGAGCCTGTGGTGTTCGATGATGCGCCCCGGGATGTCGGGCGGCGCGGTGCATGCGGCCATCTTCGCCGCCCTGCCGGCCGATCCCTTCAACCTGTTTCTCAACCCCGGCCATCTGATCGGGATGGACGAATGGCTGTCCTCGCCGATCTCGGCCGGCTCGGCCGAGCCGCTGGTCTCGGGGATGGCGATGCAGATGGATGTGATCCCCGCGCACCCGGTCTATGGCTCCACCCGGATGGAAGACGGCTATGTCATCGCGGACGAGGGCCTGCGCGCCGATCTGGCGCGGGGGTTTCCCGAGGTGCTGGCCCGGGCCGAGGCGCGGGCGCGATTCATGCGCGATGTGATCGGCATGGAGGTGCCCGAGTGCCTTTTGCCGCTGGCCGACACCTGCGGCATCGTCGCGCCCTGGCTGCTGGACCCCGCCCAGGTGATCGTGCTTTAGCCTGCTGCGGGACAGGCGCTGGCGGCGATAGCCTCGGCCACGTCTGGCCGGGCGGAGAAGGAAACGCACCGCGTTTCCCCGCCCGTGTGGGGAACGGTGCGGCACGACCGGTTCCGCAACACTGACAGAGGCCAGCGCCCGCCAGGGGCGGGGCGGGCGCTGGCCGAGGGCCTTTGGGGCCCTCGGCGGGATTGTCGCGACCGTCCCGCATGACCTCGGCGATGGCCTCGGCCACGTTTGGCCGGGCGGAGAAGAAAACGCACTGCGTTTTCCCGCCCGGGTGGGAACGGCTCGGCACACCCGGTTCCGCCTCCCTGACAGAGGCCAGCGCCTGACCTGGCTGGCGCGGAGCGCCTGCCGGGGGAAGGGCAGGCGCTGGCCGAGGGCCTTTGGGGCCCTCGGCCGGGATGGGGCGGGCGGCACCGCATGGCCTCGGCGATAGCCTCGGCCACCTCTGGCCGGGCGAAAAGGAAAACGCACCGCGTTTTTCCGCCCGTGTGGGAACGCGTCCGGCAGACCGGTTCCGCATGGACAACAGAGGCCAGCGCCCGACCCGGAGGGCGTGGAGCGCCCTCCCTGCGGGGGTCGGGCGCTGGCCGAGGGCCTTTGGGGCCCTCGGCGGGATGGGGCGGGCGGCATCGCATGACCTCGGCGATGGCCTCGGCCAAAGTCGGGCCGGGCGGAGAAAGGAACCGCGTTTCCCCGACCGTATTAGAGCCTGTCCGGTAGACCGGTTCCGACCTCACACCAGTAGCCAGCGCCCTCCCTGGGGCCCTCGGCCCGCGGCTTGAACCGTCCCGCATGACCCCCCCGGCGCCCTTAACCCGCAACATGCCGGCAGCGAACCCCTCCCCATGCGGAACACACCATCCCCTTTCCCGTGACGCGCTGAGGTTTCCCTTTCCGCGGGCATGGCTTAGAAACCTCCCATCAAGTCAGGCCAAGGGGTGCACATGGACCATTTCCTCTACCACAACGGCACCCTGCACGCCGAGGACGTCCCCCTGCCCGAGATCGCGGCGGCGGTCGGCACGCCGTTCTACGTCTATTCCGCCGCGACCCTGACGCGGCACTACCGGCTCTTTACCGACGCGCTCTCGCCCCTGCCGCATCAGGTCTGCTTTGCCATCAAGTCGCTGTCGAATGTCGCGGTGCTCAGGCTCCTGGGCGATCTCGGCGCGGGGATGGACGTGGTCTCGCTCGGCGAATACCTGCGGGCGCAGGCGGCGGGCGTGCCGGGCGAGCGGATCGTGTTTTCCGGCGTCGGCAAGACCGAGGCCGAAATGCGCGCGGCGCTCGAAGGCGGCATCCGCCAGTTCAACGTCGAGAGCGAGCCCGAGCTTGAAGCCCTCTCGCGCGTCGCCGTGGCCTTGGGCCGGACTGCCCCGATCACCATCCGCGTCAATCCGGACGTTGACGCCAGGACCCACGAAAAGATCGCCACCGGCAAGAAAGAGAACAAGTTCGGCATCCCGATTTCGCGCGCACCAGAGGTTTACGCCCGCGCCGCCGCCCTGCCGGGTCTGCGCGTGGTCGGGATCGATGTGCACATCGGCAGCCAGTTGACCGACCTTGCCCCCTTTGAAGAGGCCTATACCAAGGTGGCCGAGTTGACCGCGGTCCTGCGCGCCCAGGGCCACAAGATCGAGCGGCTTGACCTCGGCGGCGGCCTTGGCATTCCCTATACCCGCTCCAACGAGGCGCCGCCCCTGCCATCGGAATACGGCGCCATGGTCAAGCGCGTGCTGGGACATCTCGGCTGCGAGATCGAGATCGAGCCGGGCCGCCTGATCGCCGGCAATTCCGGTCTCCTGGTCTCGTCCGTGATCTACCACAAGGCCGGCGAGGACCGCGATTTCCTGATCGTGGACGCCGCGATGAACGACCTTGTGCGCCCCTCGATGTATGGCGCGCACCACGACATCGACCCGGTGGTCGAGCCGCCCCCGGGCGCCGAAAAGCTGCCCTATGACATCGTCGGCCCGGTCTGCGAGACGGGCGACACCTTTGCCAGGGGGCGGGCGCTGGCGCGACTTGGCGCCGGCGATCTGGTCGCGTTCCGCTCGGCCGGGGCCTATGGCGCGGTCATGGCGAGCGAGTACAACTCCAGGCCGCTGGTGCCCGAGGTGCTGGTCAGGGGCGATCAATTCGCTGTCATCCGGGCCCGGCCCAGCTATCAAGAGATGCTCGGGCGCGATATCGTTCCGGACTGGCTCTAGCGGCGCGAGCATGACACCAGGCATGGGCCCAGAGATTTGGCGGCAGATCGCGTGGCCCTGGCGGTTGACCCTGGCCGGGCTCTGGGCCGAACGTCTGGCCCAGGCGCTGTGGCCGCTCTGGACCCTGGCCCTTGCCGCCGTCGTCGCCTTTGCCTTTCGGGCGCAGGACGTGCTTGGCCCGGGCCAGACCCGGGCGGCGGCGGGGGCACTTGGTCTGGCCGCGCTTTTCGGGATCATCCGGGCGGCGCGTGTCTTTCGCCGGCCAGAACCGGCCGAGGCCCTGGCGCGGATGGATGGCCGGCTTGGGGGCGCGCCGCTTGCCTCGCTGGGCGATGCCCAGGCGCTTGGGGTCAAGGACGCGGAAAGCCGTGCGATCTGGGCCGCCCACCAGGCGCGGCTGGCGGCACGCGCGGCGCAGGCGCGGGCGGTCAGCCCGGTTCTGCGCCTCTCATCGGCTGATCCCCTTGCCCTGCGTCTCGTCGCGATGACCGCCCTGGTCATGGCGCTGCTCTTTGCCCCGCCGCCGGGCCCGGGCGGCCCGGGCCTGGCGGGCCCGGCGGGTGAGGCCGCACTGGCCGGCGGGCCATCGTGGGAGGGCTGGGCCGAGCCGCCCGCCCATACCGGCTTGCCGCGCCTTTACCTGCCCGACCAGCCGGCCGGACTGCTGGCGCTGCCACGGGGGACGCGGCTGGTCATCCGGCTTTACGGCGCGCCGGGCGATCTGAGCCTGCGCGAAACCGTCGCGGGCCCCGCGGGTGTGGCGCGCAAGGACGCCGGAGATCTGGGCCTTGAAATCGCCCGATCGGGCGAGCTTGAAATCGCCGGGCCCGGCGGGCGCCGCTGGCAATTGACCGCGCTGCCGGATGCCCCGCCGCAGGTGGCGCTGCAAGGCGGGACCGGGCGCCTGGCGGACGGCAGCTTTACCCAGGGGTTCTCGGCGTCGGATGACTATGGCGTCGCGCGGGGGCAGGTGACGATCCGCCTTGATCTGGCCCGGGTCGACCGCCGCTTTGGCCTGACCCTGCCGCCGGAGCCGGCCGAGCCGGTGGTGCTGGACCTGCCGATGCCGATCCGGGGCGGGCGCAGGGATTTCGCCGAGGTGCTGAAGGACAATCTGTCCGAATCGATCCTTGCCAACCTTCCGGTGACGATGGTGTTCAGCCTGACCGATGGCGGGGGGCAGCGCTCGGCGCCGCTGACGGTGTCGCAGGTGCTGCCGGGGCGGCGGTTCTTTGACCCCCTCGCCGCCGCCGTGGCCGAGATGCGGCGCGATCTGCTCTGGACCCGCGCCAACGCGCCGCGCGTGGTGCAGGTGCTGCGGGCGCTGACGCACCGGCCCGAGGACCTGATCCGCAACCAGCGCGCCTTTCTGCGCCTTCGGGCGCTGATCCGCGAACTTGACGCCACCGGGGCGGAGCTTTTGCCTGCGGCGCGCGATCCCATGGTGGCCGAGCTTTGGGCCATCGCGCTCTTGATCGAAGAGGGCGATCTGGCCTCGGCGCGGGAGCGGTTCGAGCGGGCGCAGGACCGGCTGGACGAGGCCATCCGCCGCGGCGCCGCGCCCGAAGAAATCCAGGAGCTGATGGACGAGATGCGGCAGGCGCTGGACAATTACCTTGGCGCGCTCGCCCGGACGCAGGACCAGCGCGAGCAGGAGGGCCAGGGCGGCGCGGGGCCGCAGTTGTCGATGTCGGCCGACCAGTTGCGGCAGATGTTCGACCGCCTGCAGGAGTTGATGAACGAGGGCAGGACGGCAGAAGCGGCCGAGCTGATGGAAGAGCTGCGCCGCTTCATGGAAAACATGCGGCTGGCCGAGGGTCAGGGCGGGCAGGGCAGCCTTGGCGCGCAGGCGATGCGCGAGTTGCAAGAGACCCTGCGCGACCAGCGCGCGTTGTCGGACGATTCCTTCAGCGCGTTGCAGGACGGGCAAGCGCAGGGCGAGGGCGAAGCCGGCCCGGGCCTGCCCGAGCGGCAGCGCGCGCTGGCCGAGCGGCTGGAAGAGCTGGAACGCGGCGGCAGTTTGCCGGGGCCGGGCTCGGAGGCGGGCGAGGCGGGGCGGCGGGCGCTGGACCGCGCCGGCAGGGCGATGCGGCAGGCCGAAGAGGCGCTGCGGCAGGGCGATCTGCCCGGCGCGATGGACCGGCAGGCCGAGGCGATGGAGGGCCTGCGCGAGGGGATGCGCGATCTGGGCGAGGCCCTGGCCGAGAGCCAGCGCGGCGATGTCCCCGGCCAGAGCCAGCGGACCGAGGGCCTGCCCGAGGGGCGCGGGGTCGATCCGCTCGGCCGCGCGCCCGGTGATGCCGCGCGCATCGGCTCGGACGAGAACATGCTGGACGGCGGGCAGGGGCAGCGGCGCGCGCAGGACCTGCTGGACGAGATCCGCCGGCGCGCCGGCGAGCCGCAGCGCCCCGAGGCGGAGCGCGGCTATCTTGGCCGGCTTCTGGAGCTTTTCGGCGGCTGAGGCCCCGGCCGGGGGCCGTCCCTGTCGGCGCAGCGGAGGTTTCACACCCCCGCGGCCCGTTGGCGGGGCCAACGGGCCTGCCCCCGTGGGATATTTTTGCACAGGGGATGGAGGGGCGGCGCAGTGTTCGCATCGCGCGCCGGATCGCGGCAGGTTGTGATCTTGTCCGACCTCCCTTAGCTTGGCGGGCAGAGAATCCGTGTCCCCCAGTTTCGAGGCCCGATGTCCGACGCCCCCGCCTACAAGGTTCTGGCCCGCAAGTACCGGCCCGAGACCTTTGCCGATCTGGTGGGGCAGGAGGCGATGGTGCGCACCCTGCGCAATGCCTTTTCTGCCGACCGCATCGCGCAGGCCTTTATCCTGACCGGCATCCGGGGCACCGGAAAGACCACGACGGCGCGGATCATCGCCAAGGGGCTGAACTGCACCGGGCCGGACGGGGCCGGCGGGCCGACGACCGACCCTTGCGGGCTGTGCGAGGCGTGCCGCGCGATCGCCGAAGGGGCCCATGTCGACGTGATGGAGATGGATGCGGCCAGCCGCACGGGCGTGGGCGATATCCGGGAAATCATTGATTCGGTTCACTATCGTGCCGCATCTGCGCGGTACAAGGTCTATATCATCGACGAAGTGCACATGCTGTCGACGGCGGCCTTCAACGCGCTGTTGAAGACGCTCGAAGAGCCGCCGGCGCATGTGAAGTTCATCTTTGCCACCACCGAGATCCGCAAGGTGCCGGTCACGGTGCTGTCGCGCTGCCAGCGGTTCGATCTGCGCCGGATCGAGCCGGAGGTGATGCTGGGGCTCTTGCGCCGGATCGCGGCGGCCGAGGGCGCGCGGATTTCGGATGAGGCGCTGGCGCTGATCACGCGGGCGGCCGAGGGCTCGGCCCGGGATGCGACATCGCTTCTGGATCAGGCGATCAGTCACGGCGGCGGGCGGGCGGGCGGAACCGAGACGGACGCCGCCGCCGTGCGCGCCATGCTGGGTCTGGCGGATCGGGGCCGGGTGCTGGACCTTTTCGAGATGATCCTGCGGGGCGAGGCGGCGGCCGCGCTTGCGGAATTGTCGGGGCAATATGCCGCCGGTGCCGATCCGATGGCGGTGCTGCGCGATCTGGCCGAGATCACGCACTGGATCTCGGTGGTCAAGATCTCGCCCGAGGTGGCCGAGGACCCGACGGTTGCTCCGGCGGAGCGGGCGCGCGGGCTCGATCTGGCCGCGCGGCTGCCGATGCGGGGGCTGAGCAGGATGTGGCAGATGCTGCTCAAGGCGATCGAAGAGGTGGCGCTGGCGCCCAACGCGATGATGGCGGCCGAGATGGCGGTGATCCGGCTGACCCATGTCGCCGATCTGCCGGACCCCGAGACGCTGATCCGCCAGTTGCAATCGGCGCCGCGGGGCGCTGCCGGACCGGGCGGGGCGCCGGCGGGTGGCGGCACGGCAGGGGGCGGGCCGGCGATGCGGGCACCGGCCGCGCCGACGCAGGGGCCGGTCCTGGGCCCGGTGATGTCCGGCGGGGCGCAGCCGGTCGTTGCGGCCGCGCCCGGGGTGGTGCTGGCCAGTTTTGCCCAGCTTGTCGAATATGTTCGCGAGCGGCGCGACATGGCGCTGCTGATGGAGATCGAGACCGGGCTGCGGCTGGTGCGCTATTCGCCCGGCCGGATCGAGTTCGAGCCGGCGCAGGGCGCCGCGCCCGATCTGGCCGCCCGGCTGGGCGCGCGGTTGCAGGGCTGGACCGGGCAACGCTGGGGGGTCTCGGTCGTGTCTGCCGGCGGGGCGCCGACGATTGCCGAGGACCGCCGGCGCACGGAGGTCGAGGCCGAGGCCGAGGCCTTGGCGGTGCCCTTGGTGCAGGCCGTCCTGCGCGCCTTTCCGGGGGCGCGGATCACCGCCATCCGCACCCCCGAGGATCTGCGGGCCGAGGCCGCCGCCGGCGCGCTGCCCGAGGTCGAGGACGAATGGGACCCCTTCGAAGAGGGGTGATTTTCACGGGCCCGCCGTTTGCACAGCGGCGCGGCCTGCCCTATCTTCTGGGGCAAAGCGCAGCGGCAGGAGCGGGATGATGCTGAAGGGTCTGGGCGGGCTGGCCGGTCTTGGCGACATGGGCAAGATGATGAAGGCGGCGCAGGAGCTGCAATCAAGGCTTGCCGAAATGCAGGAGGCGCTGGGCCGCGTGGTGGTGCTGGGAGAGGCCGGCGCGGGTCTGGTCAAGGCCCGCGTCACCGCCAGGGGCGAGGTGACCGGGCTGGACATCGACCCCTCGATCCTGGTCGCCTCGGAAAAGGAAGTGGTCGAGGATCTGATCCTGGCGGCGATCAAGGATGGCCAGGCGCGCGCCGCCGCGCGTCATCAGGCCGAGATCGCCCGCATCACCGCCGAGCTTGGCTTGCCGGCCGACATGAAGCTGCCGATCTGATGGATGCCCATGCCCCGCGCGAGATCGAGGCGCTGATCGAGCTGATGGCGCGGTTGCCGGGGCTTGGCCCGCGCTCGGCCCGGCGGGCGGTTCTGGCGCTGCTCAAGCGGCGCGAGGGGCTGATGGTGCCGCTGGCCCGCGTGATGGCCGAGCTGGCGATCTCGGTCCGCAGTTGCGGGGTCTGCGGCAACCTGGGCCCGGCCGATCCCTGCGCGATCTGTTCCTCGCCGGCGCGGGCGACGGGCGAGATCTGCGTGGTGGCCGATGTCGCTGATCTCTGGGCGTTGGAGCGGGGCGGGGTCTTCAAGGGCCGGTACCATGTGCTGGGCGGCATCCTGTCGCCGCTGGACAACCTTGGCCCGCAAGAGCTGCGCATCCCCGAGCTTGTGGCCCGCGTGGCCGCCGAGGGGGTGACAGAGGTGATCCTGGCGCTCAGCGCGACGGTCGAGGGGCAGACCACGGCGCATTACATCGTCGATGCGCTTGGGCAAAGCGGGGCGCTGGTCAGCACGCTTGCGCAAGGCGTGCCGGTCGGGGGAGAGCTTGACTATCTCGACGACGGCACGATCGGCGCCGCGCTGCGGGCGCGTCGCCGGGCCTGAGGGCGGCCGCGATCAGAAGATCGTGATATCGTCCAGAAAGACCGAGGTGCTGGTGACGTTCTTCACGGTGATGGTGTTGCCGCCGCCGAAATCGAATACCGTATCGGCGCCGACCACCCGCGCGTATTGCGCCACCACGTCAGCGGCCGACTTTCCGCCGCCCCAGATCGCATCGTCCAGCTTCAGCGTGTCCTGGTTGTTCTGGAAATCCATGACGGTGTCGGCCCCGAACGCAGGAGCGAACTGAAAGGTATCGGTGCCCGCCTGACCATAGAGCCGGTCGTTCCCGGCGCCGCCGAGCAGCAGGTCTGTCGCATCGCCGCCGATGAGAATGTCGTTGCCGCCGTCGCCATAGAGCTTGTCGGCGCCTGCGCCACCCTCCAGCCGGTCGGCCCCACCGCTGCCGCGCAGGAAATCCGCGCCGCGCATGCCATAGATCGTGTTGGCCAGGCTGTTTCCGTTGACGGTGTCGGTGCCGTCGCCCATGTAGACGTTCTCGATCTCCTGGGTGTTGGCCAGAACGGCGATCACAGTTCCGCCGACCTTGATCGACCCGCCGCTGGTCAGGACCAGGGTGATGTTGCCGGTCATGGCGGCAAAGTTGAGCCAGTCGATCCCGCCGTCCAGATCGTCGATCACGGTGCGCGCGGGCTCCATCGCGGCCAGCATCACGAAGTCGTCGGCAAAGTGGAACAGGCTGCTGGTCGTGACATCGCCGCCGAAAAAGGTGATCGCGGCATCGGAGATGGTGCCGGTCTCGCCCGTCACCGCGTCTTCGACGATCACCTTCCAGGTGCCGGCCGAGGTGTAGCCCTTGAGCGAATCGACGCCAAAGACCCAGGTCCAGGCGCTGTCCGAGGTGCGCGCGCTGGCGTCGCCCTGCAGCATGACCTGCACGCGCTTGCCGTCAGGCGCTTCGAGCCAGATGTTCAGATGCGTGGCGTTGGCATGGGTCAGCGAGACGGTCATCTCGATCGTCTCGATTGAGATGTTGGTCGCCACTGTCATCGCCAGCGTGACCTGTCCGGTCCCGGCGACGCCGTCGCCGTCAGGCAAGGCGATGGCGCTGCCGGTGTACTCGCCGCTCGCCGTGCGCTCGTTGGCCGAGGTCTTGGCGGTTGGCGACATCTTGGTCCAGGCCTCGGCCATGCGGACGGCGGCAAAGACATCGACCATGCCATAGCCATAGGACTGGTGGAACATCGTGCCGCCGCCGTTCCAGGTGTTGCCGCCCAGGGTCTGCCAGGCGCCGATCTCTTCCAGCTCGCCCGGACCGCCGATGGCCGATCCCGTGTGGCTGGCCGACATGGCAAGGATGGTCTGCACGTCGCGCCAGCCCAGCCCGCCATTGGCGTCAAGCATCAGCGCCACGATTCCCGCCACGGTGGGCGTGGCGGCCGAGGTGCCGCCGAAGTCGCTGGTATAGTCCGGGTCCGTCTGGTCGCCGTCAAACCCGGTCCCGTTATAGCCGGCCTCGCCGCTGAGGTCGGTCGTCACCGCCGAGGCGGGTGCCGTGATCAGGATCGACGTGCCGAAATTGGTGTAATAGGTGGCATCGCCGTTCATGTCGGTGGCGGCAACGCAGATCGAATAGCGCGAGACGTTCCAGCCGTCACCGTTGGCGTTGTTGGTCTCGTTCCCGGCGGCCTTGACGATGATGGTTCCCAGCCCACCGCGACCTGTGGCGACAACGGTCGCCCAGAGCGAGACGTCGTGGCTGGCGAAAGAGGTCGACTGGGACAGGTTCTGCGACCGAGAAAAGCTGTCACCCCAGCCCCAACTGTTCGACATGATGTCGAAATTCGCCGCCCAGAGCATGGCCGCGTCATAGACCTCGTTCGAGGCGAACTGCAAATCGTCCAGATAGTTGACCCCGGTCAGCGTGACCCCCGGCGCAACGCCGGTTCCGCCGACCCCGTTGCCCGACACCGCGCCGATCAGGCCGGCGCAAGAGGTGCCATGCCCCGAATCCGGGCTGATCGGCATCGGATCATAGGTGACGCCGTTGTAGGTGAAATGCATCGAGGCATCGTAATTGCCCGCGATATCCTCGTGCGTGTATTCGATGCCGTCGTCATAGACGACGACGCTGACGCCAGAGCCGTCGTATTCGTCCCAGATCGCCTCGATGTTGCCGATGAGCGGGAAATGCCACTGTTCGGCGTAAAGCGGATCGGTCGGCGTGGCCATGGGCGCGTGCTCTTGCAAAGGCTTTGGGGGCAGTCACGACCCCGCTATCGCGGCACATCCTGCCAGAAATTCGATTTTCAGACAAGCCGGGCCGGGCGGCGCGGACGTGACGTTGCGCGCCGCGCGGGCAGGCCGCGCGGCGGGTTCAACCTAGCGCTGACGCTGGTCCTTTTCGGCGTCCTCGTCCTCGTCCAGACCCTGCGGCATGGTGAAGAAGCTCTCGGCGTCCGAGTAGTCGACCGCCGGGCGCCGTTCCTCGGCCCCGAAACCGGCCCCGCCCGAAGCCTCGCGCGGGCCCGGCTCCATCGAGAGCGACTGCTCGGTCGAGACCAGCTTGCGGCGGTCATCGTCGGTCATCACCCGGCCCTCGGCCGCCTTCTTGCGCGCGGCGATCTGCACGATGGCGTCAAGCTCTGACTGGCGGCAAAGGCCCAGCGCGACCGGGTCGATCGGGGTGATGTTGGCGATGTTCCAGTGCGTGCGTTCGCGGATCGCCTGGATCGTCGGCTTGGTGGTGCCGACCAGCTTGCCGACGGCGCCGTC
Organism: Paracoccaceae bacterium; assembly: GCA_052387855.1. Classification (GTDB taxonomy): domain Bacteria; phylum Pseudomonadota; class Alphaproteobacteria; order Rhodobacterales; family Rhodobacteraceae; genus CAIYZT01. Next base: position 17,787 of record JBQTIT010000007.1, read on the forward strand.
GGACAGTTCGGGGTGGAACTTGACCAGCCACAGGATCGCGGCCGGGCGATCCTGCCGCTTGGACAGCGGCGTGTAGCGCGGGCCGCGGCGCTTTTCCTCGCCGACCGCGGCGGCGTTGAACTTGATGCGCAGACGGTAGGCCGGATCCGTCTGGCCGCGCTCGATCTCGATGGGGTCAAGCTGGTTGTTGGCGACCGGATCAAAGCCCTTGACGCCGGTGGCGACGTCGCCATCGGCGATGCCCTGCACCTCAAGCTCGTGCAGGCCGCAGAAATCGGCGATCTGGGCAAAGGAAAGGGTGGTGTTGTCCACGAGCCAAACGGCGGTTGCCTTGGCCATCAGCGGTTTCGACATCGGCGGTCCTTTTCATTGATGCCGCGCCGGGGGCGGCGGGCCTTGCAAAACTCTCCCGTGCCGGGAAAACGGCTGCGGAGCCTGCTCCGCGAATTCCACGATTTTGGGAAATCGCGCACCGTATACTGCCCTTTGCGGCAAAGGGAAAGCGAAATTGCGCAAAGTCCTGGCGGCCGCCAAGGGCGGGGGTTTCACACCCCCGCTGCCCGCCGGCCAGGGCCGCCGGGCGCCCCCCGTGGGATATTTCTCACAAGGGATGAGGCATCAGGGGCGCGGGTCCCGGCCGGCGAAGGGGTCTTGCGGGTAATGGACGCTTGTAAGGGTCAGCCCCTGGGGCGGGGCGACCGGCCCGCAGGCCGCGCGGCTCTGGGCGCGCAGCGCGGCGCCGACATCCGCCGGGTCCCAGGCGCCGGCGCCGACCCGTTCCAGCGTGCCGACGATCGAGCGGACCTGGTTGTGCAGGAACGAGCGCGCGCGCAGCGCAAGGCGGATTTCGGTTCCGCCGGGGCAGGGCTGCTCGGTTATGGTGATCTCGTCCAGCGTCTTGACCGGGCTTTTCGCCTGGCAGAGGGTCGAGCGGAAGGTGGTGAAGTCGTGCTGGCCGACCAGATGGGCGGCCCCGGCCCGCATCGCCGCCAGATCGAGCGGCCCGGACACCTGCCAGGCAAAGCCGCGATCCCGCGTCAGGGGGGCGCGGCGGCGGATCACGCGGTAGAGATAGCGCCGCTCGGCGGCCGAAAACCGGGCGTGAAAGCTCTCGTCCACACGGGCGGCGGACAGGATCGCGACCGGCAGCGGCTTGAGGTGCCAGTTCAGCGCCTCGGACAGGCGGAACGGGTCCCAGTCCCGCGTCAGATCGCAATGCGCGACCTGGCCCGTGGCATGGACGCCGGCATCGGTGCGCCCGGCGGCGGCGATGGTGTGCTGGCCCGGCTCCAGCCGCGCCAGGGCGGCCTCGATCGCGCCCTGGACCGACAGCAGGTCCTGGCCCTGCCTTTGCCAGCCGGCAAAGGGGGTGCCGTCATAGTCGATGAGCAGGGCAAAGCGCGGCATGGCCGAGGGCTTAGCGTAACCCGCGCCGCCGCGAAAGCCATTTCCCGGAGATCAGCGGCGGTCCCCATGCCCCCGGCCCTACACAAGCCGGGCTTTGATGCCTATGTTGGCGGCCAGGGATGGGGTGGTCGTGGCGACAGGATCTTTCGGGCAAGGCCTTCAGCGCGGGTTGGGCGAGGTGGTGTCCTCGGTTTCGGGGATGATGGCCGAGCCGGTGCTGCGCCTGGGGGTCACCGGTCTGGCGCGGGCGGGCAAGACGGTCTTTATCACCTCGCTGGTGGCGAATCTTCTGGAGCGGGGGCGCATGCCGCAGCTTCGCGCCGCGGCGGCGGGGCGGATCGAGGCGGTGCACCTGCAACCGCAGCCGGACATGACGCTGCCGCGCTTTGCCTATGAGGACCATCTGGCGGCCCTGACCGGGGACGATCCGCACTGGCCGCAGTCGACCCGCCAGGTCTCGGAATTGCGCCTGTCGTTTCTGGTGCGGCCCGCCGGGCGGCTGGCCGGGGCGTTCGGGCCGCGCCGGCTGCATGTGGACATCGTCGACTATCCGGGCGAGTGGCTCTTGGACCTTGCGCTCTTGGACAAGGGGTATCCGGCCTGGAGCGAGGCCGTGCTGGAGCGGATTGCAAAGGAACCTGCGGCGGCCGGCTATCTTGCCATGGCCCGGGCCGAGGATGGCGCGCAGCCGCTGGTCGAGCCGCGCGCGCAGGCGCTGGCGGCGGCCTTTGCCGGCTGGCTGGCCGATGCGCGGGCGCTGGGGCGGGCCGATCTGACGCCGGGGCGGTTTCTGCTGCCGGGCGATCTGGCCGGCTCGCCGGTGCTGACCTTTGCGCCGCTGCCCCTGCCGGCCATGACCCCGCGCGGCTGCCTCTGGCGCGAGATGGAGCGGCGGTTCGAGGCCTACAAGGCCAAGGTGGTCAAGCCCTTCTTTCGCGAGCATTTCGCCCGGATCGACCGGCAGATCGTGCTGGTGGACGTGCTGGGCGCGATTCACGCCGGGCCGCGCGCGGTCGAGGATCTGCGCCGGACCATGGCCGAAGTGCTGGGCGCCTTTCGACCGGGTCGTCAGCGCTGGCTGGCGGGCGTGACCGGCGCGCGCCGGGTGGAGCGCATCCTCTTTGCCGCCACCAAGGCCGACCATCTGCACCACAGCCAGCACGCGGCGCTGGCGGGCATCACCGAGGCGCTGCTGCGCGAGGCGCGCTCGCGCGCCGATTTCGCCGGGGCGCGGACGGCCGCGCTGGTGCTGTCCGCGCTGCGCGCCACGGTGGAGCAGGAGATCGAGCGCGACGGCGCGCCTTTGGGCGCCGTACGCGGGCGCCTTCTGGAAAGCGGGCGCCAGGCGGTGATGTATCCGGGCGAGCTGCCCGCGGATCCGGCCCGTCTGCTCTCGCCGGCCCGGCAGGGGGCCGAGCGCTGGCTGGGGGCAGATTATGCGCTGATGAGCTTTGCCCCGGCCAGGCTGAACCTGCGCCCCGGCGAGGGGCCGCCGCATATCCGGCTGGACCGTGCCGCCGAGTTCCTGATCGGAGATCGGCTGTGAACGCGCGCGGCGGCGATCCGCCGGACCGCAGGAGGACCGGCATGATGCCTACCGACGATGCGCCACCGCCGCTTGCCCGCCCCTTTGCGCTGGACCTGCCCGAGGGAGAGGACAGCGACCCCTCGGCCGCACCGCCGATCGAGGATGCGCCGGGCGGGCAGGCGGCGCTGGCGGTCGGCGGGGTGCTGGCGGGCCGTCCTTCGGCCTTTGGCCGCTTCGCGGCTGGCGTGATCGTCAGCTTCCTGTCGCTGGTGCTGTCCCTTGCCGCCTGGAACCTGGTCGGTACGCTGTTGACCCTGAACCCCTGGCTGGCCTGGCCGGCCCTGGGTCTGACCGGGCTTGCGGGTCTGGTGCTGCTGGTTCTGGCCGGGCAAGAAATGAGGGCCTATCTGCGGCAGGGGCGGATTGACGGTCTGCGGACCTTGGTGGCGGGTGCGGCGGACCTGGGAACGGCGCGGGCGGCGGTGGCGGGGATCCTGCGGCTTTACCGGGGCCGGCCCGATCTGGCCTGGGCCCGCGCGCGGCTGGACGAGGCGCAAGCCGGCGCTGCGGATGCCGAGGCGCTGCTGGCCCTGACCGAGGCTGAACTGATGGCGCCGCTTGACCGGCAGGCCCTGGCCGAGGTCGAGGCGGCGGTGCGCCAGGTCGCGACGGTGACCGCGCTGGTGCCGCTGGCCATGGCCGATGTGGCGGTGGCGCTTTACGCCAACCTGCGGATGATCCGGCGGGTGTCGCTGGTCTATGGCGGGCGCGCGGGGCGTCTTGGCGGGCTGCGGATGCTGCGCCGGGTGGCGGTGGCGGTCACCGGCGCTGGCGCCCTGGCGCTGGGCGATGACCTTTTGGGCAGCCTCGCCGGCGGCGGCGTACTGGGCAAGCTGTCGCGGCGCTTTGGCGAGGGGGTGCTGAACGGCGCGCTGACGGCACGGCTGGGACTGGCCGCGATCGAAGAGCTGCGTCCGATGCCCTTTGCCGCCCTGCCCAGACCGCGCGTGTCAACCGTGGTGACAACCGCGCTGGCCGGATTTTTCGGGCGCGGCAAGGGGCAGGGCGGGGATCAGGCCTAGGGGCGGGCCGGGCCACGCGGGCCTTGGTCCGGGCCTGAAAGCGGCTCTTCAGCCCTCCAGCATGGCCCGGATCGCACCCCGATAGCGGTACAGGACGGCGTCGCGGTGGATATGTCGGCCGCCGGTGACCATGTGCGCGCCCGCAGCCCAGACCTCGGCCACCGAGGCGTCACGGCCAAAGATCCAGCGGTCCAGCAGCCTGTCGCCCCGGGCGGGCAGGTCGGCGGCGTCGGCCAGCGCGACCAGATCGGCCGGCGCGCCGGTTGCGATGGCCGGGGTCGGGGCGCCCAGCGCCTGGGCGCCGCCCGCCAGGCTGGCCCGCAGCAGCGCGCCGCCGGTAGACCCCTCGCCCCCGGCCAAGAGGTTGCGCTGGCGGTGAAACAGGCGCTGGCCGTATTCCAGCAGGCGCAATTCGCCGGCGGCGGTGATCTCGACATTGCTGTCGGTGCCGATGCCCAGGCGCCCACCTTCGGCCAGATAATCGACCGTCGGAAAAAGACCGTCGCCCAGATTGGCCTCGGTGATCGGGCAAAGGCCCGCCACTGCGTCCGAAGCGGCAAGGCCCCGGCGTTCGGCTTCGGTCAGGTGGGTCGCGTGGATCAGGCACCAGCGGGCATCGACCGGCTGATGGGCCAGCAGCCACTCCACCGGGCGCTGGCCGGAATGGGCCAGGCTTTCGGCCACCTCGCGCATCTGCTCTGAGACGTGGATGTGGATCGGGCCATCGGGATGGGCCTGCCGCAGCGCGTCAAGCTCGGCGCCGGTCACCGCGCGCAGCGAATGCGGGGCGATGCCCAGCCGGTCCAGCGGGCGGCTGATCGCGCCGCGCATCGCCTGCGTCAGCCGCGCGAAGGCGTCAAGGTCATGGATGAACCGGCGCTGCCCCTCGTTCGGGGCCGCGCCGCCAAAGTCGGAATGGGCGTAGAACACCGGCAGATGCGTCAGGTTGATGCCCGTTTCGGTCGCCGCCGCCAGAATGCGCCGCGACATCTCTGCCGGATCGGCATAGGCGCGGCCGTCGCGGTCATGGTGCAGATAGTGAAACTCGCCCACGCGGGTAAAGCCGGCCTCGAGCATTTCGACATAGGCCATTTCCGCGATGGCCTGCATCCCCTCGGGCGACAGGCCCAAGGCGAAACGGTACATCATCTCGCGCCAGGTCCAGAAGCTGTCGGCCGAGGGGCCCCGCCGTTCGGCCAGCGCCGCCATGCCGCGCTGAAAGGCGTGCGAGTGCAGGTTGGGCAGGCCGGGAACCAGCGCCGCAACCTGCGTGTCGCCGGCCTGCGGCGCCGCGCCGCGTGTCACGGTCGCGATGAAGGCGCCGGCAAAGGTCACGCGAACGTCGCTGGCCCATCCGCCGGGCAACAGGGCCTCGCGTGCAAGGATCGCCTTGGCCATGGCCGTGTTTCCTTTCTGCAAAGGGCTGGTCACAGCCCTGCTTTTATGTATATACTTAATCAACCTCAATAGGAAGTGTTTCCATGCAGGCCGGTCAGACAGGACAAGTCCTTTTTGAAAATGCCCTGATTTTCAGCGGCCTGACCACAAGGGCCGTGGCGGAACCCGGCGCGATTCTGATCGACGGGGGCCGAATCGCGGCGGTCGGGCCGGGGTTGACCGCCCCGGCCGGGGCGCGCGTGGTGGATTGCGGCGGGCGGCTGGTCACCCCGGCGCTGATCGATTGCCACACTCATCTGGTCTATGGCGGCAACCGCGCCACCGAATTCCAGATGCGTCTGGAGGGCGCCAGCTATGCCCAGATCGCGGCGGCGGGGGGCGGCATCGTCTCGACCATGCGCGCCACGCGGGCGGCAAGTCTTGAGGAGCTGGTGGCGCAGGCCCTGCCGCGCCTAGACAGCCTTCTGGCCGAGGGCGTCGGCACGGTCGAGATCAAGTCGGGCTATGGCCTGTCGGTCGCGGCAGAGCTGCGCATGCTGCGCGCGGCGCGGGCGCTGCAAGGCCTGCGCCCGGTGCGCGTCAAGACCACCTGGCTTGCCGCCCACGCCCTGCCCCCCGAATTCAAGGATGACCGCGCCGGTTACCTTGACCGCGTGGTGCTGGCGGGGCTGGAAGCGGCCCATGTCGAGGGGCTGGTCGATGCCGTCGACGGGTTCTGCGAACACCTCGCCTTTACCCCGGCCGAGATTGCCCGCGTTTTCGACAAGGCGGCGGCGCTGGGCCTGCCGGTCAAGCTGCACGCCGAACAACTGTCCTGGCAAGGCGGGGCGGCCCTGACGGCGGCGCGTGGAGGGCTGTCGGCCGATCATCTGGAATATCTGACCGAGGATGACGCCCACGCCATGGCCGCCGCCGGCACCGTGGCCGTGCTGCTGCCCGGCGCCTTTTACATGCTGCGCGAAACCCGCCTGCCCCCGGTTGCCGCCCTGCGCGCCGTCGGGGCCGAGATGGCCATTTCGACCGACGCCAATCCCGGCACCTCGCCCATGACCTCGATCCTGATGGCGATGAACATGGGGGCGGTGCTGTTCGGCCTGACGGTGGGCGAGGCGCTGCGCGGGGCCACTGGCGCGGCGGCCAAGGCGCTGGGCATGGCGGATGAGACCGGCACGATTGCGCCCGGCTTGTCGGCCGACATCGCCATCTGGAACGCGCAAAGCCCCGCCGAACTGGTCAATCCGATCGGCTTCAACCCCCTCCACGCCCGGTATTTCAAAGGACAGAAGGTCTGACATGACGCGCACCCTTACCCCCGGCCAGGTCACCCTTGCCGATCTGGAAGCGATCTACTGGAATGGCACCCCGGTGCGCCTTGACGCCGCCGCCCATGCCGGCATCGAGCGCGCCGCCGCCCGCATCGCCGAAGTCGCGGCGGGCGATGCGCCGGTCTACGGCGTGAACACCGGCTTTGGCAAACTCGCCTCGATCCGGATCGACCGCGCTGATGTGGCGACGTTGCAGCGCAACCTGATCCTGTCGCATTGCTGCGGCGTGGGCGATCCGCTGCCGCAGGCGGTGGTGCGGCTGGTCATGACGCTAAAGCTGCTGTCGCTGGGGCGCGGTGCGTCCGGCGTGCGCCGCGCGCTGGTCGCGCTGATCGAGGGGATGCTGGACAAGGGCGTGCTGCCGATCATCCCCGAAAAGGGCTCGGTCGGGGCCTCGGGCGATCTGGCGCCGCTGGCGCATATGACCGCCGTTCTGCTGGGCCATGGCGAGGCGATGTTTGGGGCCAAACGCCTGCCCGGCGCCAAGGCGCTGCGCGCGGCCGGGCTGGAGCCGATGGCGCTTCAGGCCAAGGAAGGGCTGGCGCTGATCAACGGCACGCAGGTTTCGACCGCGCTGGCGCTGGCGGGCCTGTTCCGCGCCCTGCGCGCGCTGAAATCGGCGGTCGTGACCGGCGCTTTGTCAACCGACGCCGCCATGGGTTCGACCGCGCCGTTCATCGCAGAGATTCACACCCTGCGCGGCCATGCCGGCCAGATCGAGGTCGCGGCATCGCTGCGCGCGCTGATGGACGGCTCCGGCATCCGCGAGGCGCATCAGGACAATGACGAGCGGGTGCAGGACCCCTATTGCCTGCGCTGCCAGCCGCAGGTCGATGGCGCCTGCCTTGACGTGTTGCGCCAGGCCGCCCGCACGCTGGAGATCGAGGCGAACGCCGCCACCGACAACCCGCTTGTCCTGTCGGACGGGCAGGTCGTGTCGGGCGGCAACTTTCACGCCGAACCCGTGGCCTTGGCCGCCGACATGATCGCGCTGGCGGTGGCCGAGATCGGCTCCATCGCGCAGCGACGCGTGGCGCTGCTGGTCGACCCGGCGCTCAGCTACGGGCTTCCCGGCTTCCTGACGCCCAAGCCCGGCCTGAATTCGGGCATGATGATCGCCGAGGTCACGACTGCCGCATTGATGAGCGAGAACAAGCAGATGGCCCATCCCGCCTCGATCGATTCCACCCCGACCAGCGCCAATCAAGAGGATCATGTCTCGATGGCCTGCCATGGCGCGCGGCGCCTGCTGCCGATGACGCAGAACCTGTTCTGGATCCTGGGGGTCGAGGCGATGATCGGCGCCCAGGGGGTGGAATTGCGCGCGCCGCACACGACATCGCCGCGCCTGTTGGCGGTCAAGGCCGCGATTCGCACCCGCATCGCGCCGCTGGCCGAAGACCGCTACATGGGCGACGACATGGCCGCCGCCGGCGATCTGATCGCCGCCGGCGCGCTTGTCGCGGCGGCGGGCGATGACATCCTGCCCGGCCTGACCGCCCGGGCCTGACCGCGCGTTCAACCCCCTTGCCCCGAAGAGGTACTTGATGACCGATCCCACCCGGAACCCCCGCCACAACGCCCGCGACATCTATCCGCCGACCGGCACCACGCTGATCGCCAAAAGCTGGCAGACCGAGGCGCCGCTGCGGATGCTGATGAACAACCTGCATCCCGACGTGGCCGAAAACCCGCATGAGCTGGTGGTCTATGGCGGCATCGGCCGCGCCGCGCGGACATGGGAAGATTTTGACCGCATCGTCGCGACGCTGAAGGATCTGGAAGCGGACGAGACGCTGGTGGTGCAGTCGGGCCGCCCGGTGGCGGTGGTGAAAACCCATGCCGATGCGCCCCGCGTCCTGATCGCCAATTCAAACCTTGTGCCGCATTGGGCCACCTGGGACCATTTCAACGAACTCGATAAAAAGGGCCTGATGATGTACGGTCAGATGACCGCGGGGTCCTGGATCTACATCGGCACACAGGGAATCGTTCAGGGCACCTACGAGACCTTTGCCGAGGCTGGGCGCCAGCACTATGGCGGCAATCTGACCGGCAAATGGATCCTGACCGGGGGCCTCGGCGGCATGGGCGGCGCGCAGCCGCTGGCGGCCGTGATGGCCGGGGCCTGCTGCCTGGCGGTCGAGTGCGACGAGACCCGCGCCGATTTCCGCATCCGCACCCGCTATTGCGACGCCAAGGCCCATACGCTGGATCAGGCGCTGGCACTGATCGACCAATGGACCCGGGCGGGCGAGGCGAAATCCGTGGCGCTGATCGGCAATGCCGCCGATGTCTTTCCCGAAATCCTTGCCCGCATGAAATCCGGCGGGATGCGCCCCGACATCGTGACCGACCAGACCTCGGCCCATGATCCGGTCCATGGCTATCTGCCGCAGGGCTGGACCGTCGCTGAATGGCGTGCCCGGCAGGAAACCGACCCCAAGGGCGTTGAACGGGCCGCCCGCGCCTCGATGCGGGTGCAGGTTCAGGCCATGGTCGACTTCTGGAACGCCGGCGTGCCGACGCTGGATTACGGCAACAACATCCGCCAGGTGGCCAAGGACGAGGGGATGGAGGATGCCTTTGCCTTTCCCGGCTTTGTACCCGCCTATATCCGGCCGCTCTTTTGCAAGGGCATCGGCCCCTTCCGCTGGTGCGCGCTGTCGGGCGACCCCGAGGATATCTACAAGACCGACGCCGCGATGAAAAAGCTGTTCCCGGACAACAGGCATCTGCACAACTGGCTGGACATGGCGCGCGAACGCATCGCCTTTCAGGGCCTGCCCGCGCGCATCTGCTGGATCGGGCTGGGCGATAGGCACCGCGCCGGGCTGATGTTCAACGAGATGGTCGCCTCGGGCGAGCTCAAGGCGCCGGTGGTGATCGGCCGCGATCACCTTGATGCAGGCTCGGTCGCCTCGCCCAACCGCGAAACCGAAGCGATGAAGGACGGATCGGACGCGGTGTCTGACTGGCCGCTTCTGAACGCGCTGGTCAACACCGCCTCGGGTGCGACCTGGGTCAGCCTGCACCATGGCGGCGGCGTCGGCATGGGATTTTCGCAGCATTCCGGCGTCGTCATCTGCGCCGACGGCACGCCCGAGGCCGCCCGGCGGCTGGCGCGGGTTCTGTGGAACGATCCGGCCTCGGGCGTGTGGCGTCATGCCGATGCGGGCTATGACATCGCGGTGGCCTCGGCGCGCGAGCATGGCCTGCGCCTGCCCTCGATCCTGGGGAACTGAGGGGATGCGGGCGGCCCGCGGTCAGGGTGATCCGCCCGCAACCCTGCACGAACGCATCCTGACCGAGGTGCGCGAGAACATCGTCAGCGGCGCCTGGCCGCCGGGCCATCGCATCCCTTTCGAAACCGAGATGGCGGCGGCCTACGGGGTGTCGCGCATGACCGTGAACAAGGCGCTGACCCAGCTCAGCCGCGAGGGTTATCTGGAGCGGCGGCGCAAGGGGGGCACGGTTGTCACAAGGCCGCGCGGCCAGTCGGCGGTGATGCAGATCGCCAACATTGGCGATGAGGTGCGCGCGACCGGTGCCCGGTATGCCTTTCGGCTGGTGCGCGCTGCCCGCCGCGATTCGGATGGCCAGACGCAGGCGCTCTTGCGCGGACTGGCGGCCGGCCGGCCGATCCTGGACCTGGAATATGTCCACATCGCCGATGGCACACCCTTTTGCCACGAGCGCCGGCTGATCAATCTGGAGCCGGTCCCCGAGGCGGCGCAGGCCGATTTCGCGGCCGAACTGGCAGGTAGCTGGCTGTTGCGGCAAATCCCCTGGAGCGCGGCCGAGCATGTCATCCGCGCGGTCAGTCCCACCCCGGCGGTTGCGCGGCTTTTGGAACTCGGGGTCACGGTGCCCTGCCTGGAGGTCGTCCGCCGGACTGTCTTTGAGGATCGCCCCGTCACCTTTGCGCGCTTTACCTATCCGGGCGAGGCGCACCAGCTTGTGGCGACCTTCTCGCCGCAGAATGGCGGCTGAGCCTAGCGGATCGCCGGGCGGGCCGGGGGGAAAAGCTGCTGCGCGATGCCGGCGGTGCACAGGTAGATCGATGAGATCGCCAGGCCCCAATGCGCCAGCGTGCCCCCGCCAAAGTCCATCCAGGCCGCCCAGCCGGCGCAGAGCACCCAGAGCAGGCTGACCGGAAAGGTCACCCCGAACCAGCGCTTGGTCCGGGTCGGATGCACGAACTTGAGCCGCAGGAACATCCCCACGGTCAGCAGGGTCACCACCAGCAGGATCGTGGTCTGCGAGGGGGCAAGGGCAAAGAGGACCAGGACCACCATGTTCCAGCAGGCCGGAAAGCCGGAAAAGCTTTTGTCCTCGGTCTTCATCCTGCTGTCGGCAAAGTAGATCACCGAGCCGTAGCAGATCACGATGATGGCGAACCAGCCGGTCCAGCCGTCCAGCAGGCCCGACTTGAACAGCGCATAGGCGGGGATGAAGACATAGGTCAGATAATCGACGATCAGGTCCATCAGGACGCCGTCATAGATCGGAAAGTTCCTTGGCGTGTCGTAGCGCCGCGCCAGCGGGCCGTCGATGCCATCGACGATCAGCGCCAGAACCAGCCACAGGAACATTACCCGCCAGTTGCCCTCGACCGCGGCCAGCATCGCGAACATCGACAATACCGCCCCTGTTGCGGTCAGGAGGTGAACGGAAAGGGCTTTGTACCGGATGTGCATGGTCCTTGGTATCCAAGAAACCGCCCCGCGATGCAAGATGCCCCGGCGCCGGGTCAAGGCCCCCCGCGCCGGGCGCGGGGTCAGGCGCGCGGCGTCTTGCGGCGGGCATCAGGCCTGAAGCAGCAGCTCCTGCTCAAGCAGGGCCGCCTCGATCACCGACTGGGCCTGGCTGACCGGGGCGCTGGCCGGGGCGGTGTCCGCCGGGGGCGGGGCCGCCGTGGTCTGCTCGGGCACCGTGGCGACCGGGCTGCCCGGTCCCAGGCCCGCCGCTGCGGCGGCGTCCTGCCGGGCCAGAGCGCGCAGGCTGACCCCGTCCGACAGCATCGCCGCCGCCTCGGTCATCTCGGCCTGGCTGAGAACGGCGTCGCCATCGGTGTCGATCACCCCGAAAATCGCCGAGGACAGGTTCGGATGGCGCCCCGTCGCAGCCTCAGCCGCCGAAAGCTGGCCGTCGGCGTCGGCGTCACGGCGGGCAAGGATGCCCTCGAACAGCGCCATCGGGTCGCTGCCGGTCGCATTCTCGCGCGGGGGGGCGGCCTGCGCGGCGAGGCGGCCGGGGTTCAAAAGCGCATGGATCGGCGGGCCGGGCGGGCGCGACGTGCCGGCCGGCGGCCTGTGGGCGATCAGGCTGGATGCGGCGCTGACGGCGGTCGACAACATGGCGTGGTTCCTTTCTGGTACAACCACACTCCCCCAAGGCACGACCCTGCCGCAAGCACATGAAGAAATCCTTGCCCGCGCCGGACCGCCTGCAACGACTTATCGCAAATTCAAGGCAAATTTGCCGGACCCGCCCCGGTCACGCGCGGGGGTGCGCGGCTTCGTAGGCTGCCATCAGGCGGGCGGCGTCGACGGCGGTATAGGCCTGCGTGGTCGACAGCGAGGCGTGGCCGAGCAGCTCTTGAATGGCGCGCAGATCGCCGCCCGCGTCCAGAAGATGCGTCGCAAAGGAATGGCGCAGCGCATGCGGCGTGGCGCTGGCGGGCAGGCCAAGGCGGTGGCGCGCCGCCTCCATGGCCTTCTGGATCGGGCGGGCACCGACCGGGCCGCCACGCGCGCCGCGAAAGAGCGGCTGTGCGCGGGAAAGATCAAAGGGACACAGGCGCACATAATCGGCCACGGCGCTGGCGGCGGCGGGAAGCACCGGCACCAGCCGCTCCTTGCCGCCCTTGCCGGTGATGCGCAGGGTCTGGGGCAGCGGATGGTCGGCCCCGGTCAGCCCCAGCGCCTCGGATATGCGCAGGCCGAGCCCGTAGAGCAGGGTCAGCACCGCCACATCGCGCGCGGCGATCCAGTCTTCGGGATGTCCCTGGGCGGCATCGGCAAGCACGGCGCTGGCGGCCTCTTCGGTCAGCGGGCGCGGCAGCTTGCGCCGATACCTGGGCCCGCGCGTGGCCAGGACGGCGTCCGGCGCGTCGCCGTCGTGGTCGGCCAGCCAGTTGAGAAAGGACTTGACCGCCGAAAGCGCCCGGGCCAGCGAGCGTGCCGACAGGCCGCGATTTCGCTCGGCCGCCATCCAGGCCCGCATGTCCGAAGCGCCGATCGTGCCGAGCCCGGCAAGACCGAAACCGCCGCCCCGATGCAGGGCCATGAAGCCCAGAAACCCCGCGATGTCGTGGGCATAGGCGTTGATCGTGTGCCTGGAGGCGGCGTCAAGCGCGCGCTTGTGGTCAAGAAACCGCGCCAGGTTGTCGCGCAGTTCGGCCGACAGCGCGGCTGTGCCAACGGCCAAGGGCTCGGCCCTGCCGCGCGGGCCGGTCACGACAACCAGCGGCGCATCGTCCGTTCGAAGACGCCGGCGAAAAAGGCCAGAAGATCGGTGGCATGGGTGGGTTTGAACTGGTGCGGATCCTCGGCGCCCAGGGCCAGCATGCCGGGCAGGCGGCCGGCGCCGAAGTCAAGCTTGAGCAGCGCCTCGGAATGGATCCGGGCGGCCGCGTCGCCATAGATCGCCTCGCCCAGCGGCGGGACGCGGCGCAGCACCACAGGCCGCGCCGGCACATCGCGCCCACCCGCCATGTAATGGGCAACAAGGCCCGGCTCGACGAGGTTAAGAACATGGCCCGGCCGGGGCATGGCCGGCTCGGGGGCCACTGGTGCCGCCTCCAGCACCAGGCGCAGGCAGTCGACCCGCAGGGTGGCCGCGACATCGGTTGCGAGGCAGTGCAGGAGGTCCTCAAGGCTCAGCGGGTCCAGCATCTGCAAAATGGCGCGGTGAACCTGGTTGGTGCCGGCAAGATTTTCATACGCGGCGGCGATCACGCTGCGATGGGTATCTTCGAGCCGGTCAAGGCTGTGCTCAAGCCGCTCCATCGCGACGCCGCGCAGATCGACGACATTCGCGCCCATCAGCCGTTCGTTGGCGCCGATCAGCGCCTGCATCAGATCGCGGTCGTCGAGGATGGCTTCGGGCCTTTCCATCAGCCGGTCGCGCGTGTCCGGATCAATCATCTTTCCCTCTTGTCCCCGACGGCTTGTCATTTTCTGACTTCACTGGGCAGACTAGCAGGTAAGGAATCCGATTTCCTTATCTTTTTTGAACCAGTGCGCCTGGCCCCGACCGGGACGGGGGGTTTTCCACCCCCCGGGCGGTTTGGCCAACCCGCCTGCCCCCCGGAGGATATTTGGCACGGGGGATGGAGGCGGGGGCAGCGGGGCGCGCGCGGGAAACGCCGGCGGGCGGGGTCCGGACCGGCAAAGCGGGTTGCGATGGCGGGGCCGGGGGTTTACCCCGAAGCTCTGGCGCGGGAAATGACGGGTTCGGGCAAGGTGGCGGCGGAGCGGGTCTTTGAGCAGGCAGAGGTGGTGTCGGTCCTGACGACCGAGCCGCTGGGCCGCTTTCTGGATTACCGCGCCCCCGAGGGTGGCTGCGGCACCGGCGATTTCGTCGAGGTGCCCCTGGGGCCGCGCCGGGTCCTGGGCGTGGTCTGGGGTCCGGGCGAGGGGCGGTTCGATCCCGCCAGGCTGCGCAGCATCGGCAAGGTGCTGGACGTGCCGCCGATGCGGGCCGAGATGCGCGCCTTTCTGGCCCGCGCCGCCGAATATACCCTGACCCCCCATGAGGCGATGCTGCGGCTCGCCACCCGCGCGCCGGGCCTGCAGGACCCGCCCGGCGCGCGCAAGGTCTACAGCCTTGCCGGGCCGGTGCCGAACCAGTTGACCGAGGCGCGGCACCGGGTGATCGAGGCGCTGCGGCGCTTTGGCGGGGCGCCGGTGACCATGGGCGAGCTGGCCGAAGAGGCGGGCTGCGGCGCTTCGGTCATCAAGGGGCTGGTCAAGCTGGGCGTTCTGGCCGAGACCGAGGCGCCGCGCGATCTGCCGTTTCCCCGGATGGCGAGCGAAGGCGCGGCGCGGCTGACGGGCGATCAGATCGCGGCGGGGGCGGCGCTGGTCGGCGCGGTCGCGGCGGATGCCTTTTCGGCCACGCTCTTGAAGGGGGTCACCGGCTCGGGCAAGACCGAGGTTTACTTGGAGGCGGTGGCGCGCTGTCTTGCGGCGGGCCGGCAGGCGCTGGTCCTGTTGCCCGAGATCGCGCTGACCGCCGATTTCCTCAACCGGGTCGAGGCGCGGTTCGGGGCCCGTCCGGCCGAATGGCATTCCGGCGTCACGATGATGGAGCGGCGGCGCGTCTGGAAGATGGTGGCGACAGGGCAGGCGCAGATGGTGGTGGGCGCGCGCTCGGCCCTCTACCTGCCGTTCCAGCATCTGGGGCTGATCGTGGTCGATGAAGAGCACGACACCTCGTACAAGCAGGAAGAGGGCGTGCTTTACAACGCGCGCGACATGGCGGTGCTGCGGGCCAGCATCGCGGGGTGTCCGGTGGTGCTGTCCTCGGCCACGCCCTGCCTTGAATCCTGGGCCAACGCCGAGGCGGGCAAGTACCGCCGGATCGACCTTTCCGCGCGTTACGGCGCGGCCGAGTTGCCGCAGATGCGCCCCATCGACTTGCGGGCCGAGGATCTGCCGCATGACCGCTGGATCTCGGCGCCTCTTGCGGCCGAGGTCACTGCGCGCATCGAGCGGGGCGAGCAGGCGCTCTTGTTCCTGAACCGTCGCGGTTATGCGCCGGTCACGCTCTGCCGGGCCTGCGGGCACCAGGTGGGCTGCGAGGACTGCGATGCGCGCATGGTCGAACATCGGTTCCTCAAGCGTCTGGTCTGCCATCAATGCGGCGCGACCAGGCCCGTGCCCGAGGAATGCCCCGCCTGCCATGTGACGGGCAAGATGGCGGCCGTTGGCCCGGGGGTGGAGCGGCTGGCCGAAGAAGTGGTGGCGCGGTTTCCGCAGGCGCGTCTGGCGGTGCTGAGCTCTGACCTTTTCGGCTCGGCCCGGGCGCTGAAAGAGGCGGTGGTGAACATTGCCGGCGGGGGGGCGGACATCATCATCGGCACCCAGATCGTGGCCAAGGGGCACAACTTTCCGCTGCTGACGCTGGTGGGGGTGATCGACGCCGATCTGGGCCTGCAGGGGTCCGACCTGCGCGCGGCCGAGCGGACGTTTCAACTGATGCGGCAGGTGGCGGGGCGGGCGGGGCGGGCGGAGCGGCCGGGCGAGGCCCTCTTGCAGACCCATCAGCCCGAGCATCCGGTGATCCGCGCCATCCTTGGCGGCGACGAAGAGGCGTTCTGGCGCGCCGAGGCGGCCGAGCGGCGCGCCGCCGGGGTGCCGCCCTATGGCCGTTTCGTGGGGGTGATCCTGTCGAGCCCGGATGTGGCGGCGGTGTTCGATGTGGGCGCGGAGCTGGCGCGGCGCGACGGCCCCTTGCGGGCCATCGGGGCGCAGGTCTTTGGCCCCGCGCCCGCCCCGGTGTCGCGCGTGCGCGGCCGTCACCGCGTGCGCCTGCTGGTCAAGGCGGCAAAGGGCGCGCCGGTTCAGTCGGCGGTAGCGGAATGGGTGGGCCAGGTGAAGTTGCCGGGCTCGGTCCGGTTGACGGTGGATATCGATCCGCAAAGTTTCTATTGAGGGGGGCTCTCCCCGGGCCTGATCACGGCTTCGCGCGCCGCTCTGGCCATTGTGCGGCGCAGACCCTATGTTTGCCCCAAGTGCAAGAGGAGGCCCCGATGTTCTTCACCGACCGCAAGAGCTTGACCATGGTGGACCCGGCCAATGCCCTGCCCGGCCGTTCCACGCCGATCCCGACGGCCGAGACGCATTTCCTGTCCGGCCTGCCGCTGAAATCGCCGGTCCCTGCGGGCTTTGAGGTGGCGATGTTCGGGATGGGCTGTTTCTGGGGGGTCGAGCGCAAATTCTGGCAGACGGGCCGGGTCTGGCTGACCATGGTCGGCTTTGCCGCAGGCTACACGCCGAACCCGACCTACAAGGAAACCTGCACCCAGCTCACGGGGCACAACGAGGTGGTCCGTCTGATCTACGATCCCGCCCTCATCAGCTATGACGCGCTGCTGACGCTGTTCTGGGAAGGGCACGATCCGACGCAGGGCATGCGGCAGGGCAATGACCTTGGCTCGACCTATCGGTCGGGCATCTATGCGGCGGACGCGGGCCAGATGGCGGCGGCGCTGGCCAGCCGCGCGGCCTATCAAGGGGCCCTCAGCGCGGCCGGTCTGGGCCGGATCACGACCGAGATCCTGCCGATGCCCGAATTTTTCTATGCCGAGGATTACCATCAGCAATATCTGGCCAAGAACCCGGACGGCTATTGCGGCATCGGCGGGACCGGCGTGAGCTGCCCGATCGGCGTCGGCGTGGCGGCGGGCTGAGCGCGGGCGCTTGCCTCGGCCCGGCCAAGGGCGTAACTGCTCGCAACCGCAACGGGAGTGCCGCCATGTCCACCTATTCCGCGCTGACCACCGTCGAGGGCGAGACCCGGGCCAGCTCGATCGCCTATGCGCTTGAGCAGCTTGACCCTGCGCCGGTCGGCGTCGGCATCTTCGAGATCGAGGACGATTCGGGCCTGTGGGAGATCGGCGCCTATTATCTTGAGCCGCCAAACCCGGCGCTGCTGGATCTGGTCGCCCAGGCCTTTGGCGCGCGGCCCTTTGCGGTGTCCGACATCCCCGAGGTCGACTGGGTGGCCAAGGTGCGACGGGAACTGGCGCCGGTCGAGGCGGGGCGGTTTCTTGTCTACGGCAGTCACGATGCCGCGCGGGCAGAGCAGGCGCGGGCCGCCGGCCTTGTGTGCCTGCAGATCGAGGCAACGGTGGCCTTTGGCACCGGGCATCACGGCACGACGCTGGGCTGCCTGCGCGCCTTTGACCGGCTGATCGGGTCCGGGCTGCGGCCCGCGCGCGTGGCCGACATCGGCTGCGGCACCGCCGTTCTGGCGCTGGCGGCGGCGGCGGTCCTGCCGGGGGCCAGCGTCATCGCCTCGGACATCGACCAGGTCGCGGTGGATGTCGCGCTTGCCAATGCCGCCATCAACGGACTTCAGGACCGGATCGTGTGCGTGGAGGCGGCCGGCTTTGCCCATCCCCGTCTGGCCGAGGCCGCGCCCTATGACCTGATCTTTGCCAATATCCTGAAGGGCCCGCTGCTGGAGCTGGCCCCCGACATGCAGCGCCATTGTGCAGCGGGGGGGCGGCTGATTCTGTCGGGCCTGCTTGTGGTGCAGGCCGATGCCATCCTTGCCGCCTACCAGAGCCATGGTTTTGTCCTGGATCAGCGCGAGGATCTGGGCGAATGGTCGGCATTGGTGCTGTTGCGGAAATAGCCCGGCGATCCTGCGGCTGCGTGCCGGCGCTTTTTCCGCAAATCCGGCCGGGCCGACAAATTTTCACCACAGTTGCGACACAGCCTGCCCGGCAAGGGGGGCGCGAGCTGGGGTCGTAACGTGGCTGACGCGAACCTGAAGGATTTCTACGATCGCGTCCGCCGGTTCGAGCGGATGAAAAGAAAGGGCCTTGGATTCGAGGCACCCGGCGCGATCGGTCGGTCCCATTACCGGCGTCCCCGCTCGCAAGGCCCCGGATGGCTTTGGCGGCTGGTCACAGTCGCGGGCTTTGTCCTTGTCCTCAAGGCGCTCTTGTTCCTGTCGGTCGGGGCGGTGGTCTATGGCCAGCGCGTGGCCAGGCTGCGCGCGGGCGAGGGGCTGGAGCCGCTGGGCGGCTGGATCATGCAGGCCGACCCGCTGACGCGCTGGCTCGCCGACCAGATCGGGACGGTGCTGGCGCTGGTCCTGTAGCGGGACGGGGGATGCCTGCCCGGCTGCTTTGCGGTGGGTGGGGGATGGCCGTGCGTTTCCTGTGCCTCCCGAATTGGCCGAGGTCACACGAGCCGCCCGCCCCATCCCCGGCCGAGGGCCCCAAAGGTCCTCGGCCAGCGCCTGCCCTTCCCCCGGCAGGCGCTTCGCGCCAGCCAGGTCAGGCGCTGGCCTCTGTCAGGGATGCGGAACCGGTCTACCTTCACCGTTCTCACACGGGCGGGAAAACGCGGTGCGTTTCCCTTTCCGACCGCTCCTGCGCCCCTTCACGCGCCCATTCCCCGCAAACGAAAAGGCCGCCCGAAGGCGGCCTCTGGATGCCCGGGCGGCTGCGTTCAGCGGCCGATCAGGTCGATGTCGCCGCGGCACAGGCCGATGTCGTCAAGCTCGCGGTCCGAGAGCTTGCCCAACGACCGGCGGGTGATGCGGGCATTGTTCCATGCCGTAACGGCATTCATGGCGGCGGTCGCGAACTGGACCGAGCGGAAGATCGAGATGGCGCCAAGCGGCGCCGCGGAGGACGTCAATGAAGCGGCCATGGCGGTTTTCCTTTGGTTTGCGGGTTGCCGGGCACTCATCTGCCGGCGATGACGGGGAGATAGTCTTGCTGCGGGTGCAAAGCAATGGGCCCGCCGGCATGCCCGCCATGCACGGGGCGCATGACGGAAGTTCATTATTTTGTCACGATTTCAGACATTAACGATGACGACCCCGCCAGAACGTCGGTTTTGAGGGCCCGAAGGTCGGGTTTCTGCGTCTGCATAACGGCGGCGTGATCGGGCGGGCGTCCCGCAATTCGCTTGGCGGATGTTCTTCTTTCGTGCTAATTCGTGACAAAGCCGATCAGACAGGGCCAGCCAGGGGCAGCATGCGCGTTTTGGGGATCGATCCGGGGCTTCGAAATCTCGGCTGGGGCGTGATCGAGGTGTCGGGCGCCCGAATCACTCACGTCGCCAACGGGATCTGCCATTCCGAGGCCGGCCCGGATCAGGGCGACCTCGCGCTGCGCCTGGTCTCGCTGTACGAACAGCTCACCGCGGTCCTGCGCGCCCATTCCCCCGATGCGGCCGCCGTGGAACATACCTTTGTCAACAAGGACGCGGTGGCGACGCTGAAACTGGGACAGGCGCGGGGCATCGCGCTTTTGGTGCCGGCGCAGTTCGGGCTTGCGGTCGGGGAATATGCGCCCAACGCGGTGAAAAAGACCGTGGTCGGGGTCGGCCATGCCGCAAAGGTGCAGGTCGATCACATGGTGCGCATCCACCTGCCGGGGGTGCAGATCGCCGGGCCGGACGCGGCCGACGCGCTGGCGGTGGCGATCTGCCACGCGCATCATCTGCAATCCTCCACCCGCCTGCAGGACGCGCTGCGGAGGGCAAGCGCATGATCGGCAAGATCAGCGGGCGGCTTGACTGGCGCGGGTCCGATCACGTCCTGATCGACGTGCGCGGCGTGGGCTATATCGTGCATGTCAGCGAGCGGACGCTGCGCGCCATGCCCGGGCCGGGCGAGGCGGTGGCGCTTTACACCGAACTGGTGGTGCGCGAGGACCTTTTGCAGCTCTTCGGTTTTCCGACCATGCTGGAGAAAGAGTGGCACCGGCTCTTGACCACGGTGCAGGGGGTCGGGGCCAAGGCGGCGCTGGCGATCCTGGGCACCCTGGGCCCCGAGGGCACCGGCCGCGCGATCACGCTGGGCGATGCGCGTGCGATCCAGTCCGCGCCGGGGGTGGGGCCCAAGCTGGCGCAACGGGTGATTCTTGAGCTGAAGGCCAAGGCGCCGGCGGTGATGGCGCAGGGCGTCAGCCTGTCGGCGGCGGCCGAGGCGGATGAGGTGGTCGAGGTATCCGCCGCCCCGCCCCGCCGCCCCGCCGCCCCCGACCCGGCGGCAAAGGCCAGGGCTGCCGCAAGTTCCGACGCGCTTTCCGCGCTGACCAATCTTGGCTACGGTCCCGGCGACGCGGCACAGGCGGTGGCGAGCGTGGTGGCCGAGCAGCCGGGGCTTGATGCCGCCGGGCTGATCAGGGCGGCCCTGAAGATATTGGCGCCAAAGGCGAGATGATGACCTCCGACCCCGCCCTTCGCCCCGAAAAGCTGCCCGAGGATCTGGACCGCGCGCTGCGTCCGCAGGTGCTGGACGACTTCATCGGCCAGCATGAGGCGCGGGCGAACCTCAAGGTCTTCATCGAAAGCGCCCGGATCCGGGGCGAGGCGATGGACCACACGCTGTTTCACGGGCCGCCCGGTCTGGGCAAGACGACGCTGGCGCAGATCATGGCGCGCGAGTTGGGGGTGGGGTTCCGCATGACCTCGGGGCCGGTCCTGGCCAAGGCGGGGGATCTGGCGGCCATCCTGACCAACATGGAGCCGCGCGATGTGCTGTTCATCGACGAGATCCACCGCCTCTCGCCCGTGGTCGAGGAGGTGCTTTATCCGGCGATGGAGGATTTCGCGCTGGATCTCGTGATCGGCGAGGGGCCGGCGGCGCGGACGGTGCGGATCGAGTTGCAGCCCTTCACGCTCGTCGGGGCGACGACGCGGCTGGGGCTGCTCACGACGCCGCTGCGCGACCGCTTCGGTATTCCGACGCGGTTGCAGTTCTACAGCGAGGATGAACTGAACGAGATCGTCACGCGCGGGGCGCGGCTCTTGGGCGTGCAGGCCGAGGCCGAGGGGTGCCGCGAGATCGCGCGCCGGGCGCGGGGCACGCCGCGCATCGCCGGCCGGCTCTTGCGCCGCGTGGTGGATTTCGTCACGGTCGAGGGCGACGGCCATCTGACCCGCGCCATCGCCGACCGGGCGCTGACACGGCTGGGGGTGGATCATCTGGGCCTGGACGGGGCCGACCGGCGCTATATGCTGCTCTTGGCCGAGAATTACGGCGGCGGCCCGGTCGGGGTCGAGACCATCGCGGCGGCGCTGTCGGAAAGCCGCGATGCGCTGGAAGAGGTGATCGAGCCCTTTCTGCTGCAACAGGGGCTGGTGCTGCGCACCCCGCGCGGGCGGATGCTGGGCATGAAGGCCTGGCGGCACCTGGGGCTGGAGGCGCCCAAGGGCCCCGGCCAGAGCGATCTGTTCGAAGGTCAGGCCTAGGGGGCGCTGCCCCCTCGCCGGAATTTCAAGGGAAATTCCGCCTCACCCCCGGGATATTTGGCCAAAGTGAATTCGCGCGGGTTTTCGGACTTGAATCTGGCGCCGGCGTTTGCTGGGAAGCAGGGCGGGGCCCGAAGGGTATGGAGAAGGCGGACAGCATGAGCCCGGAAGAGGTGCGCGCGCATTTCAGCACTCGTGACGGGGGCTATCATTTCGCCCGTTGGGGGCGGCCGATCGTGCCGGTGGTCTTTGGCGTGGAGGAGGCCACGCTTGGGGTGGTGAAGGGTGCGATCGAGGCCCTGGTGGCGCTGGCCGGCCACAGGATGGCCGAGACCGACCCCGAGCTTGGCGCCAATCTGATGCTGTTCTTCCTGCGCGACTGGGCCGAGGTGCCGCTGGTGCCGGGGCTGGACGGGCTGGTGCCGGACCTCTCGGCGCTCTGCGCGCGGCTGGAGGCGGGCGGGGCCGGGCACTACCGGCTGCTCCGCTTTGAGCCCGATGGCGCCATCAAGGCGGCCTTTGCCTTTGTCCGCATCGCGGATGACCTGGCCGAGGCACCGGCCGAGGATCTGGCGCTGAACGAGGCGGCGCGGCTGATGCTCTTGTGGTCCGAGACGGCCTTTGCCGGCTCGTCGCCCCTGGGGCTGGCCGAGGGCGGCCGGGTCCTGCTGCGCCCCGAGATCGCTTTGCTGATCCGGGCGGCCTATGATCCGGTCCTGCCGCGCGCGACGCGCCAGGACAGCCATGCGCTGCGCCTGGCCGCGCGGGTCGGGGCCGCGCTGGGCCGGTAGACATTACCATCAATGGTTGTACGCTGGCGTCATCGAAGCTCTCAAAGGTGATTCCCATGCTTGCGACCCACGCTTCGGCGCCCCGGACCGAGCAGTTCGGTGTTCACGTGATGATTGACGGTTATTCCGCCGGCGGGCCGATCATGACCGACGAGGCGGCGCTGCGGCAGCTTCTGGTCGATCTGCCGGACGAGATGGGCATGCATCCGATCTGCGCGCCGGTCGTGGTCTCGGTCGGGCCGAACTGTCTCAAGGATCCGGGGGGGCTTTCGGGCTTTGTGATGATCGCGGAGAGCCACATTGCCTTTCACACCTTTCCGGGGCGCGGCTTTGTCACCATCGATCTTTACACCTGCCAGACCGAGATCGACCGGCCCGGCACGATCGAGCGGCTCAAGCGCGCGTTTCATCTGACCGATGCGGACGTCTATGTGCAGGAACGGGGCCTGCGCTATCCGGCCGAGGATCTTGTCCCCGCCTGAGCCGCCGGGCATAGTGGCCACACCAAGAACGGAGTGCTGCCGATGTTTCTGCGCCTTGTCCTGTGCTGCGGCCTTGCCGCGCTGGCTGCCTGCTCTGTTCCGCTGGTGCCCATCCTTTGACGGCGCACCGGTTCGCGCTGCGGGTCTATTACGAAGACACCGATCTGGCCGGGATCGTCTATTACGCGAACTATCTGAAGTTCATCGAGCGCGCCCGCAGCGAATGGGTGCGCGATCTGGGGATCGATCAGCGAAACCTGCGCGAGCAGGGCCTGGTCTTTGCCGTGCGGCGGATCGAGGCGGACTATCTGCGGCCGGCGCGGTTCGATGATGCGCTGACGGTGGTGACCGAGGCGCTTGGCGCCAGCGCGGCGCGCGTGACGCTTGGCCAGCAGGTCCTGCGCGGCGCCGAGGTCCTGTTTGCCGCCAGGGTCGATCTGGTCGCCATCGGGCCGGGCGGCGGGCCGGTTCGTCTGCCGGCGGCCCTGCGCGGCGCGCCCAGGGCACCCGCGCCCTGACCGGCCGCCGCAGGCCAGCGCGGCAGGTTCCTGCCCATCGCGGCAATGTGTTGGCAAACACGCTTGTATCCTGATAGAATCGCTTTCAAGAGGCGGCCGCAGAGCCCCCGGGTAACAAGAGCAGGCGTAATGGAAACCGAAACCCTCGCGGCAGCGCAGGAGATTGACTTCTCCCTGCTTGCCCTCTTCGTGCGTGCAACGCTGACGGTCAAGCTGGTGATGATCATGTTGATGGTCATGTCCTTCTGGTCCTGGGCGATCATCATCCAGAAGCATATCCTGTTCCGCGCCTCACGCGCCGAGGCGGGGATCTTTGACCGCGCCTTCTGGTCGGGCGAGCCGCTGGACGAGCTTTACGACCGCATCGGCGGCGAGGCGCAGGGGCCGAGCGAAAAGATCTTTGTCGCCGGCATGCTGGAATGGAAGCGCAGCCACCGGCAGGACGGCGGGTTGATCGCCGGGGCGCAGGCGCGTATCGACAGGGCGATGGATGTGGCGATCAGCCGCGAGAGCGAGCGGCTGAACAAGGGGTTGTCGTTTCTGGCCACGACCGGATCGACCGCGCCGTTCATCGGCCTTTTCGGGACGATCTGGGGCATCAAGCACAGCTTTGAGCAGATCGCGATCAGCCAGAACACCAATCTTGCCGTGGTGGCCCCCGGCATCGCCGAGGCGCTTCTGGCCACGGGCGTCGGCCTGGTCGCGGCCATTCCGGCAGTGGTGTTCTACAACAAGCTGAACTCGGACAGCGAGCGGATCCTGAGCGGCTACGAGGCCTTTGCCGACGAGTTCGCCACCATCCTGTCGCGCCAACTGGACGCCTGAGCCATGGGCGCGGGGGTGGTGCAGAAGTCGGGCGGCGGCGGGCGCAGGCGGCGCCACCGGGGCCGCGCGGCGGCGATGAGCGAGATCAACGTCACGCCCTTTGTCGACGTGATGCTGGTGCTCTTGATCATCTTCATGGTGGCCGCGCCGCTTTTGACCGTCGGGGTGCCGGTGGAACTGCCGGACACGGCGGCGGCGGCGATGCCGACCGAAGACGAAGAGCCGCTGACGATCACCATCACGCTCGACGGGCTCTTGCTGATCCAGAACACCGAGGTGTCAGAGGCCGAATTCCTGCCCAAGCTGACCGCCATCGCGGCCGAGCGCACCTCGGACAAGGTGTTTTTGCGGGCGGATGGTGCAGTCCCCTACGAGCGGGTGGCACAGGTGATGGGCGCGCTGAACGCGGGCGGGTTCAACAGCATCGGTCTGGTGACGGATTCCGAGGGGCCGACCTTCGGGGGCGGGAATTAAGGGTTGGACTGGAACCGGGGCACCATCGGCTCGGCCCTGCTCCACGGGGCCCTTATCGTCTGGGTTCTCCTGGGCGACTGGCTGTTTGCGCCCGATGAGGCGCCGGTGATCCCGGTGGCCGAGGTCTCGCTGGTGTCGTCGGCCGAATTTGACAGGATCGCGGCGGCGGCCCCTGCGGCCGAAGTGGAGCCGCAGCCGCAGCCGGAACCGGAGCCAGAACCTGCCCCGGAACCGGAACCCACCCCTGAACCCGAGCCGGAGCCGAAGCCGGAGCCGCTGCCCGAGGCCGAAGTCTCGCAGCCCGATCCCGCGCCGGAACCGGTGGCGCCGCTGGCCGACGAGGCCCAGCCGATCCCGGTGCCCGAGAGCGAGATTGCCCCCGCGCCGCGCCCGATCGACCGGGTGACCGACACGCCGGTCGAGGACACCAACGACACGCCGGTTGTCGCGGACGAGGTCGCTCCGGCGGTGACGGACCAGCCGGCAGAGGAGGTTCTGGAATCCCCGCCCGAGCCCGAGGCCAGCCCCGAGGAATCGACGACGCAGATTGTGACCGAGGCGGTGGAAACCGAAGAGGACGCCCCGCAACTCGCCCCGACCGCGTCTCGGCGGCCGCAGGGGCGCCCCAGCGCACCCGCCGAACCGGACCCGGCGCCGGAAACCGACACGGCGGCTGTCGAGGATGCCCTGGCCGAGGCCCTGGCCGCCGCCGAAGAGCCGCCGGTGCCGACCGCCGCCCCCACCGGCCCGCCGATGACCTCGGGCGAGCAGGACGCGCTGAGAGTGGCGATTTCCAAGTGCTGGGTGCTGGGCGCACAGTCGACAGAGGCGATGAACACCACGGTCACGGTCTTTGTCGCCCTGGGCCCCGACGGCACGCCCAACCTCGGCTCGATCGCCTTGGTCGGGTCCGAGGGCGGCTCCGCCGCCTCGGCCAACACCATGTTCGAGGTGGCCCGCCGGGCGATCTCGCGCTGCGGCAGGTCCGGCTTTCCGCTGCCGCCCGAAAAGTACGAGACCTGGAAGGAACTGGAACTGGTCTTTGACCCCAACGGGATGAGGCTGCGCTGATGCCCCGCCCCTTTGGCCCCGCCCCGCAGCTTTTCGCGCAGTTCGGCGCCCGTGCCGGAAATTCATCGATTTTTGCGGTGAAATCGCGCATTCACGACGTAACGACAGGAATACGAGGACGCCCATGCGCCTGATCTCGATGCTGGCCCGCGCCACGCTGATTGCCCTGACCCTGGCCGCGCCGACCGCGCTTTCGGCCGCGCCCCTGCGGATCGTGATCGACAGCGGCGTGATCGAGCCGATGCCCTTTGCCGCACCGAACTTCGTCGACGAGGGCGGGGCCGGCGATCTGGCGATCTCGATCACCCGCGTGGTGGCCGCCGACCTTTCGGGAACCGGGCTGTTCCGCGAAATCGGGCCAGAGGCCTTTATCGCGCAGGTGTCGTCCTTTGGGGCGCCTGTGTCGTACAACGACTGGCAGGCGATCAACGCACAGGCGCTGGTGACGGGCGCGGTCAGCGCCTCGGGCGACCAGATCGCGGTCAAGTTCCGCGTCTACGATGTGTTCTCGGGGCAGGAACTGGGGCAGGGGATGCAGTTCGCCGGGCCCGTGGGCTCGTGGCGGCGCATGGCGCACAAGGTGGCCGACGCGGTCTATTCGCGCATCACCGGCGAGGGCGGCTATTTTGACAGCCGCGTGGTCTATGTCTCGGAAAGCGGGCCCAAGAACGCGCGGCTCAAGCAGCTTGCCGTGATGGACTATGACGGGGCCAACATCCAGTTCCTGACGGACAACTCCGCCCTGGTGCTGGCGCCGCGCTTTTCCCCCACGGGCGACCGGATCCTGTTTACCTCCTATGCCAGCGGCTTTCCGCAGATCCAGCTCATGAGCGCGGCGGACCTGTCGGTGCGGACGCTGGAACAGCAGGATGGCACGATGACCTTTGCCCCGCGCTTTTCGCCCGATGGGCAGAGCGTGGTCTTTTCGCTGGAGCGCGGCGGCAACACCGACATCTACACGCTGAATGTCGGCACCGGCCAGTTGACGCAGTTGACGGATTCGCCGGCGATCGAGACCGCGCCCAGCTACAGCCCCGACGGGGCGCGGATCGTCTTTGAAAGCGACCGCTCGGGCGCGCAGCAGATCTATGTGATGTCCGCAGGCGGCGGCGAGGCGACGCGCATCTCGAACGGCAAGGGGCGTTACGGCACCCCGGTCTGGAGCCCGCGCGGCGACATGATCGCCTTTACCAAGCAGAACGAGGGGCGCTTCCACATCGGCGTGATGCTGACCGACGGCACCGAAGAGCGGCTCTTGACCTCGTCCTTCCTGGACGAGGGGCCAACCTGGGCGCCGAACGGCCGCGTGATCATGTTCACCCGGCAGGGGGCGGGCGAGAGCGGCGAGGCGGGGCTGTTCAGCGTCGACATCTCGGGGCGCAACCTGCGCCAGGTCGCCACCGGGGGGCCGGCGTCCGACCCGGCCTGGTCGCCGCTTCTGCCATGAAAAACCTGCCGGGCGATGGATTCCCATTACCGTGCGTCAATGCTATAACGGGCAAAAGAGCCCAATCAAAAAAGGACTGACAGGCATGAGCATCCTGACAAAAGCACTTCTGGTGATCCTTGCGCTGGGCCTGGCGGCCTGCAACAACCCCGACCGCAACGGGGCCTCGGGCGGGATGGGCGGCATCGACGCGACCGGCCTTGGCGATCCGAACGATCCCAACTCGGTGGCCTATTTCAACCAGACCATCGGTGACCGCGTGCTCTTTGCAGTCGATCAGTCGACCCTGACCGAAGAGGGGCGCGAGGTGCTGCGCGGGCAGGCGCAGTGGATCCTGGCCCATCCGGGCTATGCCGCCATCATCGAGGGCCATGCCGACGAGCAGGGCACGCGCGAATACAACCTGGCGCTCGGCGCCCGCCGTGCCAGCGCGGCACAGGACTTTCTGATCTCGCAAGGTGTTCCGGCCGACCGCCTGCGGACGGTGTCCTACGGCAAGGAGCGCCCGCTGGCGGTCTGCTCGGATGAGGCCTGCTATGCGCAGAACCGCCGCGCCGTGACCGTGCTTCAGGCCGGCGCCGGGGTCTGACCCGATGCTCCGGCGCATCGCCCTTGTCCTGACGCTGGTCGCGCTGCCCCTGGCGGCGCCGGCGCAGGACCGCGCCCAGAGCCTGGCCGACATCAAGGCCGAGCTGGTGGTCCTGATGGCCGAATTCAACGCGCTGAAGGCAGAGCTGGTCACGACCGGCGGTGCTGCCAGCGGGGCCGCGGGGGGCGATGCGCTGCAACGGCTCGACGCGATCGAGGCCGCGCTGGTGCGACTGACGGCGAATGCCGAGGAGATGGAGCTGAAGCTGAACCGCGTCGTGGCCGATGGGACCAACCGGATCGGCGACATCGAGTTCCGCCTTTGCGAGCTGACCGAAGGCTGCGACATCGCCACCTTGCCGCAGATCGCGGTTCTGGGCGGTGATCCCGTCGCCGCGCCCGAGCCGCTTGCCGGGGGCGAGGCTGCGGCGCCGGGGGTCGAGCTTGCCCTGGGCGAGCAGGCCGATTTCGACCGCGCCAGGCAGGTGCTGGAGGTCGGCGATTTTGCCGCCGCCGCCGCGCTGTTCGGCGCCTATGCCGCCGCCTATCCGGGCGGACCGCTGGTGCAGCAGGCGCTGGTGCTGCGCGGCGATGCGCTGGCGCAGGCGGGCGACATCGCCGGCTCGGCCCGGTCCTATCTGGATGCCTTCTCGGGCCAGCCCGAGGGCGGCTTTGCAGCCGAGGCGCTGATGAAGCTGGGCATGGCTCTGGGCGCGCTGGGCCAGGTCACCGAGGCCTGCATGACCCTGGCCGAAGTCGGGACGCGCTTTGCCGGAACCGAAGAGGCCGGCGAGGCGGCAGGGGCGATGAGCGGGCTGCAGTGCCCATGACCCCGGACCCCGCTCTGGGGGACACGGACGCACCTCTGCTTTCGGCGGCCGCTGCGGCGCTGGCATGGCTGCCGGCGCCGGGCACGCTTGGGCTGGCGCTGTCGGGGGGCAGCGATTCCACCGCCATGCTGCACCTGATGGCGCGCGCCGCGCCGCCGCTTGGCCTGCGTCTGGCGGCGGTGACGGTCGATCACGGCCTGCGCCCCGAGGCGGCGGACGAGGCGGCTGCGGTCGGCCGGCTCTGCACCGGGCTTGGGCTGAGCCATGACATCCTGCGCTGGGACCACGGCCCGATCCGGGGCAACCTGATGGACCAGGCCCGCCGAGCCCGTTACGCCCTGATCGCGGACTGGGCGCGGGAGCGGAGCATCGAAGGGGTCGCGCTGGCCCATACCGCCACCGACCAGGCCGAGACGCTGCTGATGGGCCTGGCCCGGGGCGCCGGGCTGGACGGGCTTTGCGGCATGCGGGCGCGGTTCGAGGTGGGGGAGGTGACCTTTTTTCGGCCCTTTCTGTCCCAGGGCCGCGCGGAGCTGCGCGGCTATTTGCGTCGCCATGGGCTGGGCTGGCTCGACGATCCGACCAACGAGGACGGGCGCTATCAGCGCATCAGGGCGCGGCGGGCGCTCAAGGCGCTGGCGCCGCTGGGCATGACCGAGGCGCGGCTGGCCGACAGCGCGCGTCACCTGGCCGATGCGCAGGGCGCGGTGCGGCAGGCGGCGGCGGCGGCGGCGCGCGATCTGGTGCGCGAGGTGGCGGGTGGTCTGCTGCTGGATCGGTCGGGCCTGCGCGCCTTTGGCCCCGAGCTTGCGCGCCGGGTGCTGATCCTGTGCCTGATGTGGCTGACCCGAAACGAACATCCCCCGCGCGGGGCCGAGGTGCAGCGGCTCTTGCACGCCATCGCCGAGGGTCGCGCGGCCACGCTGGCGGGGTGCCGGCTGCTTCCGCGCGACGAGGCGGCCTTGATCGTGCGCGAGCCCAGGGCGCTGGGACCCGCCGCGCCGGCCGGCCGGCTCTGGGACGGGCGCTGGCTGCTCGAAGGCCCGGCACGGCCGGGGGACGAGGTGCGCGCGCTGGGCGCCCGGGGGCTGGCGGGTTGCAAGGGCTGGCGCCAGTCGGGCCTGCCGCGCGAAGCGCTGATCGTCTCTCCGGCCCTGTGGCGGGGCGAGACGCTTGTCGCCGCCCCGCTGCTGGACGGCGCGGCCGGCTGGTCGGCCCGTCCTGAACCCGGCTTTCACCAATTCGCCTTATCGCATTGAAGCCGGCCAAAGTATCTCTATCTTAGAGCAAAGGCGTCGGCGCGGCCCAAGGGGCGCCGGGCCGTATCAAGGAGTGGTAGGTTGGGAAACGCGCGCAACATCGCATTCTGGGTGGTCCTGTTCCTTTTGGTGCTGGCACTGTTCAACATCGTGAACGGCTCGTCCGTGACGCAGTCGTCGAGTGCGATGAGCTATTCGCAATTCGTCGCGCAGGTCGATGCCGGGCAGGTGCAGTCGGCCCGGTTTGACGGCGAGCGGGTGCTGTTTGTCGGAACCGACGGGCGGACCTATTCCACCATCCAGCCCGGGGATACCGCGCTCAGCGACCGGCTGGTCGCCGCCGGGGTTCAGGTGACGGCCGAAAGCCAGCAGCAATCGGGCATCCTGTCGCTCTTGTCGGTCTGGCTGCCCTTTATCGTGCTGATCGGCGTCTGGGTCTTTTTCATGAACCGCATGCAGGGCGGCGGCAAGGGCGGTGCGATGGGCTTTGGCAAGTCGCGCGCCAAGCTGCTGACCGAGCGGCAGGGCCGCGTGACCTTTGACGACGTGGCGGGCATCGACGAGGCCAAGGAAGAGCTTGAGGAAATCGTCGAATTCCTGCGCAACCCGCAGAAATACAGCCGTCTGGGCGGCAAGATTCCCAAGGGCGCGCTGCTGGTCGGCCCGCCCGGCACCGGCAAGACCCTGCTCGCCCGCGCGATTGCAGGTGAGGCGGGCGTGCCGTTCTTTTCGATCTCGGGCTCTGACTTTGTCGAGATGTTCGTCGGCGTCGGCGCCTCCCGCGTGCGAGACATGTTCGATCAGGCGAAAAAGAACGCCCCCTGCATCGTCTTCATCGACGAGATCGACGCGGTGGGCCGGGCGCGCGGTGTCGGCATCGGCGGCGGCAATGACGAACGCGAGCAGACGCTGAACCAGCTTCTGGTGGAAATGGACGGCTTTGACGCCAACGAGGGCGTGATCATCGTGGCGGCCACCAACCGCAAGGACGTGCTGGACCCCGCATTGCTGCGCCCCGGCCGGTTTGACCGGCAGATCTATGTGCCCAACCCCGACATCAAGGGGCGCGAGAAGATCCTGAACGTGCATGCCCGCAAGGTGCCGCTGGGGGCCGATGTGGACCTGCGCATCATCGCGCGCGGCACGCCCGGCTTTTCGGGCGCCGATCTGGCCAACCTGGTGAACGAGGCGGCGCTGATGGCCGCCCGCGTCGGCCGCCGCTTTGTCGCCATGGTCGATTTCGAGCAGGCCAAGGACAAGGTGATGATGGGGGCCGAGCGCCGCTCGATGGTGCTGACCGACGCGCAAAAGGAAATGACCGCCTATCACGAGGCCGGCCACGCCATCGTCGGCATGGCGCTGCCCAAGTGCGATCCGGTCTACAAGGCCACGATCATCCCGCGCGGTGGCGCGCTGGGCATGGTGATGAGCCTGCCGGAGTTCGACCAGCTCAACATGCACAAGGACCAGTGCAAGCAGCGTCTGGCGATGACCATGGCCGGCAAGGCCGCCGAGATCATCAAATGGGGCGAGGAGTCGGTGTCCAACGGCCCTTCGGGCGACATCATGCAGGCCTCGGCCCTGGCCCGGGCGATGGTGCTGCGCTGGGGGATGTCGGACAAGGTCGGCAACATCGACTATTCCGAGGCGCATGCCGGCTATCAGGGCAACACCGGCGGCTTTTCGGTCTCGGCCGACACCAAGACGCTGGTCGAGCAAGAGGTCAAGCGGCTGATCGACGAAGGCTATGATCTGGCCCGCAAGATCCTGCTGGAAAAGAGCGAAGAGTTCGAGCGTCTGGCCAAGGGCCTCTTGGAGCATGAAACCCTGACCGGCGAAGAGATCAAGCGCGTGGTGGCCGGTCTGCCCCCGGCCGAGGATGCGGGATCAGAGCCGCCGGCGCAAAGCGGTGGCGGCGGGACGGCGACCGTGGTCTCGATCCCCAAGACCCGCGCGCGCAAGCCCAAGGCCGGCCCCTCGCCCGAACCCTCGGCCTGAGGCGCGGCGCGGCTGTCGCGCCGGTCCGGGCTGGGGCATGCGCCCTGTGCCCGGACGCCGCCATGAGAGGCCCGTTATCCGCGCTGGCGAATTTGGTCCCTTAGAAGTCGGAAAAACGACTCGCGCGCGCCGCTGGCCGGGATAAGAGTGCCGCAGTATACAAATCGCCCTAGTCAGGAGCCCCCCATGGCCTTCAAGACCGACATCGAGATTGCCCGCGAAGCCAAGAAAAAGCCGATCATGGAGATCGGCGCCAAGCTGGGCATTCCGGCGGAGCATCTGCTGCCCTATGGCCACGACAAGGCAAAGGTGGGCCAGGAGTTCATCAAGTCGCTGGCCGGCAAGAAGGACGGCAAGCTGATCCTGGTCACCGCGATCAACCCGACCCCGGCCGGCGAAGGCAAGACCACGACCACCGTCGGTCTGGGCGATGGTCTGAACCGCATCGGCAAAAAGGCCGTGGTCTGCATCCGCGAGGCCAGCCTTGGCCCGAACTTCGGCATGAAGGGCGGGGCTGCCGGTGGCGGCTATGCCCAGGTCGTGCCGATGGAAGAGATGAACCTGCACTTCACCGGCGATTTCCACGCCATCACCTCGGCGCACAACCTGTTGAGCGCGATGATCGACAACCACATCTACTGGGGCAACGATCTGGACATCGACGAGCGGCGCATCGTCTGGCGCCGGGTGATGGACATGAACGACCGCGCGCTGCGCGACATCGTGGTCTCGCTGGGCGGCGTGTCGAACGGCTTTCCGCGCCAGACCGGGTTCGACATCACCGTCGCCTCGGAAGTCATGGCGATCCTGTGCCTGTCGAACGACCTTGAGGACCTGCAAAAGCGGCTGGGCGACATCGTGGTGGCCTATACCCGCGCCAAGACCCCGATCTACGCCCGCGACATCAAGGCCGATGGCGCGATGACGGTGCTCTTGAAGGACGCGATGCAGCCGAACCTGGTGCAGACGCTGGAAAACAACCCCGCCTTCGTGCATGGCGGCCCGTTCGCCAACATCGCCCATGGCTGCAACTCGGTCATCGCGACCAAGACCGCGTTGAAGCTGGGCGACTATGTGGTGACCGAAGCCGGTTTCGGCGCTGACCTGGGCGCCGAGAAGTTCTTTGACATCAAGTGCCGCAAGGCCGGGCTCAAGCCGGCCGCAGCCGTGATCGTCGCCACCGTGCGCGCGATGAAGATGAACGGCGGCGTGGCCAAGGCGGATCTGGGCGCCGAAAATGTCGATGCCGTCAAGAAGGGCTGCCCGAACCTGGGCCGGCACATCGGCAACGTGAAAAGCTTTGGCGTGCCGGTGGTGGTGGCGATCAACCACTTCTTCTCGGACACCGACGCCGAGATCGCGGCGGTCAAGGCCTATGTCGCCGAGCAGGGCGCCGAGGCGATCCTGTGCAAGCACTGGGCCCTGGGCTCTGCCGGGATCGAGGATCTGGCGAACAAGGTGGTGCAGCTTGCCGAATCCGGCGCGTCGAGCTTTGCGCCGATCTACCCCGATGACATGCCGCTGTTCAAAAAGCTGGAAACCATCGCCAAGCGCATCTACCACGCTGACGGGGTGATTGCCGACAAGTCGATCCGCGATCAGCTCAAGGCCTGGGAAGCGGCGGGCTACGGCCATCTGCCGATCTGCGTGGCCAAGACGCAGTATTCCTTTACCACCGACCCGACGGTGCGCGGCGCCCCGACCGGCCATTCGGTTCCGGTGCGCGAAGTGCGCCTTTCGGCCGGCGCGGGCTTTGTCGTCGCGATCTGCGGCGAGATCATGACCATGCCCGGCCTGCCGAAGGTGCCCAGCGCCGAGGTGATCCGCCTCAACGCCGAGGGCAACGTCGAAGGGCTGTTCTAAGCTTCGACCAACGGGAAACGACCCTCGGGGCCGTGCAGCGCATGCCTGGCCCCGAGGCGCAACGGCAACGACTTTCAAAGGGTGCTCTTGATGACGGCAACGGTGATTGACGGCAAGGCCTTTGCGGCCAAGGTGCGGGCGCAGGTCGCAGAGCACGTGGCGCGGCTGAAGGCCGAAGCGGGCATCGTGCCGGGTCTGGCCGTGGTGTTGGTGGGCGAGGACCCGGCCAGCCAGGTCTATGTGAAGAACAAGCACGCCTCGACCGTCGAGGTCGGCATGAACAGCTATGAGCATCGCCTGCCGGCAGAGACGTCGGAGGCCGACCTTCTGGCGTTGATCCGGCGGCTGAACGCCGACCCCGCGGTCAACGGCATTCTGGTGCAACTGCCGCTGCCGGGCCATCTGGACAGCGATCTGGTGATCAACGCCATTGACCCGGCCAAGGATGTGGACGGCTTCCACATCTCGAACGTCGGGCTTCTGGGCACGGGGCAAAAGTCGATGGTGCCCTGCACGCCGCTGGGCTGCCTGATGATGCTGCGCGACCATCACGGCGCGCTTTCGGGTCTGAACGCGGTGGTGGTCGGGCGGTCCAACATCGTCGGCAAGCCGATGGCGCAGCTTCTTCTGGGGGATAGCTGCACGGTGACGATCGCGCACAGCCGCACCAAGGATCTGGCGGCCGTCTGCCGGGGGGCCGACATTCTGGTGGCGGCCGTGGGCCGGCCCGAGATGCTGACCGGCGACTATGTGAAACCGGGCGCCACGGTGATCGATGTCGGCATCAACCGGATCGAGCGGGACGGCAAGGCGCGGCTGGTGGGCGATGTGCATTACGCCAGCGCCGCCGCCGTGGCCGGCGCGATCACGCCGGTTCCGGGCGGGGTGGGGCCGATGACCATCGCCTGCCTGCTGGCCAACACCCTGACCGCCACCTGCCGCGCCAATAGCCTGCCCGAGCCCAAGGGCCTGACCGCCTGAGACGGCCCCGTCAGCGCGGGCGGGGGATGGCCAGCGGCTTTGGCCCGGTCAGGATCGCCAGCGCGCGGGGGCCGACGAGCGGGTCGAACAGCGGCGCCTCGGCGGACAGACCGCCGGTGTAATGGCCATAGGCCGGCAGGATCAGCCGCCCGCCTCCGAGCAGAAAGCAGGGCCGCGCCCCGCGTCCGGGCAGGCTGGCCTTGGGGTGGAAATGCCCCGAAACCTCGGCCCCATCGCCGCCGCCGATGTGGCGAAAGACAAGGCCGCCGCGCCGCGCCTCGGCCCGGTGCGCGCCGCCCAGGTTCAAGGGGCCGGGGTCGTGGTTGCCGGTGATCCAGGTCCAGTCGCGCCCGGCCATCAGGCGCGAGAGCCACAAGAGCGTCTCTTCGTCCAGCGCCCCGGCAGCTTTCTGATCGTCAAAGCTGTCGCCAAGGCAGATCACGGCCCGCGCGCCGGTCCGGGCAAGGTCGATGTCCAGCTTTTCCAGCGTTTCGCGGGTCTCGTAGGGCGGCAGCAGCGCACCGCCGCGCCGGGCCAGACGCTCGGACCTGCCCAGGTGCAGGTCAGAGACGCAAAGCAGGTTTTCCGCCGGCCAGTACAGCGCGCCCGTTGTCAGGGCCGAAAGGCGGGCCGGGCCAAGGTCAAGGTCCAGCATCAGCCCAGTCCCGCCGCGTTCAGCAGATCGCGCGCCGCCATTTCCGCAAGCCTCTCGCGACCCTCGCCCACCACCGGCACCTTGCCCATTTCCAGCAAGAGCGGTGCGGCCATGGGCGACAGACGCGGCAGGCGCAGGGTGTCGATCCGCCCGCCGATGCCGTTTAGAAGGTCGCGGATGCGCGAGAAGTCGACCATCCCGCGCATCGCCTCTTCGCGCGTGACCTGGAGCAAGAGGTGCGCAGGGTCGTATTTCCGCAAGGTGTCATAAAGGATATCCGACGAGAACGTCGCCTGCCGCCCTGACTTGCGCCGGCCCTGATGGCTGCGCTCGATCAGCCCGGCGATGATCGCGACCGCGCGAAAGCTGCGCTTCATGACCGCATTGCCGGCCAGCCAAGTCTCCAGCCCCGCCTCAAGCCGGTCAAGGTGCAAGAGCGGCGCGGCGTCAAGCACCGGCTCCAGTCCCCAGATCAGCGTGGCATAGTCCGAGGCGACAAAGCCGAGCGGGGCCAGGCCCCTTTCCTCCATCACCTTGGTCAGCAGCAGGCCCAGCGTCTGCTGGCCGTTGCGCCCGGCAAAGCCCCACAGGCACAGATGCTCTTGCCCCTCGTGGGCAAAGCTCTCGACCAGCAGGCGCCCGGGGTGCGGCAATTGCGAGACCTCGCGTTGCAGGGTCAGCCAGTCGGCGGTGTGGCCCGGCAGGTCGGGCCAGCCCGGCTGGCGCAGGATATCCTGCATGCGCGCCATCAAAAGGGTCGAGGCGGCGAATTTCGAGCCTGAAAACACCGCAACGCGCGGATGCCGGCCCGCCGCGCGGGTCACCTCGACCGTCATCTCGCGCAGTCCCTCGTAGCGCACGATCTGCCCGCCGATCAGAAAGGTGTCTCCCCGGGTCAGGGTTGCGGCAAAGCTTTCCTCGATCTCGCCCAGCGGCGCGGCGCCCATCTGGCGGCGCAGGCGGACCTGAAGCGTCTCGGTGTCGATGATGGTGCCCAGGTTCTGGCGGATCAGCGCGGCGGCGCGCGGATCGCGCAACTGCCATTTGCCGGCCTTGAAAAGCAGGCGCTGCCATTTGTCGTAGGCGCGCAAGGCATAGCCGCCGGTGGCGACGAAATCGAGGCAGGCATCGAATTCGGGGCGGCTCAGGGCCGCATAGGGGCCGGCGTTGGTCACCTCGGCATAGAGCGCATCGGCGGCGAAGGGGCCGGCGCAGGCGGTGGCGAGGATGTGCTGGCACAGCACATCGCGCGGGCCGGGGCCGCGCGGCTCGCCATCCAGCGCGTGGGCGCGGACGGCCTCCAGCGCGGCCTGGCATTCGATCACCTCAAAGCGGTTGGCGGGAACCAGCAGCGCCTTGGACGGCGCGTTGTAGCGGTGGTTCGCGCGGCCGATGCGCTGCACCAGCCGCTTGACGTTCTTGGGCGCGCCGACCTGGATCACCAGGTCCACATCGCCCCAGTCCAGCCCCAGATCAAGGCTGCCGGTGCAGACCACGGCGCGCAGGGCCCCGGCCGCCATCGCCGCCTCGACCCGCTCGCGCTGCTCGCGTGCGAGCGAGCCGTGGTGGATCGCGATCGGCAGATCGTCGGTATTGGCCAGCCAGAGGTGGTGAAAGAAGATCTCGGCCTGGGCGCGGGTGTTGTGAAAGATCAAGGTGGTACGGTGGCGCGCGACCTCGGCCAGGATCGCCGGGATCGCGTATTTACCGCCCCCGCCCGACCAGGGCGGGGGGTCATCGGTGGTCAGCATGCCGATGTCGGGGTCCGGGCCGGGATCGGCCAGCAAGACCTGCGTGCCGGCGCCAAGATAGGCGGCCAGCGCCGGCGGATCCTCGACCGTGGCCGACAGGCCGACGCGGCGCAGCCCGGGCGCAAGGACCGACAGGCGCGCGAGTTGCAGCATGAGCTGATCGCCGCGCTTGTTTTCGGCCAGGGCGTGCAACTCGTCCACGATGACGCGCTTCACCCCCGCGAACAGGCGCGGTGCGTCCTCGTAGCTGAGCAGCAGGGCCAGGCTTTCCGGCGTGGTCAGCAGGATATGCGGCGGGTCGGCGCGCTGGCGGCGACGCTGGGTGTGGGGGGTGTCGCCGGTGCGGTCCTCAACCCTGATGGCCAGGCCGGCGCCTTCGATCGGGGTGCGCAGGTTGCGGCGGATATCGGCGGTCAGGGCCTTGAGCGGCGAGATGTAGAGCGTGTGCAGGCCGGGCGGGGGGGCGGGCCCAAGCTCGGCCAGGGTGGGCAGGAAACCGGCCAGGGTCTTGCCGCCGCCGGTGGGGGCGATCAGCAGGGTGGAGGGATCGCCGGCGCGGTCAAGCATGGCGCGCTGGTGGGGGTGCAGCGTCCAGCCCCGGCTGGCGAGAAAATCGGCAAGGGGCTGGGGCAGGGCGGTCATTCGCGCAGGATATGGGGCCCGCGCAGGCAACGAAAGGGGCGGCGGCGGCCGGTTCGGCATTTTCCGGATGGACGGCGCCCATGCGGCGCTTTAGAGCCTAGCGCCATGCGCATTCTCTTTCTTGGCGATGTCATGGGCCGTTCGGGCCGGACGGCGGTGGTCGAACGGCTGCCGAAACTGCGGGCCGACTGGGGGCTCGATTTCGTCGTGGTCAATGGCGAGAATGCGTCCCAGGGCGCCGGGCTGACCGGCGAGCATGCCAGGGCGCTGCTGGCCGCCGGGGCCGATTGCGTGACGCTGGGCGATCACGCCTTTGACCAGAAGGACATGATCCAGTTCATCGAGCAGGAGCCGCGCATCATCCGACCGCTGAACTTTTCCAAGGTGGCGCCGGGGCGCGGCTATCGGATCTTCGAGGCCGGGCAGGGGCGCAAGGTGCTGGTGACGCAGGTCCTGGGACAGGTGTTCATGAAGCGGCCCTTTGACGATCCCTTTTCGGCGGTCGAGGCGGTGCTGAAATCGCACCGGATCGGCGCTGCGGTGCAGGCCGCGCTGGTCGATGTCCATGCCGAGGCGACCAGCGAGAAGATGGCGCTGGGCCATTGGTGCGACGGGCAGGCGAGCCTGGTGGTCGGCACCCATACGCATGTACCGACCGCCGATCATCAGATCCTGAACGGCGGGACGGCCTATCTGTCCGATGCCGGGATGTGCGGCGATTACAATTCGGTCATCGGCATGGACCGGATGGAGCCGATGAAGCGGTTCATCACCGGCATGATCTCGTCCCGGTTCGAGCCTGCGGGCGGGCCGGCCACCCTGTCGGGCGTCTTTGTCGAGACCGACGACAAGACCGGCAAGGCGCTGCGTCTGATGCCGGTGCGCCAGGGCGGACGGCTGCAAGAGGTGGGGCCATGAGCGGGCAGGCATCCGGAAAACGCTGGGTTTTCATGGCTCTGGTCGTGGCGCTTGGGCTTGGCTGGGGCATGACCCAGCCGCTGGGCAAGATTGCCGCCTCGACCGGGCATCCGCCCTTTGGCCTGTTGTTCTGGCAGTCGGTGTTCTGCGTGGTCACGCTGGGGGCGCTGAGCCTCTTGCGCAGGACAGGCATGCCGCTGCACCCCGCCGCCTTGCGGTTCTATGTGATCATCGCGCTTTTGGGCACGGTGATCCCGAACTACACCTTTTACTATTCGGTCGCGCGTCTGCCTTCGGGCATCATGTCGATCATCATCTCGACCATTCCGCTGATCGCGCTGCCGATCGGTCTGGTCCTGGGAAGCGAGCGGCTGACCTGGCGGCGGATGGCCGGGCTGATGCTGGGCTTTGCCGGCGTGATGATGATCGTGCTGCCCGAGGCCAGCCTGCCGGACCGCGCCATGCTGGCCTTTCTGCCCGTGGCGATGGTCGGCCCGCTGTTCTATGCGCTGGAAAACACCTATGTCGCCCGCACCGGCCTTGCCGGGATGGACCCGCTGCAAGCCATGTTCGGAACGCAGGTGGTGGCGCTCTTGCTCTGCGTGCCGGCGATGGGCCTGACCGGGCAATGGACCATGCTGCCCCTTCCGCCGGGACCGGCCGAGGGCGCGCTTCTTGCCTCATCGGTGTTGCATGCGCTGCTTTATGCCACCTTTGTCTGGCTGGCGTCCCAGACCGGCGCGGTCTTTGCCAGCCAGTCGTCCTATGTGGTCACCGCCTCGGGCATGGTGGCGGCGATGGTCTTGCTGGGAGAGAGGTTCAGCCCCTGGGTCCTGGCCGCGGCGGCGGTGATGCTTTGCGGAATCGCGCTGGTCAAACCCAGGTCGCCGCAGCCCGTCCGGGCGCCGGAGGCGCCCGTGCAAGGGATTTGATTGTCAAATCCCGAAAATACACGCTATGTTTGGTCGAGATTTAATTCCGGAGGCGTCCAGATGATCGGACTTGAATTGAGCCAGACCGCGCAGCCCGTCGTCGCCCTGACGATTCTTGCCGTGATGTTCGCGTTGTTCGTTCGCGAGACCTATCCGATGGAGGTTGTGGCGCTTTCGGGCGCGGCCGTGATGGTCGTTTTGGGCATTCTGCCGATCAGCGCGGCGTCGTCGGTGCTGTCAAACTCGGCGCCCTGGACCATTGCGTTGATGTTCATGGTGATGGGCGGGCTGGTGCGCACCGGCGCCGTGGAGATGATCATCGGGCTGGCCGAGCGTCACGTTGGCGACCGGCCCAAGACGACGATCGTCATCCTGTTCAGCTTCATCGCGCTTGCCTCGGCCTTCATGAACAACACGCCGCTGGTCGCGGTCATGATCCCGGTGGTCATTCAGATCGCGATGAAGATTGGCTCCTCCCCGTCCAAGCTGTTGATCCCGCTGAGCCATATGACGGTACTTGGCGGCATGATCACCCTGATCGGGACTTCGACCAACATTCTGGTCGACGGGGTGGCGGTCAAGGAGGGCATGGCGCATTTCAGCATGTTCGAAATCGCCCCGCTCGGCGTTGCCGTAACGCTGGCGGGCGGGCTCTACATGGCGCTGTTCGCCGCCCGCCTTCTGCCGGACCGGCAGACCATGGCGACGATGCTGGGCGACCGCAAGCGCATGAAGTATTTCACCGAGGTTGCCATTCCCGAGGATTCGGTGCTGGTCGGCAAGCCCGTGTTGCAGGTCCAGCAGTTCAAACGCAGCGGCGTGCGGGTGATCGACGTTCTGCGCGGCGATGCCAGCCTGCGGCGCGATCTGGCCGTCGTGGTCCTGGAGGCCGGCGACCGCGTGGTTCTGCGCACCGAGATGAGCGAGCTTCTGGGCATGCAGAACCGCACCGACATGCGTCTGGTGGACAAGCTTTCCTCGGTCGAAACCGAGACGGTCGAGGTGCTGATCACGCCCGGATGCCGGATGGTCGGCCGCACCTTGGGCGAATTGCGCCTGCGCCGCCGCTATGGCGTCTACGTTCTGGCGGCGCACCGGCGCAGCCAGAACATCGGGCGGCAACTGGATGAGCTGGTGGTCCAGCTTGGCGATACGCTGTTGCTTGAGGGCACGCAGCAGGACATCAAGCGTCTGGCCGAGGACATGGACATGGTCGACGTCAGCCATCCGACGCAAAAGGCCTTTCGCCGGCACAAGGCGCCACTGGCCATAGGGGCGCTGGCCCTGGTCGTGCTCTTGTCCTCGCTCGATGTGGCGCCGATCCTGGTGCTGGCCTTCCTGGCGGTCAGCCTGATCCTCTTGACGCGCTGCGTGGACAGCGACGAGGCGCTGGGCTTTGTCGACGGGCGCCTGATGGCGATGATCTTTGCCATGCTGGCGGTGGGCGAGGGGCTGGACCAGTCCGGCGCGGTGGCCCTGATCGTTGCCGCCGTGCAGCCCTGGATGGAAGGGCTTCCGCCCTTTGCCATGATCCTTGCGATCTACCTGCTGGGTCTGGTTCTGACCGAGTTTCTGTCGAACAACGCAGTGGCAGTGATCTACACCCCGATCGTCATTCAATTGGCCAACCAGTTGGGCGTTGACCCGCGCCCCTTTGTCGTGGCGGTGATGTTCAGCGCCACCCTGGCCTTTGCCACCCCGATCGGCTATCAGACCAACATGATGGTCTACGGGCCCGGCGGCTACAAGTTCACGGACTTTACCCGCATCGGTCTGCCGCTGAACGTGATCATCTGGCTGTTGTGTTCGGCGCTGATCCCGCTGATCTGGCCGCTTTACCCCTGACCGGGCCGGGGGCTTGCCGCCGCCCCGCCCGCTGGTGTAGAGGGACCCATCACCGAAAAGGCACCGGAGTTCAGGGTCATGGCAGGCCATTCAAAATGGGCGAACATCCAGCACCGCAAGGGCAAGCAGGATGGCATCCGCTCCAGAATGTTTTCCAAGCTGTCAAAGGAAATCACCGTCGCGGCCAAGATGGGCGATCCGGACCCCGACAAGAAT
Source organism: Paracoccaceae bacterium (assembly GCA_052387855.1). Classification (GTDB taxonomy): domain Bacteria; phylum Pseudomonadota; class Alphaproteobacteria; order Rhodobacterales; family Rhodobacteraceae; genus CAIYZT01. Next base: position 59,564 of record JBQTIT010000007.1, read on the forward strand.
CCCCGCCTGCGTCTGGCGGTCAAGGCGGCCAAGGCGGTCTCCATGCCCAAGGACGTGATCGACCGCGCCATCAAGAAAAGCACGATGGGCGATGCGGCCGACTATACCGAAATCCGGTATGAGGGTTACGGCGCGGGCGGCATCGCGATCATCGTCGAGGCGATGACGGACAACCTCAACCGGACCGCGTCGAACGTGCGCAGCTATTTCACGAAATGCGGCGGCAACATGGGGCAGACCGGGTCTGTCAGCCACGGCTTTGACCGCGTGGGCGAGATTTCCTATCCCGTGGGCGCAGGCTCGGCCGATGACGTGATGATGGCGGCGCTGGAGGCCGGGGCGGACGATGTCGAATCCGACGACGAGGGGCACTGGATCTATTGCGCCGTCGAAGCGCTGAACGAGGTTTCCGACGCGCTGGAAAAGGCGCTGGGCGAGTCCAGCGAATCCAAGCTGGTCTGGAAACCCCAGTCGCGGACCGAGGTCGATCTGGACACCGCGCAAAAGCTGATGCGGCTGGTCGACATGCTGGAAGAGGATGACGACGTGCAGACCGTCACCCACAACTTCGACATCCCCGAGGATGTGGCCGCGCAGCTTTGACGCGCTGCGCGCCCGGTTGACCCGGGGCGCGGCCTGTGGTTGATCGACGCCTCGGACAGGATTGGGAGAGGACATGGCGGCAGTGACGGATTTGCAGGCGATGCTGCGCGGTATGCGCCCGGTGCTTGCCCCCGCGCCCTATGGCATCGTGTCGGTCCCGGTGCTGCCCGCCGGGCTGAAGCCCTTTGCCACGGTGGCCGAAGCCGAGGGCCTGACGCTTGTCGCGGAAAGTGCGGCCCTCGCGGCTGCGGGATTGGGGACCGAAAGCGACTGGGCGCTGATCAGCCTGACGCTGCATTCGGACCTTGCGGCGGTCGGGTTGACAGGGGCCTTTGCGACGGCGCTGGCCGATGAGGGCATCAGCGCCAATGTGATCGCGGGGTATTTCCATGACCACATTCTGGTGCAATGGGCCCGGCGTGAGGATGCCATGGCGGCCCTGACGCGGTTGTCGCATGCTTGAGGCGGCGCTACAGGGCTATCTGGTCTCGATCAGCCTGATCCTGGCCATCGGCGCGCAGAACGCCTTTGTGCTGCGACAGGGCATCCGGCGCGAGCATGTGCTGGCCGTGGTCGCGGTTTGCGCCATCTCTGACGCCATCCTGATCGGGGCGGGGGTGACCGGCTTTGGTGCGGCCTCGGCCCGGTTTCCCTGGCTGGGCGAGGCGATGCGTTGGGGCGGGGTCGCCTTTCTGCTGGTCTACGGCGCCTTGCGCTTTCGTGCCGCCCTGCGCGGCGGCGAGGCGCTGAGCCCCGCCGGCGGGCCAAGCGTCAGCCTTGCCTCGGCCCTTGGCACCTGCCTGGTGCTGACCTGGGCCAATCCGCATGTCTATCTGGACACCGTGGCGCTGATCGGGTCGATCTCGGCGCAATATGCGCCGCATCAGACCGCCTTTGGCATCGCGGCCGCCCTTGGCTCGCTGTCGTTCTTTTCGGGCCTGGGCTTTGGCGCCCGGTTCCTGGCGCCGCTCTTTGCCCGGCCCGCGGCCTGGGTGGTGCTTGAGGTGGCCATCGGCCTGACGATGTGGGCCATCGCGGCCGGTCTGGCGCTTGGGGCCTGAGCGCCCGGCACCGCGCCGTTGCGGCGGCGAAAGGGCCGGCGCGCGGCGGGATCAGCGGTTCTTAACAGCCTGTTCCTAGGGTCGCCCCTCAAGCGCATCCTGGAGGCCCCCATGTCCGATCAGTCGACGATCCTGTCGCTGCCCCACATTCTGCCGTCACAGGCGCAAAAGCACGTCACCCACAACGAGGCGCTGCGGCTCCTTGACGTGATGGTGCAACTGTCCGTGACGCAGCGCACGCTCGGCGCGCCTCCGGCCAGCCCGGCGCTGGGGGACCGCCATATCGTCGGGGTTGCGCCGACCGGGGACTGGGCGGCGCATCAGGACGAGATCGCGCTGTGGAACGGTTCGGCCTGGGAATTCTTTGCCCCCCTTCAGGGCTGGCGCGCCTATGTCGCGGGCGAAGCGGCGGTCCTGGTCTATGACGGCAGCGGCTGGACCATGCCGGGCGGCATGGCCGAGTTCGACCGTCTGGGCGTGGCCATGCCGGCCGATGCCGTCAACAAGCTCGCGGTCGCGGCGCCGGCGGCGCTGTTCACCAACCCCGCCGGCTCGCACCAGATGGCGATCAGCAAGGCGGCGGCGGGCGACACCGGATCGGTGCTGTTCCAGCAGAACTTTGTCAGCCATGCCGAGATCGGGCTGGTCGGCGACAATGACCTTGCGGTCAAGGTCAGCCCGGACGGGTCCAGCTTTCAAGGCGCGCTGCGGGCGGACCGCACCAGCGGCCGCGTCACCTTTGACCAGCCGCTGCGGCTGGCGCCGGCCGCCGGCGATGCCGTGGGGGTTGGCGACGGCTTTCTGTGGTACAACGCCACCACCGGCAAATTCCGGGCGCGGCAGGCTGGGGCCGATGTCGATCTGATCGGCGCGGGCGCCGGGTCGGGCGATGTCGTGGGCCCGGCTGCCGCCAGCGACCATGCGCTGGCAAGGTTCGATCTGGCGACGGGCAAGCTGTTGCAGAATTCGGCGGTCACGCTTTCGGATGCGGGCGATCTGGCCCTGCCCACGGGCGACTGGCCGGCCGGGGCCTGGACGCTGGCGCGCGCGGCGGGCGCGAACGGCGCGCTCAGCCTGTCCCAGCGCGGGACCGGGGCGTTGCAGCTTGTCGCCACGGACGCCGCCGAGATCGGGTTTTCCACCAATGGCGCCACACGGGCCCGGCTGTCCGCGACCGGCGCCTTTCTGCCCGGCGCCAATCTGGGCACCCCGATCGGAGAGCTTGCGACCCGGTTTTCGGAGATCTTCGCCCAGAAGGTGAATCTCGGCTCCACCTCGGCCGACGGGGTCGCTCTGTCCACCGGGGCCGGTGCGCCCGAAGGTGTGGTGACGGGCAGCGTCGGCTCGGTCTATCTTCGCGGCGACGGCGCGGGCGGGACCAGCCTTTACGTCAAGGAAAGCGGCGCGGGCAACACCGGCTGGACCGCCTTTCAGGCCGATCGCTGGACCTATCTCAAGTTGGCGGCCGACAGCGTCGTCAGCACCGTCGCCCATGCGGATGTGGCCGGGATGTCCTTTACCGCGCTGGCCGACACGGTCTACGAGATCGAGATCTTTGGCGCCATGCAGTCGGCGGCAACGACGACCGGCATCGGCGTCGCCCTCAAGATCCCCAGCGGCACGGTTGACGGCATGACCATCGTGCCGAACACCACCACCAGCATCCAGGCCGCCATGCAGCGGGCCGACGATGCCATCGCCGCCCCGACCACGGCGGTCGCCACGGCGGCCGTGAACTGGCCGATCTTCGGCAAGTATCTTGTCGCGGTCGGCGCCACCGGCGGGGCGGTCCAGCTTCGCCAGCGGTCCGAGGTCGCGGGCAGCAGCACCACCCTGATGGCGGGCCTGCGGATGAAGGTCCGCCAGATCCCCGCCTGATCCGCGCCTTCGGTCCGCCCCGGTTCTCCCGATCCCGTTTGACAGGCTGCTGGCGGCTTTCTTTGCAGGGCCGGCGGGTTTTGGCGGCGGGGTATCATGAAGATCGCGATGATCGGGACGGGCTATGTCGGGCTTGTCTCAGGGGTGTGTTTTTCCGACTTTGGCCATGACGTGGTCTGCGTCGACAAGAACCCCGACAAGATCGCGGCCCTTCAGCGCGGCGAGGTTCCGATCTTCGAGCCGGGGCTTGACCAGCTTCTGGCCAGGAACATCGCCGCCGGGCGGCTGGGCTTCACGCTCGATCTGGCCGCGGCGGTGGCGGGGGCGGATGCCGTCTTCATCGCGGTGGGCACGCCGGCGCGGCGCGGCGATGGCCATGCCGACCTGAGCTTTGTCATGCAGGCGGCGGCCGAGATCGGCCGGGCGCTGACCGGACCTGCGGTGATCGTGACCAAGTCCACGGTTCCGGTCGGCACCAACCGCAAGCTGGCCGCGGCGATCCGCGCCGCCAATCCGGATGCCGACTTCGACGTCGCCTCGAACCCCGAGTTCCTGCGCGAGGGCGCGGCCATCGACGACTTCATGCGCCCGGACCGCGTGGTGGTCGGGGTCGAGAGCAAGCGGGCGGAAAAGGTGCTGGCCGACATCTACCGGCCGCTGTTTCTGCGCGAGTTTCCGATCGTCTTCACCGGCCTGGAAAGCGCCGAGATGATCAAATACGCCGCCAACGCCTTTCTGGCCGCCAAGATCACCTTCATCAACGAGATCGCCGCGCTCAGCGAGCGGACCGGCGCCGACATCAAGGAAGTGGCCCGGGGCATCGGCCTTGACGGGCGGATCGGCAACAGGTTCCTGCACGCGGGTCCCGGCTATGGCGGAAGCTGCTTTCCCAAGGATACCAGGGCCTTGGCGCGGATCGGGCAAGAGCACGGCGTGCCGATGCAGATCACCGAGACGGTGATCAAGGTCAACGAAGAGATCAAGCGGCGGATGATCGACAAGATCGTCGATCTGTGCGGCGGGGTGGTCAGCGGCAAGACGATCGGCGTGCTTGGGGTGACGTTCAAGCCCGACACCGACGACATGCGCGAGGCGCCCAGCCTGACCATCGTCCCCGCGCTGGTGGGCGCCGGGGCGCGGCTGCGCGTGGCCGACCCGCAGGGCCGGCGCGAGGGCGAGGCGCTGTTGCCGGGGGTGAAGTGGGTGGACAGCGCCTATCAGGCGGCGCAGGGGGCCGACCTGCTGGTGATCCTGACCGAGTGGAACGAATATCGCGGGCTGGACCTGCAACGGCTGGCGCGCCGGATGACCCGCCCCGCCATGGCCGACCTGCGCAACCTCTACGACCCGGCCGAGGTCCTGGCCGCCGGATTCGTGGCCTATGTCGGCGTCGGGCGCCAGGGGACCTGAGCCTTCCGGAATCAGTGACTCAAGGCGCCCGGCAGGCTATGTGATCCCTGCGCGCCCGGGGTTCGGCGGCGGGTCTGGGGTCGGACTTTACGGATGCAGTCGGCACGCATGATCCTTTGTCTTGGTCCGCACCGGACCGGCACCTCTGCCGTGGCGGCGGCGCTTGCGGCCCTTGGAGCCGAGACCGGTATCGCCTGGGCCGATGCCAGCGCGGAAGGCGCCAGGGGTTCTTTCGAGCATCCGGGCCTGGTCGCGCTGAACGAGCGCCTTCTGGCGGCCTTGGGCGGGGCGTGGGATTCGGCGGTCTTTCGGGGCGGCCCGGCCATCGCAGCGGCGGGGAGCGGGCTGGATCCGCTGCGCGCCGAGGCGCTGGACCTTTTGCGCCGCAGCTTCCGCCCCGGGCAGACCGCGCTGCTGATGGACCCAAGGCTGTGCCTGCTGCTCGATTTCTGGCTGCCGGTGATCGCCGAGGCGGGGTTTTCGCGGATCGACATGGTGCATGTGCTGCGCGATCCCCTGGCGGCGGCGCTGTCGCACCGGCGGCGCAGCCGGCGCCGGCCGGAGGGCGGCGATTTCGGCGCCGAACTGCCCGAGGGCGCGGCGCTGTGGCTGTCCTGCATGGGCCAGATGTGGGACGGCTTTGATCGCGGGCGCCATCTGGTGGTGTCCTTTGATGCCCTGCTCGGCCAGCCCGGAGCCACACTGCGGCGGCTGGCCGGATTTGCCGGGCTGCCTGTCGATGAAGCACGCATCGCCGCCGCCTCGGCCGGAGTCCTCGATCCGGCCTTGACGGGGCCCCCGCCGGCGCCCCTGGACCGGGCGGCGGTCGAACAGGCCCTGCCGCAGGCGCCGGGCGCCTTTGCGGCGCTGATGCCGCTTGCGGCGAAGGGCGCGCTTTCCCGCGCCGATGTTGCTGCCGTCTGTGGTCTGGCCCTGGCCGCCGGCCCGGCGATCGAGCGCATCCAGAGCGCCGCGCTGGCCCGGCTGCCGGCCAGCCGGCGCGCCCCGGCCGCGGCGGCGGCGCGGCCCGCGCCGCAGCGCGCGGCGGGCCGGTTGGCGCGCGCCGCTTGGGCGGGCATCGGCGCCGGCTGGATTCGCGTCAACCATCTGGTCCGGTGGGCCCATCAGGGGGTCTCGGCCCGCGCGCCCCGCTGCGCCGAGCGTCTGCGGCGCCTGCTGTGGCCCGCCCTCGCGGCCGCCAACCTGGCCATCCTGGGAACAAGACATGTTCCCGCCCCGCGCACCACGATCGCCCCCAAGCCGGGGCAGACCATCCATCCGTTCGACTATCAGGCGCCGATGCCGGGCGGGCCCTATCGCCCGCTCGTCTCGGTCATCGTGCCGAACTACAACCACGCCCCGTTCCTGCGTCAGCGGCTGGACAGCATCTATGGCCAGAGCTGGCCCCGTTTCGAGGTCATCCTGTTGGATGACGGCTCCGGCGACGACAGCCGTGCCATCTTGCAGGACTACGCCGCGCGCCATGCCGACCGCACGCGGGTGATCCTGAACGACAAGAATTCGGGCAGCGCCTTTCGCCAATGGGAAAAGGGGATGGCGGCCGCGCGGGGCGATCTGATCTGGATCGCCGAGAGCGACGACTGGTGCTCGGCCAATTTTCTGGAAACGCTGGTGCCGTTCTTTGCCAACCCGGCCGTGCAACTGGCCTATGCGCCGTCCGTTTTCATGAACGGTGCCGGCGATCGGCAGATCTGGTCCATGGCCGAATACCTTTCTGATCTGGGGCCCGAGCGTTGGGACAAGGCCTTTGTCATCCCCGCGCCCAGGATCGTGCGCGAGGCTTTTGCCGAACGGAACATCATCCCCAACGTCTCGTCGGCGCTCATGCGCCGGATCGAGCGGCCCGAGGCGCTGGAGGCGGATGTCTGGCGCGGCATGCGCACCTGCGGCGACTGGGTGTTCTATCTGAACCTGATGCGCGGGGGCCTTCTGGCCTATTCGCCCGACGCGCAGAATTTCTACCGGATGCACGGGGCCAACACCTCGGCTCTCTCGCACACGACCGACAGCTATTACATCGAACACGAGACGGTCGCCCGCTGCGTGCAGCGTCACTACTCGGTCGACCCTTTGGTGTTTCAGCGCCAGCGTCAGGCCTTGATCCGGCACTGGACCCGCAAGCGGCCCCGCTTTGTGTCGGCCGAGTTCGATGCCTGCTACAGCCTGCCCAGGATCATGGCCGAGGCCAGGCTGCGCAAGCCGCGCCTGATGATGGCCGGGTTCGCCTTTTGCTCGGGCGGCGGCGAGACCTTTCCCATCACCCTGGCCAATCTGATGAAGTCGGCCGGCTACGATGTGACCTATCTCAACTGCCGCCAGGCGCCGGAGGTTCCCGGCATTCGCGGCCTGCTGGCCCGTGACATTCCGGTGGTGACGAATTTCGAGGACCTGAACGGCATCCTGCGCGATTTCGAGATCGAGGTGATCCACTCGCATCACGCCTGGACCGACAACACCATCCTTGATCTTATGCCCGAGAGCTCGCCGGTCAAGACGGTGATCACCCTGCACGGCATGTACGAAACCCTGACGGACGACCAGTTGCGCCAGACGCTGCCCAGGCTGGACCGACGCACCGGCGCGATGGTCCATGTCGCGGAAAAGAACATTTCCGCCTGGACCAGGCTCGGCAGGCCGATTCCCCGGCAGATGAGGCAGATCGACAACGCGCTGGCCGATGGGCCGGTCACTCCGGTGGCGCGCGCGGCGCTGGGGATCGGGCCGGGGGCATTTGTGCTTGTCGTGGTTTCGCGCGCCATCGCGCCCAAGGGCTGGCAAGAAGCGATCGAGGCCGTCACCCTGGCACGGCGGACGCTAAAGCGGGATCTGCACCTGGTGCTGGTCGGCGACGGGCCGGAATGCGAGCGGCTGCGCGGCAAGACGCCGCCTTTCGTGCATCTTGAGGGCTTTCGCAGCAACCCGCGCGACTATTTCGCCATGGCCGACGCCGGCCTGCTGCCGACGCGCTTTCCCTGCGAAAGCTTTCCGCTCGCCGTCATCGACTGCCTGATGACCGGCCGGCCCATGATCGCCACCCATATCGGCGAGATCCGGCGCATGCTGACGGGTGAAAACGGACCGGCGGGTGAGCTGTTCGATCTGGTGGACGGGCGGATTCCGGTCGATGTCCTTGCCGGCATCATCGTCAGGCTTGCCGCTGACCCGCAGGCACTGGGCCGCCTGACGGCCGAGGTCGCCTCGGCCGCCCGTCAGTTCGACCCGGTCCGCATGCGCGACGGATATGATCACGTCTATCATTTTGCCACGGGCCGCGTGGCTGGCCTTCTGGCAGCGGAATGACCTTGGACCGGACATGCCGCGATCTGCCCCTGCGCCAGAGGTGTCCGTGACGTGAAACCGGCGCTGATCCTTCATGTCGGAATGGACAAGACCGGCACGACGGCGATCCAGTCCGCACTGGACCGGGCCTGCCGGTCCTTGGCGTCCGAACATGGGGTCCTGGTGCCGCGCACCGGGTCGTGGAGCGACCATTCCCATCATCGCTTTGCCTTTGCCGCCTTCGGCATCAACGGATATTCCTTTGCCGACCTAGCGGGGCTGCTTGCAAGCCTGGAGGACGAGGTTACCGGCGCTGGATGTGGCCGGGTTCTTCTGTCGTCAGAATGCCTGTACAACCTGCCCGGCAAGCCGGGCATGGAGGCGTTCATGGCCGGCCTGCGCCGCATATTTGGCGCGATCCGCGTGATCGTCTATCTTCGCCGGCAGGACACTTGGGTTGAATCGCGCTACCGTCATTCGGTGGTCAGCGGGCGCGAGATCCCCCTCGGGCAGCTTTGCCAGCCAAGGTACGCCGACTATCTGCCCCCTCTTGACCGCTGGGCAGAGGTGGTGGGCCTGGCGAACATGGTGGTGCGGCCCTACGAGACCGCCCAGTTCCCGATGGGCGACATCGCGGCGGATTTCGCGCAGGCGGCCGGGCTGCCTGCCGGCGCGCTGCCCAGCCTGCGCGGCATCCGGGCCAACGCGGCCCTGTCGTTTGAAGTGGTCCAGCTTCGCGCCGCCTTCAATCATCTTCGCCTGCCGCAGGAAACCACGGGCGATCTGAACGAGGTGCTGGCGCATGCCGTTGCCGGCGGGCCGGCCGAGCGGTTCTTCGTCTCGCCCCGGCAGGCCGCCCAGCTTGTCGAACGCTATTCGGAATCCAACCGGCAGATCGCCCTGCGCTATATGGGTCGGATGGACGGGCGCGCCTTTGTCGATCCGCCGCCCGCCGCCGGCGCCCATGCCGTCCCCGAGATCGGCAGGGCCCGGATGATCGAGATCCTCGGCACGGTCCGACAGCGCAAGCCAGAGCTTCTGCGCCGCGCCGCGAGGGCCGGGGACGAATTGCGCCTTGCGGATCTGCGGTTCCGCGAGGCGGCGGCGCAGGTCTGGACCCTTGTGAGCGCCCTGCGGGACATGGGAATCGGCGGCGAGGTCGCGGCCGCCGCGCGGTCGGCGCCCCTGCCGGGGGCACGGCCAGCGGCGCGGGAAATATTCGTTCATTTCGGGGTCTACAAGACCGGATCAAGCGCGATTCAAGAGACCCTTTTCAACCACGCCGCCGGTCTTTCGGACGGCGCCTATCTGGGCGCAGGGGTCGCGAACCACTCGCTGCTGGTGCGGACGGCGGTGCTAGTTGCCAAGCGGGCGCAGGAAAGGTTCGCGCCCGGCGACAGCCTGGAAAAGGTCCAGCAGCGCAAGGAACATGCGGCCGAAAGGTTGCAGCATGCGCTGGCCGCCGCCGCGCCGGCGGGCAGGGTCATCCTGTCGGCCGAGGCGATCTGCGGCTTCACCGCCAGAGAGCTTGAAACGCTCAAGGACTTCCTGACCCCCCATGCCGAACAAATCCGGTTTTTCGGCTACATGCGCGATCCGGTCACGCTGACGGCCTCGGTCTTTCAAGAGCAGCTCAAGAGCCGAAGGCCGGTGGGCTTCACCTTTGGCCAGGGGGGCGAGCCGGGGCCGCCGCTGCTTTACAGGGTGGTGGACCGGCTTGACGCGCTGTTCGGCGCGGCGGCGGTGACCGTTTTTCCCTTTGATCCCGCCACTTTCCCGGGCGGCGACGTGGTGCGCCATTTTCTGGCTGCGACCGGGATCCGGGGCGAGGGGCTTGAGCCCGTCCGAAGCAACGAAAGCCTGAACCTGCTGGCGGTCAAGGCGCTGTATAGTTACCGACACCTGCGCTCTGCCGCAGAGTCCCCCGATCTGGGCAAGAGCCGCGCGGCCTTCATTTCGGACCTGCGCGGGCTCAGGGGGCCCTCGTTCGGCTTTCATCCCGACATCAACGCCCGCATCAGGGCCAATTGCGGCGACTGGGATGACTGGGCGGCGCGCCGTCTTGGCCGCCCGCTTGCCTACCTGTCCACCGATGCCCAGGGCGGTATCCGCACCGAGGCGGACCTGCTGACCTTTTCGGACCAGGACCTTGCCGAACTTGCCCGCTACGGCGAACGGCACGGGATCAATGCGATAACCGCCGCCTCTGGCGCCGAGGATGTCGCCGACCTTGTCCAGCGGGTCAGGCAGCGCTTTGCCAGGGGGATTGCGGATTAGCGCCCCCGCGCAAAACGCAACATAACCGATGTTCGGCCTGTCCTGGATTGGTTTCTATCTGATCAGATAGAAACCAATTTAGCCTTCGAGCGCGTCGCGCACAACCCGGTGCAGCATCACCATGCCGATGGTAAAGGTGGACAGCGCCACCATCAGCACGAACAGCGACGAGACATCCCCGCGCCCGACCTCGGGGTAAAAGGCGGCGCGCATCAACTCGATCGGATGCGCGACGGGGTTCCACCACAGATAGGACTTGTAGGGCTCGGGAACGATGTCGATCGGGATCAGCACCCCCGAGGCCAGCATCAGCGGCCGGGTAAAGACCGACCACAGGTTTTCGTAGCTGGGAACAAGCAGGAACAGGACCGCGTTCAGGCAGCCCACGCCAAAGCCCAGGCAGCCGGCCAGGGCCAGCGCCTCGATCACCAGTAGCGCGTCGATGCTGGGGTTGAGATCGTAAAGGCCGATGATGCTGATCGCCAGAAAGGCAAAGACCACCATCTGGATGAAGAGATGCAGGATCGCCCGGGCAATGATCGTGTCCAGCGCGCGGACGGTCGGAAAGCTCAGCAGCGGCCGCGAAAACTTTGGCGCCGACGCCGCCTTTGACGACAGCGCGGCAAAGACGCCAAAGGGCACGATCCCTGTCATGTAGAACAAGGGAAAGCTGTCACCGACCGGCGGCACGCGCGAGATGACGCTGAACACAAGGCTCATCAGGATGATCGTCGCGATGGGGTCGATGAAGGCCCAGAGAAATCCCAGCGAGGTTCGGCTTTCGCTGGTTTCCAGCTCGCGCAGGATCAGCGCGCCAAGCACCCGCACCGTCTTGAAGTGCCGGCTGCGCGGCACCCCCGGCGCGCGGCGGTCCGGTTCGGACAAGGCGCTTTCGGTCCTGGGCATGCGGTCCTTTCCTTGGCCGCGGCACATGGCAAGGCCCTGCCAGCCCACGGCTTGGGGCTTGTACCAGCCCTGCCAATTCCATAACAAGGGCATCACCCAGGATCAACCGGCCATGGCCCGCCCCTGGTGTCGAACCCGGAAGGCTCGCTTGACACAGCAAGGCGCAGTGACACCACCGCCCGGCCCCGGCCCCGGCCAAAAGGCCGCCTTGGCCGTGCCCGGCCCCGCGCGCGGCGCCGGCCCGGCGCGCAAGGCCCCGCGCGAGGTGCCGGCGGCCGAAGTGCGCCCGGCGATCGCGCAGGCCGGTCTGCGCCGGCGCCATTATGGCGTGCTGATGTCCTTTATCGCGCTCGTCGTCCTGCCGGTCGCGCTCAGCGCCTGGTATCTGTGGACGCGCGCCGTGGATCAGTACGAAAGCCGCATCGGCTTTGCCGTGCGGGCCGAGGGCCAGGTCGGCACCCCTGATCTGCTGAACGGCCTGCTGGGCCCGGCGTCCAGTTCCACCGCCGAGGACATGCACATCCTCAGCGCCTTTATCCTCAGCCAGGAGCTTGTCAGCCGCATCGACGCGCGTCTGGACCTGCGCCAGCGCTATTCGCTCTTTCCGGCCGATCCGGTCTATTCCCTCGCGCCCGAAGGCACGATCGAGGAGCTGGTGGATTACTGGGAGCGGATGGTCGTGGTCGACTACTCTTCGACCACAGGTCTGATGGAGCTGACAATCTACGCCTTTACCCCGGCGGATGCCCAGGCCATCGCCGCCTTGGTGCTGGAGGAAAGCAGCGCCGTCATCAACCAGCTTTCCGCCATCGCGCGCGAGGACAGCACCCGTTTCGCCCGCGAGGCGCTGGACACCGCGCGCGCGCGGGCCGGCGAGGCGCGGGCAGCCGTGGCGCGCTTTCGCGCCACCAACAAGGTTGCCGACCCCTCGGCCGACATCGCCTCGCATATGGGCGTGGTCTCGTCGCTGCAACAGCAGCTTGCCGGGGCGCTGGTCGAGCTGGACATGCTGCGCCTGGGCACCAAGGCGGACGATCCGCGCATCGGCCCGCTGGAGCGGCGGATCGAGGCGATCGAGGGCCGCATCGACCAGGAACGCGCCGACCTTGGCATCGGCATCGACGGCGCGGGCTTTGCCGAGGTGCTGGGCGAATACGAGCGACTCAAGGTCGATCAGACTTTTGCCGAGCAGGCCTATCTTGCCGCGCTTTCGGCGCATGATGCGGCGATGGCCGTGGCGGGGCGCAACAGCCGCTATCTGGCGACCTTCGTGCCGCCCACCCTGGCCGAGGCCTCCACCGCGCCGGTGCGGCCGCTGGTGCTGCTGGTGATCGGCATCATCGCTCTCTTGGGCTGGTCCTCGCTGGTGCTGATCTTTTACGCGCTGCGCGACCGCCGATAGCCCCGGTGCGGCGCCATGATCGAGCTTGAAAACCTGACCAAGGCCTACCGCTACAACGGTCAGCCGAAATACATCGTGCGGGGCGTCAACGCGGTCTTTTCGGCGGGAAAGGTCACGGCGCTTCTGGGGCGCAACGGCGCGGGCAAGTCGACCTTGCTGCAACTCATTGCCGGCACGATCAACCCGGATTCGGGCCGCGTAAGGACTCAAGGCATGATCTCGTGGCCGATCGGGCTGGCGGGCGGGCTGCACCCCGAATTGACGGGGGTGCAGAATGTCCGCTTCATCGCCCGGGTCTACGGTGTCGACACCGATGAGATGGTCGATTTCGTCGGCGACTTTGCCGAGCTGGGGCCAAGCTATCGCCAACCGGTGCGCACCTATTCCTCGGGCCAGCGGGCGCGGCTGAACTTCGGGATGTCGATGGCGATCCGGTTCGATTGTTACCTGATCGACGAGATCACATCGGTCGGCGACGCCGGATTCCGCGCCAAGAGCGCCCAGCTTTTCGCCGACCGGATGTCAAGCGCCGGGGCGATCTATGTCAGCCATTCGCTTTCGGCGATCCGGCAATCCTGCGATGCGGCCATGGTCCTTGAGGCCGGCCAGTTGCGGTATTTCGACAATGTCGACGAAGCGATCGAGACGCATGAGCGCAACATTCTGGGACAGAATTACAGGATGGTGAAGCTGCTCGATCCGGATTGAACCAGGATGTCGGTGATCGGCCCGACATCTTCGAGAACCCAGATCACCTGGCCGGTGGGTAGATAGGTCACGGTGGCATCCAGCGCAGAGCCGCCACGGACCGATGACAGGACTGCCGAGAACTGATCGGCGCTGGCCCCCGGCTGCCCGAACACCAGCACGTCGGCGTGGTGCAGGCAGTAGTCGGTGACCAGATCGGTGCCGTCAGCGGCCAGCCCGCTGTGAAAGAACCGGTCCAGCCCCGCCCCGCCCGTCAGCGTGTCGTTGCCGCCGTCGCCCTGAAGCCAGTCGTCGCCGGCATGGCCGGTCAACTGGTCGTCCCCCTCGCCCCCCGACAAAAGGTCATCGCCCGCCCCGCCGAAAAGCAGGTCCTTTCCCGCGCCGCCGTAAAGCTGATCCTCGCCGTTCAGCCCCTCAAGCCAGTCATTGCCCGCCCCGCCCTCAAGCCAGTCGTTGCCGCTTTGGCCGATCAGGCTGTCGTTGCCGTCGCCGCCCAGCATCCGGTCGTTGCCTGCCCCGCCGTGCAGAACATCGGCGCCCGTCCCGCCGTCAACGACGTCATCGCCGTTGTTGCCCTGGATCGCATCGTTCCCGTCACCGCCGCGCAGACCGTCATTGCCCGCGCGCCCGGCAAGCGTGTCGTTGCCGCCGCCGCCGGCAAGGTCGTCATCCCGGCCGCCGCCCAGGATGAAATCGTCGTGGGCCGAGCCGACGAAGGCCTCGATGGAGATGAAACTGTCCCCCATGGCCCAGCCAAGGTTGGCTTCGGCCTGGTTCAGGTCGATGCGGACCGCCTCGGGCGCGGCGGAGTAATCCACGGTGTCCCTGCCGCTGCCGCCGTCCAGGTGATCGCCCTCGGCCGATCCAAGGATCACATCGTCGCCGGCCTGGCCCAGGATGGTGTCGCTCTCGCCGGTGCCAAAGATCGTATCGGCGCCAGCGCTGCCCAGGATCGGCGCGGGGCTGCCGCCCAGGCGAAAGATGTAGAGCCCCGGAACCCCGGTATTTCCCGGCGTGACCGGCAGGGCCAGCAGGCCCGCCTCGTCCCCCGAGGGGCCGATGGTGACCACGTTGCCCAAGCTGTCCATGCTGTAGCCGATCTGCGCCGGGCTGCCGCCGGTTCCGCCCGTGCCGCCCTCAAGATCGCCCGAGGTCCATTCGATGCTTTCATAGCGGATGACCACATCCATCGCGCCGCCCCCGGCGTCATGGAGTTGCACCTGAAAGGTGTTGGTGGCGGTGGCGTTGCGCCGGTAGAAACCGACATCCTCCCAGGTGATGGTGATGCAGTCGGCAACCGTGTCGATGTCCAGCCAGATCTGGCCGCTTTCCGCCCCCTCGCCGTCGATCCGCGTGTCGACATCGGCCAGAAAAGGCGCGATGAAAGGCATGGTCAGCGCGGCAAGGTCATCCGGCAGCACCGCGACCCCCTCGCCAAAGGTGATCAGGCCGTCGGTTGAAACATAGACCTCGCCCGCGCCGTAAACCTCATCCCCGATCACGATGCCATCTTCAAAGACCGCCGTCACGTCGATGGCGGCAAACCCCTCATCCCCGCGCGGCAAGGCAATCTCGCCATAACCCGACGGGCCGCCGAGGGTGTCTACGGCGGTGCCGTCGCCGGTGATCTCGTCCATGGCGTCTCCTTTCCCGGGTATCACTCTGCCGCCGCGTGCTTAATTCCGGGCTAAGGCGCGCCCGTCGCCGCGGCCCGGCCCGTCCGCAACGCGCTGAATTTTGCGAACATTTTCCAGAAATCCGCGCGACAAGCCGCTTTCGCGCCCGAATTGCACCGCAGCGGCGGGCCGTTCTGCCGGCAGCCTTGTCCCCGGGTGTGACATCGGGGTGGGGACATGGAACCGGTGCTTTCGGCGACCTATACGGTCGCGCAGTTGGGGATTGCCCAACTGTCGGACGGGGTAAGCGTGATCGCGCAGGACGGCGCGGTCAGCCTTGTGCTGTGCGGCTCTGCGTCAAGCACGACGCTCAGCCTGTCGCTGGGGGTGGTCGAGGATCCGGTCGCGGGCATCTTCGTGCCCGAGCAGGAGCCGGGCCCGACCGAGGCCGCGATGGCGCAGGCCTCGGGCAGCATGGCGTTGCAGGTCGACGACGGAGAGGGGCGGCTGTTCATCTATGGCACCGGCGGCGCGCTGACCCTGTCGGTGATCGGCGCGGATGGCAGCATCGGCGCGGCCTCGGTGGTCTCTACCTCGGTCGGCCCGCTGGCGGCGGTCACGGGCATGACGGTGATCCCGGATGCCTCGGGCGATCTGGCGGCGCTGACGCAATCTGGTCAGGCCGGCTTTCAGCTTTTCGGGATCGGCAGCGCCGGCGATCTGACCCAGACCGACCTGATCGCCGACACCGCAAAATCCTATGTGGCCGATGTTGCCGACACGGCCTCGGTGGTGCTGGGGGGGCGAGCTATCTCTTGACCCTTTCGGCCGGCGAGAACGGCATCACCTCGTACCGGATCACCCCCTCGGGCGGGGCGATCCTGACCGACAGCCTTGGCAACCATGACGGGCTGTGGATTTCGGGCGCCACGGCGTTGCAAACTGCGGTGGTGGGTGGGCAGACCTTTGCCATCATCGCCTCGGTCACGTCGGATTCGCTGTCGGTCGTGCGGGTCAACGACATGGGCTGCCTGTTTCTGACCGACCATGTCACCGACGATCTGGACAGCCGCTTTCGCGGCGCCTCGGCGCTGGATGTGTTCGAGGTTGCAGGGCGCAGCTTTGTGGTCGCGGGCGGCTCGGACGCCGGTCTGACGCTTTTCGAGATCCTGCCGGGCGGCGCGTTGAGCCATGTCTCTTCCACCGCCTTTGAAACCGGGCAAGGAATGGGGAACATCGCCTCGATCGACGTGGCGGTCAGCGGCGGTATCGCGCAGGTTTATGTCATCGAGGAAAGCGGCGCGCGGTTGCAGGTGTTCGAGCTGGACCTTGGCGATCTTGGCCTGCTGATCACCGCCAGCGGAGCAGAGGCAACAGGCGGCGCGCTGGACGACCGGATCATCGGCACCTCGGGCGGGCAGGTGCTTTCGGGGGGCGGGGGGGATGATGTGCTGCATGACGGCAGCGGCGCCGACTGGCTGATCGGCGGGGCCGGGGCCGATGTCTATGTCCTGATGGCCGACGGCGCGACCGACACCATCGCTGATTTCGAGGACGGGATCGACCGGATCGACCTGTCGGACTGGGGGATGATCTATTCGGCATCCGCCCTGCTGATCACCGGCACAGCCACCGGCGCCACGATATCCTATGGCGGCCAGCAGCTTGTGATCACCTCTGCCGATGGCGGCACGCTGGCGCCGGGCAGTCTCGGGGATGACGATTTCATCTTCTGATGCCCTCGCCCCCGCCCCCCCACGCGCGGTAGAAAAGCGCCAGGGTGGCGCGGGTCAATGGCCCTGCCCGGGCGCGGCAAGGGCTGCTCGCGCTGGTCCTACGCTCGCGCGGGAAAGCGAAGGTCGGCCGACTGGGTCGAAAGCCGCGCCGGATCGCGCGCGGGAACCTCGGCCACCAGCAGCGCCGGCCCCTCGCCGGCCTGTGCCAGCACCTCGCCATGCGGCCCGGCGATCAGCGAGCCGCCGACATAGGTCAGATCGCCCTCGGCGCCGCAGTAATTTGCATAGACGATGCTCACCCCATGGCCCGCCGCCATCGCCGGCACCGTGTGGCGCACGACATGGACAAAGGGCATCATGTTGGCGGTCGGCACCAGGATCACCTCGGCGCCGTCATCGGCCAGAGCCTTGATATGCGGCGCAAATTCCACGTCGTAGCAGATCAGCACCGCCGCCTTGACCCCCCCCAGCCAGAAAGTGACATAGCCGTCACCCGGTCGATAGACCGCCCGCTCTCGCGGGCCGTAAAGCTGGATCTTGCGATAGTTGGCCACCACCGCGCCATCCGCGCCCAGAACCAGTGCCGCGTTGTAGATGCCGTCCGCCGCCGCCTCGGCATAGCCGATCACCAGCGCGCAGCCGGCGGCGCGGGCGGAGCCTGCAAGCGCCTCCAGCACGGCCGAACCCGGCGCCAGCGCCTGACCGGCAATGTCCGGCTGGTTGTAGCCGGGCAGGTACACCTCGGGCACCACCAGCACGGCCGCGCCCATCGCCCCGGCACCGCGCAGCGCGGCACCGACCGCCGCCAGTGCGGCCGGCACATCGCCCCCGCACGAGGGGCCTTGCAAGAGCGCCAGCTTCATGTCCCCGCCCCCTTGGCCGCCGCGCCGAAATGGCGCGGAAAAAACGCCGCCGCGACGGTCATCACCGTGGCCAGCGCCTCGCCGCGCGAATAGGCCTCGCTCATGATCATCATGTCAAGCCAGGACCCCTCGATCGCCAGCCGCAGCACCCGGCCGACGCGGGCCGGATCGCCGGGGTAACCGTGCTCTTGCATCATCCGGGCGCAGAGCCCCTCCAGCGTGGCATTGTAGACCGCATCGTTGGCGCCGCAGCGCTGCTGATAGATCGGCCGGCTCTGCGCCTCGCCCCAGAAACTGCACCAGGCCGAAAGCCGCGCCGGGGTGCAGATCGCGGGGTTGAAATCGGCGCCAAGCATGGCCGCGATCTGATCCACCACCGCCGGGCCGGCCCCGGCCAGGGCCATGCGCCAGTTCTGCCGGTATTCCTCGGCCAGGTAGAGCAGGGTTTCAAGCAGCAGGTTCTCCTTGCTGCGGAAGTGAAAGTTCACCAGCCCATGCGACAGGCCGGCCGCGCGGGCGACATCGCTCATCGTGACGCGGGCATAGCCGGAGCTGGCCAGCGCCGTGATGGTCGCCTCGATCAGTTGCACGCGCCGCGCGTCGCGCGGCAACTTGCGCGGCACGGGGCTGGAGTTCTGGACCTGGGCGGGTTCTGCCATGGCACGCTGCGGTTGCGACACGCGCGCGAGATTAGCCGATCCCTCCGCAACGGCCAGAGCCAAAGCGCGCGCCGGTCCAACAAGGGCGTTGACCACCCGCGGCGCTTCTTTCACTCTCGCCTGACCGCCGCCGTCGCGAAAGGAAATCCGATCTTGCGCCAGATCCTGACGATCGACCAGGGCACCACCTCGACCCGGGCGATCCTGTTCTCGGCCGACCTGCGCCCGCTGACCAGCGCGCAGGAAGAGTTCGCCCAGCACTTTCCGGATTCGGGCTGGGTGGAGCATGACCCGGCCGATCTGTGGCGCACGACCCTGTCCTGCGCGCGGGCCGTGCTGTCGCGGACCGATGTCGAAAGCGTCGCCGCCATCGGCATCACCAACCAGCGCGAGACCACCCTGATCTGGGACCGCGACACCGGAGAGCCCATTCACCGCGCGATCGTCTGGCAGGACCGGCGCACGGCGGGGCTCTGCGCGGCGCTGAAAGAGGCGGGGCACGAGCCGATGATCAGCGCGCGCACCGGCCTGCTGCTGGACCCCTATTTCAGCGGCACCAAGATCAAGTGGCTGCTGGACCATTGCCCCGGCGCCCGCGCGCGGGCCGAGGCCGGCAAGCTGGCCTTTGGCACGGTCGACAGCTTTGTGATCTGGAAGCTGACGGGCGGGCGCGTCCATGCCACCGATGCCACCAACGCCGCGCGCACGCTGATCTACAACATCCGCACCGGCGCCTGGGATGCCGAGATCTGCGCCCTGCTGGACATCCCGCTGTCGATGCTGCCGCAGGTGCAGGACAGCGCCGCCGAGTTCGGCCTGACCGACCCGGCGCATTTCGGCCGCCCGATCCCGATCCGCGGCGTGGCGGGCGACCAGCAGGCGGCGACGGTCGGGCAGGCCTGCTTTTCGCCGGGCATGATGAAGTCGACCTACGGCACCGGCTGCTTTGCGCTCTTGAACACCGGCGCCGATTTCGTGCCCTCGACCAACCGCCTGCTGACCACCATCGCCTACCAACTCGGCGGCCAGCGCACCTACGCGCTCGAAGGGTCGATCTTTGTCGCCGGCGCCGTGGTGCAATGGCTGCGCGACGGGCTGAAGCTGATCACCCAGTCGGGCCAGACCCAGGACCTGGCCCGGCGCGCCGACCCGCATCAGGATGTCATCCTGGTGCCGGCCTTCACCGGACTTGGCGCGCCCTACTGGCGGGCAGAGTGCCGGGGCGCGGTCTTTGGCCTGACCCGCGCCACCGGGCCGGCCGAGATGTCCCGCGCCGCGCTGGAAAGCGTCGGCTTCCAGACCCGCGACCTGATGGAGGCGATGCGATCCGACTGGGGCTCGGCCGCCGAGGGGGTGCTGCGCGTCGATGGCGGCATGTCGGCCAGCGACTTTGCCATGCAGTTCCTGGCCGACATCCTGGGCGCTCCGGTCGACCGCCCCGCCCAGACCGAGACGACGGCGCTGGGCGCGGCCTATCTGGCCGGCCTGCAATCGGGCCTCTGCCCCGATCCGCAGGACTTTGCCCGGGGCTGGGCGCTGGAACGCCGCTTCACGCCGGGGATGGACCCGGACACCCGCGCGCGAAGATATGCCCGCTGGGGCCGCGCCGTGGCCGCGACCATGTCGGTCTGAGCGCGCCCCTTTCCTCATCCTCTCGTGCCGAAATATCCCACGGGGGCAGACCCGAAGGGTCGCGGGGGTGTGAAACCCCCGCCGCGCCGGCGGTCAGAATCGCCCCGCCCGCAGGGGGGCGATCTGGGCCGCAGGCACCCGGCCGGCCACCAGATCGGCCACGATGGCCGCCGTGATCGGGGCCAGCGTCAGCCCGATATGGCCATGACCATAGGCGTGGATCACCTCGGCCCCGCCGTCCGAGGGGCCGACCACCGGCAGGCTGTCGGGCAGCGAGGGGCGAAAGCCCATCCATTCGCTCGAGGGCGGACCGAGATCGGGAAAGATCGCCCGCGCCCCCTCGATCAGCCGGGCGATGCGGTGGGGCGAGGGGGGCAGGTGCAGCCCGCCCAACTCCACCGTGCCGGCCACCCGCAGACGCCCCTCCATCGGGCACAGGTAGAACCCGCGCGCGGTGGGGCAGGCGGGGCGCGTCAGGCGCGGCGCGGCCATGTCCCATTCGACGTGATAGCCGCGCTCGGTGTCCAGCGGCACCCGGTCGCCGGCCTGCCGCGCCAGGTCGCGCGAATGCGCCCCGGCGGCGATGACCACCCGGCGCGCCTGCAGGCGCAGGCCCGGCCCCTCGACCAGCACCCCGCCATCGCGGCGCGTCAGCCGCTCGGCACGCGCCTGCACCAGCGATGCACCGCCCGCGACCCGCGCCGCCAGACGTTGCATCATCTTGCCCGGGTCCGACAGGAACACCGCCCGGGGGAACAGCGCCGCGCCGCCCTCCACCGCCGGCAGCCCCGGCTCCATCGCGGCCAGGTCCGCCGGTGAGATCAACTCGGCCGCGATCCCCCCCGCCCGGCGCCGCGCCATGTCGGCGCCGGCAGCGCGAAAGGCGGCGGGGGTCTCATAAAGATAGAGGCAGCCGCGCCGCTGCAAGATGTCCTGCCCGCCGATCCGCGCCGCCAGCGCCTCCCATCGCGGGCAGGCGTCGGCCAGAAGCCCGGCAAGCACCCCGGCATTGCGCGCCGCCGCCGCCGGCAGGCTCTGGCGGGCAAAGCGCATGAGCCAGGGCACGAGCGACGGCAGCGCCGCCCGGCGGATGGCCAGCGGCGAGTTCCGGTCAAAGAGCAGCGAGGGCAGGCCCCGCAGCACATCCGGGGTGCCGACCGGCAGCACGGCATAGTCCGCGATGGTGCCCGCATTGCCATAGGATGCGCCCGAGCCTGGCGGGTTCGGGTCCACCAGCACCACCTCGCGCCCCTCGGCCACCAGAGCCTCGGCGATGGCCAGACCCACGACCCCGGCGCCGACCACCGCAATCTCGCAGCGGGTCAGGCCGGTCATGGCGGCCCCATCGCCCGGGCGCCGCCCGGCGCCAAGGCCTGGCCGGGGGTCACGCGGCCCCCCGGCGCAACGGTCCGCCGCAGGTCGCCGTCACAAGCAGGTCGCAAACAGCGCGCGGGTGTTCTCGCGCGTCATCGGCACCGGATTGCCGCCGCAAGAGGGGTCTTCCAGCGCCATCTCGGTCAGCATGTCCAGATCGGGGTTGGTCACGCCCAGCGCCGTCAGGTTTTCCGGAATGCTCAGCGCCCGGCGCAGGTCCATCACGGCCGCGCGGAAGCCGTCAAAGCCGCCCGCGATGCCCAGATAGGCCGCAGCCGCGTTGATCCGCTGTTCGATCGCGGGGCGGTTCATGTCCAGCACCATCGGCATGACCACGGCATTGGTGGTGCCGTGATGGGTTCCGTAGACCGCCCCGATCGGGTGGCTCAGCGAGTGGATCGCGCCCAGACCCTTTTGAAACGCCGTCGCGCCCATCGCCGCCGCGCTCATCATATGCGCCCGGGCGTCAAGATCATTGGGATTGGCATAGACCTTTGGCAGGTTCTCGAACACCAGACGCATGCCTTCCAGCGCGATGCCCTGGCTCATCGGGTGGTAGAAGGGGCTTGAGTAGGCCTCCAGGCAATGCGCCAGCGCATCCATGCCGGTGCCGGCGGTGATGAAGCGCGGCATGCCCACGGTCAGCGCGGGATCGCAGATCGTGACCCGCGGCATCAGCGCGGGGTGGAAGATGATCTTTTTCTTGTGGGTCGCCGAATTGGTCAGAACCCCGGCGCGCCCCACCTCGGAGCCGGTGCCGGCCGTGGTCGGCACCGCCACGATCGGCGCGATTTTCGCTGCATCGGCGCGGGTGTACCAGTCGTCCACGTCCTCAAGGTCCCAGACCGACAGGTCCGCCCGCTGATGCGCCATCAGCGCGATCAGCTTGCCCAGGTCCAGCCCCGAGCCGCCGCCAAAGGCCACCACCCCGTCATGACCGCCGGCCAGATACATGGCGATGCCGTCCGCCAGGTTTCGCTCGTTCGGGTTGGGGTCCACCTCGGAGAAAACGGCGCGGCCAAGGTCGGCGGCGGCCAGGATGCCCAGCGCCTGCGCGGTGATCGGCAGGCTCGCCAGCGCCTTGTCGGTGACCAGAAGAGGCTTTTTCAGGCCGGCCGCCCGGCAATGCTCGGCCAGTTCGGATATCCGCCCGACGCCGAACTTGATGGCGGTGGGATAGTTCCAGTTCCGGTTCGGGACGTTGTGCGACATGGCGTCAGACCTTCTTGAGGTGATAGGATTTCGGGCGGGTCACCGAATGGAACCCGAGGTACGACAGGCTGCCGCCGCGACCGGTGTCCTTGCAACCGGTCCAGCACAGCGCGGGGTCAAGGTAATCGGCCCTGTTCATGAACACGGTGCCGGTTTCGATCTGCCGGCCGATGGCCTGCGCGGTCTCGTAGTCCTGCGTCCAGACCGAGGCGGTCAGCCCATAGGGGCTGTCGTTCATCAGGCGGATCGCCTCGGCATCGTCCTTGACCTTCATGATGCCGACGACGGGGCCAAAGCTTTCCTCCATCATCACGCGCATGGAGTGATCGACATTGACCAGAATCTGTGGGGCCAGATAGGCGCCGCCGTCATCGGCCGGGAACAGCGCCGGGTCGATCAGCGGCTTGGCGCCGGCCGCCACCGCCTCAACGATCTGGCCGCGCACCACGGCGGCGAAACGCTTGTTGGCCATGGGGCCCAGGGTGGTTTCGGGGTCCAATGGGGAGCCCAGTTTCAGCGCCGAAACCCATTTGACCGCGCCTTCGACAAAGGCGTCATACAGGCTTTCATGGACATAGATCCTCTCGATCCCGCAGCAGCACTGGCCCGAGTTGAACATCGCCCCGTCCATCAGCGTGTCGACCGCTGCATCGAGGTTGGCATCGGCCCGCACATAGCCGGGGTCCTTGCCGCCAAGCTCCAGCCCCAGCGGCGTGAAGGTGCCGGCGGCGGCGCGCTCGATGGCCTGACCCCCACCGACCGAGCCGGTGAAGTTCACGAAGTTGAAGGCGCGGGCACCGATCAGATGTTCGGTCGTGGCATGGTCAAGGACGACGTTCTGGAACACATCCGCCGGCACGCCCGCCTCGTGAAAGGCCTGGGCGAGGCGCTCGCCCACCAGCAGGGTCTGGCTGGCGTGTTTCAGCACCACCGCGTTCCCGGCGATCAGCGCGGGGGCAAGGGTGTTGATCGTGGTCAGGTAGGGATAGTTCCAGGGCGCGACGATGAACACCACGCCCAGGGCTTCGCGGGCGAGGTAGCGGCGGAACTTGTCGCTGTCCTCGATCATGTGGGGGGCGAGGGTGGCGGCCGCGATCTCGGCCATGTAGTCGGTGCGGGCGTTCACCCCGCCCATTTCGCCCTGGCCAAAGCGGATCGGGCGGCCCATCTGGTGGGCAAGTTCAAGCGCCACGGTTTCCTTCATCGCCGTCAGCCGGGCGACACCGGCCTTGACCAGCGCGATACGCTCCTCCAGCGGGCGGGCGGCCCAGGGTTTCTGGGCGGCGCGGGCGCGGGCGACGGCGGATTGCGCGGCCTCGGGGGTGAGGGGAATGCGTTCGGCATAGACCGAACCGTCGACGGGAGAGATCAGTTGAATGGGTTTCATCGTTTCACCTCTTGGGGTGCCGTATCATGGGGCCCCTGCCTAAATTTCCAAAGCCATCACGTGCCCTTGCCGGGCATATTCCAGAATTTTCCGATCGCGCGTGACGATCTGGAGCCCATACTCGCGCGCCGTGGCCAGGATGATCCTGTCGGCCGGGTCGCCCTGGGGTTCCCCCGGTAGGGTTGACGAGCCCAGCAAGATTTCGATCGTCATTTCTGACCATTGCAGACCCCCGGCTTTCATCGCGCGGTCAAGCCATGTTCGTGGAGGCATCGTCAGCAACAATCGGCTTTTTGCAGCAAGCAGGCCGACTTCCCAGGCCGAGATTGGCGACACCAGCAGCCTCGCCCCCGAGTCTCTGGCCTGTATCAGGGCCTGATTGACCGCGATCGTTTCGTCACCAACCGCAATGGCGGCCGCCCAAATCAGAGCGCAGGTGTCAAAGAGCAGCGGTTGGCTCACGACTTACGGCCCAAGAGGCGGTCGAATTTGTTCAGGAGCTGTTCGGCCCAGTCTTCGGCAGCCGGCTCTGTCAGATCGAAATCAGCCGCAATCGTGATGGTCCCCTTCATGCTGCCGACAAGAGGGTGAAGATTGCCCGATCCGGCCGAAGTCGGCAAATCCGATGACGGGGTCTCGACCGTGTTCAGCCTGGAAAAGGTCAGTTTGCCAGAGGCAAGGTCGACCTGTTCAGATTGATAGCCAGCGGACAGCCAGGCTTTGGTTATGACGCTGCTGTCGGGGTTGTTGCTCCACCACGCGCGATGCTTGCGCGCAGAGGCGGGAAGATCGAACCCCAGGAGGCGTTCGATCTCTTCGAAATTCATCGGCACGCGGACCTGCCCGCGGGATGCGAGGTGCTTCGTCAGGGGGTCGTACTTGCTCATTTCGAATCTCCGCTTGCCTGCGTGTGATTCGTATCACACAAAAACAAACACAAACAACAGTGTTCTTTTACATATACAGTACCTATTTCACGCCCGCTCCAACAGCCGCTGAATTTCAAAGTCGGTCACCACGCGGTCGGTTTCGGAAATCTCCCACTGCGCGGCGTGGTGGTAATGGTCGATCACGTCGTCGCCAAAGGCCTCGCGCAGCATGGCGGAGCGGTTCAGCAAATCCGCCGCCTCGCGCAGGTTGTGCGGGATCTCGCGCACGCCGCCGGCGGCGTACATGTCGCCCTTCATCTCGGGCTCCAGCGCCATCTTCTTCTCGATCCCGTCCAGCCCCGCCGCCAGCAGCGCCGCGCAGGTCAGGTAGGGGTTCACGTCAGAGCCGGGGATGCGGCATTCGACCCGGATCGCCTTGCTGTGCTCGCCGCAGACGCGAAAGCCGGCGGTGCGGTTGTCGGCCGACCAGACCGCCTTGGTGGGGGCGAACATGCCGATGGTGAACCGCTTGTAGCTGTTCACATAGGGCGCCAGAAAGACCGTGATGTCGCGGGCATGGGCAAGCTGCCCGGCGATGTAGTGACGCATCAGGTCCGACATGCCATGCGCGCCCTTGGGGTCGTAAAAGGCCGGCTTGCCGTCCTTGGTCCACAGGCTCTGGTGGCAATGCGAGGAGGAGCCGGCCTTGCGGTGGTCATACTTGGCCATGAAGGTGGCCGACTTGCCCTTGGTCCAGGCAATCTCCTTGATGCCGTGCTTGACGATGGTGTGGTTGTCGGCGGTGTCGAGCGCGTCCGAATAGCGGTAGTTCACCTCTTCCTGGCCCGCGTCCGCCTCGCCTTTGGAATTCTCGATCGGGATGCCGGCACCGTAAAGCCCGTTGCGGATGGCGCGCATCACGTCCTCTTCCTTGGTGGTCTGGAAGATGTGGTAATCCTCGTTGTAGGCGCTGACCGGGCGCAGGCCGGAATAATGGCTGTCGCGCAGGGATTCGTAGCTGTTTTCAAAGAGATAGAATTCCAGCTCGGTCGCCATCATGGCGTCGAACCCCATGGCCGCAGCCCGGGCCACCTGGCGTTTCAGGATCTGGCGCGGCGAATGGGCCACCGGGTTGTGGTGGTGGTCCAAGAGGTCGCACAGCACCAGCGCGGTGCCCGGCAGCCAGGGCATCGGGCGCAGCGTCGACATGTCCGGCTTCATCACATAGTCGCCGTAGCCGGTCTGCCAGTTCGAGGATTTGTAGCCCTGAACCGTCGTCATCTCCATGTCGACGGCCAGAAGGTAGTTGCAGCAGTGGGTCTCCTGCCAGCCGCCATTCACGAAAAAGGCGGCGTGGAACCGCTTTCCCATCAGCCGGCCCTGCATGTCGATGGCGGCGACCAGCACCGTGTCGATCTCGCCGCGCGCGACGGCCTCTTTCAGCGCATCCAGTGTCATTGTTCCGGGCATGTCCGGCTTCTCCCATGGGCTTTCCCGGATCGTGCCGGGGTCATCATCAGCGGGACCACGGTCCCAACCTGTCGCATGGCCGGGTGTTTCCGACCCTCATGGCGGCAGGGTGGTCAGCTTGCCTTGGCCTGACGCTGGATCTCGGCGATGCCGACATTCAGCACGGGCGCTTGCGCGGAAGTCTGACAAGCGAAACGGGCGGGGCGACAGGTCCGCTCGCGCAGACGCGCCGCCGGGGCGGAAAGGTCCCGCGCCGGGTCAAAGCGCTTTGCGATGGTCTTGGCGGCCTTGGGCGACATTCCCGGGGGTCATTCCGTTCTTTTGATCAAACCAAATCCTTTCGCGGGCGACTGTCAACCGGGAATCCACCGCGACCCGGGGCCGGGAAAGGCTCAGGCCGCGCGTGCCTTTGCGGCCGCGCCGGACAGGCCGTTGAACACTACCGCTGCGGTCAGGATGGCGCCGCCCAGAAAGGTGCCGGCGGTCGCCCGTTCGTCCAGAAAGAAGAACACCCAGACCGGGCTCATCAGCACCTCGATCTGGCTGAGCAGCGTCAGTTCGGCCGCCGGGATGCCTTTGGAGCCGATGGTGTACATCGACAGCCCAAGACCCACCACCAGCGCCCCGATCGCCATGGCGATGCCGATGTCGGACGCCGACAGTCCGAGCCCGAGGCCACGCGCGCCCTGCACCCCGGCCGCCACGATCATCGAAAAGACCGCGCCCAGAAAGACCGCCGGCAGCATGTCTTCCAGCCGGTGCCAGCGCAGCGCGATGGTAAAGGCGGCAAAGCCGAGCGCCGAGATCAGCGCCGCGATGTTGCCGTCAAGCGCGCCGGCGGAAAGCCCCTCGCGCACCATGACGAACATGCCAAGCACGGCAAGCCCGATCGAGGCCCAGGTCGCCCCGCGCACCCGCTCGCCCAGGATCAGCCAGCCCAGCACGGCGGCAAAGAAAGGCGAGGCCGAGAACAGGAAGACCGCGTTGGCGATGGTGGTGGCCTGCATCGAATAGATCGAGCCGGCAAAGGCAAGGACCAGCCCGAGCCCGCCGACGATGCCGGATATCCCGGCGCGGCGCAGGGCCTCCGCCGGCCGCCCGCCCGAGGACAGGCTGATGGCCAGCAACAGCGCCGGCGCGGTGCCGGCCGAGCGCCAGAACAGGATCGCCCAGGTGTCGGTGCTGTCGATCTGGCGGATCGCCAGCCCCTGCGTGGACCAGATCAGCCCCGCCAGGACCACCAGGATGACGCCCGTTCCGTATTTCATTCCTGCCCCCGATTTTGCGCCAGTCAACGCGGCGGGCCTGGCCGCGTCTGTTCTGAATGCGACCCCGCTGCCCCGGATTGTCTGGCCGCCGCAGGCGGGGGTTTCACACCCCCGCGCCGGTTTGTGCCAAACCGGCTTCCCCCGTGGGATAGATGGGCCAAAGTGAAAACGGACAGGGGAGGGGGCGGGCCCCGCCGCGCCGGGGCGTCAATAGCCGCGCGCGCGGTCCACCAGATGCAGGAACGGCTCGCCCGCCTGGCCACGCCGGATGTTTTCGGCGATGACGCCGGCGGCGGTGTCGGGGCGGGTATCGGCCGCGATATGCGGCGAGACGGTGATGCGCGGATGCGCCCAGAAGGGGTGATCGGGAGGCAGGGGCTCGGTTCGGAAGACATCCAGTGTGGCCGCGCCGATCTGGCCGCTGTCCAGGGCGGCGAGAAGGGCGGCATCGTCGATGAGCGCGCCGCGGCCGGGGTTAAGCACCACCGCCCCCGGCTTTGTCCAGGCCAGGCTGCGGGCATTCAGGGTGTTTTCCGTCTGCGGCGTGCGCGGCAGCAGCGTCACGACAAAGTCGGCCCCGTCCAGCACCGCGCGCAGGCCATCCGGCCCATGGTGGCAGGTCAGGCCGGAAAGGGTCCTGGCGCTGCGCCCCCAGCCCTCGACGCGAAAGTTGAGCGCCATCAGCGCCCGCGCGCAGGCCTCGCCCAGGGCGCCGATGCCCAGCATGGCCACCTTGCGGTCGCGCGCCAAGGGCGGGCAGGTGGGGTCCCAGACATGCCCGGGGTTGTGGCTGTAGCGGTCCAGGCCCAGATGGTGGCGCAGGGTATGGCCGGTCACCCATTCGACCATCCCCTCGGTCAGGGCCGGATCGACCATGCGGCAGAGCGGCATGGTCAGGGTCGGGTTGGGGGCGATCCGCTCGACCCCGGCCCAGAGCGACAGGACCGCCCGGGTGCTTGTATAGGGCGAGAAGTCCTGCAGGCTCGCCGAGGGGGCATAGACGATGTAGTCGACCTCTTCCGCCGGTGCCTCTTGCACCAGGCGCGCGGCCAGGCCGGCGCGGGCCAGGGCGGTTTCAAGATGCGGGCGGTAGCGCGTCCAGTTGGCGGGGCCTGCGGCCATCAGGATCGTCAGCATGTCGTCATCCTCGTCTGTTGGAATGCGCGAGCCCTATCGGGGGCGGTGGACGATGGCGCTTTGCACCAGGCCAAAGGCCAGGAGCAGCACCAGCGTGGCGGAGCCGCCGTAAGACAGGAAGGGCAGCGGCACGCCCACGACCGGCGCCATTCCCATCACCATCGACAGGTTCACCGCGATGTAGAGAAAGAAGTTGACCGCCACGCCAAGGATGAAGAGCTGGCTGAAGCGGTCCTTGTTCTGCACCGCGGCCCAGATCAGGAACACCAGGATCAGCGTGTAAAGCCCCAGAAGCGAAAGCGCCCCGACAAAGCCGAACTCTTCGCCCAGGGTGGTAAAGATGAAGTCTGTCTGCTTTTCCGGCAGAAAGTTCAGCCGCGACTGGGTGCCTTGCATGAAGCCCTTGCCCGACCAGCCGCCCGATCCCAGCGCGATCTTGGCCTGGATGATGTTGTAGCCCGCGCCAAGCGGGTCGGCGGAGGGGTCAAGAAAGGTGTCGATGCGCCGGTACTGGTAGTCGTGCAGGAACTGCCAGGCCGTGCCACGGGTCAGGAAGACCGAGGCGACGGCGCCGCCGCCAAGGGCCGCTGCCGCCCCGAAGTACCACCAGCTTACCCCGGCCGCGAACATCACCGCCAGGCCGGCCAGCATCAGCATCACCGCCGTGCCCAGGTTGGGCTGCGCAAGCACCAGCGCCGTCGGCGCCGCGATCAGCGCCAGTGGCAGCGCCACCCAGAGCGGGCGCGAGACCCGCTTGTCATCCAGCCAGTCGTAATAGGCGGCCAGCATCAGGACCAGATTGACCTTCATCAATTCCGAGGGTTGCAGGCGGATGAACCCGAGGTCGATCCAGCGCTGGGCGCCCATGCCGACCGCGCCGAAGAATTCGACCACCACCAGCAGCAGAAAGCACAGCGCATAGCCCAGGGCCGAGACGTTGCGCCAGAACCAGATCGGTGTCAGGGCCACGGCAATGCAGATCACGAAGCCGGCGGCGTAGCGCTTCATCTGCGGCTCGGCCCAGGTTTCGATGGTGCCGCCGGCGATGGAGTACAGCATCACCCAGCCGATGGCGGCCACGGCCGTGATGGCCAGAAGCAGCGCCCAGTTCAGATAGAGGATCTTTGATATCCCCGTGGGCACCGTCTTGAGCCGGTATTCGAGAAAGCTCATGCCCGCCCCCCCGTGGAGGTGACCTTGCCGGCCTCGCGCAGCGGCAGCGCGTTGAGCAGCGTCTCCATCCGGCCGCGCTGGCTTTCGGGATAGGCGGTCAGGGGCGGCACCCCGCCGGCAAGGGCGCTTAGGATGGCGTCACGGGCGATCGGGGCGGCGGCCACCGATCCGCCGCCGCCATGTTCGACCACCACCGCCACGGCATAGCGTGGCTTGTCGGCGGGCGCGTAGCCGACGAAAAGCGCGTGGTCGCGGCGGCTCCAGGGCAGGTCCTCGTTCGCGACCACGCCGTCGGCGCGCTCGGCCGCCGAGATGTTGCGGACCTGGCTGGTTCCGGTCTTGCCGGCCATCAGCATCGCGGGGTCCGCAACCCGGCTTGACAGCGCCGTGCCGCGTTCGTCGTTGACAACGGCCAGAAGGCCCTCGCGCACGGCGGCCAGATGGTCGGGGTCGATGTCAAGCGGCGGGGCGGGCGGGGGCTCGATCGGGATGCCGCCGGCGGCGCGGATCAGGCGCGGCACCACGGCCCGCCCCGAGGCGACGCGCGCGGTCATCACCGCCAGTTGCAGCGGCGTGGCCAGCACGAAGCCCTGCCCGATCGAGGCGTTGATCGTGTCGCCGACGAACCAGTCCTGGTTGTAACGCTCAAGCTTCCAGGCCTTGCTGGGCAGCATGCCGGCAGAGATCGCCGACATCGGCAGCTCATGGCGCAGGCCCAGGCCCAGCTCGCGCCCCATGGCAGAGATCTTTTCGATGCCGACGGCCTGTGCGATCTCGTAATAGAAGATGTCGCAGCTTTCGGCGAGCGACTTGCGGAAATCCACCCGTCCGTGGCCGCCGGATTTCCAGCAGTGAAACCTGCGGTCGTTGCTTTCGATCGAGCCGGTGCATCGCGTGGTGTGGTCGGGCGTGATCTGCCCGTCGCGCAGCGCCGCCAGCGCGGTCACGATCTTGAAGGTCGAGCCCGGCGGATAGGCGCCCTGCACCACCTTGTTGGCCAGCGGCAGCCGTTCGTTTTCTGTCAGCACGCGATAATTGCCGAACGAGATGCCCCGGACAAAGAGGTTGGGGTCGAAACTGGGCGACGAGGCCGCCGCGATGATGTCGCCGTTCTCGACATCCAGCACCACGCAGGCGGCGCTTTCCTCGCCCAGTCGGGCCTGGATGAAATTCTGTACCGCCGCGTTCAGGGTGGTGGTCAGATCCGTCCCCGGCTCGCCCTCGATCCGCTCAAGCTCGCGCATGACGCGGCCGACGGCATTCACCTCCAGCCGCCGGGTGCCGGCCGCGCCGCGCAAATCGTCCTCTTTCCAGCGCTCGACCCCGATCTTGCCGATCTGGAAATCGGGGATGCGCAGGATGGGATCGGGAAACTCTTCTCCCTCAAGGTCCCGTTCCGACACCGGACCGACATAGCCCAGCACATGGGCAAAATCCAGATCGCGCGGGTAGATGCGCGACAGACCGACCTCTGGCGTCACGCCGGGCAGGGCGGGGGCGTTCAGCGCGATCTTGGAAAAATCTTCCCAGCTCAGCCGGTCGGCGATGGTGATCGGCAAGAAGGGCGCATTGCGCTTGAGATCCCTGCGCAGCCGCTCAAGATCGCTGGCGGTCAGCGGAATGAGATGGCTGAGCCGGTTCAACACCATCTCGGTATCGCCCGCGCCCTCGCGCGTCATCACGACACGGTAGTTCTGCTCGTTTCCCGCCAGAACCTCGCCGCTGCGGTCCAGGATCAACCCGCGCGCGGGGGGGACAAGCTGGGTGCTGACGCGGTTCTCTTCGGCCAGAAGCTTGAACTCGCCCGCCTGCCGCACCGCCAGGGTGTGCATGCGCACTCCCAGACCGACCATCATCGCGCCCATCGCGCCGCTCATCAACAGGCTGCGCCGGGTAAAGCGGCGGTTGCCAGCGTCAAGATCGCGGGGAGAGCGGCTCATAGCCGGCGCCCCGCGGCATCGATCTCGCCCATGGCGGGCTTGTGCAGGCCAAAGACCAGCACCGACACGCCGACGACCAGCGGATAGCACAGGATCGTGGCCAGAAGCTGCCAGAGCGTGGCATCGGCCGGAACCCCAGGCAGGCCCGCGACGCCCAGGACCAACCCGTTGGCCAGCGCCATCGCGGCCATCACCAGGCTTGCCAGCAGCCATTCGGCGCCGAAATTCAGCTCGCGCGCAAGGCTGGTGCGGCTGCGCAGGAACTCGGCCCCCGCCACGACGAGCGCCGCCCAAAGCCCCGGCGGGCGCATCAGCAACAGATCCTCGGTCAGGATGACCGCCGCCACCAGCCAGAAGGGCAGAAAATCGGGGCGGCGCATGGTCCAGCAAAAGACGATGGCGGGCAACAGGTCCGGTCCGGGCCAGACATCATCCGCGGGCGGGCCAGGCAGCAGGCGCCAGAAGAGGACGACCAGCGCCAGAGCCACGAACAGCAGCCGGTGTCCCAGCGTCGCGCCGATGAGACGGTCAGCCATCGCCAGGCTCCCCGGCTGCTTCCGCATCGCCCGAAACCACGCCGGGGCGAAAGTTTTCGGGCACCAGCGGGCC
Organism: Paracoccaceae bacterium; assembly: GCA_052387855.1. Lineage (GTDB taxonomy): Bacteria > Pseudomonadota > Alphaproteobacteria > Rhodobacterales > Rhodobacteraceae > CAIYZT01. The sequence goes on from JBQTIT010000007.1 coordinate 92,054, forward strand.
CTGCATCCCCTCGGGCAGCGGCCGCAGCGGCGAGGGCGCGATCAGCGCGCCGGCATCGGTGATCGGCTCGATCCGGTGGCTGCGCAGGACGCGCAGAAACTCCAGCCGCTGGTAATCGGCCGCCAGGATCACCCGCAGCCGCCCCTCGGCATCGCGGGCCACCTGCCCGACCAGCAGCCCGGCGGGAAAAACCTCGCCATCGCCCGAGGTCACCACCCGGTCGCCGGGGCTGATCGCGCCCGGATCCTCAAGAAACTCCAGCGCCGGCAGCGAGGAGTTGTCGCCCGACAGGATGCCCCGCTGCCCCGAGGGGCGCACCGTGACCGGCACGCGGCTGTTGGCGTCGGTCAAGAGGATCACGCGCGCCGACCGCTCGCCCACGCCCGAGATGCGGCCCACCAGACCGATCCCGTCCATCGTGGCCCAGCCGTCCTGAATCCCGTCGCGGGCGCCCACGTTCAGCAGCACCGACTGGCGGAACGGGCTGCCGCTGTCGGCCAGCACGACGCCGGTCACATGGGTCAGCATCGGGTCAAGCCGCACCTTGTTCAGGTCAAGCAGCCGGGCGTTCTTTTGTTCAAGCTGAAGCGCAGCCTCTTTCCAGGCCTTCATCTTCTGCAACTCGTCGCGCAACTGCTGGTTCTGTTCGTAAAGGCGGGCATAGGACTGAAAATCATCGATCATGCCCATGGCATGGGTCACCGGCAGCATGACCCAGGAAAACGACGGCACCAGGCGGTCGACCAGGGCGGCGCGGAACCGGTCGACCCGGGGGCTGTCGATGCGCCAGATCAGAAAGACGGCGATCAGCAGCAAGAGCACAAGCGCCACCAGCACGCGCCGAAGCGGGCGGGTGAATTCCTCGGGCTGGTTGGTGCGCGCCTTGCTCATGCGGGGCCTTGCCGTGGAGCGGCCCGTTCAGGGCCGGTCAGCTTTCGTAGTCGATGACGTGACGCAACTGCTTTTCGTATTCAAGCGCCTTGCCCGTGCCGAGCGCCACACAATTGAGTGACTCATTGGCAACCGAGATCGACAGCCCGGTCTGCTCGCGCAGCGTCAGGTCAAGATCGCCCAACAGCGCGCCGCCCCCGGTGAGCATGACCCCCCGGTCGACGATGTCGGCCGCCAGATCGGGCGGTGTGGTTTCCAGCGCCTGCATCACCGCGTCGCAAATCTGCTGCACCGGTTCCGAAAGCGCCTCGGCCACCTGGGCCTGGTTGATCTCGGTCTCCTTTGGCACGCCGTTGAGCAGATCGCGGCCGCGGATCGTCATCGACAGGCCCCTCCCGTCGTCGGGCATCCGCGCCGTGCCGATCGAGGTCTTGATGCGCTCGGCCGTCGATTCCCCGATCAAGAGGTTCTGGTGGCGGCGAAGGTAGGAGATGATCGCCTCGTCCATCCGGTCGCCGCCAACGCGGACCGAGCGGGCATAGACGATGTCGCCCAGCGACAGCACCGCCACCTCGGTCGTGCCGCCGCCGATGTCGACCACCATGTTGCCGGTCGGGTCGGTGATGGGCATGCCCGCGCCGATGGCGGCGGCGATCGGCTCGGCGATCAGGCCGGCACGCCGGGCGCCGGCCGACAGCACCGACTGGCGGATCGCGCGTTTTTCGACCGGGGTCGCGCCATGGGGCACGCAGACGATGATCTTGGGCTTGGAAAAGGTGGTGCGCGGGTGGACCTTGCGGATGAAGTGTTTGATCATCGCCTCGGCCGCCTCGAAGTCGGCAATCACACCATCGCGCATCGGGCGGATCGCCTCGATGCTGCCGGGGGTGCGGCCCAGCATCAGCTTGGCGTCCTCGCCCACGGCCAGCACCACCTTCTTGCCGTCCTTGGTGTGATAGGCCACCACCGAAGGCTCGTTCAGGACGATGCCCTTGCCCCGGATGTAGACGAGCGTGTTGGCCGTCCCAAGGTCAATGGCCATGTCGGACGAAAACATGCCGAAAAGATTCATCTCAGGGGGCCCCCGCCAAAGTCAGATCAGCCCTGAGTCGGAGCGATTCCGGCGGGCACTTTCTTTTAGGGGCATGTGACGCCGGGCGAAAGCCCCGGCACCCAAGGCTACGGCTTTCCGCCGATCTTGAGGATTTTCAACCAGAGTCGCGCGAATGGGGACGGTTTTTGGAATGGGACTTTTGCAATTCGAACAATATCAGGTTCTGCCGCGCGTTCTGCCGGCGGCTTCGCGGGGGGCGGGGGTCGTGCTTTTGGCACGGGGATGGCAAGAAATTCCGCCAGATAGGGGTCCAGCGCCTTGCGGTCGGGTTCAAAGGGCGTCCAGCTTTCGGCGTCCGGAAAGCTTTCAAGGTCCAGAAACGCCACCGGATCGCGGATGCCCATCGCGTCAAACATCTCGCGGTCGGCGGCAAGCCCGGCCTGGTTCAAGGCGCGGCGCTCGGCGGGGGAAAGGAAAAAGCGGCTGGCATCGGGGGGCACCGGCAAGGGGTGGTCGGCGAAATGCGCCAGGAGCCGCCTTTTCTGCCTGCGCTCCCTGACCTGCGACAGTAGCCAGCCGTGCGAACGGGACAGGCGGACGTTCCTGCTCTCTTCCCTGCGGTTGATCATCAGCGGCCAAATCTCGGGACGACCGAGAGCGGTGAAGAAGTCCGCTCCCAGGGCCCCGTCCACCCGCAAGAGGGGATTATGGGGCCGGATGGTCAGGGCCCCGGCGCCATAGGCTGCGATCAGCGGCGCAAGACGGGGGAGCAGACCCAGGTCGACGTCATGATAGGGCGACGTGAACGGCCCGATATCCCAGTCCTTGACCGCCTGCGACCAAACGCTTTCGGACAATTCGTCGTAGCGGCGCAGGTACACCACAAAGCACGGTCGCGGGTTCTGCGCGAGCAACTCGGCCTCGCAAGCAAGCGCCGCAATCCACGAAGGCGTGCTGAAATGCTCGGCCGACAACAGCAGTGCCGGGCAGGGCGCGGACAGGTCAAGATGCTGGTCAAGTGCCTGGGCCAGCGGCAGTCCGGGCGCGGATTTGTTGACGGCGGTGGTATGGTTCCCGTCGCGCAGGGCGGCCAAAGTGGGATCCCGGTAATCAGGAAAGTGGATTCCCGCGCCGTGCAGGGCGTCGGCATTGGCGCGCATCAGCGCCTGAAGAAATGATGTACCGGTCTTGTGCAGCCCGATATGGAACAGAAGCTCGCGGTAGTCGCTGAAACGGGCGGCGCGCATGGTCGACCTGCCTTTTTCCCGGAAATGGGCCCTGCCCGCGCCCGTATGTTTGCACCTGCTTGAAATACGTCCCTTGTCGATGAAATCTTTATGTCGCCGTCAGGGTGCGATTTCAAGTGGCACAGCTTCTTGCGGTTGAGCGCGGCCAAAAGGCCGCCGGCTGGCGCACCTTTGAACCAATTCCGGCATCATTCCCTTGCCGCGGTCGGTGACCGCGGTCCATGACGCGACAAGGGCCGCCCCGGCACAAATGGCGGGGCGGCCCCGGTCGGCCCTCTCACTCGCCGTGGTAGGTGATCGTCTTCATGTCCCCGCCCGGCGCTGTCTTTGTCCGGCGCACGATCAGCTTGTTCAGCGCGTTCACATAGGCCTTGACGCTGGCAACGATGGTGTCGGTGTCGGCCGAAGAGCCGGTCACGATGCGCCCGTCCTCTTGCAGGCGGACCGAGACGGTGGCCTGCGCGTCGGTGCCTTCGGTCACGGCGTGGACCTGATAGACCTCAAGCACCGCCTTGTGGGCAAAGAGCATGTCCACCGCGTTGAAGGCCGCATCGACCGGCCCGTCGCCCGTGGCGTCGATCGAGGCTTCCTTGCCGCCGACCGACAGGGTCAACTCGGCCTCGCGCGGCCCGTCGGTGCCGCAGACCACGCGCAGCCGCTTGACCTGTAGATGGTCGCCCTCGTCCGAGGTCGCCTCATCCGCCACCAGCGCGATGAGGTCATCGTCAAAGACCTCTTTCTTCTGGTCCGCCAGCGCCTTGAAGCGGACAAAGACATCGTTGAGCTGGTTGTCGGCCAGATCAAAGCCCAGATCGCGCAGCTTGGCCCGCAGCGCCGCACGGCCCGAATGCTTGCCCATCGTCAGGTTCTTCTGGCTCAGGCCGATGTCCTCGGGGCGCATGATTTCAAAGGTCTGCACGTTCTTCAGCACGCCGTCCTGATGGATGCCGCTTTCGTGAAGAAAGGCGTTCTTGCCGACGATGGCCTTGTTGAACTGCACGGCAAAGCCGGAAACGGCCGCGACGCGGCGCGACAGGTTCATGATCTTGGTCGTGTCGATGCGGGTCTGATAGGGCAGGATGTCGTTGCGCACCCGCATCGCCATTACCACCTCTTCAAGCGCGGTGTTTCCGGCCCGCTCGCCCAGTCCGTTGATGGTGCATTCGATCTGCCGCGCACCCGCCTCGACCGCCGCAAGGGCGTTCGCCGTCGCCATGCCCAGATCGTTGTGGCAATGGGTGGCAAAGGTGATGGCATCGGCGCCCGGAACCCGTTCCAGCAGCATCGCGATCAGCTTGGCGGATTCGAAGGGATAGGTGTAGCCCACGGTGTCCGGGATGTTGATGGTCGTGGCGCCGGCCCGGATGGCGATCTCGACCACGCGGCACAGATAGTCATGCTCGGTGCGCGTGGCGTCCATCGGCGACCATTGCACGTTGTCGCACAGGTTGCGCGCATGGGTCACGGTGTCGTGGATGCGCTCTGCCATCTGGTCCATGTCGAGGTTGGGAATGGCCCGGTGCAGCGGCGAGGTGCCGATGAAGGTGTGGATGCGGGGCGAGGCCGCATGCCGCACCGCTTCCCAGCAGCGGTCGATGTCCTTGAAATTGGCGCGCGCCAGACCGCAGATGGTCGAGTTGCGCGACCGCTTGGCAATTTCACTGACGGCCGCGAAATCACCCTCGGAGGCGATGGGAAAGCCGGCCTCGATGATGTCGACGCCCATCTCGTCCAGAAGGCCGGCGATCTCCAGCTTTTCGTCATGGGTCATGGTGGCGCCGGGCGACTGTTCGCCATCGCGCAGGGTGGTGTCAAAGATCAGTACGCGGGCTTGCGTGGATTTGTCGGTCATCTCTGGGGGTCCTTCCGGTTTCCTAGCTTCGGTCCAGGGCGCTGGTCACCTCTGAGCGGTCGCGCCCGGGGGCACGCTCAGAGGCGGCTAAGAAGCAGAAGCAGCGCAGGGCGGGCGCCGGTGTTGGCGCTGCTGCGGTGGGAATGATGAGGTGCCCTGATCATGGGGGCGACTATAGAGGCGAAAACCCCGATGAAAAGGGGGAGAATGACGATTTCGGCGGCCTTTTCGCCGATCCCCTCGCCGCGCGGGTGCGGGGCATTGCCGCCCACCGCCCCGCACCCGCAGCATTCCCGCTTTCGCCGCCCCGGGCCATGGCCTATCCTGCCGCCAGCCTGCTGTTCGCGGAGAAGACCATGATCCACCGCCTGGCCCTTGCCTCGGCCGCAACCCTGATGTCCGCCGGCCTGTCGCTTGCCGGTCCGATCACCGACCTTGCCGCCAGCGTCGAATCGCGGCTCGCCAATGGCGACTATGCCGCCGCCGTCGCCGAGGCGCGCGCGGTGCTGGCCATGGTCTGGGACCAGAGCCCCGGCATCGGGTTTACCGATTCGGTGCTGGTGATCGAGCCGGCCTCGGGCTATGGCATCTTCAATCCGCGCGCGGGCAACGCATTTCGCCCGGGCGAGCCGATCGTGATCTATGCCGAGCCCTTCGGCTACGGCTTTGGCAGCCCCGGCGAGGGGCTTTATTCGATCGGATTCTTTGTCGACCTTCAGGTGATGGACGCCAAGGGCGAGGTTCTGGCGGATGTGCCCAACGTCGCCGATCTTGAGATGTCCTCGCGTTTTCCGAACAAGGAATTTCAGGCCAACATCACCTACAGTCTTGACGGCCTCGCCCCGGGCAAATACCGCCTGATCACCACCTTGCGCGACAAGTATTCGCCAAAGCTGGGCAGTTTCGAGATCGAGGTAGAGATCGCGGGCTGACGGACCAGGGGCCGAGAGCGCCCTTTCACGACCCCGGACGCGCGGCGGGTGATCCCGCGCGGCAAAGGCCTTGGCCCGGCCCTTGCAGAAAAAGACCGAAGTTGTCAGCGGAGCGGCCATGACGCAAACACCGATCGTTACCCTTACCCTCAACCCGGCGCTGGACATGTCGACCGAGGTACCGCGTCTGGTGCCCGACGAAAAGTTGCGCTGCGCCGAGCCGGTGCTGGACCCCGGTGGCGGCGGGCTGAACGTCAGCCGCGCGGTGATGACGCTGGGCGGCGAAAGCCTGGCGCTGGTGGCGCTGGGCGGGCTGACCGGCGACCGCCTGGCCGGTCTGATCCGGACCGAGGGCGTGCCCTTTCTGGCCCTGACCGCGCCCGGCGAGACGCGGCAGAGCCTGACCGTGACCGAAAAGGCCTCCGGTCATCAGTACCGCTTCATGTTGCCCGGGCCGATCTGGGCCGAGACCGATCAGGAAAGGGTCTTTACCCTCTTGCGCGCCTCGGCCCGGGCCGGGGCCTTTGGCGTAATCTCGGGCAGCCAGCCGCCGGGCGTTCCGCTGGACTTTCCCGCGCGCCTGGCGCGGGCCATGCCGGGGCTGATGGTGATCCTCGACACCTCGGGCCCGGCGCTGTCCGAGGCGGTCTCGCACCCGATCCCGGGGCTCGAAGTGCTGCGGATGGACGGCTACGAGGCCGAGCAACTGGCCGGCCGGTCCCTGACCTCGCGCGCGGACACGGCGGATTTCGCCGAGAGCCTGGCGCGGCGGGGCGTGGCACGGGCGGTCATCGTGGCGCGGGGGGCCGACGGGTCGGTGCTGGCCTCGGCGGGGGAGCGGCTGCACTGCGCCGCCGCCTCGGTCAAGGTCGTCTCGACCATCGGCGCGGGTGACAGCTTTGTCGCCGGCTACGTTCTGGCGCGGGCGCGGGGGCAGGACAACGCCGCCGCCCTGTCACTGGCCAGTGCCGCCGCAAGCTCTGCCGTGACCACGCCCGCGACCGAGCTTTGCCGGGCGGCCGACGTCATGCGCCTGATGCCGGAATGCACCGTGTCCAGCATCTGAGGCTGCCGCCTCAGCCTTCGTCGCGCCAGCGCATCGCGATGGGATAGCGGCGGTCCAGCCACAGCGCGCGCCTGGTCAGCCTTGTGCCCGGCGCCGACTGAAAGCGCTTGTATTCGCTGATGTAGAGAAGATGCTCGATCCGCTTGACCGTGGCGCGGTCGTGGCCCTCGGCCACCAGATCGGCCACGCTCGCTTCGCGCTCGATCAGCCCGTCAAGGATGGCGTCCAGCACGGCATAGGGCGGCAGGCTGTCTTCGTCCTTCTGGTTGTCGCGCAGCTCGGCGCTGGGCGGCTTGTCGATCACCCGCTGCGGGATCACCGCGCCCGCCGGGCCCGCCATCCAGGGGCGGTGGTTGTCGTTGCGCCAGCGGCAGGTGTCGAACACGCGGGTCTTGTACAGGTCCTTGAGCGGGTTGTAGCCGCCGTTCATGTCGCCATAGATCGTGCAATAGCCCACGGCCATTTCAGACTTGTTGCCCGTGGTCAGCAGCATCTCGCCGAACTTGTTCGACAGCGCCATCAGCAGCAGCCCGCGCAGGCGCGACTGGATGTTTTCCTCGGTGATGCCGGGCTCGGTGCCTTCGAACAGCGGCGCCAGCGCCTCGCCCACGGCGCCCTGCGCGCCGCTGATCGGCACATTGTCCAGTCGCGTGCCCAGCGCCCGCGCCACCGCCGCTGCATCCTCCAGCGAGGCTTGCGAGGTAAAGCGCGAGGGCAGCATGACGCAGCGCACGTTTTCCGCGCCCAGCGCGTCCACGGCGATGGCCGCCACCAGCGCCGAATCGATGCCGCCCGACAGGCCCAGCAGCACCTTGGCAAAGCCCGTCTTGGCCAGATAGTCCCGCACCGAGACCACCATCGCGCGGTAATCCGCCTCGACCACGCGCGGCATCTCGGCCTGCGGGCCGGGCTCGGCGCGCCAGCCGTCCGGGCCCTTGGCGAAGGTCACGGTCACGCTGGCCTCGTCGAACTGCGGCAATTGCACGGGCACCGAGCCATCGGGGTTCATCACGAAAGAGGCGCCGTCAAAGACCTGATCGTCCTGCCCGCCGGTCATGTTCAGATAGACCAGCGGCAGGCCGGTGTCCGCCACGCGCCAGCGCATAAGGCCCTGCCGGACCGCCGGCTTGCCCCGGTGATAGGGCGAGCCGTTCGGAACCAGCAGGATCTCGGCCCCCGCCCGCGCATGGGCCAGCGCCACGCCTTCGTGCCAGGCATCCTCGCAGATCGGTGTGCCGATCATGACCGGGCCCAGCCGGAACGGCGCCTGAATCGGCGCGCTGGCAAAGACCCGCTTTTCGTCAAAGACCGAATCGTTCGGCAACTCGTGCTTGAGCACCTCTGCCAGGATGCGCCCGTCCCCCAGATAGAAATAACCGTTGTAAAGGCGCCCGTCCCGGCGCACCGGGCAACCGATGCCCAGCGCCGGCCCGCCCGTGACCTGCGCGGCCAGCTCTGCCAGCGCCGCCTCGGCCGAGGCGACAAAGGCCGGCTTCAGCACCAGGTCCTGGGTCTGGTAGCCGGTCAGGAACATCTCGCTCAGCGCCACCAGATCGGCCCCCGCCGCCCGCCCGCCCGCCCATTCCGCAAGCGCCCGCGCCGCATTGGCCTTGAGCGCGCCAAGCACGGGTCCGGCCTGCACAAGTGTGATGCGGAATGGCCCGCTCATGTGATCGCTCCTGCTGTACCCGTCCGTTCTAGCAGCTTGCGCGACCGGCGAAAGGGGGCCCGTCCCCGGCCCGCCCGCTTGTCACCCCCCCGCTGGCCCGCTAGGATTCCGGCAAAAGGAGTGCTGCCATGGCTTTGCGCGACCGGATATCCGCATTTGCAAGGGCCCTGCCGCTGAGCGCGGCGCTTCTGGCGGGCCCGGCGCTCGGCCAGGACGGCCAGATCGTGACCAAGCAGTACGACGACGGCTCGGTCTACGAGGGCGCGTTCAAGGACGGCCGCCAGCACGGGCAGGGCACCTACACGCTGCCCAGCGGCTTTGTCTACACCGGCGCATGGGTCGAGGGCCGGATCGAGGGCGAGGGCCGGGCCAGCTATCCCGACGGATCGGTCTACGAGGGCGGATTTGTGAACGGCAAGCCCCAGGGCACCGGCAAGATCGCCTTTGGCGACGGCGGCACCTATGAGGGCGACTGGCTTGACGGCGCCATGACCGGCACCGGCACCGCGCAGTATGCGGGCGGCGCGGTCTACACGGGCGGCTTTCTGGGCGGCCAGCACAGCGGCCAGGGCCTGCTCGTCTCGCCCGACGGATCCCGGTACGAGGGGACCTGGGTCGAGGGCCGCAAGGAAGGCCAGGCCATCAACACCTTTGCCGACGGCGCGCGCTATGAGGGCAGCTTTCTGGCCAACCAGCGCCAGGGCGAGGGCACGCTGACCCTGCCTGACGGGACGGTCTATTCCGGCACCTGGAGCGGCGGGCAGATCAACGGGGCGGGCAGGCTCGTGCAGCCCGGCGGCGATGTCTATGAGGGCAGCTTCAAGGACGGGCTGCGCCAGGGCAGGGGCAAGACCACCTACCAAAGCGGCGACACCTACGAGGGCGAGTTCGACCGCGACAGGCGCCACGGCACCGGCCTGTTCCAGGCCGCCGACGGAACCTCGTATCAGGGCCAGTGGATCGCCGGCCAGATGGAGGGGACCGGCCGGCTGACCTATGCCGACGGCTCGGTCTATGACGGCAGCCTGGCCGCCGGCCTGCCGCAGGGTCAGGGCAGGATCACCTATCCCGACGGCTCCTCCTACGAGGGCGCCTGGGCGCGCGGCGCGATCGAGGGGCAGGGCCGCGCCGCCTATGCCGGGGGCGTGGTCTACGAGGGCGGCTTCAAGGCCGCCAAACCCCATGGCACCGGCATCATGACCTATCCTGACGGCTACCGCTACGAAGGCGGCTGGCGGGACGGCCTGCGCGAGGGCCAGGGCAGCGCCAGCTATCCGGACGGCACGCTCTACACCGGCGGCTTTCGCGCCGGCCTGCGCGAGGGACGCGGCAGCATGACCGAGCCGGGCGGCTTTTCCTACGAAGGCGACTGGAAGGCCGGCGAGATCGAAGGCACCGGCATCGCCACCTATGCCTCGGGCGATGTCTACGAGGGCAGCTTTGCCAAGGGCCGCCGCCACGGCCCCGGCAAGCTCACCTATCGCGGCGGCGAGGTCAGCGAGGGCCTGTGGGAAAACGGCATCCTGCGCGCCCCCCTGCCAAAACCCGCGCCCGCCGACGGCACCTCAGGCGGCTGAAACCCGCCCCCCATTCACTTTGGTCAAATATCCTCGGGGGTGAATTGGCAAAGCCAAGAGGGGGCCCGAGGGCCCCCTGCCTTCCCCCCCCCTCACATCTCCCACCAGGGGTCGATGGCGGCGATTTCCGCGTCGGTCCAGCCGAAGTGATGCGCCAGCTCGTGCACCAGGACATGGCCGACGAGCTGCCCCAGCCCGACGGTGCCGCGCTCGATCCACTCCTCCAGGATCGCGCGCCGAAAGAGCGTGATCGTGTCCGGCCCCAGCGGCTGGTCGGCCAAGCTCTTTTCGGTCAGCGGCACGCCCTGATAGACCCCGGTCAGATCAAGCGGGCTGTCGATGCCCATCTCGTCCAAGAGATCGTCATCCGCCAGATCCTCGATCCGGATCGCCACGGCGCGCGCGTGGCGCCGAAAGGGCTCGGGCAGCGCTTCAAGGGCGGCCAGGGCCAGGGCCTCGATCTGGCCAAGGCCGGGGGGGCGGGGGTCGTGGCCCTCGGGGGCAAGGGCGTCGTGCGGGGTTTCGGTCATGGCGCGAGCTTAGCGCAGTCCGGCCTGTTCGCAACCGGGGCGCTCGTGCTAGCCTTGACCGAGCGCGGGAGGGGACGATGGCCTATGAAGCGAAACTGAAGATCGAGCCCATGCAGCCCGGGGCCTTTCTGGATGCGGTCGAGCCGCCGCAGCGCCAGGCCGAAGCGCGCCACCTGGCCCGGATCTTCAACGAGGTGACGGGCTATGCGCCGCGCGTCTATTCCCACGGCATGCTGGGCTGGGGGCGCTACAGCTACACCTATGCCACGGGCCATTCCGGCACCTCCTTTGCCACCGGCTTTGCCCCGCGCAAGGCCGAGCTCAGCATCTACATCCTGCCGGGCTACGCCGATTTCTCGGCCATTCTGGGCCGGCTCGGCAAGCACAGGGTCGGCAAGTCCTGTCTTTACCTGCGCCATCTGGCGGATGCCGACGAATCGGTCCTGCGCGAGCTGATCGCGGCGGGGCTAAAGGATCTGGGGACCAGATGGCCGGTGTCGCCCACCTGAACTGGACATTTTCGCGCCTTCGTGACAGGGAAGCGGGCTGAGGAGACCTGCCCATGACCCGCGCCACCACGACCCGTTTCGCCCCCTCGCCCACCGGCTATATCCATGTCGGCAACCTGCGCACCGCCCTGATGAACTATCTGATCGCCCGCAAGGCCGGCGGCACGTTCATCCTGCGGCTGGACGACACCGACCAGGAACGCTCGAAACAGGAATATATCGACGCGCTGATGCAGGATCTCGACTGGCTTGGCCTGCACTGGGACCGGGTGGAGCAGCAGTCCAAACGCATGGACCGCTATGCCGAGGCGGCCGAGCAGTTGCGCGCGGCGGGGCGGTTCTATGAATGCTTCGAGACCCCGGTCGAGCTGGACCTCAAGCGCAAGAAGCTGCTGAACATGCACCGCCCGCCGGTCTATGACCGCGCGGCGCTGAAGCTGTCAGAGGCCGACAAGGCCGCCCTGCGCGCCGAGGGGCGCGAGGGGTACTGGCGCTTCCTGCTGGATCAGGAGCGCATCGAATGGACCGACGGCATCCTGGGCCCGATCTCGATCGATGCCGCGTCGGTGTCGGACCCGGTGCTGATCCGCGCCGACGGGCAGGTGCTGTATACCTTTGCCTCCTCGGTCGACGATGTCGACATGGGCGTCAGCTTTATCGTGCGCGGGGCGGATCATGTGACCAATACCGCGACGCAGATCCAGATCATGCAGGCGCTGGGGGGCACGCCGCCCAGCTTTGCGCACCATTCCCTGTTGACCGGCGCCGAGGATGAAAAGCTGTCCAAGCGCGCCGGCGCCCTGTCGCTGCGCGATCTGCGCGCGCAAGGGGTGGAGCCGATGGCGCTCTTGTCGATGCTGGCGCGGCTCGGCTCGTCGAAACCTGTCGAACTGGCGCGCTCGATGCAGGACCTGATCGACGGCTTCGACGTCGGCAGCTTTGGCGCCGCGCCGACCAGGTTCGACCCCGAGGATCTGTTCCCCCTGACCCGCCAGCACGTTCAGGGCCTGCCATTTGCGGCCGTCAGCGCCCGCATCGCCGCGCTCGGCGTGCCCGCCGAGAAGGCAGAGCTTTTCTGGTCCGTCGCCAAGGGCAACATCACCGACCTGGCCGATCTTGAAGGCTGGTGGCAGCTTTTCCGCGACGGGGCCGAGCCGCTGGTGGACGCGGCCGACGCCGAATTCGTGGCGCGGGCGCTGGCGCTCTTGCCGGCGCGGCCCTGGACCGGCGCCACCTGGGGCGAATGGACCGGCGCCGTGAAAGAGGCCACCGGGCGCAAGGGCAAGGACCTGTTCCGCCCGCTGCGCCGGGCGCTGACGGGGCGCGACGCGGGCCCGGAAATGGCCGACGTGATGCCCCTGCTCGGCCGCGTGCGCGGGGCCTGACGGGCGGGGCAGGCGGCTCGGTATACCGCTGCATTCTTTGTTCTTGCCAGCCGCGCCCGAACCGGGTTAGGTGTTTGGCGTCAGTTCGGGAGAATCCGCCTGCGGCCTTGCGGCCCCATGCGGTGCCGAAGGAGCAACCGCCCCGGTAAACTCTCAGGCGCCAGGACCGTTCTGACCACAGACTCTGGAGAGTGGCGCGCCAGCGCCCGCCGAAGGGATAACGATCTCAGGCGCGCCGCGCGGCGCAGGGACAGAGGGGGCACCGGGGGCAGGGGAACTGCCCGGTCGGTGCCGTCCTGCGCAAGGACTGGCGAAAGGGGGGGCGGCCTTGGCCGAAGACCTGTCGCAATTGGGTCTGCATGACCTTCACACGGAACTCGGCGGCCGGATGGTGCCCTTTGCGGGCTATCTCATGCCGGTGCAGTACCCGGCCGGGGTGATGAAGGAACACCTTCACACCCGCGCTGCCGCCGGGCTTTTCGATGTCAGCCACATGGGCCAGATCGTCCTGCGCCCCAGGGCCGGGATGGCCGCGCTGTGCCTGGCGTTCGAGGCGCTGATGCCGGTCGATGTGCTGGGCCTGGCCGAGGGCCGGCAGCGCTATGGACTCTTGACCAGCGAGACCGGGGGCATCCTTGACGATCTGATGTTCGCCAATCGGGGCGATCATCTTTTCGTCGTCGTCAACGCCGCCCGCAAGGCCGAGGATCTGGCGCATCTGCGCGCGCATCTGTCCGGCGTGGCCGAGATCGATTACCTTGAGGACCGCGCGCTGCTGGCCTTGCAGGGGCCGCTGGCCGAGGCGGCGCTGGCCCGGGTGATCCCCGGGGTTGCCGCGATGCGGTTCATGGATGTCGGTATCTTCGGGCAGGTCTGGGTCAGCCGGTCGGGCTATACCGGCGAGGACGGATATGAGATTTCCCTGCCGATGGATCAGGCGCGGGCCTTTGCCGGCCGGCTACTGGCCATGCCCGAGGTGCTGCCCATCGGCCTTGGCGCGCGCGACAGCCTGCGGCTTGAGGCCGGCCTGTGCCTTTACGGCCACGACATCACCGAGGGCACCAGCCCGGTCGAGGCGGGGCTGACCTGGGCGATCCAGAAGGTGCGCCGCGCCGGCGGCGCCCGCGAAGGCGGCTTTGCCGGGCACGAGCGCATCCTGCGCGAGCTGGCCACCGGCCCCGAGCGTCTGCGCGTCGGCCTGCGCCCCGAGGGCCGCGCGCCGATGCGCGAGGGCACCGCGCTTTTCGCCCCCGACGGCACGCCGCTGGGCGAGGTCACCTCGGGCGGCTTTGGCCCTTCGGCCGAGGCGCCGATCGCCATGGGCTATGTTCCGGCCGCCTTTGCCGTGCCGGGCACGCCGCTTTTGGGCGAGGTGCGGGGCAAGAGCCTGCCCGTCACCGTCGCGCCGATGCCATTCCATCCCACAACCTACAAACGCTGAGGACCGATCATGAAATTTACCAAAGACCACGAATGGCTGCGGATCGAGGGCGATCTGGTGGTGGTGGGCATCACCGAACATGCCGCGACAGCGCTGGGCGATGTGGTGTTCGTCGAGCTGCCCGAGGCGGAGACCATCGTCGCCGAGGGCGACGAGGTCTGCGTGATCGAAAGCGTCAAGGCCGCCTCGGACATCCTGGCGCCGGTCGACGGCGAGATCGTCGCGGTCAACGAGGCCCTGGTCGACAACCCCGGCCTGGTGAACACCGACCCCACCGGCGCGGCCTGGTTCTTCAAGATGAAGCTCGACGATCTGGCCGTACTGGACCAGTTCATGGACGAGGACGAATATAACGAGCTGATCGGCTGAGATCGGTGCGAATGGCCGGGCGCAAGCGGCGCCCGGCCCCCTTATGAGCCCCCGGGGCACGCCCATGACCTTTACGCCAACATCTTATGATCCTTACGATTTCGCCAACCGCCGCCACATCGGCCCCTCGCCCGACGAGATGGCCCAGATGCTTGCGGCCGTGGGGGTGCCGGGGCTGGACGATCTGATCGACCAGACGGTTCCCGCCTCGATCCGCCAGTCGATTCCGCTGGGTTGGGCGCCCCTGTCAGAGCATGACCTTCTGGCGCGGATGCGTCAGGTCGCATCGCGCAACAAGGTGATGACCTCGCTCATCGGGCAGGGGTATTACGGCACCGTCACGCCCCCCGCGATCCAGCGCAACATCCTGGAGAACCCGGCCTGGTACACCGCCTATACCCCCTATCAGCCCGAAATCGCACAAGGGCGGCTTGAGGCGCTCTTGAACTATCAGACCATGGTGGCGGACTTGACCGGCATGGACGTGGCCAACGCCAGCCTGCTGGACGAGGCGACGGCGGCGGCCGAGGCCATGACCATGGCCGAGCGGGTGGCCAAGTCCAAGGCGCGGGCCTTTTTCGTCGACGAGAACTGTCACCCCCAGACCATCGGCGTGATCCAGACCCGCGCCGCGCCGCTGGGCATTTCGGTGATCGTGGGCGATCCGGCGCGCCTGGATACCGCGCAGGTCTTTGGCGCGCTCTTTCAATATCCGGGCACCTGGGGCCATGTGCGCGATCTGACGGCCGAGATCGAGCGACTGCACGCGGCCCGCGCCGTGGCGGTCGTCGCGACCGACCTGCTTGCGCTGTGCCTGCTGAAAGAGCCCGGCGCGATGGGGGCGGACATCGCCATCGGCTCGTCGCAGCGCTTTGGCGTGCCGATGGGCTATGGCGGACCGCATGCGGCCTTTTTCGCCTGCAAGGACGACCACAAGCGGCAGATGCCGGGCCGCATCGTCGGGGTGTCGATCGATTCGCGCGGCAACCGCGCCTTTCGTCTGGCGCTTCAGACGCGCGAGCAGCACATCCGCCGCGAAAAGGCCACCTCGAACGTCTGCACGGCGCAGGCCCTCTTGGCGGTGATGGCCGGTTTTTACGCGGTGTTCCACGGGCCAAAGGGCCTTCGGGCCATCGCCGAGCGGGTGCATTCCATGGCCGAGCGTCTGGCCCGGGCGCTGCGCGCCGCCGGGGCGCGGGTGGCGCCCGAGGCCTTTTTCGACACGATCATGGTCGAGGTCGGCGTCGGCCAGGCCGGAATCCTTGCCGCGGCAAGGTCCGAGGGGCTGAACTTTCGCCGGATCGGCAATGACCGGGTCGGCATCTCGGTGGACGAGACGACCGACGAGAATGTGCTGTGGCGCGTGTTGCGCGCCTTCGGGATCGACGGCGTTCCTCCGCACCGCGCGCACTTGGGCTTTCCGCCGTCGCTGCTGCGGAGCAGCCCCTATCTGACCCATCCGGTCTTTCACATGAACCGGGCGGAAAGCGAGATGATGCGCTACATGCGCCGTCTGTCGGACCGAGATCTGGCGCTTGACCGGGCGATGATTCCGCTCGGCTCCTGCACGATGAAGCTGAACGCGGCGGCCGAGATGATGCCGCTGACCTGGCCCGAATTCGGCGGCCTGCATCCCTTTGTGCCGCCGGATCAGGCGCTGGGCTATCGCGAGGCGATCGAGGATCTGTCGGCCAAGCTGTGCGAGATCACCGGCTATGACGCCTTTTCCATGCAGCCAAACTCTGGCGCGCAGGGCGAGTATGCCGGGCTCTTGACCATCCAGGCCTGGCACCGCGCGCGGGGCGAGGGGCATCGCAACATCTGCCTCATTCCGGTCTCGGCCCATGGCACCAATCCGGCCAGCGCGCAGATGGCCGGCATGCAGGTGGTGGTGGTCAAGGCGATGCCGAACGGCGATGTCGATCTTGACGATTTCCGCGACAAGGCGGCGGCAGCGGGGGCGAACCTGGCGGCCTGCATGGTCACCTATCCCTCGACCCACGGCGTCTTTGAAGAGACCGTGCGCGAGATCTGCCGCATCACCCATGATCACGGCGGGCAGGTCTATCTGGACGGGGCCAACATGAACGCGCTGGTGGGTCTGGTGAAACCGGGCGAGATCGGCTCGGACGTAAGCCACCTCAACCTGCACAAGACCTTTGCCATTCCGCACGGCGGCGGTGGCCCCGGCATGGGGCCGATCGGGGTCAAGGCGCATCTGGCGCCGCATCTGCCCGGCCATCCCGAGACCGGCGGCGAAGAGGGGCCCGTCTCGGCCGCGCCCTATGGGTCGGCCTCGATCCTGCTGATTTCCTGGGCCTATTGTCTGATGATGGGCGGCGAGGGGCTGACGCAGGCGACGCGGGTTGCGATCCTGAACGCCAATTACATCGCGGCGCGGCTGACGGGGGCCTATCCGGTCCTGTTCATGGGCAACAAGGGGCGGGTGGCGCATGAATGCATCCTGGACACGCGGCCCTTTGCCGAGGTCGGGGTCACGGTGGACGACATCGCCAAGCGTCTGATCGACAACGGCTTTCACGCGCCGACGATGAGCTGGCCGGTGGCCGGCACGCTGATGGTCGAGCCGACCGAAAGCGAGACCAAGGCCGAGATCGACCGCTTTGTCACCGCGCTCCTGGCGATCCGCGAAGAGATCCGCGCCGTGGAGCGGGGCGAGATTTCGGCCGAGGACAGCCCGCTGCGCCACGCCCCGCACACCGTGGGCGATCTGGTCGCGGACTGGCACCGCAAGTACAGCCGCGCCCAGGGCTGCTTTCCGCCCGGTGCCTTCAAGATCGACAAGTACTGGCCGCCGGTCGGCCGGGTCGACAACGTCTGGGGCGACCGCAACCTGAGCTGCATCTGCCCGCCGGTGGAAAGCTACGTGGAGGCGGCGGAGTAGGGGGGCCAAAGGCCCGTCGCCGGCGCCTGCCTCCGGGGGCTATGTGGAGGGGGCCACCTGCGCCGCCGGACTTTGGCCGAGGCTCTCGCCGAGGTCATGCGCGCCGCCCGCCCCATTCCCGCCGAGGGCCCCAAAGGCCCTCGGCCAGCGCCTGCCCCGCTCATGGCGGGCGCTCCGCACCCGCCGGGTCGGGCGCTGTCCTCTGTCAGTGTTGCGGAACCGGTTCAGCCGCACCGTTCCCACCCGGGCGGGGAAAGGCAGTGCCTTTCCTTCTCCGCCCGGGGCCTGACCGAGGCTATCGCCGAGGTCATGAGAGCCGCCAGGCTCATCCCTGGTCGAGGGCCCCAAAGGCCCTCGGCCAGCGCCCGACCCCCGGAGGGAGGGCGCTCCACGCCCTCCGGGTCGGGCGCTGGCCTCTGACAGCTATGCGGAACCGGTTGTGCCGCACCGTTCCTACTCGGGCGGGAAAACGCAGTGCGTTTTCCTCTGCGCCCGACTTGGCCGAGGCACTCGCCGAGGTCATATGGGACGCCCGCCCCATCACCGGTCGAGGGCCCCATAGGCCCTCGGCCAGCGCCCGACATCCATGCGGAACCGGTCGCCCCGCCGCCGCTTCCGCCTTGCCTTGGGCGCCGGGATCGGCCAGCTTGGCCGCGCCATGACCAACCCCCGCCTCAAGAACCTTGCCCAGGGTCTGATCGCCGCCCTTCCCATCGCGCTGGGGTACTTCCCCATCGCCTTTGCCTTTGGCGCCTCGGCCACCGGGCTGGGCCTGTCGGGGGTCGAGGCCTTTGCCCTGTCGCTGATCATCTATGCGGGCGCGGCGCAGTTTCTGGCGCTGGTGCTGATCGGCAGCGGGGCGCCGTTTCTGGTTTCGGCCGTGACGCTGGTGGCGATGAACATCCGGCATGTGCTTTACGGGCCGGCGCTGCTGAAACGTGCCGGCCCGAAGGCCCGCTTGCGGGGGGCCTGGGCCTGGGCCTTTGGCCTGACGGATGAGGTGTTCGCCGCCGCGCTGGGCCATCTGGCGCGCGGACGGCCGGTCTCGGGCGCTTTCATGGGGGGGCTATCGCTGGGCGCCTACGCCTCCTGGCTGGGGGGCACGGCGCTGGGGGCCTTTGCCGGAGGCGGCGCGTTGTCGGGTCTGCCGGCGGTCGAGGCGGCGCTGGGATTCATGCTGCCGGCGCTTTTCCTCGCGCTGCTGCTGTCGATCCTGTCGCGGGCGCAGCTTGGGGTCATCCTGATCGCGGGCGGCGTGGCGGTGGTTCTGGCGCTGAGCTGGTCGGCAACCGCCGGGGTTCTGGGCGGCATGCTGTCCGGCGCCTTGGCCGGCGTTCTGGGCCTTGGAGGGCGCGATGAGACCTGAGATCCTGACGCTCTGCCTGATCGTCGGAGCCTTTACCTATGCCTTTCGCGCGCTGCCGACACGGATGGACCAAAGCCGCATTCCCGCGACCGGCGCCCTGTCGCGGTTTCTGGCGGCGACCGGCCCCTCGGCGATCGCGACGCTTTTCGTTGTGTCCTTTCTGTCCGTGACCCGAGCCGAGGCGGCAGCGCTTCTCCCCGCGCTTGCCGGAACCTTTGCCGTCGTGGTCCTGTACCGCGCCACCGGATCGGTGGTGGCGGCGACCCTGGCGGGCTCGGCCCTCTATGGCGTGGTCCATCTTCTGGCCTGAACCCTTGACCCGGCGCGCCGCCCTTCCCACATATGACGCAAATGGAATGTGAGGCGGTCATGACGGAAAAGATCAGGCTCTGCTGCGCGGTCTGCGGCCAGATGAACGGCTTTGCGGCCGACCGGCTGGCAGCGGGGCCCAAATGCGGCTCTTGCGGCGAGGCGCTGGCCGACGGGCGGGTGCATGAGCTGGACGGCGGCGCGCATGACCGCGCCACCCGGTCCGACGATCTGCCGATCCTCGTCGACTACTGGGCGCCCTGGTGCGGACCCTGCCGGATGATGGCGCCCGAATTCGCCAAGGCGGCCAAGACCCTGGCCCCGCGCCTGCGCCTGGCCAAGCTGAACACCGAAGAGCATCCGGACATCGCCGCCCGGGCGCAGATCAGGGGGATCCCGGCGCTTGTGCTCTACCACCGGGGCCACGAGGTCGGCCGCCTCGCCGGCGCGCGGCCCGCGGCCGAGATCGTCGCCTTTGCACGCAGCGCCGTGCCGGGCTGAGGCCGGGGCAAAGCACCTGTGATTTCGCCCAAAGGGCGGCTATCGTGACCCGGGCAACGGGGAAGGCATGGCCATGTCCGGCAGGAGCGCGGCAACGGGATGGGCGGGGCTCTCGCTGGCGGGGCAGTTTGCCCTTGCCGGAAGCCTGGTCATCCTGGCCGCCGCGCTGGCCGTAGGCGGGCTGGTGGCGGGGCGGATCGAAAGGGTCGTGGTGCACAACACCGCCAATGCCAACGCGCTTTACATGGAAAGCTTTGTCGGAGCGCTGACCCAGAACCTGACCCAGCACGACACGCTTGCTAGCCGCAGCAAAAAGGGCCTGTCCGAGCTTCTGGCGCTGTCGCAGGTCGGCAAGACCGTGGTCTCGTTCAAGGTCTGGCGGCCGGGGGGGCTGGTGATCGACGCGTCGGACCCCGACCAGATCGGCAAGACCTTTCCCATCGCCGAAAACCTGGCCGGCGCCTTTGCCGGATCGGTCACCGCCGAGTTCGAGCAGCACCGCGACGAAGAGGACGCCGCCGAGGGGGCGCTCGATCTGCCTCTGCTTGAAATCTACACCCCGATCCGCAACTCGGCCGGCGGCGAGGTGATCGCCGTGGTCGAGTTCTACATGATCGCCGAAGAGCTCAAGCGCGACATCTTTCGCGCCCGGTTGCAGACCTGGGCCCTTGTGGTCGGAATCCTTTCGCTGATCTTTGCCGCGCTGTTCCTGATCGTCCTGCGCGGCTCGCGCACGATCGACGCGCAGCTCGTGGCGCTGACAGAAATGTCCGGGCGCAACGTCGCGCTGCGGGTGCAGATCCAGAACGCCGCAGAGCGGGCGGCGACGTTGTCCGAACGCACGCTGCGCCAGATCGGCGCCGATCTGCACGACGGGCCGGCGCAGCTTATGGCCTTTGCCGCCCTGCGCCTCGATGCCCTGGCCGGCCGGCAGGACGGCGAGGCCGGCAAGGCCGTGCTGGACGAGGTGCGCGGCGCCGTGAGCGAGGCGATCACCGAGATTCGCAACCTCTCGCGCGGGATGTCGGTGCCGGATTTGGACCGGCGCGACATGGGCGAGGTTCTGCGCGATCTGGCCGAGGCCCATGCCGCACGCAGCGGCACGAAGGTGGAGTTTGCCGCGCCGGACCCCGGCACGTTGGGCGAGCTTCCGGCGGCGCTGCGGCTGTGCCTTTACCGGTTCGTGCAAGAGGGGTTGAACAATTCCTGGCGCCACGCCGGCGGGCTGGGACAAGAGCTGCGGATCGAACGCCAGGGCGCCCGTCTGCGGGTCAGTGTGCTGGACCGGGGTCCCGGCTTTGCCGCCGCCGGCGCGGCGGGCGATGGTGCCAGGACGGGGCGGCTTGGGCTTGACGGGCTGCGGGACCGGGTAGAGGCTCTGGGCGGACGGCTGGACTGCCTGGACCGCGCGCCTTTGGGGACCGGAGCAGAGCTGCGCATGACGATCGAGGTGGGCGGATGACCTTGGAGGGCAGGGATCTTGGCATTCTTCTGGTCGATGACCATCCGATCTATCGCGAGGGGCTGGCGCGCACCCTTGCGGACGAGCCGGGAATGGCGGTGGTCGGACAGGCCGCCGACGGCGCGCGCGCCGTCGAGCTGGCGCGCGCGCTGACACCGGACATCGTTCTGCTTGACCTTTCGATGCCACGGGGCGGCGGGCTCGCGGTGCTGGCCACGCTGATGCAGGACCCGCGCCCGCCGCTGGTGGTGGTGCTGACCGCGTCCGAATCCGAAGATGACCTTCGCCAGGCGCTGCGCCTGGGCGCGCAGGGCTATGTGCTCAAGGGCGTTGGCGGGCAGCAACTGACCGGGATTCTGCGCGATGTGGCCGCCGGGCGCACCCATGTCGCGCCGGGCCTGGCCGGCCGGATCCTGGCCCAGGTCCGCGGCCCGCGCGAGGACGCCGCGACGGCATCGGCCAACCCGCTGTCGGACCTGTCCCGCCGCGAGACCGACATCCTGCGTCTGGTCGCGCAGGGCATGTCGAACCGCGAGGTCGGCGAGCGGCTGGACTTGCAGGAAAAGACCGTCAAGCACTACATGACCGCGATCCTGCAAAAGCTGCACCTGCGCAACCGGGTCGAGGCCGCGATCCTGGCGCGCGAGCATCTGCTGACCTGAACCGCGCGGGGAGCCCAAGATTTTTCGCGCGGCTTTCTTGACATTCCGCCCGGCTGGGGCGAAATGTGCATCCGGTCTTGGGGCAGTAGCTCAGTTGGGAGAGCGCGTCGTTCGCAATGACGAGGTCAGGGGTTCGATCCCCCTCTGCTCCACCAAAGACCGGTTCCTGAAATCATCCGCCGCCGCCGCGCGCCCCTTGCCCCTGGGCGGGCGTGGGTTGCGCTTTGGGCCGGATTTTGGGATGGTAGCGCAAACACCGACACGGGCCGTCAGCAGGGCCGCACTTCCTGGAGGAATACCATGCCACTTCGCGTCACCGTCTGGGGCGAGAACGTTCACGAGCACAAGAACAAGGTCGTCGCGCAAGTCTATCCGCTGACCATGCATGGCACCATCGCCGCCGTGTTGAACCGGGACGCGGGCATCACCGCGACGACGGCCACGCTTCAGGAGCCCGAGCATGGCCTGACCGAAGAAAAGCTGGCCGCGACCGATGTGCTGATCTGGTGGGGCCACGCGGCGCACGGCGCGGTTGATGACGCGGTGGTCGAGCGGGTCTGCGCGGCGGTGCATGGCGGCATGGGCATGATCTTTCTGCATTCGGCGCATTTTTCAAAACCCTTCAAGCGGCTGATGGGCGCGCCTTGCAATCTGTCCTGGCGCGAGGCGGGCGAGCGTGAGCGGCTCTGGGTCACCTCGCGCAATCACCCGATCGCGGCCGGCCTGCCCGACCATTTCGAGATCGAATTCGAAGAGATGTACGGCGAACCCTTTGGCGTGCCCGAACCGCTGGAGACAGTCTTTGTCTCGTGGTTCCAGGGCGGCGAGGTGTTCCGCTCGGGCCTGACCTACAAGCGCGGGGCGGGGAACGTGTTCTACTTCCGCCCGGGACACGAGACCTATCCGACCTATCATGACGCCAATGTCATGCGTGTGATCACAAACGCGGTGCACTGGGCCCACAACCCCGCGCCGCGGCTTGCCAATCCTGGTGCCGCGCCGAACCGGCCGGTGTCGCAGGCGCTGGAGCCGATCACCGAACGCGGGCCGCGCCTGCATCACGACGGCCAGGAGGGTCTGCGCTGATGGTCCGCCCCGTTCGCATCCTGATCCTCGGCACCGGCGGCATGGCCAACAACCACGCCGAGAAATTCAAGGAAATCGAAGGTGTCACCCTGGTGGGCGGGGTCGACACAAGGCCCGAGCAGCTTGCCGCCTTTTGCGCCAAGCATGGCATCGGGCGCGCCTTTGCCTCGCTGGACGAGGCGCTGGCCTGGGGGCAGTTCGACGCGGTGACCAATGTCACGCCCGACGCCGCGCATTATCCCACCACCATGCCGATCCTGAAGGCCGGCAAGCATGTGCTGTGCGAAAAGCCGCTGGCCACGAACGAGGCGCATGCCGCCGAGATGGCGGCGGCGGCGCAGGCGGCCGGCGTCGTCAACATGGTCAACCTGTCCTACCGCAACGTCGCCGCCCTGCAAGAGGGCGCGCGGCTGGTGCGCGCGGGGGCGATCGGCGAGATCCGGCACTTCGAGGCCTCGTACCTGCAATCCTGGCTGTCGCAACCGGCCTGGGGGCAATGGGAAAAGGAAAGCCAGTGGCTGTGGCGCCTGTCCACCAGGCATGGATCAAAGGGCGTGCTGGGCGATGTCGGCATCCATATCCTGGACTTCGCGCTGTTCGTTGCGGGGATGGAGGCGGCCGAGGTCTCGTGCAGGCTGGCGACCTTTGCCAAGGCGCCGGGCGACCGGATCGGCGACTATACGCTGGACGCCAACGACAGTTGCACCTTGCAGCTTGTGCTGGCGAACGGCGCGCTGGGCACGGTTTCAGCCACGCGCTTTGCCACCGGGCATCTGAACGATCTGCGCCTGCGCCTGTATGGGCTGGCGGGCGGGATCGAGGTGGCCTGGGAGAAGGACATCAGCCGCCTGCGCCTGTGCAGCGGCGCGGATGTGCAAAAGGCCATCTGGCGCGATGTCGAGGCGCCGGTGCTGGCCAACATCTACCAGCGCTTTGTCGGCGCGATCCGGGGCGAGAATGCGCCCGAGCCGGATTTCGCCCGCGCGGCGATGCTCCAGCGTCTTCTGGACCGGGCCGAGCAGTCCGCCGCGCAGGCGGGCGGCAGCCTGCCGGTCTGATCCCATCGCCCCGGCCCGGCGACCGGGCGGGGGCGATTTTCATTTTCCTGCAAAAAAGGCTTTGCATTCGATCAAAGTTGATCTCCACTTGAACAATGACGATGGGGCTCACTTTCAGGAGGATGGGATGGTTCGGGGATATTCGCGGGTCCAGATTGCGCTGCACTGGGCCGTCGTGCTGCTGATCATCGTTCAGCTTGTGACCAGCGGCGCCATGGGCGAGGTCTGGAAGACCGTCGAAGAGGGCGGCGAGCCGGTGGTCTCGGCCATGGCCTGGGCCCATGTCAACGCAGGCATCGCGGTCTTGCTGCTGGTGCTGTGGCGCATCGGTCTGCGGCTGCGGCGCGGGGCGCCGGCCGCGCCGGACGGCCCGGCCCTGTTGCGATGGGCCGGGCGGCTGGCGCAACTGGCGCTGTATGCGCTGCTGATCCTGGTGCCGGTGTCGGGCATGATGGCCTGGTTCGGGGGCAACATGGCGGCGGCGGGGGCGCATGTGGCGCTCAAGAACGCGATCCTTGCGCTGGTGCTGCTGCATGTCGCGATGGCGCTGTTCCATCAGTTCGTGCGCAAGGACGGTCTGATGGACCGGATGAGCCGCCCCGAGGTCTGAACCGGCTCAGGCGGTCAGGAAAAGGTCCACCGTCTGCTCGAACTCGCGCGGGCGCTCGGCATGCAGCCAGTGGCCCGCGCCCTGAAGACGGGCAAAGCGGGCCTTTGGAAACTGCGCCAGGATCGCCGCGCGGTGCTCGGGCCGCACATAGGTGCTGAGCGCGCCGGTCAGAAACAGCGCCGGGCCGGGAAAGCTGCCCCCGGTGCCGGGCCAGCCGACGATCTTTGGCATCTCGGCCTCCAGCACATCCAGGTTGATCCGCCAGACCGGCCCGCCCGGCGCCTTGAGGTCCAGCGATTGCAGGAAAAAGGCGCGCAGGCCGGCGTCATCGACGCTTGCCGCCAGACGCCGGTCGGCCTCGGCCCGTGCGGACAGGCCCGCCAGATCAAGCCCGCGCATCGCCTGGATATGGCGCGACTGGTCATGCCCATAGGCCACCGGCGCGATGTCGGCCACGATCAGGCGCCGGATCAGATGGCCCCCGGTCAGCGCAAGCTGCATCGCCGCCTTGCCGCCCATCGAATGGCCCAGAAGGTCCGCCGTCCCGCCAAGCGCGCCGATCACCTCGGCCAGGTCGGCGGCCATGTCCGGGTAGCTGTGGCTGGCGTGGCGGGCCGAGGTGCCATGGTTGCGCATGTCCACCGCCACCACATGCCGCCGCGCCGCAAGGCGGCGGGCGATCACGCCCCAGTTGCGGGCAGAGCCGAACAGCCCGTGCGCGATCACCAGCGGCGGGGCCTGGGTCTGCGTTTCGGCGGGATGGTGGATCAGTGACAGCATGGGTCGGCTTTTAGGCCCACCGCGCCGGCTTGGCCAGAGACCGAGCAGCCTGGATCACGCGCCGGGACGGAGATTTTCGCCCGGGTGCAGCGCCTCGCGCGAGGCGAGCGTGACCGTGACAAAGCTGACGTAGATCAAGAGATACCACGATCCGATCTTGGCAAAGCTGACCAACTGGTCCGGCGACTGGCCGAAGTAGAGCCAGGTGCCGGTGGTGGTGCCGATGTTCTCGGCCACCCAAAGCGAAAGCGAGGTAAGGAACGCCGCCAGCGGCAGCGGCACCGAGACCTGCCGCGACCCGGCCAGGAACCAGATCCGGGTGCGCCAGAACAGGACCAGGGTGCCGCCGATCAGCAGGATGCGCACATCGGCCAGAAAGTGATGCGCGAAAAAGTTCACATAGATCGCGGCCGCCGGCGCCACGGTGGCCCAGAACGGCGGATAGGGGGTGAAACGCATCTCGAACAGCCGGATGACCCGCGCGATATAGCTGCCGACCGAGGCATACATGAAGCCGGAAAACAGTGGCACGTTCAGGACCTTGAAAAAGCCCGGCTCGGGGTAGGCCCATGACCCGGCGTCCACCTTGAACCATTCCATCGCCGTGCCGGTCAGGTGAAACAGCAAGATCACCCGCGCCTCTTGCCAGGTTTCCAGCCCGTAGCGCAAAAAGATGACCTGGATCGACAGGGCGTAGAGCAAGAGCGCGTCATAGCGATGGAACGCCCAGTCATCCTGCCAGAATGCCTTGGTCAGGATGATTGCGGCCAGCATGAGCCCGCCAAACAGGCAGGCCCAGGCTTGCTTGAGCAGGAACAGGGCCAGATCGGCCAGACCCAGCGGCAGCCGCGCCCGAGCCCATGCGCCAAGGGCATGCTCGATCCGGCTGGTCGTTTCGAGGTGCCCAGGTCCGGCCACGGCCCGTCATTCCCCCTGGATCAGAGCCCCGGATAGATCGGGAAGCGCTGGCAGAGCGCCTCGACCTCGGCCTTGACCCTTGCCTCGACGGCGCCGTTGCCCTCTTCGCCGCTCTCGGCCAGCCCTTCGACCACCTCGATGATCCATCTCGCGATCTGGCGGAACTCGGCCTCGGCAAAGCCGCGCGTCGTGCCGGCCGGGGTGCCTAGCCGCACGCCCGAGGTGATGGTCGGCTTTTCGGTGTCAAAGGGGATGCCGTTCTTGTTGCAGGTGATGTGCGCCCGCCCCAGCGCCTTTTCGGTGGCGTTGCCCTTGACGCCCTTGGGGCGCAGGTCGACCAGCATCAGGTGGCTGTCGGTGCCGCCGGTGACGATGTCGAGCCCGCCCTTCATCAACTGGTCGGCCAGGGCCTTGGCATTGGCGACCACCTGGGCCTGATATTCCTTGAACTCGGGCCGCAGCGCCTCGCCAAAGGCGACGGCCTTGGCGGCGATGACATGCATCAGCGGGCCGCCCTGGATGCCGGGGAAGATCGCCGAGTTGATCTTTTTCGCGATCCCCTCGTCATTGGTCAGGATCATGCCGCCGCGCGGGCCGCGCAGTGTCTTGTGCGTGGTGGTGGTGGCGACATGCGCATGCGGAAAGGGCGACGGGTAAAGCCCCGCCGCCACCAGGCCGGCGAAATGCGCCATGTCGACGACCAGATAGGCGCCGACCGAATCCGCGATCGCGCGCATCCGGGGAAAATCGATGATGCGCGGAATGGCAGAGCCGCCGGCGATGATCATCTTTGGCCGGTGCTCGGTGGCAAGGGCCTGCACCTGGTCATAGTCCAGCGTCAGGTCCTGCTTGCGCACGCCGTACTGCACGGCCTTGAACCACTTGCCCGACTGGTTCGGAGCGGCGCCATGGGTCAGATGGCCGCCCGCGTCCAGCGACATGCCCAGGATGGTGTCGCCGGGCTGGATCAGCGCCTGAAACACGCCCTGGTTGGCCTGGCTGCCCGAGTTCGGCTGGACATTGGCAAAGGCGCATCCAAACAGCGCGCAGGCCCGCTCGATGGCAAGGTTTTCGGCCACATCGACGAACTGGCAACCGCCGTAGTACCGCTTGCCCGGGTAGCCTTCGGCATATTTGTTGGTCATGACCGAGCCTTGCGCCTCCATCACGGCGCGCGAGACGATGTTTTCCGAGGCGATCAGCTCGATCTCATCGCGCTGGCGGCCAAGCTCGGCGGTGATGGAGCCGAAAAGCTCGGGGTCGCGCGAGGCGAGGCTTTCGGTAAAGAAACCGGGGGCTGCGGGCATCTTGGTCTCCTGGGGGGCAAGGAAAGGGGGCCCGGCTGTTTTAGGCCAAGCCGGGGGAGGAAGGAAGGCGCGAAAGCGACCCAATTTCGCGCGCATTGCCGCAGTTCCGCCTTCCGGGCCGCCTGCGGGGATCGCTCTTGAGTTTTTCGGGGCGGGCGGTGATGCTCGGGGGGCGTGGCCGGCCCGGCCGGAAACGGTGGAGAATCTGCTTGCGCTATTTGAGGATTGCCTTTCGCGCCAGCGAGGCGAGGGCCGCGCAAGAGGCCCTGGCCGCCCTGACGGCGGCCCATGCCAACGTGCCGGCCGAAGAGGCCGAGGTGATCGTGGCGCTGGGCGGGGACGGATTCATGCTCCAGACCCTGCACGAGACCCAGAAGCTCAAGCTGCCGGTCTACGGGATGAACTGCGGCACCGTCGGCTTTCTGATGAACGCCTATCAGGCCGAGGGGCTGGCCGAACGCCTGTCCGCCGCCGAGGAGGCCACGATCAACCCCCTGTCGATGAAGGCCACCGCGCTGGATGGAACCGTCACCAAGGCGCTGGCGATCAACGAGGTGTCGCTCTTGCGCGCCGGCCCGCAGGCGGCCAAGCTGCGCATCTTCATCGACGGCAAGGAACGGATGAGCGAGCTGGTCTGTGACGGCGTGCTGATCGCCACCCCCGCCGGATCGACCGCCTACAACTATTCGGCCCATGGGCCGATCATCCCCATCGGCTCCGAAGTGCTGGCGCTGACGCCGATGGCGGCCTTTCGCCCCCGGCGCTGGCGCGGCGCGCTCTTGCCGAAATCGGCGCTGGTGCGGATCGAAGTGCTGGACCCCGTCAAGCGCCCGGTCCGCGCCGACGCCGACACGCGCGCCGTGCCCGAAGTGGTGTCGGTCGAGATCCGGTCCGAGCCCAAGGTGCGCCACCGCATCCTGTTCGATCCGGGCCACGGGCTCGAAGAGCGGCTGATCGTCGAGCAGTTCGCCTGAGGCGGTTCCTGGCGGGCGCCCGGGGCTGAAAACGGCAAGGGAAGGATGGTGCTGCAAGAGAGGATTGAACTCTCGACCTCTCCCTTACCAAGGGAGTGCTCTACCACTGAGCTACTGCAGCATCCGGGTCAGGCCGCCGCCCGATCTGGGGGGCTGCGGGCTGGTGGCGGGTGATTAAAGGGATTTTCCGCCCCATGCAACCCCCATTCCGCCGTCCGCGCCGCCCGATTTTCCCGCCCGTCTGGACCCCGGCGCAAAGCTGAGGTAGGACACGCAGATGAGCGACAAGAGCCCGCCCAAAACCGCGAAAACCGACCGTCAGGCCCAGTCCCTGACCCGCGAAGAGCGGCTGAAGGCGGCCTTGAAGGCGAACATGGCCAAGCGCAAGGCCCAGGCCAGGGCGCGCCTGGACCCGGCGCCCGGCTCTCAACCGGACAAGTGAGGTGACATGGATTCGATTCTGGTGCGGGGAAACGGGGCTCTGTCGGGGTCGATCCCGATCGCGGGGGCCAAGAATGCCTGCCTGACGCTGATGCCCGCGACCCTGCTCAGCGACGAGCCGCTGACGCTGACCAACGCGCCGCGCCTGTCGGACATCCGCACCATGACCCAGCTTCTGGGCTCGCTTGGCGCCGAGGTGGCCAGCCTGCAAGATGGGCAGGTCCTCGCGTTGTCGAGCCATGCCATCACCAACCACACCGCCGACTACGACATCGTGCGCAAGATGCGCGCCTCGATCCTGGTGCTGGGGCCGATGCTGGCCCGCGACGGGCAGGCGGTGGTATCGCTGCCGGGGGGCTGCGCGATCGGCGCGCGGCCGGTCGATCTGCACCTGCGCGCGCTGGAGGCGATGGGGGCAGAGCTTGACCTGCGCGACGGCTATATCCACGCCAGGGCGCCGGGCGGGCGACTGCGCGGGGCGGTGGTGGAGTTTCCCTTTGTCTCGGTCGGCGCGACCGAAAACGCGCTGATGGCCGCGACGCTGGCGCGCGGGACGACCGTGATCCGGAACGCCGCGCGCGAGCCCGAGATCGTCGATCTTGCCCAGTGCCTGCGCAAGATGGGCGCCCGGATCGAGGGCGAGGGCACCGGCACGATCACGATCGAGGGGGTAGACCGTCTGCACGGCGCCACCCATCCGGTGGTGACCGACCGGATCGAGCTGGGCACCTACATGCTGGTGCCGGCGATTGCCGGCGGCGAGGTCGAATGCCTTGGTGGCCGGCTGGACCTGGTCGGCGCCTTTGCCGAACGGCTGGATGCGGCGGGGGTCAGCGTCAGCGAAACCCCGCGCGGGCTGACGGTCAGGCGCCGGCTTGACCGGCCGCTCGCCGTCGATGTGGTGACCGAACCCTTCCCCGGATTTCCCACCGACCTGCAGGCGCAGATGATGGCGCTCCTCTGCACGGCGCAGGGCACCTCGGTGCTGGAAGAGAAGATCTTTGAAAACCGCTTCATGCACGCGCCCGAACTGGTGCGCATGGGCGCCCGGATCGAGGTGCACGGCGGCACGGCCCGCGTCACCGGGGTCGAGCGGCTCAAGGGCGCGCGGGTGATGGCGACCGACCTGCGCGCCTCGGTCTCGCTGATCCTGGCGGCACTGGCGGCCGAGGGCGAGACGGTGGTCAGCCGCGTCTACCATCTGGACCGCGGCTATGAGCGGGTCGAGGAAAAGCTGCGGGCCTGCGGCGCGCAGATCGAAAGGATCAGCGCATGAGCGATGCGCGCTTTGCCGACGGGGCCGACGAGGCGCCGCTGCGGCTTCTGGCGCGTGAGCCGGCCGATCTGGCCGTGATCTCCGCGCTGGCGCAGGATGCGGTCCTGACCGCCGGCCAGATGGTCCATGCGCCGCGCCGGCGCCGCGTGGCGCTGGGGCTCAACCGCTTTCGCTGGGAAGATGCCGACCGCGCCCAGGCCCAGGGGCGCGGGTTCGAGCGGGTGCAGTCGCTTCTGGTGATCGAGAACGTGCTGTCGGTTCAGTCGGCCGGGATCGAGCGGGAGGGGGGCAGCCAATCCCTTGAGTTGCTCGCGCTGTCCTTCGCGGCCGAAGATGCGCCCGCAGGCTGGCTGCGCCTGCACCTTTCGGGCGGCGCCGACCTGCGCATGAAGGTCGAGGCGCTGGACGTCCGCCTGCGCGACGTCTCGCGCCCCTATCTTGCCCCCTCGGGCAAGCGGCCCGATCACGGCGCGGCCTGACCCGGCGGCGAAGGGGGCGCTGCCCCCTCGCGCTGGCGCGCTCACCCCCGGGATATTTTTCCAAAGTGAATGGGAAGTAAGGTCGTGGCCCCTTTCACTTTGGCCAAATATCCTCGGGGGGTGAGGCCGCAAGGCCGAGGGGGGCGGAAAGCCCCCCGCAAGGGGCCGGCCTGCCGCGGCGCAAATCGCCCGGGGCGGCCGTCGTTTCGCTGTTGACTCTGCCGCCGTCCTTCGTAAAAGGCGGGGATCAGAATTTCACCGGGACCAGAGTGTTCCGGGCTGCAGGAGAATGACGATGGCGAAGCCGGTGACGATCAAGATCCGTTTGAATTCCACGGCGGGCACCGGGCACTTCTACGTGACCAAGAAGAACGCCCGCACCATGACCGAAAAGATGACGGTCAAGAAGTATGACCCCGTCAAGCGGGAGCATGTCGAATACAAGGAAGGCAAGATCAAGTAGCATCTGCCCTTTGTCGTGCCTTGACGAGCCGCGCCCGGTCCGGGCGCGGTTTTTCGTTGTGGCCGGGGGCCTGCTGATGGCCGAGGCAGGAAAAAGGCCGGGGTTTCCCCCGGCCTTTTCGCCTTTGCCCGTTCGGGCCCCTGGTTATTCGCGGTTGCCCAGGAACTGCAGCAGGAACATGAACAGGTTGATGAAGTCGAGATAGAGGTTCAGCGCGCCCATGATGGCGGCTTTGCCCAGCCACTCCTGATCGCCGGCCTGGGCATGGGCGATGTAGGTGGTCTTGATGTTCTGGGTGTCAAAGGCGGTCAGGCCGGCGAAGATCAGCACGCCGATCACCGAGATCGCGAATTGCAGCGCCGAGGAGGCCAGGAAGATGTTGACGATCGAGGCCACCAGGAGGCCGATCAGGCCCATCACCAGAAAGGTGCCAGAGCCCGACAGGTCGCGCTTGGTGGTGTAGCCGTAAAGCGACAGGCCGGCGAAGGCGATCGCGGTGACGAGGAAAGTGCTGGTGATCGAGGCGCCGGTGAAGACGGCAAAGATCCAGGCCATCGACAGGCCCATCGCGGCGGCGAAGGTGTAGAAGAAAAGCTGCGCCCCCGCGACCGACAGGCGGTTGATCAGGGCGCCAAAGGCAAAGACCATCACCAGCGGCAGGAACATCACGACCCAGCGGATCGGGCCGGTAAAGATCGTCTCCAGCATGGCCGCATTCGTGCCGACGGCCCAGGCCACGGCGGCGGTGATCAGCATCGCCACCGACATCAGGCCATAGACCTTGTTCATGTGGGCGCGCAGCCCGGCGTCGATGACGGCCGAGCGGGCGCCGACGCCGGCCGAGTTGATCGTGTTGTATTGAGCCATTCCAGCCTCCAAATCATCCAAGGGGGGCGCTCGCTGCGATACGAGCACCCGACGCGCAGGATATTGGCATGAACCGCCCCGATTTCAAGGGACAACTCCCGTTTCGGTGCCGCGCCCCCCGGGTACGCCGGGGCAGGGGCCGCGACGGGTGCATGATTCGACTTTGGTCTGAATCCTTCCCCTCTGGCGCCGGGCGCGAGGCGGGATGCGAAAACGGAGTTTCGCAATCGGAAAGTTTGTTTAACCCGGTTCAAGATGCACCGCAGGCCGCCGCGCAATCCCTGCGGGAAATGCCTCAACCGGCGGGGTTTGTTCGGATTTGCAACAACTCATTCGTGCAATTGGTTGAGCGTACAATTGACCGGCGGCGCGATGCGGCGCATGATGCGTTCCGCTGGCGTCCACTCGGCTGGCAGGGAATTCAAGTGGTTTGCAAGCGAGCGGATGCAGCCCGTGTTTCATGGCGGCATCGTCCTGGTATGTGATGGAGAAGGTGATGAAACATCCCGTCGATGCCCATGTGGGCAAGCGTATTCGGCATCGCCGCTGGATGCTGGGCATGACGCAGCAGCAATTGGCCGACATGGTCGGCATCAAGTTTCAGCAGATCCAGAAGTATGAGACAGGGATGAACCGCGTCTCGGCCTCGCGGCTCTGGGACATCTCGGAATCGCTGGGCGTGACCGTCGCCTTCTTTTTCGAGGGGCTTGAGGACAACGCCGCGACGGTGCGGGCGCCCGGCTCTGATCTGATGGCCGACAAGGAGGCCTTTGAGCTGGTCCGGTCCTACTATGCGATCCCCGAGGCGCAGCGCCGGCGTCTGTTCGATCTGGCGCGGTCGCTTTCCGACGCCGCCTGACCCCTGCCCTGGGCTCTTGACCCGCCGCCCCCCAGCCATTAGCGCCAAGGGGCGGCGATTTCATATCCGGCAGGGAGCTTGGCGGCATGGGCGGTCTTTCGGCACATCAGATGGACGAGATCGCGCAGGTGGCCCATGAGCTGGCCGATGCGGCGCGGCTGGCGACGCTGCTGCACTTTCGCGCCGAGGGGCTGACGGCCGAAACCAAGGAAACGCAGCGATTTGACCCCGTGACGGTCGCCGACCGGCTGTCAGAAGAGCGGATGCGCGAAATTCTCGCCCGCAGGCGGCCACGGGACGCGGTGCTGGGCGAAGAGTTCGGCGCGACGCCGGGCACATCCGGCCTGACCTGGGTGCTTGATCCGATCGACGGCACGCGCGGCTATCTTTCCGGCACGCCGACCTGGGGGGTGCTGATCTCGGTTCGCGACGCATCGGGGCCGATCTTTGGCATCATCGACCAGCCCTATATCCAGGAGCGGTTCGAGGGCGGCTTTGGCCGGGCGGCGGTGCGCGGGCCGATGGGGGTTCGGGCGCTGCGCGCGCGCCCGCCGCGCCCGCTGTCCGAGGCCATCGTGTTCACCACCTTTCCCGAGGTCGGCACGCCGGAGGAGGGCGCGGCCTTTCGCCGGGTCTCCGGTGCCGCGCGCCTGACGCGCTATGGCATGGACTGCTACGCCTATGCCCTGGTCGCGGCGGGCCAGATCGACCTGGTGATCGAGTCCGGGCTTCAGGCCTATGACGTGCAGGCGCCGATCGCGGTGATCGAGGCCGCCGGCGGGGTCGTGACCGATTGGCAGGGAAAGCCGGCGCATGACGGCGGGCGCATCCTTGCCGCCGCCAACCACGAGGTTCACGCCGCCGCCATGGCGCTGTTGCGGGGCTGAATTGTCTTGCTCTTTTCCCGATCAAGCCTAGGGTGCGACCATTAGCCTCGGACTGGTCGACGGGGCGATCTCGCAGAAATCTTGGCGACCGAGGCATAGGGAGTGTTCCATGTCCGCGCAGGGTTCTGCACAACCACGACTTTTCACAAATCCTCTGGCCTTCTGGTTCGGCTGCCTGCTGATCGCGGGGGGGGGTGTTCGCGCATCTGCCGATGTACCTGATGGGGGCCGGCAACGGCTTTCGGATGGTCGGAATGCCGATGGATGCCACGATGCTGACCGGCATGGCCCTGATCCCAATCGGGCTGGCTTTGGCAGCGTTCGGTCTGATGCCGGACACGGTGCTGCGCGCCAAGGGGCCGGCACAGCCGCTTGATTTCAAGGTGGCCGACAATGCCGGGCTGAATTCGCAGCACTGGCTCTTGGTGATCGCGCTGATCGTGGCGGTCACGGTCGATGTGATGAAGCCGGCAACGCTGGGATTCATCATGCCGGGCATGAAGGCCGAGTACGAGCTGGCGCCAAAGTCCGCCGGCGTCCTGCCTCTTTTCGCGCTGATGGGCACCATCATCGGCTCGATCCTCTGGGGGCGCATGGCCGACCTGATCGGGCGGCGCGGGGCGATCCTGCTTTCCGCGCTGATGTTCATGGGGACCTCGATCTGCGGCGCGATGCCGAGCTTTACCTGGAACGTGATCATGTGCTTCCTGATGGGGATGTCGGCGGGCGGCATGCTTCCCATCACCTTTACCCTGCTGGCCGAGGTGATCCCGGCCCGGCATCGGGGCTGGATGCTGGTCGCGCTGGGCGGCATCGGCACCGCAGCGGGTTATCTGGTCGCCTCCGGCTCGGCCCTGCTGTTCGAGCCGTCCTATAGCTGGCGCTCTCTGTGGCTCTTGGGCCTGCCGACGGGTCTGATCGTCATCATCTTTCACCAGCTCATTCCGGAATCGCCGCGCTATCTGGCGGCGAGCGGCAGGGCCGATCTGGCCCGCGCCGTGATGCAACGCTTTGGCGCGGCCAAGGTCGACCCGGCGAACGAGCCCGCTCCCGCCGCCGCGCCGGCCGGCCAGCGGCCGGGGTTCCGCACGCTGCTGTCGGGCCCCTATGCAGCCATCACCATCGGCCTGTTCGGCATCGGCGCCGCCTATGGACTTGTCAACATCGGCTTTCTGCTCTGGCTGCCGACCTCCTTGCGCCTCCTGGGGCTGGAGCCGGCACAGGTCAGCTTCATGCTGACGATGTCCGGCCTTCTGGCGCTGCCGGGGGTCTTTGTCGTCATTCCCCTCTATCAGATGTGGAGCTCGATCCGCACCGTTGCGCTGTTCACGATCCTGACCGCGCTCAGCCTGGTGATCTACGCCACAACGGGCCTGCTGGCGCCGACCTGGGTGCCGGGAATCGTCGTCTCGATCGCGCTGGTGCTGGTCTCGACCTCGGCGGTGGTGGCGACGCTGATCCCCTATGCGTCCGAAATCTACCCGCTGGAGCTGCGCGCCACCGGCACCGGCCTGATCGCCGCAAGCTCAAAGGCTGGCGGTTTTATCGGGGCGCTGATGGGCTTTTTCGGGGTCTACAACCACATGGCGCTGGTCGGCGGGCTCCTGGCCCTTCCGTTGGCGGGGTTCGGGGTGCTTCTGTGGGTGCGGGGGATTGACACGCGCGGCCGCAGGCTGGAAGAAATCCAGGGTGATGTGATGGCACGCGCCGCGAACTGATCCCGGCTGGCAGGCCGGGCTGCCCGGCCTGCCGCTGCGCCTTTGACCGAGCCGAGTCCTTCCCCCTTCTGTCGGCCGGGTCTTCTTCCACCGAAGGGGTGGAGGGAAGACATGCAGATTTCTGAAACATTGATCCGGCAGGCCGCTGCCGTGGTCACGATGGACGCGGCCCGCGCCGAGCTGGCGGGGGCGGATGTGCTGATCCGGGGCGGCGTGATCGCTGCCGTCGGTCTGGGGCTGCGGGCGGGACCGGGCGCCGAGGTGGTCAACGCACAGGGCTGCGTCGTGACGCCGGGGCTGGTGAACACGCATCACCACCTGTACCAGACCCTGACCCGCGCCGTGCCGGGCGGGCAGGACGCGCTTCTGTTCGGCTGGCTCAAGACGCTCTACCCGATCTGGGCGCGCTTTGGCCCCGAAGAGATGTTCGTCTCGGCTCAGGTCGGGCTGGCCGAGTTGGCCCTTTCGGGCTGCACGATGACCTCGGATCACCTTTACCTCTATCCCAACGGCGCGCGGCTGGACGACACCATTGCGGCGGCGGCCGAGGTGGGTCTGCGCTTTCACCCCACGCGCGGCGCCATGAGCATCGGCGAAAGCGCCGGCGGCCTGCCGCCCGATGCGCTGGTCGAGCGCGAAGAGGCGATCCTGGCAGACATGGTGCGCTTGGTGGACGCGCATCACGACCCGCTTGAGGGCGCGATGGTGCGGGTGGGGCTTGCGCCCTGCTCGCCCTTTTCGGTCAGCCGCGACCTGATGCGGCAGACCGCCCTGCTGGCGCGTGACAAGGGGGTGATGCTGCACACCCACCTGGCCGAGAATGACGAGGACATCGCCTATTCGCTGGCCAATTTCGGCTGTCGCCCCGGCCAGTACGCCGAAGACCTCGGCTGGACCGGCGAGGATGTCTGGCACGCGCATTGCGTCAAGCTGGACGCGGGCGAGATCGGTCTGTTCGCCCGCTCGGGCACCGGGGTGGCGCATTGCCCCTGTTCGAACTGCCGTCTGGGGTCGGGGATCGCGCCGGTCCGGGCGATGCGTGACGCCGGGGTCAAGGTGGGGCTGGGGGTGGACGGCTCTGCCAGCAACGACGCCGGCAATCTGGTGGCAGAGGCGCGGATGGCGCTGCTGCTCCAGCGCGTGGCCCGGGGCGCCGACGCGATGCCCGCGCGCGAGGCGCTGGAGATCGCGACGCTGGGCGGCGCCAGGGTGCTGGGGCGCGCCGATTGCGGCGTGATCGCGCCGGGCAAGCGGGCCGACATTGCGATCTGGGATGTCTCGGGGATCGAGGCCGCCGGTTCCTGGGACCCGGTGGCGGCGCTGATGCTGTGCGGGCCGACCAGGGTGCGCGACCTTTATGTCGAGGGGCGCGGCGTGGTGCGCGCAGGGCAGATCACCACGCTGGACCTGCCGGCGGTGATCGGGCGGCAAAACCGCCTTGCCCGGGCGCTGATGGGGTAGAAGACGGCGGCATTTTGGGGGGCGGGCGAGAAAAGGAAAGGCAATACCTTTCCCCGACCGTGTGGAAACATGTCCGGTAAACCGGTTCCGCAGGGATGCCAGAGGCCAGCGCCCGACCCGGAGGGCGTTAAGCGCCCTCCCTGGGGGGGCGGGCGCTGGCCGAGGGCCTTTGGGGCCCTCGGCGGGGATGTAGAAAGGTTTCAACATGACCTCGGCGAGTGCTTCGGCCAAATCGGGCGGAGAAGGAAACGCACCGCGTTTCCTCGCCCGTGTTAAAGCGTGTCCGGTAGACCGGTTCCGCATAAACCACAGAGGCCAGCGCCTGACCTGGCTGGCGCGAAGCGCCTGCCGGGGGAAGGGCAGGCGCTGGCCGAGGGCCTTTGGGGCCCTCGGCCGGGGATGGGGCTGGCGGTATCGCGTGGCCTCGGCTCGTGCCTCGCCCAAAGTCGGGCGGAACAGGAAACGCACCGCGTTTTCCCGCCCGTGTGGGAACGTGTCCGGGTGACCGGTTCCGCCTTCACACCAGAGGCCAGCGCCCGGCCTTTGGGGCCCTCGGCCGATTGCGG
>JBQTIT010000008.1:0-10250 GCA_052387855.1 Paracoccaceae bacterium
CACAAACCGTGAAGCTTTCAACCAGATCATCGGGTCACCCCTACTGGCCAGATATGCAAACAGTCAAACGCCGATGCGCCCAAACCGCCCACATATCTCTTCATAACATAACAGTTTCAAAGAGCGAGGACACAAAAATAACCGAACCGCCAATCCCTTGGCGCGTCCTGCAACCTTGTCTCCAGAATGTTTCGCCTTGGCTTTCGCTTTGGCTTCCGTCGGCTTGGCTCGGCGTTTCCGCGTCGCTTCGTCTTCGGTGAGGGGCTATTTACGTCCGCACCTACCCCGCCGCAAGGGAAAAATTGCGCGGCGGTTCATTTTTCTCCTATCCACTTGCAATCGCTTGTGAATTTTCCGATTTTCCGTCCCTTCACCCCGGAAGGTCAGGCGAATCCCGGCCCGCGGTGGGTGATCTGCCCGCCCGCGACGGTCAGGGCGATTCCGAGCTGGTCAATCGCCCCGGGCGCGGCGCTTTCCAGATCGCCCGCCAGCAGCACCAGATCAGCGGCAAGGCCCGGCCGCAGCGTGCCGCACAGGTTTTCCAGATGCGCGGCGCGGGCGCCGCCGGCGGTGTAGGCGTGCAGGCAGGCCATCAGGCCGATCCGCTCATCCGCCGCGCCGGCATAGGGCCTGCGGGTCAGCGCGGCCTTGAGCCCGCGCAGCGCCGAGACATCGGTGATCGGCCAGTCGCTGGCAAAGGCAAGCGGCGCGCCGGCCTCGGCCAGGGTTTTCCACAGATAGGCGTCGCGCCAGCGGTCGCGCGGGATCACCTTTTCCATCGCCTCAAGCGGGAAATCCATCGCCCCCGGCGCGTGCGGCGGCTGGACCGAGGCGGTGATGCCCAGCGCGCCCAGGCGCGGAATGTCCGCCCTTGTGATCAGCTCGATATGCTCGATCCGGTGGCGCAGGTCGCGCAGGCCGTTTGCTCGCCCGGCCGCCTCGTAGCCGTCGATGGTGACGCGCACCGCCCCGTCACCGACGCAGTGCACCGCGATCTGCAATCCGCGCCGGTCGATTTCGGTGCAGACCTGGCTGAACCGCTCCGGCTCGAACAGCGGCATCGCGCGGTGGCCGGGCTGACCGGGGTAATCTTCGGTCATATAGGCGGTGCGGCTGTCAACCACCCCGTCCATGAACATCTTGACCGTGCCCGAACGCACCCAATCGCCGGTGAAATCCGCCGCCATGGCCGAGGCGCGGTCCAATTCGTCCAGCGCCATCTCGGGTTTGAAGTGGAACGGCACCTTGACGCGCTGCAACAGCCGGCCCTCGGCCTCCATCTCGGCCAAGAGGTCCAGCGTATAGCGGTTGCCGTCCATCGAGACGAGCGTGGTAAAGCCATGGGCCGCGCAGTGCCGCATCGCCCGCGCGAAATGGTCCTTGTCCGCCGCCCGGTCCGCCGCCGTCACCGGGCCCGCCGGCTCGGCACCCCTTGCGATGCCGACATACATGCGCGACACCCCGGCCAGCGCAAGAACGGGGTCAAACGCCTCGAACTCGCGCAGCTCGCCCGTGGCAAGGCCGTCGGGGCCCATCACCACCTCGTGCCCGGCCGGCATGGATGCGCCGTGCAGAAGGCCCGCCTTTTGCAGGCATAGCGTGTTGGCCCAGACGGTGTGATGGTCCATCGCGCGCATCGCGATGGCGCGGCCGGGAAGGATCCGGTCAAGGTCCTTGCGGCTGACAGGGTGGCCAAGGATGCCATAATCGGCCCCCTCGGCCATCAGCACGGGGGCATCGGGATGGCGCGCAGCAAAGGCGGTGAATGCGTCGGTCAATGCGTCCGGCCCGTGCAAGCCGGTCAGTTGCAGGTGCTGCAACTCGGCCCCGCCGAACAGGTGCATGTGGCTTTCGACAAAGCCCGGCAGCAGCGTCCGCCCGCCTGCGTCGATCACCCGGCTCGCCGGCCCGCGCAGCGCCATCGCCTCGGCCTCAGGGCCGACGGCGGCGATGCGCCCGCCCGCCAGCGCCACCGCCTCGGCCCTCGGCCGCGCCGGGTCCATCGTCAGGACCCGCGCCCCGACGATGATGACCTCGGCCTGCCCGTCCCTTCTCAATTACCTGTCCCCAAGTATCCCGGGGGTGAGGCGCTTGCGCCGAGGGGGCTGGCCCCCTGGTTCAGCCGCTCGGCCATCGCGCAGAGCATCTCGAACATCAGGCTGATGCCCAGCCAAGCGGTGCCGCCCGAGGCGTCGAAGGGGGGCGAGACCTCGACCAGATCGGCCCCGACGATGTCCAGCCCCCTGAGCCCGCGCGCCACCTGCAAGGCCTGCCAGCTCGTCGGGCCGCCCACCTCGGGCGTGCCGGTGCCGGGGGCATAGGTCGGGTCGACAAAGTCGATGTCGTAGGTCACATAGACCGGCCCCGAACCCACGATCTGCCGCGCCTCTGCCATCACATCCTCGGCGCCGCGCGCGTGGAACTCGGCGATGGGGATGATCCTGATGCCGACCGAAGCGGCAAAGTCCCAGTCCTCGCGGCCATAGGCGGTGCCGCGCACGCCGATGATGACATAGCGTCTGGGGTCCAGCAGCCCCTCTTCCACGGCGCGGCGAAATGGCGTGCCGTGGTTGTAGCGCGAGGTGCCGAAATAGACGTCGTTCAGGTCGGTATGGCTGTCGAACTGGATCATGCCGACGGGGCGGCTCCTGGCCACGGCGCGCAGGATCGGCAGGGTGCAAAGATGGTCTCCCCCGCCGGTCAGCGGCAGGACGCCGGCCTGCACGACGCGGGTATAGAACGCCTCCATCCGGGCCAGACTGTCCATCAGATCGCCCGGATTCGGGGCGACATCGCCCAGATCGGCGCAGCGGGCCAGCTCGAACGGCGCCACCCAGCTCGCGCCATTCCGCGCGCGGATCATCGTCGAGAGGTCACGCAACTGGCGCGGGCCATGGCGGGGCCCGGGGCGGTTGGTGGTGCCCCCGTCCCAGGGCGCGCCGATCAGGCCGATCTGCACCTGGTCAAAGCGCGGATGGTCAAGGGGAACATGCGGCAGGCGCATGAAGGTCGGCACGCCGGCGAATCGCGGCAGATCGAACCCCGAGACGGGCTGAAAAAAGGCATCGCCAGACATGCGTACAGTCCCCCGGGTTCGCGCGGCTTCATGATTCGATCCGCCGCCCGCGCCGAGTTTGCCAAGACGCCCGGGGGGCCGCGATGTCAAAAGCGTCAAAAGCGGCCGGTTTCGCGCTTGTGTCCGGCTCCGCACTTGACCCTTGGGCCAGCTTGCCGCCATATCCGGCGACAGACCCAAAGGACGCATCCCATGTTCTCGAAATCCCCCGATCCGACCGCAGCCCCGTCCGCCGCGCAGGGCCAGCGCAGTGGCAATGCCCGCTCGGTGCTGGCGGCCGATCTTCGCATCACCGGCGAGATCAGCTCCACCGGCCAGGTCGAGATCCTGGGCGAGGTTGACGGAAACATCTCGGCGCACAGCGTCGTGCTTGGGGCCGAGGGGCGGCTTTCGGGCCAGATCTCGGCCGAGACGGTCGAGATCAAGGGCCGGCTCGACGGCAAGGTCACCTCGGGCGAATTCGTGCTGCGCTCCACCGCGCAGGTGGCGGCGGATATCCTGTACAAGACGCTGGTCGTGGACAGCGGCGCGCAGGTCGAGGGTCGCTTCTCGCTCGCGCGCGACGGATCGGGTGACTGATCGGGCGCCGCCTCAGCGCCGCACGGCCCCGGGCGGGATCGAATAGGTCAGGCTGGCCCGGGCCACCGGATCGGCCCCCACTTCGGAGCGGATCATCACATCGCCCACCGCCAGCGCGCGGCCAAGCTTGAGCACCCGCGCATGGGCCAAGAGATCGCGCCCCGCCTCGGGCTTGCGCATGAAGTCGATCGCGCAAGAGGTGGTCACCGCCAGCCCCACCGGCCCGATCCGCGCCAGGATCGCCAGGTACAGCGCCACATCCGCCAGGCTGAACATCGAGGGGCCTGACACCGTGCCCCCCGGCCGCAAATGCGCCGCGCTGACCTTCAGGCGCAGCGTCAGCCCCTCGGTGTCCAGGTGTTCGACCACGAACTGGTCAGACACCTGACCGAAATCGCGGGCCAGAAAGGCCTGCAACTCAGCCGCCGTCATCGCCAGGTCCATGCCGTCCCTCCACCGCCGCGCGGCCCAAGCTTTCGGCAAATCGCCTTGCGATGCAAGCGCGCCGGCCTCAGGCCTGATCGCCCTCAAGCCGCGGCATCCGCAAGAGCCACAGCGTCAGGCCCAGCCCCGCGCCCGCCAGCGCCAGCACCATTGCGTGCACCGCCCCCGCGCCACCCGTCTCCATCACCAGCGCCCCGACCGAGGGGCCAAAGGCGCTGGCCAGGATCGGCGAGACGGCGATGGCCCCCGAGATGGCGCCAAAGCCGCTCCGACCCAGAAGCTCGGCGATCAGCACCGGGCGCAGGATCGACAGCGTTCCCATACCCGCCCCTTGCAGGGCCGCGACCAGAAAGATCAGCGCCGGCGCCATGCCCGCCAGGATCAGCGCCAGCGCGCCAAGCAGCATCGCCAGCACGCAGGCCAGCGTGGCCTGCGCGTTGTTGACCCGGCGCTCGTTCATCATCAGGACAAGGCGCCCCACCACCTGCGCCGGCCCGATGCAGGCGGCGGCCAGCGTCGCCATGCCGGGGCTGGCGCCCTGACCGGTGAACATCACGAGCACAAAGGTCACCAGGATCGCGTGGTTCAGCCCCAGCGCGCCGGTCATGCCCGCCAGCAC
The DNA here is from genome assembly GCA_052387855.1 of Paracoccaceae bacterium. Lineage (GTDB taxonomy): Bacteria > Pseudomonadota > Alphaproteobacteria > Rhodobacterales > Rhodobacteraceae > CAIYZT01. The sequence continues at coordinate 4,719 of JBQTIT010000008.1, forward strand.
CCAGAATGGCGCCTTGCGCATCGCGCCGCGCAGCAGGGCGGGGTCCGCGCCTGCCCGGGCCGGCGCCGCGCCGGTCTGGATCCGGCGCAGCCGGCGCACCGCGAACAGGTTCAGCGGCACCGCCATCAGGATCAGCACCGCAAAGACCCCCAGCGCCCCGGCCGGCCCGATCAGCCCCGCCATCCAGTGCCCCAGCGGAAAGGCCAGCGTCCCGGCCAGCCCGGCCACCAGCGTCACCCGCGTGATCGCGGGGCGCGCGCGCGCGCCCAGGCGCCGGGTCAGAAAGGCAAAGCAGGTCTCGTAATACATCCCCGCCTGGCACAGGCCGATCACCGCCCAGATCGCCATCCAGACCCACAGGTTCGGCGCCAGCCCCAGAAGCGCGACCATCGCGGCGGCCAGCACCGGCAGGACCACCAGCATCTCGCCGCCCAGGCCCCGGTCGACCAGCCGTCCGGTAAAGGGGGTCAGCGCTGCTGTGACCAGAAAGGCCAGCGTCGGGCCGGCGGCAAGCTCGGCCCCGCTGCGCCCGGTGGACAAGAGCAGATCGGGCAAGAGCGAGGGAAAGGCATAATAGACCCCGGCATAGGTCAGCGTCTGGCCCAGCGCCAGGGCCCAGATCGCCGGCGCCTCGGCCTTGCCGGTCACAGCGCGTAAAGCCCTGCGAACTTGTCGTCCAGATAGTCCAGCAGCGGCCCCTCCGACGGCTCGAACCCGCAGGCGCGGCGGATGGTCTCGCGCGGCTCGTACATCCCGCCGTGGCGCTGCACCTTTTCGCGCAGCCAGCCCGTCGCGGCCGAGGTGTCGCCCCGCGCCAGATCGTCGTCGATCCCCGGCAAATCGGCCCGCAGCGCCTTCCACAGGCAGCCGGCATAGACATTGCCCAGCGTATAGGTCGGAAAATAGCCAAAGAGGCCGCAGGACCAGTGCACGTCCTGCAACATCCCGTGCGCGGGGCGATCCACCGCCACGCCGAAATCGGCCGCAAAGCGGTCGTTCCAGGCGCCTTCCAGATCGTCCACCCCCAGATCGCCGCGCATCAGCGCGCGCTCAAGGTCAAAGCGCATCATGATGTGCAGATTGTAATGCACCTCGTCCGCCTCGGTGCGGATGTAGCCGGGCTGCACACGGTTGACCGTGCGGGCGAATTCACGCGCCGAGGCGATGCCGAAATCGCCGAACCGCTGGCGCATCTCGCCAAGAAGCCAGCCGGAAAAGGCGGGCGAGCGGCCCATCTGGTTCTCGTAGATCCGGCTCTGGCTTTCGTGCACCCCCATCGAGCAGCCATGCCCCACCGGGGTCAGGGCGTGGTCGGGGTCGATGGCCAGCTCATAGGACGAATGGCCCACCTCGTGAATGGTCGAATAGATGCAGTTGAAGGGATCGCTCTCCACCACCCGCGTGGTGATCCGGCTGTCCTGCCAGGTGCCCGAGGAAAAGGGATGTACCGCCAGGTCGATCCGCCCCCGGGTAAAGTCATAGCCAAAGGTGCCGGCCAGATCGCGCGACAGGCGCAGTTGCGCGGTTTCGGCAAAGTGGCCGGACAGCGGCGCGGGCTGCCCAGGGGCGCCCAGAACGCGCTCGCGCAGCGCCACCAGGCGCGGGCGCATCGCATCGAACATGCCGGCGATGCTGTCGCCCGTGGCGCCGGGCTCGTAATCCTCGATCAGCGCGTCATAGGGATCGCCGCCCCCGGCCAGACAGGCCGCCTCTTGCAGGCGCAGGCCGACCACCTCCTTGAGCGTCGGCAGAAAGGCCGCGACATCGTCGGCGGCGCGCGCCGCTGCCCAGATGCCCTGCGCGGTCGAGGTCAGACGCGCCAGCGCCTCTGCCAGGTCGGCGGGAACCTTGGCATGGCGCAGATAGCTGCGCCGGATCAGGCGAAGCTGCGCCTCGGCCGCCGCGTCGGGCGCGCTGGCCTCTTCCAGCCAGTCGGCAATGCGCGGATCGGTCCGCCGCGCATGCAGCACCGATTCCAGCGCCGCCATTTCCTCGCCCCGCTGCTCGGATGCGGCGCGCGGCATCATGGTTTCCTGGTCCCAGCCCAGCCGCTCCATCACAAGGCCCAGCGCCTCGGTCTGGCGCTGATGGGCCATGAGTTCGGTATAGGCCTTTGAGTTCTTCACAGGTTTCCTCCGCGGATCGTGCCGCTGATGGGGTAAATCGACAGATGACGCGCCCGGATGATCAGCACCCAAAGCAGGACGGCGCCGGCCTGATGCGTGATCGCGACGGACAGGCTGGCGGAGGTCAGCACCGTGCTGATGCCCAGCAGCATCTGCATCCCCATCATCCCCAGAACCGCCGCAAAGGCGCCGCGCGTGGCCGCATGGGCCGACCGGCGGCCGCGCAGCCAAGCGACCAGACCGAGGATCATCAGCCCATAGCCGACCAGCCGATGGTTGAACTGCACAAGTCCGGGGTTTTCAAAGAACGCCTGCCAGGCCGCGCCGCCCGGAACGTAAAAGGCATCGGCGGGAAAGAGGCGGCCGTTCATGTCGGGCCAGGTCGGAAAGCCGCGCCCGGCGTCGATGCCCGCCACCAGCGCGCCCAGCAGAATCTGCACAAAGGCCAGGTGCATCATCCCGGTGGCCAGGGCGCGCAGGCGCGGCTCGCCCGCGCGGCGCGCCTGCATCATTTCCGTCTCGCCGCGCCCCAGCAAGAGCACATACCACGCAATCAGCCCCAGGATGGCAAAGGCCAGCCCCAGATGCACCGCCAGCCGGTACGAGGCGACATCGACCCGCTGCCCCTCCAGCCCCGAAGACACCATCCACCAGCCGACCGCGCCCTGCACCCCGCCCAGCGCGCCCAGCAGCAAAAGGCGCGAGGTCCAGCCGCGCGGGATCTGGCGCGCGGCCAGAAAGCCCACGAAACCCACCGCCCAGACCAGCCCAATCACCCGGCCAAGCTGCCGGTGCCCCCATTCCCACCAGAAGATGGTCTTGAAATCGGCAAGCTCCATGCCCTTGTTCTGCACCTGATATTCGGGGCTCGCCTGATACTTGGCGAATTCCTCGGCCCACTCGGCCTCGCTCAGGGGCGGACTGGCGCCGTGGATCGGGGCCCATTCGGTGATCGACAGGCCCGAATCCGTCAGCCGCGTCAGGCCGCCGACCAGAATCATCGCGCAGACCAGAAGAAAGATCGCGACGAGCCAAATCCGGATCCCGCCCCGCGCGCCCTGCCCGCCCTTGCCCCGCAGCCCGCCGACGGGGGCCGCCGGCGCCCGGGCGCCCGCCGCCACCTCTTCGAACACCTTGCGCTTTTCGGCCATCGCTTGCACCTCCGCTCGCGGGGGACACTAGGCCGCCCCCCGGTGCCCTTCAAGGGCCTGCGGCAATTGGGGGCGCCCGCCGCTCAGCCCCCCTGTCCGCCGCCGCCGTGGCCCTCGCCCTGCGTCTTCAGCCGATGCGCGATCTGCCGCAGCATGCCGTGAAAGGTCTGCACCTCGGCCCGCGTCAGGTTCAGCCGCGACCACATGTTGCGCAGATTGTCGCGCATGCCCTGCGCCTTGGCCTCGGGAAAGAAGAACCCCGCCGCGCCCAGCCGTTCCTCGTAATGGTCGGCCAGACGCTCGACCTCCAGGCTGCCGGCGAATTCGGTGCGCGCCAGGCCCATGACCTCGGGCGGGACCTCGGCGGTCTGGCGCTGCCACTCGTAGCCCATCAGCAGCGCGCATTGCGCCAGGTTCAGGCTGGGAAACTCCGGGTTCACCGGGACGGTGACGATGGCCGCCGCATGGATGATGTCCTCATTCTCAAGCCCGGTCCGCTCGGGGCCGAAAAGGATCGCCACGCGCTTGCCGAGGCCGGCCATCTCGCGCGCCAGCGTCATCGCGCGCTCGGGCGTCATGATCGGCTTGACCAGTTCGCGCCCGCGCGCGGTGGTGGCGAAAACATAGTCGCAGTCGGCAATCGCGGCCGGCACATCGGCGAACAGCCCCGCCCCGTCCAGCACCCGCCCCGCGCCGCTGGCCATCGCGGCGGCCTTGGGGTTGGGCCAGCCGTCGCGCGGGCCGACCACGCGCATCCGGTCCAGCCCGAAGTTCAGCATGGCCCGGGCGGCCGCGCCGATGTTCTCGCCCATCTGCGGCCGGACAAAGACAAAGGCAGGGGGGATCATCGGCGGCCTTCTTTTGCGGATCATTGCCTGATACGCTTTGCGCGCGGGGCAAGGCAAGGGCGCAAAGATGGCCGAGGATCCGGGCAAGATCGAGCTGCTGCGCGAGGCTCTGGGTGAGGTTCGCACCACCGAAAAGCGGATGTTCGGCGGCACCTGCTTCATGCTGCGCGGCCATATGCTCTGCGGCACGGTCAAGGCCGGCGCGATCTTTCGCGTCGGCAAGGGCCATGACGCGGCGGCGCTGGCGCTGCCCGGCGTTCGGCCGATGAATTTCACCGGCAAGGAGATGTCCGGGTTCGTCGAGGTGGACGAAATGACCCTGGCCGAGGAGGCCACGGTCGGCGCGCTGATGGCGCTGGCGCTCGACTTCAACAAATCGCTGCCGCCCAAGTAGCCAAAGCGCCCGCCTTGCGCTAAGGGCTCGGGCCAAGGACCATCCAAGGACAGACCATGGCCAGTGCCGACCGCCCGCAGATCACGCTGATCACCCCGCCCGCCCTGGATCTGGACATCTTTCCAGACCGCCTTGCCGCCGTTCTTGACGCGGTGCCCATCGCCTGCCTGCGCCTGTCGCTGGCCAGCCGCGACGAGGATGCGATCCTGCGCGGCGCCGATGCCTGCCGGCAGATCGCGCATCAGCGCGATGTGGCCGTGGTGATCGACAGCCACCTCTTGATGGTCCGCCGACTTGGCCTGGACGGGGTGCATCTGGCCGACGGGGCGCGGTCGGTCCGCGCCGCCCGCAAGGAGCTTGGGGCCGATGCCATTGTCGGTGCCTTTTGCGGCACGACGCGGCACGAGGGCATCAGCGCGGGCGAGGCCGGCGCCGACTATGCCGCCTTTGGTCCGGTCGGGCAAAGCGCCCTGGGCAAGGGCGAGGTCGCACCGCATGAGCTGTTCGCATGGTGGAGCGAGATGATCGAGGTGCCCTGCATCGCCGAGGGCGGCCTCAGCCGCGATCTGGTCGAGACCCTGGCCCCGGTGTCGGACTTTTTCGCGGTGGGCGAGGAGATCTGGAAGCACGACGACGCAAGCGCCGCGCTGCGGGCCCTGATGGCGCCGCTGCTGTAGCCGGGCGCGGGGCAGGCGGAAAAGGAAACGCACCGCGTTTTGCCGCCCGTGTGGGAACGGCAAAGGTAGACCGGTTCCGCCCTCACGACAGAGGCCAGCGCCTGACCTGGCTGGCGCGAAGCGCCTGCCGGGGGAAGGGCAGGCGCTGGCCGAGGGCCTTTGGGGCCCTCGGCCGGGGATGGGGCAGGCTGCGTCGCATGACCTCGGCAATAGCCGAGGTCAGTTCGGGCCGGGCGAAAAGGAAAACGCACTGCGTTTTCCCGCCCGTGTGGGAACATGTCCGGTAAACCGGTTCCGCGTGAGACCGCTAAGGCCAGCGCCCGACCCGGCGGGTGC
>JBQTIT010000009.1:0-22796 GCA_052387855.1 Paracoccaceae bacterium
TCGGGCGGAAAGGGAAATGCGCCGCCCGCCCCGCCTGTCCAGCTCCTCTCGCAAATGGGATGATCCGGGCGGCGTCCTGTGCCATCCTGCCGCCATGACTGCCCCGGGGAAGGAGACCGTCAGATGCTGATCCGAAAGACCCTGCTGATCCGCGAGCGGACCGAGACCGACGAGATGGGCCAGCCCTGTGCCCCGCTGACCCGGGTGGCGGCGCTGGCAGTGCTGCGCAATCCCTTTGCCGGGATCGACCAGGACGATCTGGCCGAGCTCATCGAATCCGGCGCCGCGCTCGGGGCGATGCTGGCGGACAGGGCAATGGCCGCCCTCGGCGCGGCGCCCGTCAGCTACGGCAAGGCTGCGATCGTCGGCAGCCTTGGCGCGGCCGAGCATGGCGCGGCGCTCTTGCACCCCCGGTTCGGCAAACCCGTCCGCGCGGCCATCGGCGGCGGGCTGGCGCTGATGCCGTCAAGCGTCAGGCTGGGCGGACCGGGCACCCAGGTGGACCTGCCGCTCGGGCACCGGGACGAGGCCTGGTCCTTTGACCACATCGACACCCTCAGCCTCGCCGTGCCCGACGCCCCGCTGGCGTATGAGATCGTCGTCTGCCTGGGTCTTGCCGACGGCGCGCGCATCAGGGCCCGCGTCGGCAAGGGTCCGGCCGGGTAACGGCGCGGGCTCAGTCCTCGTCGCCGGCGATCTGCGCCAGCACCGCGCCCTTGCCCCGCCAGCGCAGGAAAGGCGGCACCACCAGCGCCAGCAGCGCCACCGCCAGCAGGCCCGCCGCCAGCGGCGTTGCCACCAGGGTGGTCCAGTCCCCCTGCGCGATGGACAGCGCGCGGCGCAACTGCTGTTCGGCCATCGGGCCAAGGATCAACCCGACCACGACCGGCGCGATGGGATAGCCGTAAAGACGCATCAGATAGCCCATGACGCCAAAGATCAGCAGCATCGACAGCTCGACCGGCGAAGGGTTCAGCCCGATGGTTCCCAGCGTGGCGAACAGCAGGATGCCGGCATAAAGCCAGGGGCGCGGGATGGTCAGCAGCTTTACCCACAGCCGGATCAGCGGCAGGTTCAGCACCAAGAGCATGACATTGGCGATCAGCAGGCTGGCGATCAGGCCCCAGACCAGTTTCGGCGCCGTGGCGAACAGCAGGGGCCCGGGTTGCAGGCCGAACTGCTGGAACCCTGCCAGCATGATGGCGGCCGTGGCCGTGGTGGGCAGGCCCAGCGTCAGGAGCGGCACCAGAGTTCCGGCGGCGGCGGCGTTGTTGGCGGCCTCGGGGCCGGCCACGCCTTCGATGGCGCCATGGCCGAATTCCTCGGGGTGCTTGCTCATCCGCTTTTCGGTGCCGTAGGACAGGAAACTGGCGATGTCCGCCCCCCCGCCGGCATGGCGCCGATGGGAAAGCCGATGGCGGTGCCGCGCAGCCAGGGCATCCAGGACCGTCGCCAATCCTCGCGCGTCATCGCGACCGAGCCTTTGATGGCATGGACCTTTTCGGCCTTCCCCGGCCCCTGCGCCGCGACGAACAGCGCCTCGCCCACGGCGAACATGGCAACGGCCAGCGTCGTCACCTCGACCCCATCCAGTAGCTGCGGCACGCCAAAGGACAGCCGCGCCTGCCCGGTCAGCCCGTCGATGCCCACCAGGGCAAGCGCCAGGCCGACGAAAAGCGAGGTCAGCCCCTTCATCGTGCTTTCCCCGAATGCGGCCGAGACGGTGACAAAGGCCAGCACCATCAGCGCGAAATACTCGCGCGGGCCAAAGACCAGCGCCAGCTTGACGATATGGGGGGCAAGAAAGGCCAGCGCCAGCGTGGCCAGCAGCCCCGCCACGAACGACCCGATGGCGGCGGTGGCCAGCGCCGGCCCGCCGCGCCCCGCGCGGGCCATCTTGTTGCCTTCAAGCGCGGTCACGATGCTGGCGCTTTCGCCTGGCGTGTTCAGCAGGATCGAGGTGGTCGACCCCCCATACATCCCGCCATAGTAGATGCCCGCGAACATGATCAGCGATCCGGCCGGGTCCAGCCCATAGGTCACCGGCAAGAGCAGCGCCACGGTCAGCGCCGGGCCGATGCCGGGCAGCACGCCGACGGCGGTGCCCAGGGTCACGCCGATCAGCGCATAAAGTAGGATCATCGGATCAAGCGCCGTCGCGAAGCCTTGCAGCAGGAAATCGAAGGTGCCCATGTCTCAGCCGCCGAAGATCAGGGTTTCGGGGATGCCCGCAGGCAGGTTCAGCTTCAGAAGCTGGTCAAAGACGCCGAACACCGCCAGGGCAAAGACGATCCCCACCGGCAGGCTGATGGCGACATTGCGCTTGCCAAAGCCGGCGGCGGTCATGGCGAAAAGGATGCCCGAAGCGATGGAAAAGCCCAAGGGGTGCAGCAGCACGAGTTGCAGGGCCAGACCGCCGGTGATGAACAGGACCGGACCCAGCTCCTGGCGGGGCGGGCTGGCCGTCCGCTGGCGCAGGCCCTTCCAGACATGCGTCGCCGCCAGTGCCCAAAGGCAGGCCCCGACAAAGATCGGCATGCCGCCCGACCCGATGCCGGCATAGCCGCCCTTGTCGGGTATGGCAAAGCCCTGCCAGATCGCCAGGCCGCCCAGCGCCGCCAGCAGCGCCGCGATGATGAACGCCGCCCCATCGGGGCGGCGTTCGGTTTCGTTGGAGAGTCCGCTCATTGGACCAGGCCGATGTCCTTCAGGACAGCGGTCGTCGCCTCGATCTCCTTGGCGAGTTGCGCTTCGAAATCGGCGCCGGCAAGGTAGGTGTTGGCCCAGCCCTTGCTTTCCAGCATCGCAGCCCAGCCGGCCGAGTTGGCCAGTGCGTCGATGTCGGCGGCCACGGCGGCCTTTTGCTCGTCCGACAGGCCCGGGGCGGCCGCGATCATGCGCCAGTTCTGCACGTTCACGTCATAGCCCGATTCCATCAGCGTCGGCGCATCGGTGCCGGCCCACTTGTCAGCGGTCGAAACCGCCAGCATCCGCATCGCGCCAGCCTCGACCTGCGGCAGGAACTCACCCACGCCCGAGATGCCCACGGTCACCTGATTGCCCAGGATCGCCGCCAGCGCCTCGCCACCGCCCGAGAAGGCGACGTAGTTGATCTTGGTCGGATCGACGCCCGCCGCCTTGGCCAAAAGGCCCACGGTGATGTGGTCAACGCCGCCGGCAGAGCCGCCCGCCCAGGACACCGCGCCCGGATCGGCCTTCATCATCTCGACCAGCTCGCCAATGGTCTGGATCGGCGAAGAGGCCGACACCGCGATGCCCACGGCCTCGCCGGTCAGACGGGCAATCGGCGTGACATCGGCCAGCGAGACGGGCGAGGCGTTGGTCAGGATCGCGCCGACCATCACATAGCCGCCAACGATCAGTTGGCTCGCGTCGCCCGAGGTGGACGAGGCGAACTGCGCCAGGCCAACCGTGCCGCCGGCGCCGGGGACGTTCTGGACCTGGACCGAAGCCGAGATGCCCTCGGCCTGCATCACTTCCTGCATGGCGCGTGCGGTGCCGTCCCAGCCGCCGCCCGGGGCCGCCGGGGCCATGATCATGTAGTCTCCGGCAAAGGCGGGCATTGCCAGACCGGCGGCAAGTGCCACGCTCATAAGCGTGTGCTTCATCGTGATTCTCCTCCCAAGGCACGGATTTCCGTGCAGTTATCCCAAGGCGGCGCCTCCTCGCGCCAGCCTTGCCGTCTAGGACAGCACGGGAACCTGTCAGGAAGCTGACAGCCTAGTCACCTGCCAGCGCCTTGTTCCAAAGCCGCAGCAGACGCGCCCGCTTTGCCTGATCCAGATAGACCAGCACACCGGGGCTGACCGGAACAGGGCGCAACTGATCGCCCAAGGCCGCCTGCATCGCCGCCCCGCTGCCTGCGCCTGCGACTTCAAGACTGACCGACGGTAGGCGCAGCCTTTCGGACAGCAGCGTCTGGCCCTCGGCGCTCATCAGAAAATCAAGAAAAGCCTGCCCGAGGTCAGGCGAGGCCGCCGCGCGCGGCACCAGCGCCACCCGGGAAATCACCACCGTATAATCACGCAGCAGCACCATCCCCAGATCGGGCGCCGCCCTCGCCTGATCGGCCGCGTAAGAGCCAAGGATGTTGTAGCCCAGCACCAGCCTGCCATCGGCCACCCGGTCGATGATGTCCTGCGAGGTGGGATAGGTCTGCAAGCCCGCCCGCCCCATTGCCCGCAGCACCGACCAGATATCTGGAAAATGCTCGGCGTCGCGGGCCAGGAACAGATAGCCGACGGCGGATTTCTCGATGTCATAGGTGCCGATGCGGCCGGTCAGGCTGGCTGGCGCCTCGTCCAGAAACTCCAGCAATTCCAGGCGCGACCGCGGCGGGCCGTCCGGAAAGCTGGGGATGTGATAGACCAGCACGGCCGGCTCGAAGGTCAGGGCAAAGGCGGTGTCCTGCCACTTGGCCCAGGCTGGCCAGTCCCGCGCCTCTTTCACCGCGACCCGCTGGCCATAGCCGTCATTGGCCAGCTTCAGTTGCAAGTCCATCGCCGAGGAAAACAGGAAATCCGCTGAGGCCTGCCCGGCATCGGTCTCCGCGATCACGCGCGCGGCGATCTCGTGGGCCAGCATGTCCTCGTACCGGATCGCCACATCCGGGCTGGCGGACTGAAAGGCGGCGATCAGGGGCTGCGCCAGGCGGCTGTCCAGCGTCGAATAGATCACCAGCTCTTGCCCGCCCTCTCCCGGCGCGGGGTAGGTGGTGGTTTCGGCCGTGGCCACGCTTGCCAGAAGGGCAAGAAACAGAAAAATGCCGGGTGCGCTGCGCATGGCCAAACTTGCCCGATCAAGAGGCGGTTCACAACCGTCCCGACAAGCCCTAACCTCTGTCGCCAAGGGGGGACAGGATGCGCCTGTTGCTGGTCGAGGACGATCTGCCGTTGGCCGAGGCGCTGGTATCGCTTCTGGTCTCGTCCGGCTATGCGGTGGACTGCGTCCACGACGGCGAGGCGGCCACGACGCTGATCGGGGTCGAGCCCTATGATCTCATGATCCTTGACCTCAACCTGCCCGAGCTTGACGGCCTGTCGGTCCTGCGCAGCATGCGGGCAGAGGGAAACCGGGCGGCGGTGATGATCCTGACCGCGCGCGGGGCGGCCGAAGACCGGGTGCGGGGCCTTGACCTGGGGGCCGACGACTACATGGCCAAACCCTTTGACATCCGCGAATTCGAGGCCCGCGTCCGCTCGCTCCTGCGCCGCCAGGCGGGCCTGCGGTCGTCCACCGTTTCGCTGGGCGCCCTGACGCTGGACCAGATCAGCCGGCAGTTCTCGGCCCATGGCCAGCCCATCGACCTGCCCCCCCGCGAGCGCGCCCTGCTGGAGCTTTTGGTGATGCGCGCGGGCAAGGTGGTGGCGAAAGAGGCCATCGAGCAATCGGTCACCTCGCTGGATGACATCCTGTCGGACAACGCCATCGAGCAATATGTCTCGCGCCTGCGCCGCCGGTTGCAGCCCCTGGGGCTGAACCTGCGCACCGTGCGCGGCCTTGGCTATCTGCTGGAACGCCCGGGCGATCCGGCATGAGCCCCTATTCCCTGCGCCGGCGACTGCTGCTGTGGCTGTTGTTCGCCACCGCGATCCTGGGGCTGATCGCGCTGGTCGACACCTGGCGCGAGGCGCTGCGGACCGCGCAGAGCGTCTCGGACCGGGTGCTTTTCGGCTCGGCCCTGGCAATCGCCGAACGCATCAGCGTGGACGAGTCGGGGGGGCTGGAGGTGGACCTGCCCTATTCCTCGCTTGAGATGCTGACATCGGCCGCGCAGGACAAGGTGTTTTACCGCGTCGATGGCCCGGTCGGCATCTTTCTGACCGGCTACGCCGATCTTCCCGCGATTGCCGCCCCGCCCGGCGGCGTTGCCTTTGCCGACGGGCTGCATGACGGCGTCTCGATCCGCAGCGCCACCCTGATGCGCGAGATCTCGACCGGCGCCGCGTCGATCCCGTTTTCGGTCACGGTGGCGGAATCGACCCGTGCCCGCTCGGCCCTGGCGCGCGCGATCCTGATCCGCTCGGCGCTGCGACTTGCGCTTTTGGTGCTGGGTGTCGCCCTGCTGGTCTGGATCGCCGTCACCGTGGCCCTGCGCCCGCTGGAGCGTCTGGGCGAGGCCATCGCGGAACGCTCGCCCGACGATCTGCGCCCCGTCACCGCCGACACGCCCGATGAGGTGGAGCCGCTGGTTCAGGCGGTCAACCAGTTCATGGGGCGCCTGAAGACGGCCCTTGATGCCTTGCGCAACTTCACCGGCAACGCCAGCCACCAGTTGCGCACCCCCCTGGCCGTGGTGCGCACCCAGCTTGCCCTGATCGACCGCAGCACCGGCCCCGAGGAGGCCGCCGCGGCCAGCGAAAAGGCAAAATCCGCGCTGGAGCGGGCCGAGCGCGTGCTGTCGCATCTTCTGGTCCTGGCCCGTGTGGATGCCAGCGCCAGCGCGGCCGTGCTGAGCCCGGTCGATCTGGTCGGCCTGGCCAAGGAGGTGACATCGGAACTGGTGCCCGACGCCCTGATGCAGGACATCGACCTTGGGTTCGAGGGCGCGGAGACGGCCGAAGTGGCCGCCGATCCGATCCTGCTTGCAGAGCTTCTGCGCAACCTCGTGTCGAACGCGATCCGCCATGCCGGGCGCGGGGCGGTCATCACCGTGCGGGTACGGACCCGGGCCGGCGGCCCGCTGCTGGAGGTCGAGGACAACGGCCCCGGCCTGTCACAGGCGCAGATGCTCGCCGCCGCCCGGCTTGGCCGCGGCGCGCCCAGGCCAACGCCGCAGATCGCCAGCCGGCAGGACAGCGGCATGGGACTGGGTCTGGCGGTGGCGGTCGAGATCGCGAACCTGTTCAAGGCCGACCTGCGGCTGGACAGGCCAGCGTCGGGGTCCGGTCTGCTGGCGTCGGTCAGCTTTCGCCTGACGGACCGCTGACCCGGCCGGCCAGGGCAGCAAGCAGCCCCGCCAGCGCAAATGCGGCCCTGGGCACGCCGGTCACAGGCAGGACCGAGCCGAGGCCGATTCGGCCGACGGCGCCGGAGGGAGCCAGACGACGGAACGTCAGTTCAGATCGTTCAGCAGCCTGCCGTGCTTGCGCACCTCGGTCAGGATGTCGCCAAAGGTGATCAGGCCGCGCCCGGCCAGCATCGGCATCAGTTTCAGAAAGGCATCGGCGGTGGCCAGGGTGTCGCCGAGGGCGGTGTGGCGCGCCTCTTCGGGGATGGTGATCCCCAGCCGGTGCGTCAGCGCATCAAGGCTGTGCACCTCGTGCTGGCCATAGGCCACGGCCGACAGCAGCACGGTGTCCAGCACCGGCATGTCGAACCGCAGCCCGATCCCGCTTTCCAGTCGGCGCAGGAATTCCATGTCAAAGGGTGCGTTATGCGCGATCAGCACCGCGCCTTCGGCAAACTTGTGAAACCGGCGCACGACCTCGGCGGCGCCGGGCGCGTCGGCGACCATGGCGTCGGTGATGCCATGCACCTCCGTCGACACCGCCGGAATCGGACGGCCGGGCTTGATGAGCGTGTCAAAGACCTCGCCCTCGACCCGCCGGCCGTTGACGATGCGCACGGCGGCAAGCTGCACCAGCGCATCGCCCTGACGCGGGTTAAGGCCGGTGGTCTCGCTGTCAAAGACCACATAGGTCAGCCGGTCCAGCCTTGTGTCGGCCAGCCGGTCGGTCAGGGCGGGCGACAAGAGATCAAAGTCGTAGACCACCTTGCGCGCCAGTGGCTTGGGGCGCGCCACGGCGCGGCGGGCCTGACGGATCGGCAGGCACAGGGCGGGGCGGCCGCCGGCCGGCGTCTCGGGCCAGATCTGGGTGGCGTGTGCGGCAAGGACCGCGCCGGCGGGGCGGTCGCCGCCATCGGACAGGGGCAGGGCAAGCCAGCCGTCCAGCTCTCCGACGCCGACGCGCGGGCCGTCCCACGACAGCCGGATCGCGGCGCCGGTGTCTTCCTCTTCGATGGCCAGGTGCAGCGGTCCGGTGGCGCGGCCGGCCAGCCGCAGCGCGACCAGCTCCAGCAGGGTCAGTATTTCGTAGCCGTTGCAGCGCAGGATCAGATCGGCGGTGTCCGAGGTGACGGGGACGCCCTGCGCGCCAAGCCGGGCAACCAGTCCCTGCCCAAGGTCATAGGCGCGGGTCTGCGGCAGCGCGCCGGATTCGGACGGGGCGCTGTCCCGGGCCTCGGCGAACCGCGTGACCGCCTGCGACAGCCGCGCGACCTCGGCCACCAGCGCCGCCCGCAGGGGCGCGGAAAGGGCATCGTCGGGAATGATCCCGGCAAGCGTCGTCAGCGCGGCCGAGGGGCGGCGCAGGCTGTCCAGCGCGGATTCGAGCATCGCCTCGCGCCCGGCCTCGGCGGCCAGATCGCCGGTGATGTCGCGCAGGGTCAGCACATAGCCCCGGGCGCCGGCATCGCCCAGAATCCGCATCCGCGCGGCCAGAACCCGCGCGCCCGAGATCGCGGTGCACAGAAGGTCGGACACCGCATCCGGATCGCCCGTGGCGATCAGGCGCTCATGGGCATGGCGCAGCGGGGCGGCGTGCAGATAGTCGAACAGCCTGCGGTCCAGCCCCGCCGCCAGCCCCCCCCGCCCCGCCCGGTGCCCAGGATGTCGGCGGCGGGGCCATTGTAAAACACCAGCGCATGGTCGGCCGAGCACAGGACCACCCCCACGGGCACATCGGACAGCAGCGCCTCAAGCCGCGCCTTTTCGCTGCCCAGACGCAGGGTCTCGCGCGCCACGGTCTCGGCCAGGGCGCTGCGCGTCTCGGCCAGACTCTGGGCGGCGGCCCGGGCGGCCGGGGCAAGATCGCCGAGATGGCGGGCGATGGCCGCATCCATCTCGGCGGTCACATCGGAATGCGCGCGGGCGCGCAGGGCGCCCGACAGGGTCTCGATCGGTTTGGCGACGTTCAGATCGAACAGATACCAGACCCCGGCCACCAGCCCCAGCACCGCAAAACCGGCCACGAGCCCGGCCTGCACAAACCCCTGCACGGCCCCCGGCAGGTCAAGACGGCCCTGGCCCAGCGCCAGCCCGCCCGCGATGGCCGCAAGGATCGCGGCGGCCAGACCGGCGAAGATCAGAAAGACCCGCAGGCGCAGCGAAAGGCGGGCCAGCATGGCCTAGCCCCCCAGCGCGAGCAGCCGCCGCACTTCGTCGCGCAGGTCCTTGAGCTCGAAGGGCTTGGAGATGAACCCGTCTGCCCCCAGCGCAAGCCCCTTGCGCCGCTCGATGGCCGAGCCGCGCGCGGTCATCATCAGCACCTTGACGCCCGACAGCGTGGGATCGATGCGGATGCCTTCGCAAATCTCGTAACCCGAAACCTCGGGCAGCATCACGTCGAGCAGCACCAGGTCGGGGTGCGTGCTGCGGATGCGCGGCAGCGCGTCGGCGCCGCTTGACACCCGGTCATGGTCATAGCCCTCGCGCGTCATCAGGTAATCCAGCGCAAAGGCGATGTTGTCCTCATCCTCGACCACAAGGACGCGCGGCTTTCGGTCCATGCCCTACCCCTTTTCGCACGCGGCGGCTTGCAGCGGGTCCCCCGCCGGGGCGGCCAGCCAGTCGCCGCCCACCAGATCGCCCTGATCGGTGATGGTCACGCCGTCGGTCACCAGCGCCTGCCGGTCCCCCTTGCAATCGACGGCCATCAACCCGTCCGAGACCGGCTTCCACCGGGCAAAGCTGTAAAGGGTGACCATCCGCATCCCCTCGGCCCGGGGATGGGCCAGGGTCTTGCGGTGGTCCAGCGCGACGAACCGCATCTTGATCGGCACAAGATAGGTCCAGGGCCGCAGCGGCATCGCCTCGGCCTCGACGGCGACGACCTCCAGCTCGGGCGGCAGTTCGGCCGAGACGCGCGCGAACCAGTTGTACTCGCTCCAGACCGTAAAGCCGATCAGGCCCGCCGCGGCCGCGAGCGGCACGGACCATTTCGGCAGGCCCGCGTAACGGCGGCGCAGCGCCCAGGCCAAAAGGCCCAAGGTGGCGGCGGCGATCAGCGCGGCGATCAGTTCAAGGGCCATTGCGGTGTCTCAAATCATGGCGCCGCGGGCGGACCCGACGGCGGATTGCATGGAGCGGACGACAACGAATGCGTCGCGCAGATGGCTGCGTTCGAAATCGGACAGTTCCGAAAGCGCGATGAAGTTGTCGGGCTTGCCGCCATTCTTGACCCGTCTGGCCTGATGCTCAAGCCGGGTCTGCGCGACCAGGTCATAAGCATCGATCAGATCGGCCCCGCCGGAGTTCGAGATCACGCCCGCCTCGACCGCCGCCGCTAGTCGGGCGCGGGTGTTGGCGGGCGCAAGCGCGCCGATCAGCGCATAGACCCGGCCCAGGTCGACGACCGGCACCACGCCGTTCATCTTGAGGTCGATCTCGTTCTTGTGCTCGCCTGACCGTATCGTGGCAAAGCCGCGCAGCAGGCCCAGCGGCGGCGCGTGCCGCAGGCTGTTGGCGATCATATGCGCCACAAAGATCGAGTTTCTTGCGGCCAGGTCCCGCACCTCGGCCTGAAGGTCGGAATAAAGGCTCACCGTCCCGCCAATGGGCCGCAGGTCGAACATCACGCTGGCCAGCATCTGGGCCATCGGGTCGGGCGTGGCCACCCACTTGCGGAAATAGCCGCGCCAGACGGTCATGCGCTGGCACCATTGCGGGTTGGTGGCCATCATGCCGCCGGGGCAATAGACGTAGCCGCAGGCGTTCAGGCCATCCGAGACGATCCGGGCGAGCCCGGCGAAATAGGCCATGTCGGCCTCGCTGGCGGCATCGTCGATCATCAGGCAGTTGTCCTGATCGCTGAGGCCGGTCTGCTCCTGCCGGCCCTGGCTGCCGCAGGCCAGCCACAGATAGGGCACCGGCGCCGGGCCAAGCTCGGCCTCGGCCATCGCCAGCAGGCGCCGCGTCACCGTGTCGGCGATGTCGGTGATCAGCCGCGTCGCCACCTCGTGCGCAGAGCCGCCGCCGACAAGCTGCACCAGCAGACGGGGAATGCGGGCGGTGTTCTCGGCCAGTTCGGCCACCGTCTGCGCCGTCGCCGCATCGCGCACCAAGAGCGCCGAAGACACCGCCTGGAACCGCACCAGGTCGGTCTGGGTGATCATGCCGACCAGCTTTCCCCGATCGACGATCGGCAGATGGCCGATCCGATGTTCAAGCATCCTGTTCAGAACGTCCGAGCCCAGCGCCTCGGGCGTCAGCGCGATCGGCTCTGCCGCCATCACCGTGCCGACCGGGGCGGCGGGGTCGATCCCCCGGGCCAGGACCTTGTTCACCAGGTCCCGCGCCGTGACCAGCCCGACCAGCCGCTCGCCCTCGGTAATCGCAAGGCACGAGACATGGGCATCGCGCATCGTCTCCGCCGCCTCGCGGATCGTCACGCCGGGGCCGACCGCGATGGGCGCACGCGCGATCAGATCGCCGACCTTGCGGGTCGAGATGTCGGCCGCGCGGCTGTCCTGCTGCCGGCCCCGATGGAAAAAGCGCTCGAACGCCGGATAGGTCGCGATCAGGCGGCGAAACTCGGCCTGCGGCAGCATCAGAACCTCGGCGCCCCGGACCGCGCGGGCGGTCGTGACCGCGATCCCGTCGCGCATCAGCCCGCGCTCGCCGAAACTGTTGCGCGGCCCCAGCAATGAGACCAGCCCGCCCGAGGGGTCCAGCACCTCGACCGAGCCTGCCAGGACCAGAAAGATGCAGTCCAGCGGCTGGCCGGCCGCATAGATGACGGCCGCGTCGTCGTGGTGTCTGCGGCTGAAGGAGGCGGCGACGCGCGCCAACTCGTCCAGCGGCAGAGAATCGTAAGGGTGGACCGTTTCAAGAAAACCGATGATGGAAGCGGGGTCATGCGTCATCGTCATGGTCCTTCGCGGGGTGCGCCCCCGGGGATGTCCCCCGGGGGCGCGAAGGGCGTCAGTGCGCCTGAGCCTTGCCGGCGCCCTTGGGCACGCGGATCGACTCGATCAGGTCCTGCACATGCTGCGGCGGCGCCTTGGTTGCCATCGCGACGACATAGGCGACGGCAAAGTTGACCACCGCACCGACGGTGCCGATCGACAGCGGCGAGATGCCGAAGTAGTACTGGTCGGCCGTGTCGGGCAGCCAGTTGGTGCCCGGGAAGAAGAACCAGCCCTTGTACATGAAGATGTACAGCGAGGTGAACACCAGGCCGGCCAGCATCCCGGCGATCGCGCCTTCCTTGTTGATGCGCTTCGAGAAGATGCCCATCATCAGCGTCGGAAAGATCGTCGCGGCCGCCAGACCAAAGGCCAGGGCCACCACCTGCGCGGCAAAGCCGGGCGGGTTGAGACCAAGGTAGGTCGCCACGATGATGGCGCCGGTCATGGCGATGCGCGCCCACATCAGCTCGGCCTTTTCCGTCAGGTCGGGCTTCAGCGAGCCTTTGATCAGGTCGTGGCTGATGGCCGAAGAAATGGCCAGCAGCAGACCGGCAGCGGTCGACAGGGCGGCAGCCAGCGCGCCGGCAGCAACCAGGGCCACGACCCAGCCGGGCAGAGCAGCGATTTCAGGGTTCGCAAGAACCATGATGTCGTTGTCGACCTTGGTCAGCTCGTTGCCCTTGAAGCCAAGCTCGGCCAGGGACTTGTCGCCCAGCTTGCCTTCGGTCAGCGCTGCGTCGAAGGCGGTCTGCGCCTCGGCGACAGCAGCTTCCAGCGGTGCCTTGTCGGCATCGGCAGCGGCATCGGCCAGGGCCTTGTTCGCCGCAGCCAGAGCCTTGCCAGCACTCGCCACGACCTTGGGCTCGTTGAAGTACTGGATCAGGCCGTCGCCGTTCTTGTCGGACATGGCCAGAAGGCCGGTCTTTTCCCAGGTCCGGATCCAGGACAGTTCGGGCTTGCTGTCGATGTCAGCGATCGACAGGGCCGGGGCCGAAAGGGCCGTTCCCGTCACGGCGCCGGGCCAGAAGGTGGTGGACAAGTTCAGGCGCGCCATCGAGCCAACGGCCGGAGCGACCGTGTAGAGAAGCGCGATGAACACCAGCGCCCAGCCTGCCGACGAACGGGCGTCAGCCACTTTCGGCACGGTGAAGAAGCGGATGATGACGTGCGGAAGACCCGCCGTACCGATCATCAGCGAAACGGTGAACAGGAACATGTTGAACATGTTGGCGCTGTCGGACGTATAGGCCTTGAAGCCCAGTTCGGTCACGACAGAGTCCAGCTTGGCCAGCATGGCCACATCCCCGCCCGACGGCGCTTAGGACCCGATCAGACCCAGTTGCGGCAGGAAGTTGCCGGTCAGTTGCAGCGAGATGAAGATCGCCGGAACGGTGTAGGCGATGATCAGAACCACATACTGGGCGACCTGGGTATAGGTGATGCCCTTCATCCCGCCCAGAACGGCGTAGATGAACACAAGCGCCGCGCCGATATAAAGGCCGGTGTCGGTGGACACCTCCAGAAAGCGCGAAAAGGTCACGCCGACGCCGCGCATCTGGCCGATCACATAGGTGACCGAGATGATGATCAGGCAGATCACGGCCAGAAGCCTTGCGCCGCCGGAATAGAAACGGTCGCCGATGAATTCCGGCACGGTGAACTTGCCGAACTTGCGCAGATAGGGCGCGAGCAAGAGGGCCAGAAGCACATAGCCGCCGGTCCAGCCCATCAGAAAGGCCGACTGCTCATAGCCGCCGGCGGGGGCCAGCGCGATGATGCCGGCCATCGAGATGAACGAGGCGGCCGACATCCAGTCGGCGCCGGTGGCCATGCCGTTCATGACCGGGGGAACGCCCTGGCCGGCGGCATAGAATTCAGCGGTCGAGCCCGCCCGGGCCCAGATCGCGATCCCGATGTAGAGGGCGAACGTCGCGCCGACCACAATCAGGTTGAGGGTAAACTGATCCATGTGTCCCTGTTCCTTATTCTTCGACGCCGTGTTCCGCGTCCACCTTCGCCATCATCCTCGCGTAGACGAAGATCAGGGCGATGAAGACGTAGATCGAGCCGTTTTGCGCCATCCAGAACCCAAGATCGGCGCCGCCGATCATGATCCCCGAAAGCGCCGGACGCAGAATGATGCCAAGCCCGAACGAGCACGCAAACCAGATCGCCAAAGAAATCAGGATGATCCGGACGTTTGCGGCCCAATAGGCGTTGGACGATGATTTGTCCGCCATAGTGTTCCTCCCTGTCACAGTTGCGCCGCGCCCCGCTCGCCGGAACACGGCTGTTTCCCGCCTTTCGGCGGGGTTCGGTCAGCCCCGGTTCATCCGGTTGCTGATCAGATCGTCGACCACCGAGGGGTCGGCGAGAGTCGAGGTGTCGCCAAGGCTGCCAAAGTCGTTTTCGGCGATCTTGCGCAGGATGCGGCGCATGATCTTGCCCGACCGGGTTTTCGGCAGGCCGGGGGCCCACTGGATCAGGTCCGGCTTGGCGATGGGGCCGATTTCGGTGCGCACCCAGGCCTCAAGTTCCTTGCGCAGCGCCTCGGTCGGCTCGGTGCCCTTCATCAGGGTGACATAGGCGTAGATGCCCTGGCCCTTGATCTCGTGCGGATAGCCGACCACGGCGGCTTCGGCCACCTTTTCGTGCGCGACAAGCGCGGATTCCACCTCTGCCGTCCCCATCCGGTGGCCCGAGACGTTGATCACGTCATCCACGCGGCCGGTGATCCAGTAATAGCCGTCACCGTCGCGGCGGCAGCCGTCGCCGGTAAAGTAATAGCCCTTGTACTGGCTGAAATAGGCCTCTTCGAACCGGGCGTGATCGCCCCAGAGCGTGCGCATCTGGCCCGGCCAGCTTTCGGCGATGCACAGCACGCCGTCGGTCTCGGTCTCGTGCTTGACCGCGCCGGTCGCAGGATCCAGCACCACCGGCTGAACGCCGAAGAACGGGCGGGTGGCCGAACCGGGCTTGGCCGGGATCGCGCCGGGCAGCGGGGTGATCATGTGGCCGCCGGTTTCGGTCTGCCAGAAGGTGTCGACGATCGGGCATCTGCCCTTGCCGACATGGGTGTTGTACCAGTTCCAGGCCTCGGGGTTGATCGGCTCGCCCACCGAGCCGAGCAGTTTCAGCGACGACAGGTCGTGCTTTTCCACCCATTCCGGCCCCAGCCCCATCAGCGAGCGGATCGCGGTCGGCGCGGTGTAGAACTGGCTGACGCGGTGCTTGGCGCAAACCTCCCAGAAGCGGCCGGCGTCGGGCCAGGTCGGCACACCCTCGAACATCAGCGTCGTCGCGCCGTTGGCCAGCGGGCCATAGACAATATAGCTGTGCCCGGTGACCCAGCCCACATCGGCCGTGCACCAAAAGACATCGCCATCGTGATAGTCGAACGTCAACTGGTGCGTCATCGAGGCATAGACCAGATAGCCGCCCGTGGTGTGAACCACGCCCTTGGGCTTGCCGGTCGAGCCCGAGGTGTAGAGGATGAACATCGGGTCCTCGGCGCCCACCTCGACATAGGGGCAATAGGGCCTGGCTTCGGCCATCGCCGCCGTCAGGTCGATGTCGCGGCCCTCGGTCCACGAGGTCTGATCGCCGGTGCGCTTGACCACCAGGCATTTCACCTTGTCCGAGCAGTGCAGCAGCGCCTTGTCGGTGTTGTCCTTGAGGCCGGTCTTCTTGCCGCCGCGCGGCGCCCAGTCGGCGGTGACGACCAGCTTGGCGTCGCAATCGTTGATCCGGTTGGCCAGCGCGTCGGGCGAAAAGCCGCCAAAGACCACCGAATGGATCGCCCCGATCCGCGTGCAGGCCAGCATGGCATAGGCCGCCTCGGGGATCATCGGCATGTACAGCACCACGCGGTCGCCCCGCTGCACGCCCTGCGCTTTCAGCACATTTGCCAGCCGGCAGGTCTGCTCCAGAAGCTCGCGATAGGTGATGTGTTTCGCGGGGGTCCTGGGGTCGTCCGGCTCCCAGATGATCGCGGTCTGATCGGCGCGCGTCAGCATGTGGCGGTCGATGCAGTTGGCGCTGATGTTCAGCGTTCCGTCCTCGAACCAGCGGATGTCGATCTTGCCCGGGGCGAAGGAGGTGTTCTTGACCCTGGTATAGGGCTTGATCCAGTCAAGGCGCAGACCCTCGGCGCCCCAGAACGCCTCGGGGTCAGAGACAGAGGCGGAATACCGCGCCGCATAGCCGGCGGCATCGACATGGGCGCCGGCCGCAAAGGCCGGAGCGGGCGGATAGACGGCTTTCAGGGACTCGGCGCTCATCGTGGTTCTCCTCTCCCGCACAGCCCGGCCATGGGCATTGCAGACCTTGCCGTCCCGCCTTGGGAACGGCGCTCTCCAGGTTCAGGGTACCACTTCGTAAATAAACTTGTAAACCCTACATTTTTATGAAGAATTCTGTAAATATGTTTACTGAATCGCCTGAAATTCTGTAAACATCTGAAAAGCCGGCGCGGGAATGTCAGGGATTACAAGCCCCTGCGCCTCACGCGGGCGTGATCGGCGGGGCGGGGCCCGGCCAATGGACAGACCGGCCCCGGCGGGGCCTGAAAGACCCCCCGCGCGCGCAGCGATTCGAACGGGGCGGGGCGGCCGCGCGCCGGGCCGGCTCAGATCGCGTCGACGACCCGTGCCAGCATGGTCCGGACTTCGCCCGCAACGGCCTTGAGCCCGGCATTTTCGATCGCCATCATCGAGGCGACCGGGTCGATGGCGCTGACCTCGATGCCGCCGTCAACCTCGCGCAGGATGACGTTGCAGGGCAGCATGGTGCCGACCCTCGGCTCCATCCCGATGGCCTGATGCGCCATCTTCGGGTTGCAGGCGCCCAGGATGCGATAGCCCGGCATGTCGACATCCAGCTTTTTCTTCATGGTCGCCTTGACGTCGATCTCGGTCAGAACGCCAAATCCCTGATCCGCAAGGGCCTTGCGCGCGCGGGCGTCCACATCGTCGAAGGCGGCGCCGGGGATCATGCGGTTGATCGTGTAGCTCATGGTCAGGTCCCTTTCCCTGCATTTTGAAAGTCTTCGCACGGCGGTGCGATGGCCGGGACCACCGTCGAAAGGATCGGGGGGCCACAAAACAGCCGAATCCCGCTCGATGGCGGATGCCAGTCATGTTCATCACTTTTCCCCTGTCAGGTCCACCAGTCACATGCCCCCCCACGCGCCGACAGCGCGGCGCTTTGCGCAGCGGATGGGCCGCCCCGGACGGTCGCATGGTCAAGGACAGGCGCCGCGCGTGGATGAGAGCGCTTGGCAAGGGGTCATGACCCTAGGCCTGATCGCCCCGCGGCTCGTCCAGCCGGATCAGCGGCCCGTTCGCCGCCGCCGCGTCCTGCGGGTCGTGGGTGACCATCAGGGCGGGGATGGCGCGCTCGCGGATGTGGCGAAAGGTAAATCCGCGCATTTCGGCCCGCAGAGCGGGGTCGAGCTTGGAAAAGGGCTCGTCCAGCAACAGCGCCTGCGGCTCGGCCAGAAGCGTGCGCATCAGCGCGACCCGGGCGCGCTGGCCGCCCGACAGGGTCGCGGGATCGCGCCGCTCGATCCCGGGCAGTCCGGCCTGCTCAAGCGCCCGCGCCACCGCGCCCGCCCGCGCCGCCCTGCCCCTGATGTGCCGGCCCAGCCCAAAGGCCAGATTGTCGCCGACCGACAGATGCGGGAACAGCACCGCGTCCTGAAACATCAGCCCGATGCGCCGGCCCTCGGCCGGCACGCCGTCCAGCGACCGGCCGTTCAGCCAGACCTGACCGGAGGCGGCAAAGCCATGCGCCAGATGGCCACCGACCGCGTCAAGCAGCGTCGACTTTCCCACCCCCGAGGGGCCCATGACCGTGCCGACCGCGCCGGCGGGGATGGTCAGGGTCAGGGGCGCAAACAGCGGCGGCTGACCGCGAAAACGCACCGACAGGTCCTTGATCTCCAGCGTCATGCCCCCTCCTCGCCGCGCAGGTCCCTGCGGTGGCGATGCACCAGCGCCGGGATCGCAAAGGCCAGACCATAGGCCACAAACGGCATCGCCGCCTGCAAGGTGCCGTAGACCCCGACGATCCGCCGGTCGGACGAGGTCGAAAGCGTCACCGCCTCGGTCGTCAGGGTGGCGATGCGCCCGGCACCCAGGAACAGCGTCGGCAGATACTGCGCGACCGAAACGGCAATGCCGATGGCGGCGGCCGTGCAGACCGGCGCCAGCAGCACCGGCAGCTTGACGCGCACCAGGCGCCGCCAGGGCCCGGCGCCCAGGGCGGCGGCGGTGCGGTCCAGCCGGGTGTCCCGCGCGCGCCAGGGATCGCTGAGCGCGATCATGACATAGGGAAAGACAAACAGGCCCTGCGCCCAGACCACCGCCCAGAACCCCGGCCGCAGTCCCAGCCGCAGGACAAGCACGTTCATCCCGAAGAGAAAGGAGATCTGCGGGATCAGCAGCGGCAGATAGATCAGCCCCTCGGCCCAGCGCGCGCGCGGCATGCGGGCCCGGTCCTCGCCCTCAAGCCAGGCGACGGCCAGCACAAGGCTCAGCGCGGTGGAGGTGACGGCCAGCGCCGCCGTGTTTGCCAGCGCCCGCGCCCATCCGGCCGAGGGCGCCCCCCAGGCGCGCAGCGACCAGCTTTCCGGCAGCGGCAGGGGCCAGCTCCAGCGCCAGGCCAGCGACCAGAGCGCAAGCGACAGCATGGCCAGCGCCCCCGCCGCCAACAGCGCAAGCGTTGCAGCCGTGGCAAGCTGCAACAGCGGCTCGGCCGAACTGCCCCGCCCGCCCCGGCGCAGCCAGACCAGGCCAAGGAGGGTCACCAGCCGCTCGGCCAGCCACAAGAGCGCAAAGGCCAGCACGACAAGGCCCAGTTGCAGGATCGCCCCGGCAGAGGCAGGCAGGATCAGGCCGATGTCGGGGCTAAAGAACAGCCGCGTCAGCAGCACGGCCAGCGTGGGCGGGTTCGACGGCCCCAGGATCAGCGCCATGTCGACGACCGACAGCGCATAGGCCAGCACCACCAGAACCGGCAGGCGGATCAGCGGCCAGACCTGCGGCATGACGATCTTGAGCCAGACGAGCCCCCGGCCATAGCCAAGCGCCCGCCCCGCCGCCATCTGCGCCCGCACCGGCAGTTGCGTCAGCGCGGCCAGGATCACGAGCAGAAGAAAGGGAACCTCCTGGATCATCAGGCCGACGATCAGCGCGATGCCCCAGGGATCGTTGACGCTGCCAAGGTCGGGCGGGCGGTCCCATCCCAGCGGGGCGGCCAGCAGCCGGGCGATCCAGCCCGAGGGCGCCAGCACAAAGGCCAGTCCGATGGCAATGGCCGCGTGCGGCGCGGCCAGAAAGGGCGTCAGCATCCGCGCGCCGCCGCGCCGCGAGACGCGCCCATGAACCGAGGCGCAGAACCCGACCGCCAGCAGCAGCGAAAGGCCGGTGGCTGCCAGCCCGGTCCAAAGGCTCAGCCCGCTCGCCCTGCCCAGCCCCGGCAGGGCCAGCAACTGCCCCCAGGCCGAAAGGCTGGCCTCGCGCGCGCCGATCGCGGGCAAAAGGCCAAAGGCCGCCCGCCCGGTCTGCCAAAGCCCCGCCGCGATGGGCACAAGCAGCCCCAGGACCACGGCGGTCAGCACCAGCGCCCGCAGACCCCGGCCGGAGGCTCCGGCGCCGGTCACTTGGTATAGCGCCGCGCCCATTCCTCGGTGAGGCGGCTCATCCAGCTTGGGTGCGGCTCCAGCAGCGTCGGCCCCAGATCCTCCAGCACGGGCAGGGCCGGGGCGGTGGGCAGGGCGGCAAAGGCGGCCCTTGCCCCCGCGTCCAGCCGCGCCGGGTCAAGGACCGAGAACGCGCCAAGCACCTCGATATTCTGCATGTGCGCCTGGGTCGCGGGGTCGAGCAGGAAATTGGCCACGACCTCGGCCCCCTCGGCATTCGCCGCGTTGTAGGGGATGGCGACAAAGCTGACATTGCCGATGCTGCCGCCCTCGGGCACGAAAACGCGCGCCGTTTCGGGCAAGAGCCCCTGCGCGATCGCCGCCGCGGTCGAGGCGGGGTCAAAGGACATCGCCATGTCGATCTCGCCATCGTTCATGAGCTGCTGCTGGACCGACTGGTTCTCCGGAAAGCTTTCGCCCCCGCGCCAGAGGTTCGGGCGCAGGGCATCGTACCAGTCCCACAGCGGCGAGGCGGCGGCTGCAAAGGCCGCGTCCGTGACGGGCTGTTGCAGGGCGGCCGGATCGGGGGCCATCTCGATCAGCGCCTGCTTGAGGAACGTTGCCCCCATGAAGTTCGCCGGATCGGGATGGGTAAAGCGGCCCGGATGCGCCGCCGCCCAGTCGGCAAAGCCGGCCATGCTTTGCGGCGGGGCTTCGACGCGGGCGGAATCGTAGGTAAAGACGAACTTGGCCAGCCGCCAGGGGCTTTCCATGCCATCGACCGGCACCGTGAAATCGACGGCGTTCGGGGATGCGGGGGACAGGTCCAGATACCTTGCGTTCGGCAGATCGGCCGCAAAGGGGCCGTGCAGCAGACCCTGTTCCTTCATCGCCAGAAAGTTCGGCCCGTTGATCCAGATCATGTCGACCGAGCCGCCGTCATCCTGCCCGGCCGCCTTTTCCGACAGGACGCGGGTCACCGCCTCGGCCGTGTCGGTCAGCTTGACCTGTTCGACGCTGACCCCGTAAAGCCGCTCGGTCTCTTGCCCGACCCAGGTGATAAAGGCGTTGGTGCGCTCGTCCCCACCCCAGGCGTTCCAGTACACCGTCTGGCCGCGCGCCGCATCCAGCGTGGCCTGCCAGTCATCGGCAAGCACGGGCGTGGCCAGCATCAGGGCCATGACGGCGGAGGGGAGTTTCTGGAACATGGTCTCTCCAAAATGGGTGGGCTCGCGCAGCGCAGAAGCCTGGAATCATCCCGCTTCGGCAAGCGGCGGCGCTTGCAAGCATAGGGCAGCCCGCCCGCCCCCGAAAGGCCGTCGTCGGGCGCGGCGGGGAACAGTCGCGTGATCGGACCGGATCGGCCCCAGGGGCCACGGCGCGCGCGCTGGTCTTTGGCTGGCTGCGCCGGGCATCTATCCTGACGCTTGAAATATCAAATCTGTTGGTCTAGCCATAGCCATGGCGTCAGGAAGCACGAGATGATCACGGGCCCGCAGATGCGCGCCGCGCGGGCCCTCTTGGGCATCGACCAGAAGACTCTGGCCGGGCTGGCCGGGCTTTCCGTGCCGACGATCCAGCGGATGGAGGCAAGCCACGGCACCGTGCGCGGGGTGGTGGACAGCCTGACGAGGGTCGTCTCGGCGCTCGATCTTGCGGGGGCCGAGCTTGTGGCCGAGGGCGCGGCCAGCACGGGCGGCGGGCGCGGCGTGCGCCTGAAGCTGCCCCGGCCCGGACCCTGAATTACAACCCGCAACGGCGGGCGCCGGCATGGCCCAGGCGATCCCGCCGCAACCCCAACGAGGTGCGGCCCATGAAAGACCAGACCAGCCACCACAGCGCGGCCCCCGGCTTTGCCGAGCTCTTTACGCCCAAGCTCGTCACCGTCCTGCGCGAGGGGTATGGGCTGGCGCATCTTCGGGCCGATGCCGTGGCCGGGCTGACGGTGGCCATCGTCGCGCTGCCGCTGTCGATGGCGATTGCCATCGCCTCGGGCGCGACGCCGGCGCAGGGGCTTTACGGGGCGATCGTGGGCGGCTTTCTGATCTCGCTGCTGGGCGGATCGCGGTTTCAGATCGGCGGCCCGGCCGGCGCCTTTATCGTGCTGGTGGCCGGAACGGTCGCGCTGCACGGAATGGAAGGGCTGATCCTTGCAACCTTCCTGTCGGGGCTGATGCTGGCCGCCGCCGGGTTCCTGCGGCTGGGAACCTTTGTCAAGTTCATCCCCTTTCCGGTGACCGTCGGCTTTACCGCCGGGATCGCGGTGATCATCTTTGCCAGCCAGATCAAAGAGCTTGTGGGCCTGACGGTCGCGCATGAGCCCGGCGAGCTTTTGGAAAAGCTGCCCGCGCTCTGGGCGGCCCGCGACAGCCTTACCCCGGCGGCGGTGCTGCTGTCTGGCGCGACGGTGGCGATCATCCTTGGCCTGCGCCGCTGGCGTCCGCATTGGCCGGGCATGCTGATCGCGGTCGGTGCGGTGGCGGCGGCGGCGGCGCTGATGGCGCTGCCCGTGCAGACCATCGGCACCCGTTTCGGCGGGATCCCGTCCTCGCTGCCGGCGCCGCGCCTGCCGGAGTTGACGCTGGACCGGGTGCTGACCGTGCTTCCGGCCGCGTTCTCTTTCACGCTGCTCGGCGCCATCGAATCGCTTCTGTCGGCGGTCGTGGCCGACGGGATGACCGGGCGGCGCCACCGGTCGAACTGCGAGCTGGTCGCGCAGGGCGTGGCCAATGTGGGCGCGGCCCTGTTCGGCGCGTTCTGCGTGACGGGGACCATCGCGCGCACCGCGACCAACGTGCGCGCCGGGGCGCACGGGCCGGTGGCCGGGATGCTGCATTCGGTGTTCCTGCTGCTCTTCATGCTCGTCGCCGCACCGCTGGCCGCCTATATCCCGCTGTCCGCGCTGGCGGGGGTGCTGGCGGTCGTGGCGTGGAACATGGTCGAAAAGCCGGCCATCGCCATCCTGCTGCGGTCTGGCCGGGGCGAGGCGGCTGTCCTGGGCGCGACCTTTTTCCTGACGATCCTGCGCGATCTGACCGAGGCGATCGTCGTCGGCGTCGCGCTGGGCTCGGTCCTGTTCATCCACCGAATGAGCCAGATGTCCGCCATCAGCGCCCATGGAACAGTTTAGCCTGATTGCGTAGCGGATGGTTTGCGGCTCATCTTGACCCCACGTGGAGGTGGAGATGAGAAAGAACCCCGTGACGACGAAGGCTCCTGCCGA
>JBQTIT010000010.1:0-22434 GCA_052387855.1 Paracoccaceae bacterium
GCCCCGGATCAAGTCCGGGGCGGGGAGCTCCGGAGACGGGTTCTGACAGGGCCGGCCCAGCAAAGGCTCCGCCCTCCACCGGGCGAACCTTCCTACTCTGGCAACGTCCTTCCACCCCATCCCCGCCCCGGGCCTGACCCGGGGCCCCGGATCAAGTCCGGGGCGGGGGGGGCGGAGACCGGGCACCGCAAGGGCCGGCCCAGCACCGGCTCTGGCGCCATTTCCGCGCGAACCTTCCTACGCCGGCATCGCCCCCAACTCCCCTATCCCCGCCCCGGGCCTGACCCGGGGCCCCGGATCAAGTCCGGGGCGGGGAAATCGCAGAGGGGCTGTCGGCAGGGTCAGCCCTGCCCAGGGCCCGGCGCGTCAGGTTGGACAGGGCGACCCTCTGCCGCCCCCCGGCATCGAAATTGGCCGGCGACAGCCACGCGCCATAGGCCCGCTCCAGCGCCGGCCATTCGCGGTCGATCACCGCATACCAGGCGGTGTCGCGGTTGCGGCCCTTGACCACGGCGGCCTGGCGGAACACGCCCTCAAAAGTAAAGCCCAGCCTTTCCGCCGCGCGGCGCGAGGGCAGGTTCAGCGCGTCGCACTTCCATTCATAGCGCCGATAGCCGCTGGCAAAGGCCCAGCCCATCATCAGCGCCATCGCCTCGGTCGCGGCGCGCGAGCGCTGGATCTCCGGCGCAAGGCAGATATGCCCGACCTCGATGCTGCCGGCCTCGGGCGTGATGCGAAGGTAGCTGGCGACCCCGGCGCAGCGCCCGCTGGCACGGTCCCGCAGGGTGTAAAAGAACGGGTCCTGCGCGCCGACATGCGCCCGCGCCCAGGCGTGATAGGCGGCGGCCGAGGCGAAGGGGCCATAGGGCATATAGTCCCACAGACCGTCATGGACCGCAAAGGCGCGGAAAAGGTCGGCGGCGTGGGCATCGGCATCCAGCCGCTCCAGCCACACGGCCGCGCCATCCAGCACCTCGGGCCCGGGACGCGGCGGCGGCACCCAGCCTGAAAGCATCTCTCCGAACCCTTTGTCAGCCACGGCGTCCCCCCGTCCCCTCCACCCCGTCAAAGCTGAACTCCGGCGGATAGGCGTGCAGTCCGTCGAAATCCTCCTTGCCCAGGGCCATGCCCGCCGCGCGCAAGGATGCATAGGCCATGGTCAGGTGAAAGAAGAAATTCGGCAGGCCAAAGTGGGTCAGGTACTGCTCTGCCGTCTGGTCAAGGTCGGCGAACCCGGCCCTGTGCGAGATGATCCGCGCCTCGGCACCCTCGAACTCAGCCGGTTTCATCGCGCCCAGCGTCGCGCGCGCCACCGCGAGGCACGGGGCCAGCGCGCCGGGCAGGTCCGGCACGTCGCGCCCGGCCAGCGGGCAGGTGCTGCGCAGCGCAAAGCCGGCGGCGGTGACCAGATGCTGGCCTGCGGTAAAGCTGTCGGCGATGCGCGCGCTGGCCAAGAGCGCCGGGCCCGCCCGCTCTGCAATGCCCTGCGCGCGCGAAAGGTAATGGCGGAACACCGGCACCGAAGCGCTGTAGAGGGGCGGCAGCGCTGTCACGGCCGGCCCCCCACGTTCAGGCGTCCTTGGGCAGCACGCGCAGCCGCAATTCGCGCAATTGCTCATTCATCGGCTCTGACGGGGCGCCCATCAGCAGATCTTCGGCGCGCTGGTTCATCGGGAACATGATGACCTCGCGGATGTTCATCTCATCGGCCAGCAGCATCACGGCGCGGTCAATGCCCATCGCGCAGCCGCCATGGGGCGGGGCGCCGTATTTGAACGCCTTGACCATGCCGCCAAAGCGCTTGTCGACCTCGGAATTCGGATAACCGGCCAGCTCAAAGGCCTTGTACATGATTTCGGGCCGGTGGTTGCGGATGCCGCCCGAGATCAGCTCATAGCCGTTGCAGGCCAGGTCATACTGATAGGCGTATACCGACAGGGGATCGCCCTGCAACGCCTCCAGCCCCCCCTGCGGCATTGAAAACGGGTTGTGGGAAAAGTCGATCTTGCCGTCGTCGGTCTTCTCGTACATCGGGAAATCGACGATCCAGGCAAAGCGGAAGCTGTCGGTTTCCGCCAGCCCCAATTCGCGCCCGATCTCGTTGCGGGCGCGGCCCGCGACGGCCTGAAACGCCTCGGGCTTGCCGCCCAGGAAAAAGGCCGCATCGCCCAGGCCAAGGCCAAGCTGCTGGCGGATCGCCTCGGTCCGCTCGGGGCCGATGTTCTTGGCCAGGGGGCCGGCGGCCTCCATGCCAGAGCCGTCTTCGGCCTGCCGCCAGAAGATATAGCCCATCCCCGGCAAGCCCTCTTTCTGGGCAAAGGCGTTCATGCGGTCACAGAATTTGCGGCTGCCGCCCCCGGGGGCGGGAATGGCGCGAACCTCGGTGCCGTCCTGCTCAAGGATCTTGGCAAAGACCGCAAAGCCGGAGCCGGCGAAATGCTCGCTGACCACCTGCATCTTGATCGGGTTGCGCAGGTCGGGCTTGTCAGAGCCGTACCAGAGCAGGCTGTCGTTGTAGGCGATCAGCGGCCAGTCGCCGGGCACGCGCATGTCGGGGCGGAATTCCTGAAACACGCCCTGAATGACCGGCTGCACGGCGGCAAAGACGTCTTCTTGCGTCACGAAGGACATCTCGACGTCAAGCTGGTAGAAATCGGTGGGCGAGCGGTCGGCGCGCGGATCTTCGTCGCGGAAGCAGGGCGCAATCTGGAAATAGCGGTCAAAGCCCGAGACCATGATCAACTGCTTGAACTGCTGCGGCGCCTGCGGCAGGGCATAGAACTTGCCCGGGTGCAGGCGCGAGGGCACCAGAAAGTCACGCGCGCCTTCGGGGGATGAGGCGGTGATGATCGGGGTCTGGAATTCGTTGAAGCCCTGATCCCACATCCGATTGCGCAAGGCCCGCACCACGTTGGACCGCAGCATCATATTGCGGTGCAGCTTTTCGCGACGCAGGTCCAGAAAGCGATAGGTCAGGCGGGTTTCCTCGGGGTATTCGACATCGCCGAATACCGGCATCGGCAGCTCTTCGGCGGCACCCAGAACCCGCATTTCGGTGACATAGACCTCGATCTCGCCCGTGGGGATCTTGGGGTTCACCAGCGCGGCATCACGCGCCTTGACGCGGCCGTCCACGCGGATCACCCATTCGGCGCGCACCTTTTCCAGCTCGGCAAAGGCCGGGCTGTCGCCGTCGCACAGAAGCTGCGTGATCCCGTAATGGTCGCGCAGGTCGATGAACAGCACCCCGCCATGGTCGCGCACCCGGTGCACCCAGCCCGAAAGGCGGACCGTCTGGCCCTCGTGCGAGCGGTCAAGGACTGCGCAGGTATGGCTGCGGTAGGCGTGCATGGGCGTTCTCATTGGCAAGGCATTCGGGATCAAGCGCGATAGACCCCCCGCGCGCGTGCAAGTCAAGGCCCCAAGCACGCCCGCGCGGGCGGGAGGTGGTGCAAAAGCGCGGCGTCATCCTAGGGCGCGAAGGCAAGGACCGCGACCGGCGGCAGAAAGGCGCTCAGGTGCTGCCAGCTTTCCCCGCCGTCGCCGGACAGCCAAAGATTGCCGGTGGTGGAGCCCATGGCCAGACGCGCGCCGGTGCCGTCGACGGCCAGCGCGTGGCGATAGACCAGATCCCAGCAGTTCTCTTGCGGCAGTCCGGCGGTCAGCGCGACAAAGCTGGCCCCGCCGTCACGGCTGGCTTGCACCACAAGCCTGCCGTCCTTTGGCACCCGGGTTTCATCCTTGACCCCGGGCACGAACCAGGCGCGGTCGCGATCCTGCGGGTGGGCGGCCACGGCAAAGCCGAAGGCGGTCGGCACCATGCCCACGCCCTCGCGAAAGGTCAGCCCGCCGTCGTCGCTGACAAAGATCGAGCAATGGTGCTGGCACCACAGCCGGTCGGGGTCGGCCGGGCTCTGCGCCAGACGGTGGATGTCCTGAACCCCGGGCAGGCCGCTTTGCTCGGGCGGCATGTAATCGGCCCGCATGCCCTGCCCGATCTGGGCCCAGCTCTTGCCGGCGTCCCGCGTGGTCCAGACGCCGGCGGTCGAGATGCCCAGGGTGACGTGGGCCGAATCGCGCGGATCGACCAGCACCGAATGGATGCCGGGATGATCATAACCGCCACCCAGCCAGTGCTGCCGCTCGGGTCGGTTCCACAAGGGCTCGTTCAGCTCCCAGGTGGCGCCCCGGTCGGGGCTGTAGAACAACCCGCCCGGGATGGTGCCCATCCACAGGCCGCCCGGCCGGTCGGCACCGGCCGGCACCAGTTCCCAGATCAGCTCCAGCGCCGGGGCATCGGGCGCGTCGCTGCGGGGAAAGATCGGCGCGGGCAGTTCAACCCAACTCTGGCCCCGGTCGTCCGACCGATGCAGCTTGCAGCCGAAATGCCCATGCGACAGCGCCACATAAAGCGCCCCGTCACGCGGATCGTCCAGCAGCATGGTGACCGGAGCGGCCAGAAACGCCGGCGGGCCGGCGACCTGCCAGCCGCTGGCCGTCTCGTCGTAGCGGAACAGCCCCTTGCGGCTGCCAACCCAAAGCGTCGCCATCACTCATCCCCCTGACAAGGCCTGCAAGACATAGATCTCGGACTGCGCCGAGACCGGATCGCTCAGCCGGACGCGGTCGGCGATCAGCGCGCCGTCCAGATAGATGTTGACGTGCTTTCGCACCCGTCCCTGATCGTCCAGCACATAGCCGCGCAAGAGATCGTCACCGGCGAACACCGCCTCCAGCACCTCGGCCACCGTGGCCCCTTGCGCCTCGGCCCCTGGCAGAGGGCGGTGGCGCACCAGATGCGATGTGAATCGGACCTTTGCCATGGCCGCCCCGAAATCCCTGTTCGGATCGAGCATTGCCGCTTATTCTGCGGCCGTCAAAAGGAGAATGCCATGCCGACGCTGCCCTACATCCATTTTCAAGGCCAGTGCGCCGAGGCGCTGACCTATTACGCGCAGGTCTTTGCCGGCAGCGATCTGCAACTGATGCGCTATGCCGATGCGCCCGAGGCGGTGGCCGAGTGGAAGGACAGCACGCGGATCATGCATGGCCAGGTCACGCTGTTCGGCGGCACGCTGATGGCCTCGGACTATCCCCCCGGCACCGAGGGCGAGCCGCAGAAAGGCTTTTCCGTGATGCAGTCCGCGCCCGACGCGGCGCGGGCGCGGCGCGTCTTTGACCGGCTCGCGACCGGCGGGTCGGTGATCAACCCCTTTGGCCCCACCTTCTTTTCCCCCGGATTCGGCATGGTGCGCGACCGTTTCGGCACCCACTGGATCATCTCGGCCCTTCCCCGGCCTTCGCAGGAGTAGCCATGTCCTTTGCCCCCTACATCGCCTTTTCCGGCAACGCCCGCGAGGCGATGACCTATTACGCCGAAGTGTTCGGCGCCACCGATCTGCAAATCATGGAATTCGCCGATGCGCCGCCGGACCAGCGCCCCTCCGGGCACGAGGGTCTGGTGATGCATGCCCAGTTCAGCGCCGGGCCCGGGGCGCCTTTCATGGGCTGCGACGTGCCGCAGGTTTATGGCACGGGCGGCATGGGCAGCTCTTCGGTGTTCCACGCCGCCCGCGACGGCGCGGAAGCGCGGCGCGTGTTCGCCGCCCTCGCCAGCGGCGGCCAGGTCAGCATGGAGCTTGGCGCCACCTTCTGGTCACCCGCCTTCGGCATGGTGACCGACCGGTTCGGCACACGCTGGATGATTTCGCTCGCCCCCCCACACCTTGAACCGGAGCCCCCATGATCGACCATACGGGGATTGCGCCGGCAAGGATCGCGCCGCCGGGGCCGCGCCCGCAGGTTCACTCCGACGATGACGGCGCCTCTGTGCCGGATCTGGACAGCAACACTATCCAGTCGGTTTGCCACAACCCGGCGTGATGCCGCCCCGCCCCATTGATTTTCCCGCCCGGCCCGTGCAAACCCCACCCTAGGGTTCAAGAGGCGGCCGGGACATGACGAGAATCGACGACACCTTTGCGCGGCTGAAAGCGAGCGGGAAAAAGGCCTTTGTCTCGTACATCATGGCCGGCGATCCCGACGTCGCCACCGCATTGGCGGTGATGAAGGGTCTGCCGGCCGCTGGGGTGGACATCATCGAGCTTGGCCTGCCCTTCACCGACCCGATGGCCGACGGCCCGACGATCCAGCTTGCCGGCCAGCGCGCGCTTGAAGGCGGGATGACGGTGGACGCGACCTTGCAGATGGTGCGCGACTTCCGCGCGGGCGATGCGTCCACCCCCATCGTGCTGATGGGCTATTACAACCCGATCTATTCGCGCGGCGTGAGCCGCTTTCTGGCCGAGGCGCGCGAGGCCGGCATCGACGGGCTGATCGTGGTCGACCTGCCGCCCGAAGAGGACAGCGAACTGTGCCTGCCGGCGCAGGCGGCGGGGCTGAACTTCATCCGCCTTGCCACCCCCACCACCGACGCCAAGCGCCTGCCACGGGTGCTGACCAACACTTCGGGCTTTGTCTATTACGTCTCGGTCACCGGCATCACCGGCGCGGTCGCCGCGCAGGCGATGGAGGTCGGCCCCGAGGTGGCGCGCATCAAGCGGTCAACCGATCTGCCGGTGATCGTCGGCTTTGGCATCACCACGCCCGAGGCGGCGCGGGCCATCGCCTCGGTCGCGGATGGCTGCGTCGTGGGGTCGGCCATCGTCAAGGAAATCGGCGCGGGAAAGTCGCCGGACGAGGTGCTTGGTTTTGTCGCGGCGCTGGCGGCCGGCGCGCACAACGCCTGAGCGCCGTTGAACCGACACGGCCGCTTGCCTTGGCAGGACGAGCCGCTAGATTGCCGGGAACGGTCAACAGCGGAGCGGCGCGATGCACAAGGGACGGATCGAGGCATTCTCGGATGGCGTGATCGCCATCATCATCACCATCATGGTGCTGGAACTGAAGGTTCCCCACGGCACGGACCTTGAAGCGCTGCGCCCGCTCTTGCCGATCTTTCTGAGCTATGTGCTGTCCTTTGCCATTGTCGGCACCTACTGGAACAACCACCACCACACCTTTCAAGCGGTCAAGCATGTGGGGGGCAGGGTGCTGTGGGCGAACCTGCATCTGCTGTTCTGGTTGTCGCTGCTGCCCTTCTCGACCGCCTTCATGGGCGAAAACGGCTTTGCGCCGGTCACGGTGTCGGTCTATGCCTTCAACCTCTTGATGTGCGCCCTGGCCTACTTTGCGCTCGTCGTGTCGCTGGTGCGCCAGCACGGGGCGGAGTCGGCCTTTGCCCAGGCGCTCGGGTCCAACTTCAAGGGCAAGCTTTCGGTGGTGACCTATGTCGTCGCGATGGTGCTGGCCACATGGATGCCCGTGCTGGCCCTGTCGCTGATCGCCGCGGTCGCCGCCTATTGGTTCGTCCCCGATCGCCGGTTTGAAAAGGTCTGAGCGCGTGGCAAGCCTTTCATGACCGTGATCACCTGTATCGAGGATCTGCGGCGCCTGCACCAGAAACGGGTGCCGCGCATGTTCTGGGACTATTGCGAAAGCGGTTCCTACACCGAGCAGACCTTTCGCGACAATGTCAGCGACTTCCAAAAGATCCGCCTGCGCCAGCGCGTCGCGCGCGATCTGACCGGGCGCTCGCTGGCCGCGACCATGATCGGCCAGCCGGTCTCGATGCCCGTGGCGCTGGCGCCGGTCGGCTCGACCGGCATGCAGTCGGCCGATGGCGAGATCAAGGCCGCCCGCGCGGCCGAGGCCTTTGGCGTGCCCTACACGCTGTCCACCTTCTCGATCTGCTCGATCGAGGATGTCGCGGCCCATACCTCTGCCCCCTTCTGGTTCCAGCTTTACGTCATGAAGGACGAGGAATTCGTCGACGGCATGATCGAGCGGGCAAGGCGCGCAGGCTGCTCGGCGCTGGTGCTGACGCTTGATCTGCAAATCCTTGGCCAGCGGCACAAGGACCTCAAGAACGGGCTGTCGGCCCCGCCACGCATGACGCCGCGCAACATCCTGGACATGGCGCTGCATCCGCGCTGGTCGCTGGGCATGGCGATGACCGGCCGGCGGACCTTTCGCAACGTGGTGGGCCATGCGCGCGGCGTGAGCGAACTGCGCGAGGTGCTGCACTGGTCGAACAAGAACTACGACCCGCATCTGGACTGGGCCAAGGTCGCGCGCATCCGCGACAAATGGGGCGGTAAGCTGATCCTCAAGGGGATTCTCGACGCCGAAGACGCCCGCGCCGCCGCCGACATCGGGGCCGACGCGATCCTGGTTTCCAACCACGGCGGCCGGCAGCTTGACGGCGCTCTGTCCACCATCCGCGCCCTGCCCGCCATCGTGAGGGCGGTGGGCGATCGGTGCGAGGTCTATCTCGACGGCGGCATCCGGTCCGGCCAGGACGTGCTCAAGGCGCTGGCGATGGGGGCCAGGGGCACCTTCATCGGCCGCAGCTACATCTACGGGCTGGGCGCGATGGGACAGGCCGGCGTCACCCGCGCGCTGGAGGTGATCGCGGCCGAGATGGACGTGACCATGGCGCTATGCGGCGTGCAAAGGGCAACCGCCTTTGGCCGCGAGCATGTGCTGGTGCCCGAGGACTTCGAGGGCCGCTGGGGCTGAGGCGACGGTCCCTTTGTGGCTCGCTTTCAACGCGGCGTGCGGACCGATCAGATGACTGTCCGGTGGACAGTCATCCGGTCCGTTGGCTGAAGGCGCAAGCCGCAAGCCAAGGGGCGTGGGGAAGATCCGGACGCCAGGAAATCGGGGCGCGACTGCCTGGGCTGGCGCGGTACGCGCCTGCCGGGGGCAGGCAGGCGCGGCCCGATTTGTCGCGGGACAAATCGGGCAAGTACGGCAGGTCTTTGAGTTGATCTGCCGCGCCCTCAGCCCTCGATCCCCGCCGCACCTGCCCCGCGGAACCACTCCACGATGGCGGCCCGCTCGGCCGGCTCCATATAGCTGACATTGGCCGGCGGCATGGCATGGGTCAGGCCCGACTGGACATAGATGCGCCGGGCCTCGGCCGCGATCTGCGCCGGGGTTTCCAGAACCACCCCCTTGGGCGGCACATGGACACCCTCATATCCCGGCTCGGCCGCATGGCACATCGCGCAGCGGCCCTGCACAATGGTGACCACATCGTCAAACCCCGCAGCCGAGGCCAGGACCAGCGCCCCGCCGTCCAGCCGCGCCTCTTGCGGCAGGCTGCGCATCGGCGCGGTCGAAAGCCAGGCCGCCAGCACGAAAAGGATCGCCGTGGCGAACCAGGTCCAGTGCGGGTTGCCCTTGCGCGCGTGCTTGGTGTTGAACCAGTGCCGGATCGTCACGCCCATCAGAAAGACCAGACTGGCGATGACCCAGTTGTATTCGGTCGCGAACACCAGCGGGTAATGGTTCGACAGCATCAGGAACAGAACCGGCAGGGTCAGATAGTTGTTGTGCGTGCTGCGCTGCTTGGCGATCTTGCCGTATTTCGGATCGGGCTTGCGGCCGGCCTGCAGGTCGGCCACCACCACGCGCTGGTTCGGCATGATGACGAAAAAGACGTTCCCCGACATGATCGACGCCGTGAAAGCCCCAAGATGCAGCAGGGCGGCGCGGCCGGTGAAAACCTGCGTGTAGAACCAGGCCATGCCGACCAGGACCACGAACAGCGCGACCATCACCAGCGTCTGGTTGGCGTTCACGAAGGTCTTGCAGATCGTGTTGTAGGCGATCCAGCCAAAGGCGAGCGAGGCAAGCGAGATCGCGATCGCCTGGGTTTGGCTCAGATCGGCGACCTCGGGGTCGATCAGGTAAAGGTCAGAGCCAAGGTAATAGACCAGCACCAGCATGGTGAACCCGGTCAGCCAGGTGGCGTAGCTTTCCCATTTGAACCAGACCAGATGGTCAGGCATGGCAGCCGGCGCCACCAGATATTTCTGGATGTGGTAGAACCCGCCGCCATGGACCTGCCATTCCTCGCCATCCGCGCCAGAGGCCAGATTGCGGTCGCGGTGCAACCCGAGGTCCAGCGCGATGAAGTAGAACGACGAGCCAATCCAGGCGATGCCGGTGATGACATGCAGCCAGCGCACCGCAAGCTCCACCCAGTCCCACAGCACGATCCAGTCATACATGAGCTGCCCCCCCCTGACGGTTCGAAAAAAGGCTATCGCAGTTGGCACTGTTCTGATAATTCATTTAATCTCGCATCACTTTCAGGTTTCGCGCGAAAGTTGGGCCGGACATGTCCTATGTGAACAATCTTCGCATGTTTGTGCGGGTGTACGAGCTGGGCTCGATGTCGGCCGCCGCGCGCGATCAGCGCGCCTCGCCCGCCGTGGCCTCGTCGCGGATTTCCGAGCTGGAAAAGCACCTCGGCGTGCGGCTCTTCTCGCGCACGACCCGCAGCCTGCAACCCACCGAGAACGGCCGCATCTTTTACGAGGGCGCCCGCAAGGTGCTTGAATCCATCGACGAGGCCGAGGCGGCGGTGATGGATGTCACGCAGAACCCGCGCGGGACGATCTTTGTCTCGGCGCCGCTGGGGATCGGGCGGCGGTTCGTCGCGCCGCATGTGCCGGCGTTCAAGGACCTTTACCCGCAGATCGACGTGCGCCTGCGGCTGTCGGATCGCGGCATCGACGTGACCGCCGAGGGGCTGGATGTGGCGTTTCATCTGGGCCTGCTGGATGATTCGACGCTCAAGGTCCGCCTGATCACCGACTGCCCGCGCCTTTTGTGCGCCTCGCCCGCCTATGTCGCGCGGCGCGGCATGCCGGTGGACGGCAGCGATCTGGTGAACGACCGGCACGAATGTCTGAACCTGCGCTTTCCCGGCGCCAAGGAATTCCAGTGGACGCTGAAAACCCCCGAGGGCCCGCGCCGGTTCGAGATCAGCGGCCCCTTTGAAAGCGATGACGGCGATGTGCTGACCGGCTGGGCGCTGGACGGTCGCGGCGTGGTGATGAAGCCGGTCTTCGAGGTGGCCGACCATCTGCGCTCGGGCGCGCTGATCCCGGTGGCAACCGCCACGCCCCCGGTGCCAACGCAGCTTTCCAGCCTGTCGCAGCACCGGCGCCTGAAGGACCCCAAGGTGCGCCTGTTCACCGACTACATGGCCACGCTGATCCGCGACGCCACCCGCCGCGCGGTCGAGGGTCTGCCGCTGCCGGCGATGGGATGACGCCTGAGGCGCTGGCCACTCAGGGCCCGATCAGGGTCCTGTCCCTTGGCGGCGCGGGCGAGGTGCTGGTCCTGTCCTTTGCCTCTGTCGGCCATGACCCGCTGCGCCCGCCGTCGCCCGAGTTCATCGGCACGGCCACGGGGGACGGTCGCCCGGCGCTGTTCATCAGCGATGAAAGCCGCTCCTGGGGGCAGGCGGCGGCCTTCCTGCCGGCGCTGGAGACCGCCATCGCGGCGGTGCGCGCGCGCCAGCACATCGCCCGCATCGTCGCGCTGGGCCTGTCGATGGGGGCCAGCATGGCGCTGCGGGCTGCCGCGCACCTGCCCATCGATGCGGTGCTGGCCTTTGGTCCGCAGTCCTATCTGGGCCCGGACGAGCCGCGCTGGCAGCCCTGGTCCGCCCGCCTGCCCTGCCCGCTGGAGCCGCCGGCCCCGCCGCGCGGCGGGCAGCATCTGGTCCTGATGCACGGGCTGGAAGACGACCGCGCGCAGGCGGCCGGGTTTACCGCCGCCGCCGGCCTTGACCATCTGCTCTTTGCCGGCCTGACCCATTCCGCCCTTTGCCCGCATCTGCGCCAGCGCGGGGCGCTCAAGGGGCTTCTGGCCAGCCTGATCGCCAGCGACCGCCGGCGCCTCTTGCGCATCGCCGCCTCGACCGGCGGGCATCTGCGCCGGCAAGAGCCGCTCTGACCCTATTGATGCCGCAGCGCCTCGATCGGGTCGAGCATGGCGGCGCGGCGGGCGGGAAAGTAGCCAAAGACCACCCCCACCAGCGCGGAAAAGCCGAAGGCCAGCGCCACCACCGCCATCGAGGGGGCAAAGGGAATCGCCATGAAGCGCGAGGCGAGCAGCGCCATCGCCAGACCGGTCAGGATGCCCAGAACCCCGCCCAGCAGCGACAGCACCACCGCCTCAACCAGAAACTGGGTCTGGACCTGTCCGGCACTGGCGCCGACCGCCAGGCGGATGCCGATCTCGCGCGTGCGTTCGGTGACCGAGACCAGCATGATGTTCATGATCCCGATGCCGCCGACCAACAGACTGACCGCCGCCACCGCCGACAGAAGTCCGGTCAGCACGGCGTTGATGCCGTTCAGCACAGACGAGATTTCGGCCATGTCGGTGACGGAAAAATCATCCTCCTCGCCGATGCCGATCCGCCGCCGGTCG
Organism: Paracoccaceae bacterium; assembly: GCA_052387855.1. Taxonomy (GTDB): domain Bacteria; phylum Pseudomonadota; class Alphaproteobacteria; order Rhodobacterales; family Rhodobacteraceae; genus CAIYZT01. Next base: position 12,298 of record JBQTIT010000010.1, read on the forward strand.
CGCATCAGGGCCGAGACCTGATCGATTCCGTCCTCGGCCGAGACCGACTTGCGCAGGGCGACCGAAATGCTGTCGAGGTCGGTCTTGCTGGTGAGGCGCCGTTGGACCGTCCGGATCGGAACCAGCACAAGATCGTCCTGATCCTGACCGAAGGCGCCGGCGCCGCGCTCGGACAAGACGCCGATCACCCGGCACGAGAGCGCCTTGACCCTCAGGGCGGCGCCCAGGGGATCGAGGGTGCCGAACAGCTCCTCGCGCACGGTCTGACCCAGGATGCAGACCGCGCCGCCGCCCGCTTCTTCGGCCTCGGTAAAGCTGCGGCCCGAGGCGAGCGCCCAGTTCTGCACCCGCAGATAATCGGCGGTCGTGCCCAGGACCGAGGTCGCCGAATTGGCATTTCCCGCGACCAGCGTCTGCCCCGTGCTGACCTGCGGGGCGGCATGGGCCACCAGAGAAAGCTCGCGCACCGCCTCGGCGTCGCGCAGAGTCAGGGCAGCCGGCGGCGCCGCGCTGCCGCCGCCGCCACCCGGCCCCATCCGGAACCGGCCCGGCCGCAGCGACAGAACGTTGGTGCCCAGGCTTTCGACGCTGGCGCTGACCTGCGCGGACGAGCCCTGCCCGATCGTCACCATGGCGATCACCGCCGCCACGCCGATCACCACGCCCAGAACCGTGAGGAAAGAGCGCAGCTTGTTGCGCACGATGGCCGTAAAGGCCAGCGAGACGGTTTCCCAGATCATGCCGCCCCCCCAACCGCCACCGCCGCCTGAACCGGGGGCGCGGTCACCACATCCTCGGTGAGGTGACCGTCGGTAAAGACCATCCGGCGCCGCGCATGGGCGGCGATGTCGGGCTCGTGCGTGACCATGACGATGGTGATGCCCTCGTCCCGGTTCAGCGCGACCAGAAGCTCCATGATCTCCTGACTGCGCTGGCTGTCCAGATTGCCGGTCGGCTCGTCGGCAAGGATCACGCGCGGCGCGCCGGCCAGCGCCCGGGCAATCGCCACGCGCTGCTGCTGGCCGCCCGAAAGCTGCGAGGGGTCGTGATGCTCGCGCCCGGCCAGGCCGACCTTGGCCAGCGCCTCTTGCGCCAGCGCGATGCGCTGGGCGCGGGGCATGCCCTTGTAGATCAGCGGCAATTCCACGTTCTCCAGCGCCGTCGCCCGCGCCAAGAGGTTGAACCCCTGAAACACAAAGCCCAGCGCATGGCGGCGCAAGAGCGCGCGCTGGTCGGCCGAGAGGCCCTGAACCGGCACCCCCTGGAACAGATATTCGCCCGAGGTCGGCCGGTCGAGACAGCCGATGATGTTCATCGCGGTCGATTTGCCCGACCCCGAAGGGCCCATGATCGCGACAAACTCGCCCGCCTCGATGGTCAGGCTGACGCCGCCCAGCGCGCGCACCTCGGCCTCGCCGCGGCCATAGACGCGGGCCACGTCCCGAAACAGGATCAGGGGCGGCGCGCTCACCTCGTGCCGGCCTTCTGGTCGATGATGACCAGATCGCCTTCGGCCAGATCGTCGGACGACAGCGCGGTGCTGGCCCCGTCGCTCTGGCCCGGGGTGACGGCGATCTCGGTCGGAACGCCACCGCGCAGCACCCAGATCGACCGCCCGCTCGCAGTGCCCGCCGTGGCGCGGCCGCCCGGCATCGGCAGGATCAGCCCCAATAGCCCGGCTCCGCCGCCCGAAGTGCCGGCCCGCGGCGGGGCATAGCGCAGCGCCGCGTTGGGCACGATCAGCGCGTCCGTCACCTCGGCCACCGTGATCGTCGCGGTGGCCGTCATGCCGGGGCGCAACTGGCCGCCCGGGTTCTCGACCGCCAGAACCGCCTTGTAGCTGACCACGTCGTTCACCGTCTCGGGGGCAAAGCGGACCTGGGTGATGCGGGCGGGAAAGCTTTGCGTCTCATAGGCATCGACGGTAAAGACCGCCCCCTGCCCGGGCTGGACGCGCCCGATGTCGGCCTCGTCCACATTGACCAGAAGGTCCATCTGGCGCAGGTCCCCCGCAAGACGGAACAGCGCCGAGCCGGACTGCGACGAGGTCACGATCTGCCCGACCTCGGCCGTCCGGTCCAGCACGATGCCGTCGATGGGCGCGCGGATCACGCCCTTTTCCAGATCGGTCTGCACCAATGACAGGTTGGCCTCGGCCAGGATCACGTCGGCCTCGGCGATGGCGACCGAGGCGTTCGCGCGCTCGTAGGCCGCGATAAAGCCGGCGGCGTCGCTGCGGCTGGTCACGCCACGGTCCGACAGCGCCTGCGCCCGGGCCAGATCGGCCTCGGCCTCGCGCGCGGTGGTGCTGGCCTGCAAGAGCCGGGCCCGCGCCGCCGCCAGTTGCGCGTTCGAGATCGCCATCTGATCGGCCAGCTTGGCGGTATCCAGCCGCGCAAGCACCTGGCCCGCGGCTACGGTGTCGTTGAAGTCCACCTCGACCTGCGCCAGGATCCCCGACAGCTCGGACGACACATCCACCTCGATCGTCGGCTGAACGGTGCCGGTCGCGGTGACCGTTACGGTCAGATCGCCCCGGCCGACCGACTCGGTCGTATAGACCACATCCGCCGGCTCGACCTGCCCTGCCGGCCATAGAAACCAGCCCCCCGCGACAAGGACAAGACCAAGGCCCACGGCCCAGCGGAACCGCCGCCGCCGCGGTGCTGCCCCGCCCGCCACGAGCCGCGCCAGATCCTCGCCACTTTCCGCCATCGCCCGCCCTCATTGCCGCCGTCTCAGGCTTATACGCAGCGACATGGCATTTCCGACGCATCATTCGCGCGCGGGCGCAAAAAAAGTCGTGCGCCTCAGGACCCGCGATAGGTCGAATAGGCAAAGGGGCTGATCAAGAGCGGCACATGGTAGTGCCCGGCCGGATCGCCCACGCCGAAGCGGATCGGGATCTGGTCCAGAAACAGCACCCCCGCGCCCGCCTGACCGCTGGCACGCAGGTAGTCGCCGGCGTGAAAGACCAGCTCGTACTGCCCGACCTCCAGCTCGGCCCCCGCCAACAGCGGCGCATCCGTGCGCCCGTCGGCATTGGTGAGGACATCCTTCAGCGCCCGCCGGCTGTCACCACTGATCCGGCAAAGCGTGATCCTGACGCCCGCCGCCGGCTTTCCGCGTGCGTTGTCAAGGACATGAGTGCTGAGCCGCCCGGTTGCCATCGCCTGTCTCCCTTCGTTTGCCCGCCGATCCTATCGCAAGCCGTCGGGGCAGTTGCCCCCTGGCTTTGGATAAGTGCTTCAGAAATTATTTGTTAAACCATTGCGCGGAACGGCCCTAGTCTTTTGCCGGCATGCAGGAGAGACGGATGTTGCGCTACCCAAGGGATTTTCGCGGTCACGGTCCGAACCCGCCCGATGCCGCCTGGCCCGGCGGCGCCCGCATCGCGGTGTCGGTGGTCCTGAACTACGAAGAGGGCGGCGAGAACAACCTCTTGCACGGCGACGCCCAGTCCGAGGCCTTTCTGTCCGACATCGCCGGCGCCGCGCCCTGGCCGGGCATGCGGCACTGGAACATGGAATCGATCTATGACTACGGCGCGCGCGCCGGGTTCTGGCGCCTGCATCGGCTTTTCACCGGTCTCGGGGTTCCCGTCACCGTCTACGGCGTGACCTCGGCTCTGGCGCGCAACCCCGAACAGGTGGCCGCGATGAAGTCCGCCGGCTGGGAAATCGCCAGCCACGGGCTGAAATGGGTCGATCACCGCGACATGCCCGAAGACGAAGAGCGCGCGCAGATCGCCGAAAGCTTCCGCCTGCACCAGGAAGTCGTGGGCGCGCCCCCCTTGGGCTGGTACACCGGCCGGTGCAGCATGAACACGGTGCGCCTGACGGCCGAAACCCGCCGCCTGGCCTGGATTTCCGACACCTATGACGACGATCTGCCCTACTGGATCGAGGTCGGGGAACATGACCAGCTTGTCATCCCCTACACGCTCGAAGCCAACGACATGCGCTTTGCCACCGCGCCCGGCTACACCACAGGCGAGCAGTTCTTTGAGTATCTCAAGGACAGCTTCGATACGCTCTATGCCGAGGGGGCCGAGGGCCGCGCCAAGATGTTCTCGATCGGCCTGCACAACCGCCTGATCGGCCGCCCGGGCAAGGTCGCCGGGCTCAAGAAGTTCCTCGACCACGCGCGCTCGCACGAAGGGGTCTGGTTCCCGCGCCGGATCGACATCGCGCGGCACTGGGCAGAGGCCCACCCGCACAAGCGCATCGAGCGGCCCTCGCAGATGACGCAGGAGCGTTTCGTGCAGCGTTTCGGCTCTATCTTTGAACATTCCCCCTGGATCGCCGAGCGCGCCTTTGAGCTGGAGCTTGGCCCGGCCCATGACAGCGCGGCGGGCCTGCACAACGCGCTGTGCCGGATGTTCCGCAGCAGCACTCCGGACGAGCGGATGGGGGTTCTGCGTGCCCACCCCGACCTGGCGGGCAAGCTGGCCGCCGCCAAACGCCTGACGCCCGAGTCCACCTCCGAACAGGCCAGCGCCGCGCTGGATGCCCTGACCGACGCCGAACGCGCGACCTTTCAGCGGCTGAATGCCGACTATGTCGCCAAGCACGGCTTTCCCTTCATCATCGCCGTGCGCGACAACACCAGGGACACGATCCTTGCCGCCTTCCACACCAGGATCGGCAACGACACGGCCACCGAATTCGCCACCGCCTGCGCCCAGGTCGAGCGCATCGCCGCGCTGCGCCTCAAGGATCAACTGCCATGAGCCCCTATTACGCCCCCCCGGGCGGCCTGCCCCCGCAATCCGCCCTGATGACCGGGCGGGCGGTCTTTACCACCGCCTATGCCGTCATCCCGCGGGGCTGCTTTTCCGACATCGTCACCAGCTATCTGCCCGGCTGGACCGGCACCCGTCTGTGGATGATCGCGCGCCCCATGTCCGGCTTTGCCGAGACCTTCAGCCAATATGTGATGGAGGTGCAGCCCGGCCACGGATCAGACGCCCCCGACGCCGAGGCGGGGGCCGAGCACTGGCTCTTCTTCACCGCCGGCGAGGCGACATTGACCATCGACGGCGCCGGCTTCGATCTTGGCGCGGGCGGCTATGCCTATATCCCGGCCGGGGCGCGCTGGACGCTCCTGGCCGAAGGGGCGCAGCCGGCCCGCTTTCACTGGCTGCGCAAATTGTACGAGCCCGCCCCCGGCGTCGATCGCCCCGAGGCTTTCGTGACCAATGAACGCGACATGCCCCTACGAGTCATGCCCGACACCGAGGGACGCTGGGGCACCACGCGCTTTGTCGAGCCAGAGGACCTGCGGCACGACGCGCATGTCAACATCGTCACCTTTCAACCCGGCGCCGTGATCCCGTTCGAGGAAACCCATGTAATGGAACATGGGCTCTACGTGCTTGAGGGCAAGGCGGTCTACAAGCTGAACCTGGACTGGGTCGAGGTGGAAGCGGGCGATTTCATGTGGCTGCGCGCCTATTGCCCGCAGGCCTGTTACGCGGCTGGCCCCGGCCCGTTCCGCTATCTGCTTTACAAGGATGTCAACCGCCACGCCATGCTGCGCGGCCCCGGCGCCTATCGGCCCGCGCGATGAGCGCGCAGAATCCGTTTGCAAGCGCCGACGCCGTGGCCGGCTATGCCGAAGGCCCACCGAAACTGGTGCCCGGCCACCGCGATCTGTTGCGCATGGCCGGGGTCCTGTTGGCCGAGGCGGCGCCGGCGGATGGACGCATCCTGGTCCTCGGCGCCGGCGGCGGGCTGGAGATGCGGGCCTATGCCACGGCGCAGCCGGGCTGGCGCCTGACGGGCGTCGATCCCAGCGCGGCCATGCTTGACATCGCCCGGCAGACGCTTGGCGATCTGACCGGGCGCGCCGAACTGATCGACGGCACGGTCGAGGCCGCGCCCGATGGTCCCTTCGACGGTGCAAGCTGCATCCTGACCATGCCCTTTGTCCCGGCCGAGGATCGGCTGCCCACCCTGCGCGCGCTGCACAGGCGCCTGCGCCCCGGCGCGCGGCTGGTCATGGCACATCATTCCTTTCCGCGCGGCCCAGAGACAGATGCCTTGTGGATGGGCCGCTTTTCCGCCTTTGCCGCCCTGTCCGGAATCTCGCTGGACGAGGCCCGCCAGAAAGAGATGCTGGCCCGCCTGACCATCCTGCCCCCCGAGGCCGAAGAGGACCTGCTGGCTGAGGCCGGCTTTCGCGACGTCACCCTCTTTTACGCAGCCCTGGCCTTTCGCGGCTGGGTCGCCACGGCATGACCCCCATGCACCACATCACCGCCCAGCCGCTTGACGCCGCTGCCTTCGCCCCCTTCGGCGACGTGCTGGAGGCCACCGGCGACTTCCGGTTGATAAACGAGGGGATGTGCAAGCGCCACCACGACCGCGCGCGGCTGGATTTCGGCCCGGGCGGTCGGGCCGGCATCTCGGTCTTCAACGCCGTCCCGCGCGCCCTGCCCTATGCCTTTGATCTGGTCGAGCGGCACCCCGAGGGCAGCCAGGCCTTCCTCCCGCTTTCTCAGCACCCTTTTCTGGTCATCGTCGCTGCGGACGAGGGCGGGCGCCCCGGCGCGCCGCTGGCCTTTCTGACCTCTGGCGCCCAGGGCATCAACCTGCACCGGGGCACCTGGCACGGCGTGCTGGCGCCGCTGGCCGCGCCCGGGCTTTTCGCCGTGGTCGACCGCATCGGCACCTCGGCGAACCTTGAAGAATACCGGTACCCGCAAAGCTGGACCGTGACCGGGCCGTAAGGCCCACCTAACCGGACCGCGCCCAGGGGGCGGCGCGGAGACGGCGCGAAGATAACAGCCCCAGGGGAAGTAGAATGACGACCAGGATCCATCCGGTGGACGAGATGCTCGCGCCACCCAAACTCTTTACGCTTGGCCTGCAACATGTGCTGGTCATGTATGCCGGCGCTGTGGCCGTGCCGCTGATCGTCGGGCGCGCGCTGAAGCTTGACCCGGCCGACGTGGCCTTTCTGATCTCGGCCGACCTTTTCGTTTGCGGCATCGTCACGATGATCCAGTCGCTGGGCGCCACCCAGTGGTTCGGCATCAAGCTGCCGGTGATGATGGGCGTGACCTTTGCCGCCGTCGGCCCGATGGTGGCCATGGCCAATGCCCAGCTTGGCGCCGGCATGTCCGGACCGGACGCGGCGCGCGGGATCTTTGGCGCCATCATGGCCGCCGGCGTGATTTCCATCGTCATCGCGCCGCTGGTGTCCAGGATGCTGCGCTTTTTCCCGCCGGTGGTGACGGGCACGATCATCCTGGTGATCGGCATCAGCCTGATGCGCATCGGCATCAACTGGATCTTTGGCAACCCCGTCGGCCCGACCGCGCCGCAGATCATCGACCCGGCCCATGCCGACTGGCTGAAGGCCGTGACCGAGGGCGTCGCCGCAGGCTCCGTCACCGGCGTGCCGGACCTGCCGCAGGGCCTGGCGCTGGCGGCCAAGATGAACAACCCGCTCTACGCCGCACCGTCGGGCATCATCGTCTCGGCCATCGTGCTGGCCTCGATCCTGGCAATCGCCAAGTTCGCCAAGGGCTTCGTGTCGAACATCGCGGTGCTTCTGGGGATCGTGATCGGCGCGGTGATCGCGGTGGCCATGGGCACCATGACCTTCGGCAAGGTGGCCGAGGCGCCATGGTTCGGCCTGATCACGCCGTTCCACTTCGGCATGCCGACCTTTGATTTCTGGATGATCCTGACCATGACGCTGGTCATGATCGTGGTGATGATCGAATCGACCGGCATGTTCCTGGCGCTGGGCGACATGACCGGCCGCAAGGTCGATCAGCCGGCCCTGTCGGCAGGTCTGCGCACCGATGGCCTCGGCACGCTGATCGGCGGCATCTTCAACACCTTCCCCTATACCTCGTTCAGCCAGAACGTGGGTCTGGTGGGCGTGACGGGGATCAAGAGCCGCTTTGTCTGCGTGGCGGGCGGCATCATCCTGATCATCCTGGGCCTGGTGCCCAAGATGGGCGCGCTGGTGGAATCGGTGCCGACCATGGTGCTGGGCGGCGCGGGTCTGGTGATGTTCGGCATGGTGGCCGCAACCGGCATCCGCATTCTTGCGGGCGTCGATTTCGCCCGGAACCGCCACAACCTCTTTATCGTCGCGGTGGCGGTGGGCTTTGGCCTGATCCCGCTGATCGCGCCGAACTTCAAGATGTGGATGCCCCATTCCATCCACCCGCTGATCGAAAGCGGCATCCTCTTGGCCTCGATCGTCGCGGTGGCGCTGAATGCCTTCTTCAACGGCGCCAAGGGTTCGGTCGAAGAGGCCAAGGCGGCAGCTTCGGCGGCGGATCACTGACAAGGCGCACCTTGCCCGCAAGCGGGGGCCCCCGAAAAGGGGGCCCTTTGCCGTTTCAGGGCCGCCATCGGGATCGGCGCGTCAGGCGCCCTCCAGCACCAGCGCCATGATCTCGGCGCCCAGCGCAAGATCGGAAACCGTTCCGAAATGCCGCGCGCGCAGGCGGCCGTCGCGGTCGATCAGCAGCAGGGTCGGCGTCCCTTCCAGCGCATAGGCCTGCATGGTCACCGGCAGGGGTCCGTTGCCCCCCGCCTGATCCACCGCGACCGGAAAACGGATGCGGTATTCGTGCAGAAAGGCGCGCAGCGCGACCGGCGTCATCGCCGCGTGATGCTCAAAGACGCAGTGCAGCCCGATCACCGCCACATCTTCGGGGCGAAAGGTCTGCGCGATGCGCTGCGCCTGCGGCAGGCCATGGCTGACACAGCCCGGGCAGAGCATCTGAAAACATTCGACCACGACAACCCGGCCGCGCAGGGCCTCCAGCGTCAGCGGCACTGGGGTGTTCAGCCATTCGGAGGCGATGATCGGCGGGGCGTGGTCTGGCATGGCGCACCAAGGTCAAAGGGGGCTTTGCCCGGGCATCAGGGTTTCAAGCGTCAGCCCGGGCAAGGGCTCTGCGCCGGGGCTGGCAAAGTGGCCCGCGCGCGCGGCATCGCCCTTGAGGTGCAGGTCCAGAAAGGCCAGGGCAAAGTGCTGCGCCATGGAATTCATCAGCACGGTGTCCCAGACCGGATCGGCATAATGCTCGGCCGGAAGGAAATCGAGATGGGCCGAGGGCTCATGCGCCTCGGCCGGGGCGGGATAGGGCGCGGCGGCGTTGTGGCCGGCGCCGCGAAAGGTCAAGAGGTGACGCGGCACGCTGACCGCCTCCTGAAAGATCGGGCGCATGCCGGTCTCATAGCCGGAAACATCGTCGGCGCTGCCGGCCATCAGCAGCATCGGCACGCTCAACCCGGCCAGTCCGGCGGCGTCCCATATCCCGTGCTGGCGGCCCCAGGGGCCGATCGGGATGATCGCCTTGAGACGGCTGTCCACCGCCGGCGCCATCGCCTCGGCCCAGAGCGCGGCGCGCGGCGCGCCTTGCAGGCCCAGCGCCGCCCGCGCCACCGCCGCCCCGCCGGCGACAAGCGCGCCATAGCCGCCCATCGAATAGCCGATGATGGCGCTGCGGCTGATGTCGGCGCGCCCGCTCAGGGCATCGCGGACAAAAGCGGTGTCCCTGGGCCGGTTGACCAGGGTCGAGGCAAAGGCCCCAAGGTCGTCATAGGTGCTATCCTTGTGGTCGATGCTGGCCACCACATAGCCGCGCGAGGCCAGCTTTTCGCCGAAATGCGCCATCAGCATCCGGTTCCCCGGATAGCCGTGCGACAGGATCACCAGCGGGAAATCACCGCTCGCCCGGGCACCGTCACGACAGGCCTGCCCCGCGAGTTCAACCATGCGGTGCCCGTCGCGCAGCAGCGTGCGATAGATCGTGCCGGCCGGCGTTCCCGGCGCGGCGGGATACCACAGCTCGACCGTCAGCGGCCGGTCGGCGCGGCACATGCGCCTGGCCGAGCGCAGCACGTCCACCTGCCGGGGGTTCACAAGCTGCAATGTCTGCACCCCCACCGGATGGGGGCCAGGGGCGGCAAGCGCGGGGGCGTCGGGGTGGGTCTGGTCGATGCGGTTCATGGGGCGAGCCTGCCGCAAGCCGCGCGCCACCACAAACGAAAAAGGCGCCCCCGGGCCGGGGCCAGCCGGCCGGGCCTCGCCCAAGGGTGGACCCGCCCCGCCCGGGCCCAAACCGGCCGGGGTGTGGCCTTTGTGCTAAAACCACCCGGA
>JBQTIT010000011.1:0-6602 GCA_052387855.1 Paracoccaceae bacterium
AACAGCAGACCATCCAAAACCGCCGCTTGAACCATCAGCGTCAAGCAGCATAACCTGAACCCGATGAGCCCGAGCTCTCCGCTCCAAAATCAGGCCACCCGTTCCAAAGCATTCGACGACGGACACAGACAATGCCCCTCAAGATCATAGGTGCCGGCTTTGGCCGCACCGGAACCACTTCCCTTGCCGAAGCCCTGCGGCAGCTTGGCACGCCCTGCTACCACATGAATGAGGTCCTGTTCGACCCGCGCCACAAGGGCGATGTGGACTTCTGGCTCGGCGTTGACGAGACGACCCCGCGGTGCGCATGGGAGCGGGTCTTTGCCGGCTACGGCGCGACGGTGGATTATCCCGGCTGCGCGGCCTGGCGCGCGCTGGCGCGGGCCTTTCCGGAGGCCAGGGTGCTCTTGACCCTGCATCCCAAGGGACCGGAGGGCTGGTATGACAGCACCCTGCGGACCATCTACCACGGCACCGGGCTGGGCGCGACGACCGACTTTGGCGGCAAGGTGAACGCCATGCTCGACCGGCTGGTCTGGAACGGGCTCTTGCAGGGCGCGATGGCCAGCCGCGAGACCGCCCTGGCGCGCTATGAGGCGCATATCGCCGAGGTCCGGGCCGAGATCGCGCCCGAGCGGCTCCTGGTGTTCAGCGCCGATCAGGGCTGGGCGCCGCTCTGCGCCTTTCTGGGCCATCCGGTGCCCGACCGGCCCTTTCCCAACGTCAACAGCGGCGACGAGATGGGCCGGCGCCTGCGGCGGCTGAACATGATGCGCCCGAAGGCCGCGGCCGACGCCGCCTGAGCCAATCCGCATCCCCCCGCATCCCCCGTGAAAAATATCCCGCGGGGGCAGGGGCCCCTGGCCGCGCCAAGGGCCCGCGGGGGTGCCAAACCCCCGCAGCGCCGCCCGCTGCAAGACCGCTCCGGGGTCCGTCTGCGCCCCCCCCGGGCCCCGCTCTTGCCGGCCCGGCCCTATTTGAACTCGAAGATGTCCTCGGGCGCCAGGCGGTAGGCGAAGTCCCGGCGCAGCTCGTCCCTTGCCGCCCCATCGCCGCGCAGATGCGCGTTCAGGAACAGCACCACCAGAAGCGCGATCACCTCCTGCACCTCGCCGCCGTCGCCGTCATCGACCCTGCCGCTGAAGGTCGAATGCGAGGCGCCGTCGAGCACCAGGAGGTACTGGTCCGGCGCGGTGATCGTCCGGTAGGGGATGGTCCGCGAGATCGGGTCGAAATCCACATCCCCCATCATCCCGTCGCCCGAGCCGGTCACGTGCAGAAGCGGGATGTCGATGGCATCGTAGATGCCTGCCAGGCTCTGGCCGGGGCCCACGGTCACATTGGGGCTCAGCGGCACGCCCACCCTGATCCGCGGCTCCTTGAACCTTGTGCCGTGAAAGCCATAGGCCTGCCCGGCCGCCGCCATGGTGCCGCGCGCGCCGTAGGAATGGCCGATCATCCCGACCCGCGTCAGATCGAGCCGGCCGGCCAGGGTCGAGGAGGCGTTCATCTTCTCAAGCTGGTCCAGCACGAAGGGCAGGTCGGAAAACCGGTCGATCATGTTGCCCGGCACCATCACCGCCATCGCCAGCCGCTGCTGCATCTCCTGCGGGGTCTCGATCCCGTCCAGCAGGCTGCTGTCGGTGCCCGGATGCTGGATGAAGACCCCGAAATACCCCGCCCGCGCCAGCGCGTGGCCCAGATAGGGCGCCGCATCGCGCGAGCCGCCAAGCCCGTGCGAAAAGATCACCACGGGAGCAGGCCCGGCGGACGAATCAGGCATGTACATCCGGAACGGCACCAGCCGGCCCCGCGCCCGGTCGCGAAAGGTCCCCGGAACGATCCGTTCCGCCGGGATCCGCGCCCCGGGCCGCGCCGGCGCGATCTGCGCGGGGGGAACACGGGACGCAGAAGGGGCCGCAGACGGGGACGCAGACGGGGAGGCGTCACGGGAGGGCGCCCGCGGCGCCGGGCCGGACCCGGGTGCAGGACCGGGCCCGGGGCGGGTGTCGCGACGGGGCACATAGGCCCGGCCGCCCCGCCCCCGCCGCCCCGTGCCCCCGGACCCGTCCCCGCGCCCGTCCTCGGACCCGAAAAGCCGCACCAAGAGCGACCAGAGCGCCCGGAACACCCTCACCACGCCAGGGCCCCCGGCAGCACGCGCCAGACCTCAGGAGCCGCCAGGCCCCCCGCCCGAAAGCCCGCCAAGGGCCGGACCATCACGCCTTGCGGTCCACGTAACCCTGAACCACAGCGCCAAGCGTCCGAAGATCCGTGAAATTCTCGGGCCGAAAATCGTCGTCCGACAACTGGATCCCAAAATGCGTCTCGATCCGCGTGATCAGGTCAACAACCGCAAAACTGTCCAGCTCAAGACCCCCCTCAAACACAGGCGTCAACGGACCAAATCCCGCCAACTCAACCTTCAACTCCCGCCCAACAAGACCAACCAGTTCGTCCGTGATGTTCATCAATCAAGTCCACTCCGTTGCCATGCCTGATCAAGCATATAGGCGCCGCCGAGCAAAAGGGGAGTCCGCCGCGTCACGCCCCGGCCTTACCCCGCGTCGGCCATCCCCTTCAGCGCCAGGCGGTCTGCCTTGCCGGAGGCGAGCATCGGCAGGCTTTCCAGGATCACCAGACGGTCGGGCACCGCCCGCGCCTCAAGCGCGGCGCGGGCATGGGCCAGGATCGCCTCTTGCGCGGCGGCCCGATCGCCCGCGCCGGTCCTGACGAGCGTGCAGAAGGCCACCAGGCCCGCCCCCCGCCGCGAGGTGCCGGCGCTGACCGCCACGGCTTGATCGACCCCGGGCGCCTGGGCGAGGCAGCCCTCGATCTGGCCCATGTGCACCAAAAGCCCGTCGCGCTTGACCGCATGGTCGGACCGGCCCAGAACCTCGATCCGCGCGCCCTCGTGCAGGTGCACCAGATCGCCCGTCGCCCAGACCGCAGGAGCCGGCGCCAGGAGCGCGCCCGTCTCGCGGTCGACATAGCCGAGGAGCCCGTTCTCGGCCCGCACCCGGAACGGCAGCACCCCATCCGGATCGCCGGGCTCGCGCTCCAGCGTCATGCCGCGCATCAGCGGCCCGGCCGTGCCATGGCGCATCGACGCGGGGTCAGAGGGGCTGCTGGCGCTGATAGCGCCCATCTCGGTTGACCCGTAAAGCGCAACCAGCGTGCCGTGCCTGGCCTCAAAGGCCTGCGCCTCGTCGGCAAAAAGCCGGTCGCCCGCCACCACGATGGCCCGCGCGTTGCCCGAACCGCGCCCCAGCGCCATCACCGAGCGGCACTGGCTGGGCACCATGAAGATCACGCTCGGCACCAGGCCCCGCTCGGCCTGGAAGAACACCAGCGGGTTGCCGCGCGGCACAAGATGGATCCGGCCGCCCGACACCAGCGTCGGCAAAAGCCCGGCCCCAAGGCCGAACATGTGATGGATCGGAACCGGGATCATCACGCGGTCGGCCGGGCCCAGCGCCAGCCGCTCGGCCACGGCCCGCCCGTTGTCCAGCAGGCGGGCGGTGTCGTGCGCCGCCCATTTGGGTTGGCCTGTCGTGCCCGAAGTGCGCAGATAGATCAGATCCTCGCCGCGCGGTCGGCGCCCGCCGGGCAGGGCCATGATCCGCAGCCCGCCCGCCGCCCCCGCCGCGATGCCGGCGCCCGGATCGGACCCCAGATCGGGCGGAACCAGAACCGCCTCGCAAAAGGCCGGCCAGTCGGTGGCGGCGTCGAGCCCCTCGGCCGGCATCGGCACCAGCGCGCCCGAGGCGCCGGTTTCCATCACCGCCATCAGCGCCGCCAGCGAGCCCAGGCTTGACGACAGCGGCAGGCAGAGCCGCGCCCCCGCAAGCCCCGCCGCGTCAAGCGCCGCGATGATCCCGTCGACGGCCGATGCAAGGGTGTCACGGCTGATCCCGCTGGCGCCGGGCGCCTGCCCGGCATCCGAAACCGCCCCGCCGCCCACCTGCCGCAGCACCTCGCGCAGTCGCGGCGACGGTCCGGTGTCAGCGCCACTCATCCCCGAACCGCTCATGGCCGCGCGATCAGAACGGAACCGTGCGGACCATCCGCAGGTAGACCTCGCGCTCGGTGTCCTCAAAGGCGCGGCGGCCGTGGAGCGCCCGCGAGTTGTCGAGGATGGCGAAATCGCCCGCCGCCCAGTCAAGGTTGACGATCAGCGAATCCTGCACGCGCCGCACCTCGTCCATCAGCGCATCGGGGATGGGCGAGCCATCTTCAAGCCAGACGGTCGAGGTGTCGCCGCGCCCCATCTGCATCTGCATGTAGACGGTCAGCAGGTTGTTGATATAGGCCGTGTGCCCGCCCCAGCGGGTCGGCAGCACCGCGTGGACCAGATACTTTGTGCGCATCGTCCGCTCGGCCGCGTCGAACTCCACCGTGATTCCATTGCCCTCGGCAAAGGCGCAGGCCTCGGTGGCGTCTTCGGTCTGGTAGATCTTCTGCCACTCTCCGTCGCGGTAGACGCGCAGGAACATCAGCCGCTTGGCGTGCAAGAGGTCCTTCCACTCCTGACCCAGACGCTTGTAGACCTCGGCCCCGTCGCAGGCGGTGGTCTGCCCGTCGGCATCGGCGGGCTTGACGCAGTAGAACCACAGCGCCTGCGGGCGGTGGTCGATGTAGTACATCTCGCCATGCAGCGGCAGGCCAAAGGTCATCTGCTTTTCGCGCCCGTGGTCGTAGCGCGTCGAGAGGAGCGCCTTGCCCTCGCCCGCGCCGCCGCCGACAGACTTGCGCACATAGCCGCCGCCGCGATAATCCATGTAGTCCGGGCTGATCCGGTCGGTGAAGCGGTCAAAGTCCTCGCGGCTCGCCCCGTATCCCGAGAAAAGCACCGTTCCGCGGTCCTTGATCAGCGCGGTCACCGCCGCGATGTCGATGTCGTCAACCGTCTCGCCGGGCCCGGCCTGCATGATGGTCCCGAAATGGTCCTGAATGGCCTTGGTCTGCATCGCTCGATCCTTGTCACCTGTGGCCCGCACCCCCAGCGGCGCGCGGCCAGAAATCAAAAAGCCAAAAAGGCCGCACTCGGCGCGCCCTGCCGGGCAGACGCGGTCAGAAGGCCACGTCGCGCACCATCCGCAGCAGCACGTTTCGCCGCGTATCCTCGAATCCCCGCCGGCCGTGCATCGTGCGGGAATTGTCCAGCACCACGAAGTCGCCCGCCGACCATTCCAGCTCAAAGATCACTTCGGACTGGATGGCGATGATGTCCTTGATCATCTCGCGCGGCAGCGGCTCGCCATCCTCAAGCCGGATGCGGCTCAGGCTTTCGCGGTCGGTCCCCTCTTGCATGACCACGGTCATCGCCGAGTTGATATAGGCCTGATGCCCGCCCCAGCGGGTCATCGGGATCGCCGAAGCCAGATAGGTCGTGTGCAGCGTGCCGGCGGCGTCAACCTCGGTCGTCATGCCGCTGTCGTGGCAAAAGGCGCGCGCCACGGAGATGTCTTCGGTCTGGTAGATGTTCTGCCAGACCCCCTCGGGATAGGCGCGCAGGTACATCAGGCGCTTGGCCGACAACAGTTCGCGCCACTTCTGCGACAGGCGCGAATAGATCTCGACCCCGTCCGCGATGGTCGTCTGTCCGTCCTTGTCGGCGGGCGTCACGCAGTAAAACCACAGCAAGAGCGGGCGCTTGTCGGTGTAGAACATCTCTGCATGCAGCGGCAGAGGCATGGTCATCGGCTTGATCTGACCCTTCTCGAAGGTCGTCGAGGTGGACAGGAGCGTCTTGCCAGTCTCCTCGCCCGTCGTCTTGCGGATATAGCCGCCGCCCTTGTAGTTCATGTAATCGGTGCCAAGCTTGTCCGTCATCACGTCAAACTCGGCAAGATCGGTCCCGAACCCCTGAAACAGGACCGCGCCATGTTTCCGCAACATCTCGGCCAGCCGATCTGCGGATATGTCGCTGGCGCGCTCCCCGGGACTGCCCGTCACTATCGCCCCGAAATCACCGCGCAAAAACGAAATATCCATCGACACCTCCAACCCGAAACTCGCCCGAACAATAGGCCAAGCCGCATCACATCGTAAAGGTCTACTTCGTCACAGCCGCCCCGCGCCGTGTCTGTCGGGCAGGGCGGCCGCGTCAGGGGCCAGTGGCCGCGGGCGAGGGGCGGCTGCGGGTCGCCGCAGGGCTTGCCCGCGCCCGCCCGCGCCCGCCCGCGCCTGTGGGCCAAGCCGCCGGAGTGATGGCTTGGCCGGAAAACATCCTTACATCAATCTGTTGCGACCGAGGCGCTGGTTGCGCTTGTCTCGGCCCGTTGCAGCGCCTACCTTCGCTCCGTGTGGTCAGGAAGGGTCCCGGATGGCGGAAGACACAGAAGCAGGCGCCTTGCAGGACGCGGCGGGGGCCGCGTTCGCCAAGGGTGCCGCGCGGTCTTCCGGGGGCGATGCGGGGGGGGATTCGCCGGGGTCCGCGCCGCCGCTCGGCGCCGGCTCGGCGGCAAGGCCGGTCGATCCCTTTGAGGAATTCAAGGAGATGCTGGCCGAGCAGGGCGAGCGTCAGGCCCGTCTGCGCCACGTCCAGCAGTTCCTGAACAGCCCCGCCTTTGTCGACCTGCGCGAGCAGGCGATCGTTG
>JBQTIT010000012.1:0-5128 GCA_052387855.1 Paracoccaceae bacterium
CAGGGCAAAGCCGTGCAGCACGGGGTTGCGCGGCACATCGGCGCCGCGCAGGTTCAAAAGCCAGCACAGGCTGTCGGGCAGGGTGATCACGGCCGTCCGCGCCCCCTCGCGCGCCAGCGCCTCGCCCAGGCGCGCCCGCTTGGCCGCCGCGCTTTCGCCGGCCAGCGCCTCGGGATGGGCAAAGACGCGGCCCTGCGGCGGGGCAGGGCGGTCCTGCCAGATCTCGTCGACCAGGTTCGCCACCGGCCGCAGGTCCACCGTGCTGCCCTGCAGGGCCGCCTCGATCTTGCCGATCTCCTCGGCCGAATGCAGCCAAGGGTCAAACCCGACCGCGCCGGCAGCCAGATGCTGCCGCAGCCAGTCGCCCGGCTTGACCTCGGGCCAGGGCACGGGGGTGAAATGGGCCAGATCGACCTGGCCCTTGACCTGGGTACGATAGCGCCCGTCGATAAAGACGCCCGCGACCTCCGCCAGAACGATGCAGAACCCCGCAGAGCCGGAAAACCCCGTCAGCCATTGCAGCCGCTCGTCCCGCGCCGCGACATACTCGCCCTGGTGCACATCGGCGCGCGGCACGATGAAACCCGCCACCCCCGCCCGCGCCATCGCGCCGCGCAGAGCCGCCAGCCGCGCCGGCCCCTGCGAGGGATCTGAGGGGCTGTCAAATGTCTGGAACATGTCGTGCCTTCTTCTCTGCCCAAATATCCCGGGGGTGAATTGGCCGCAGGCCAAGAGGGGGCCGAGCCCCCTCTACCCCGCCCGCCGCGCCAGCGCCCGCTCGCGCTTGCGCGGATCGCTTTCGAAAAGCCCGGCCAGTTGCTCGGTCATCGCGCCGGCCAGTTGCTCGACATCGGTGATCGTCACCGCCCGCTGATAATAGCGCGTCACGTCATGGCCGATGCCGATGGCGATCAGCTCCACCGCGCGACGCCGTTCGACCATGGCGATCACGTCGCGCAGGTGCTTTTCCAGAAAGTTCGCCGGGTTGACCGACAGCGTCGAATCGTCCACAGGCGCGCCGTCAGAGATCACCATCAGGATCTTGCGCACCTCGGGCCGGCGCATCATCCGCCGGTGCGCCCATTCCAGCGCCTCGCCGTCGATGTTTTCCTTCAAGAGGCCCTCTTTCATCATCAGCCCCAGGTTCGGCCGCACCCGCCGCCAGGGCGCATCGGCCGCCTTGTAGACGATGTGGCGCAGATCGTTCAGCCGCCCCGGGGCCTGCGGTCTTCCGCCCGCCAGCCAGCGCTCGCGGCTCTGCCCGCCCTTCCAGGCGCGGGTGGTAAAGCCCAGGATCTCGACCTTGACCGAGCAGCGCTCCAGCGTGCGCGCCAGCACATCGGCGCAGATCGCCGCGATCGAGATCGGGCGGCCGCGCATGGATCCGGAATTGTCCAGAAGCAGCGTCACCACGGTATCGCGAAACTCGGTGTCCTTTTCCTGCTTGAACGACAAGGGCGTCGTCGGGTTCGCCACCACCCGCGCCAGGCGCCCGGCATCCAGCGTGCCCTCTTCCAGATCGAACAGCCAGGAGCGGTTCTGCTGCGCCTGAAGGCGCCGTTGCAGCTTGTTGGCCAGGCGGCTGACCGCGCCCTTGAGCGGCTCAAGCTGCTGGTCCAGATAGGCGCGCAGCCGTTCCAGTTCGGCCGGCTCGGCCAGGTCCTCGGCCAGGATTTCCTCGTCGAAATCGGCGGCGTAGACGGTATAGTTGGGGTCGGCGTCGGAATGGGCGGCGGGGGGCGGCGGCTCCAGCGGCGCCTCGCCCTCGGGCAGTTCGGTCTCGTCGCCCTGCTCCATGTCGGCCTGCTCTTCCATCGAGACCTTGGCCTGCGACTCGTCGTCCTGATCCTCCTGCGCCTCTTCGGGCGCGGCCTCGCCTTCCTCGCCTTCCTGCTCGTCCGAGCCGGCGTCCTCGGGGCTTTCCTCGGCCTCCTCCTCGCCGGCGCTGTCGTCGTCCTCGCGGTCCGGATCGTCGCCAAGCTGGTCGCCATAGCCCAGATCGGCGATCACCTTGCGGGCAAGGCGGGCAAAGGCGGCCTGGTCGGCCAGCGCATGGTCCAGCGTCTCCAGGCTGCCGCCCGCTTGCGCCTCGATGAAGCCGCGCCAGAGGTTCATCACGTTCTGCGCCCCGGACGGCAGGTCGCGCCCGGTGGCCAGGTGCCGCACCAGATAGCCCGCCGCGACCGGCAGGGGCGCATCGGAGCTGGAGGTGATCTGGGCATAGCCCTTGCGGTCCGCCTCGTGCGCGATCTTGGCGTCGATGTTGGTGGCGGTGCCCGGCATGGCGCGCGCGCCGACCGCCTCGCAGCGGGCCATTTCCATCGCGTCATAGATGTCGCGCGCCAGTTGCCCCGTGGGGCTGTAGCGGGCCGAGACGCCCTCGTCATGATAGCGGCGCCGCAGGGCAAAGGCATCGGCCGTGCCGCGCGCCAGCATCACCTCGTCGCGCGTCATGCGCCGGCTGACCTGCGGCAGGCGCACGCCTTCCTTGTTCATGCCCGCCGGATCGACCGAGTAGGAGACGGTCATCTCCGGATCGTCGGCCATGGTGCGCGTGGCCTCGGCCAGGGCCTTCTTGAACGGATCGGCGGGGTTGTCGGTGGCTTTGGTCATGATCCGTTCCGTTGTGGCAGCGGTCGCGCGCCGGGGCGCGCGGCGCCCTTACTTCATCGCCATGCTTGCCGCGCTCTCGGGCAGCTCCTCGCCAAAGCAGCGCTGGTAGAACTCGGCCACCGTCTGGCGCTCCAGCTCGTCGCACTTGTTCAGGAACGTCAGGCGAAAGGCATAGCCGAGGTTGCGGAAGATCTCGGCGTTCTGGGCCCAGTTCAGCACGGTGCGAGGGCTCATGACGGTGGAAAGGTCGCCGTTCATGAAGGCGGTGCGGGTCAGGTCGGCCACGGTCACCATTTGGCTGATGGTCTTGCGGCCCTTTTCGGTGTTGTAATGGGCGTTCTTGGCCAGGATGATCGCCGCCTCGGCGTCGTGCGACAGATAGTTCAGCGTCGCCACCAGGCTCCAGCGGTCCATCTGCGCCTGGTTGATCTGCTGGGTGCCGTGGTAAAGGCCCGTCGTGTCGCCCAGGCCGACCGTGTTGGCGGTAGCAAAGAGGCGAAAACTGGGGTGCGGCGTGATGATCTCGTTCTGGTCGAGCAGCGTCAGCTTGCCGTCATGTTCCAGCACGCGCTGGATCACGAACATCACGTCGGCCCGGCCGGCGTCGTATTCGTCGAACACGATGGCGACGGCGTTGCGCAGGCACCAGGGCAGGATGCCCTCGTGAAACTCGGTCACCTGCTTGCCGTCGCGCAGCTTGATGGCGTCCTTGCCGATCAGGTCGATGCGGCTGATGTGGCTGTCCAGGTTGACGCGCACGCAGGGCCAGTTCAGCCTTGCGGCCACCTGCTCGATATGGGTCGACTTGCCGGTGCCGTGATAGCCCTGGATCATCACACGGCGGTTGTGGGCAAAGCCCGCGAGGATGGCGAGCGTGGTGTCGGGGTCAAACTTGTAGGTGGGGTCGATCGCCGGCACCCGGTCGGTCGCGTCGGCAAAGCCCTTGACGCGCATGTCGGTGTCGATCCCGAAAACCTCGCGGACCGAGATGTCTTCGGTGGGCTTCTGGTCGGTCTGAGGCATGTCGGATAGTCCATGATCTGGCGGCGGACCGGGCTGGCCCGCGAATTTCGTTCCAACTAGTGAAGCAATTCCGGGGTGGCCGCAAGGGCAGGGGGGCGCGGTTTTTCCCCGGGGGCGGGCGGCCGGGGTCGGGCATTCGGTCGCGGGTGGCGCGGTCAGCCCGCTGCGCGGGCCTGCCGCACCAGGCTGACCGAGTAAAGCGCCAGCGCCGCCCAGATCATCGGAAAGGCGATCATCCGGCCGGTGTCCATCTGCTCGCCGAACCAGAGCACCGCGGTCAGAAAGATCATGGTCGGCGCGATGTACTGCATGATGCCGATGGTCGAGAGCCGCAAGAGCTTGGCCGCGTTGGCATAGACCATCAGCGGCAGGGCCGTGACCAGGCCAAGCCCCATCATCAAGAGATCGTCGGGCAGAACGCCCTGGGCAAAGGTCGCCTCGCCCCGCGCATGCAGCCACAGCACATAGCCCAGGCTGAGTGGAAGCAGGATCAGCACCTCAAGCGCAAAGCCCTGGTTGGGGCCCAGCGGCAGGCGCCGCTTGAGATAGGCGTAAAGCCCCCAGGTCAGCGTCAGGGCCAGGGCGAGCGTGGGCACGCGCCCGCCCTGCCAGGTCAGAACGCCGACCGCGATGGCGGCAAGGGCGACCGCCGCCCACTGGCTGGGCGAGAGGCGCTCTTTCAGCAGCACCGCGCCCAGAAGGATCGAAAAGAGCGGGTTGATGTAATAGCCCAGCGCCGCCTCCAGCGCCTGGCCGGACTGGATGGCATAGACATAGATGCCCCAGTTGACCGCGATCAGCCCCGAGGTCATCGCCGCCATGCCCAGAAGCCGCCATGACCGCAGCGCCGCCCGCAGATCGGCGCCGCGGCGCAGGACCAGAAGGACCATGATCGACACCGGCACCGACCAGATCACCCGGTGGGCCAGGACCTCCAGCGTCGGCACATGGGCCAGCGCCTTCATGTAGAGCGGCAGGAATCCCCAGAAGACATAGGCGCCCAGCGCGTAGGCAAAGCCGAGGGCCGTGTCGGTGTGCTGGGGCGCGCGGTTTGCCATGGCGCCTTATAGGCGCCAGGCGCGGCGGGGGCCAGAGCGGATCGGGCGGATGTGTCTGGCACTTACCGAGGGCCTTTGGGGCTCTCGGCCGGGGGTGGGGCAGGCGGCATCACATGACCACGGCGATGGCCTCGGCCAAAGTCGGGCGCACACGCAACCGCACCGCGTTTTTCCGCCCGTGTGGGAAGGGTGAAGGCAGACCGGTTCCGCATGAGACCGCTGAGGCCGGTGCCCGACCCGGAGGGCGTGGAGCGCCCTCCCTGGGGGGCGGGCGCTGGCCGAGGGCGTTTGGGGCCCTCGGCCAGGGATGGGGCGGGCGTCTCGCATGACCTCGGCCAAAGTCGGGCGAAAAGGAAAACGCACCGCGTTTTTCCGCCCGTGTGGGAAGGGTGAAGGCAGACCGCTTCCGCATGAGACCACAGAGGCCAGCGCCC
>JBQTIT010000013.1:0-60211 GCA_052387855.1 Paracoccaceae bacterium
GCCGGTTCAGTTGAGGAAAAGGCGGGGCACTTCCTGATCCGCGCGGTGCTGACCGAGGCCATCGCCGAGGTCATGCGAGACGGTTGCCGCAATCCGGCCGAGGGCCCCAAAGGCCCTCGGCCAGCGCCCGACCCCCGCAGGGAGGGCGCTCCACGCCCTCCGGGTCGGGCGCTGGCCTCTGGTGTGAGGGCGGAACCGGTCATGCCGCAACCGTTCCCACACGGGCGGGAAAACGCAGTGCGTTTCCTTCTCCGCCCGGGCCAGCGTTGCCTTGTCCTCCCCTTACCTCCGGCGCGCGAAATGCGCGGGGCCGCCCCTCACCCCCAAAACCAAAAGGGCGCACCCTTTGGCGAGCCCTTTCCCTCCCCCCCCCGGCCCCGGTCAGGCCGAGGCCATCACCGCCGCCGGGGTGACCCTCTGGGCGTGGACGCCCACGCCCCGGATGTCCAGATAGCCGTCATAGATCATCTTCAGCGCCACATAGAGGATCAACGCCAGGCCGACCCAGGCAATCCAGCGATGCTTTGACAACAGGCGGGCGACATAGGTCGCGGCCAGGCCCATCAGCGCGATGGACAGCACCAGGCCAATGATCAGCACCGTGGGGTGGTCATGGGCGGCGCCGGCCACGGCCAGCACGTTGTCAAGGCTCATCGAGACATCGGCGATGATGATCTGCAACGCCGCCTGCCGCAGCGTCTTTTTCGGCGCTCCGGCGGCGACGGTGCCGTCGGCGTTCAGGTCGGCATCGGCCAGCGCCTCGATTGCGGCGTCGTCCAGATTGTCGTGCCCCGCCCGCAGTTCGCGGTACATCTTCCAGCAGACCCAGAGCAGCAGGATCCCGCCCGCCAGCAGCAGGCCCGTGATCCCCAGCAGCGTCGTGGTGATCAGGGCAAAGCCGATGCGCAGGATCGTCGCGGCGATGATGCCGATCAGGATCGCCCGGTTGCGCTGTTCCTTGGGCAGGCCGGCCGCCGCAAGGCCGATGACCACGGCGTTGTCGCCGGCCAGCACCAGATCGATGCCGATCACTTGCAACAGGGCGGTAAAGCCCTCGGGGGTAAAGATTTCCAGCATGTCGGCTCCCTGCGATTGTCGGGCTCTACCTAGTGCGGCGGGCGGGGTTAATCAACCGCTTCGTGCTTGCCCGGGGCCGGGGCGCGGGATAGGTGGGGGCATGCTTTCCTACCAGCACATCTATCACGCCGGGAACCTGGCCGATGTCCACAAGCACGCGCTTCTGGCCTGGGTGCTGGCGTATCTGACGCAAAAGGACAAGCCGCTCAGCTACATCGAGACCCATGCCGGCCGGGGTCTCTACGATCTCGGCTCGGACGAGGCGGCCAAGACCGGCGAGGCGGCGGCGGGGGTGGCGCGGGTCGAGGCGCGCTTTGCCCCCGGCCATCCCTATCGCCAGCGGCTGGACGAGGTGAGGGCCACCTGGGGGCCGATGGCCTATCCCGGCTCGCCGCTGATCGCGGGGCTTGGGCTGCGCCAGACCGACAGGCTGCATCTGGCCGAACTGCACCCGCAGGAGTTTCGCGCGCTGGGCGAGAACCTGGCCCTCTGGGAGCCGCATCTGGACCAGCGCGACGGCTTTGACTTTGCCCTGTCGGTCACGCCGCCGACCCCGCGCCGGGGACTGATGCTGGTCGATCCCTCTTACGAGGTTAAGACCGACTACGACCGCATCCCGCCCTTTCTGCAAGCTGTCGCGCGCAAGTGGAATGTCGGCGTGCTGATGCTGTGGTATCCGCTGCTATCGGCCGCGCCCCATGCGCCGATGGTGCGGGCGCTGGCGGCGATCTTTCCGCAAGGGTTTTGTCATGAGCTCCGCTTTCCGCCGGCGCGCGAGGGGCACCGCATGGTCGGCTCGGGCATGTTCGTGGTGAACCCGCCCTACGGGATCGAGGTGGCGGCGGCCGAAATCGCCAGGGCAATCGCGCCCTGACCGCCGGGGCTTGGCGAGCGCGGCGCCAGGCCCTATTCTGCCCCGATGTTCCAGACCCTTTTGCACCGGCTCTTTGCCCCCGCCCCCGCCGCCCTGCCTCCGGACGAGGCCCGCCTTGCCCTGGCCGCCCTGATGGTCCGGGTCGCCCGGGCCGACACCCTTTACGCCGCCGAAGAGGTCGAGCGCATCGACCGCGTGCTGCAGGCCCGGTTCGACCTTGATCCCTTTGCCTCGGCCCGCCTGCGCGCGGACGCCGAGACGCTGGAGGCCGAGGCGCCGGACACCGTGCGCTTTACCCGCGCGCTGAAAGAGGCGGTGCCGCTGGACGAGCGCACCGGGTTGATGGAGGCGATGTGGTCGGTGGCCCTGTCGGACGGCGCGCGCGATGCGCATGAGGATCAGGTGCTGCGACTCGTTTCGACGCTGCTGGGGCTGACCGATGTCGAGAACGCGCGCGCGCGGCAAAGGGCGCAGGCCCGGGCATGATCGCCGCGCTGGGCATGTACGACCGCGCCGAGACCGCTGCGGCGCATGACCGGCTCTGGGTGCTGGTGCGCGATGCCCTGCGCGCCCGGGGCATCGCGGCCCCCGATGGCCTGACGCGCGGCGAGGCGGCCTTTTGGCCGGCCTGGACCGCGCCCGATCTGGTCCTGTCGCAGACCTGCGGCTACCCCTATCGCGCGCGGCTGCACGGGCAGGTCACGCTGGTCGCCGCGCCCGACCACCGCCTGCCGGCTTGTGCGCCGGGGCAGTATTGTTCGGTCTTTGTCGTCCGCAAGGACGATCCGCGCCAGCGGATCGAGGATTTCGCCGACGCCCGCTTTGCCTATAACGAGCCGATGAGCCAGTCGGGCTGGGCCGCGCCGCAGACCCATGCGCAGGGGCTGGGGTTCCGCTTTGCCCGCGTCTGGCAGTCCGGCGCGCATCGTCTGTCCGCGCAGGCTGTGGCAACGGGGGCGGCCGACATCGCGGCGCTGGATGCGGTCAGCCATGCCCTGTGCCGGCGTTACGATCCCTTCATGGCGGGCCTGCGCGAGATCGGCCGGACCGCCCCCACGCCGGCCCTGCCCTATATCTCGGCCGCCGGCGCCGACGGTCAGGGCCTGTTCGACGCCCTTCGGCAGGCCGTGGCCTCGCTGTCGGCCGAGGACGCCGATACGCTGCTGCTTTACGGCGTGACGCGAATCGCGGCCGAGAGCTACCTGCGCGTGCCCACGCCGGCGCTGCCCGACCAGATTGCACAAGCCGAATGACCAGATTGCCAAGCCCTTTCCCGGAATCCGGCAGATTTCGCGTTGCATTGCCAACCGTTCTGCGCGCAATTGGAGATGGACCATGATCAGGGAAGGCGATGCGTTGGCCCAGGCTGAGACCCCCGTCATAGAAATTCGCAACCTGCACAAGAGTTATGGCTCGCTTGAGGTTCTCAAGGGGGTCGATCTGGTGGCGCCGCGCGGGGCGGTCGTCTCGCTCATCGGCTCTTCGGGGTCGGGCAAGTCCACGCTTCTGCGCTGCTGCAACCTCTTGGAGGACAGCCAGGACGGCGAGATCAGGTTCGAGGGCGAGGCCGTGCACTGGAAGGGCACCGGCCTGGGCCGCCACCCGGCCGACCGGGCGCAGGTGACGCGGATGCGCACCAACCTGTCGATGGTGTTCCAGCAGTTCAATCTGTGGTCGCACATGACAATCCTGCAAAACGTCATGGAGGCGCCGGTCACCGTGCTGCGCCGCGATCCCGCCGAGGTCGAGGCCAAGGCGCGGATGTACCTGGACAAGGTCGGCATCGGCGAAAAGGCCGACGCCTGGCCGGCGATGCTGTCGGGCGGCCAGCAGCAGCGCGCCGCCATCGCGCGGGCGCTTTGCATGGAACCGAGGGCTCTGTTGTTCGACGAGCCGACCTCGGCGCTGGACCCCGAGCTGGAACAAGAGGTCGTGCGCGTGATCAAGGCGCTGGCCGACGAGGGGCGCACCATGATCCTGGTGACCCATGACATGAAACTGGCCGCCGATGTGTCGGACCATGTGATCTTCCTGCACAAGGGCAGGATCGAAGAGGAAGGCGCGCCCGAACAGGTGTTCGGCGCCCCCAAGACCGAGCGCCTGCGCGGCTTTCTTTCCGCGACGGCCTGAGGCACAAACAACCATCCAACCACCGAACAGGGGAACCACGATGAAGAAACTTCTGCTTGCCACCGCTCTTGCCGGACTTGCCGGCACCGCCTTTGCCCAGGATGTCGTGCGCCTGGGCACCGAGGGCGCCTATCCTCCCTACAACTTCATCAACGACGCCGGCGAAGTCGCGGGCTTTGAGCGCGAGTTCGGCGACGAGCTGTGCAAGCGCGCCGGGCTGACCTGCGAATGGGTCACCAACGAGTGGGACAGCATCATTCCGAACCTTCAGTCGGGCAACTACGACGTGATCATCGCCGGCATGTCGATCACCGACGAGCGTGAAGAGGTCATCGACTTCTCGCAGGGCTACCTGCCGCCGGCCTCGTCGGCCTACATGGCGCTGTCGGCCGATGCGGATCTGATGTCGGGCCCGGTGGCCGCGCAGACCTCGACCATCCAGGCCGCCTTTGTGGCCGAGAACGGCATGACCGTGGTCGAATATGCCACGCCCGACGAAACCGTCGCTGCCGTGCGCAACGGCGAGGCCGTCGCGGTGCTGGCCGACAAGGACTATCTGTCGCCCATCGCGGCGGAATCGGGCGGCGCGCTGGTGCTGCTGGCCAAGGAAGAATCGATCGGCGGCGGCGTTGGCCTGGGCTTCCGCGACAGCGATGACGATCTGCGCGCCAAGTTCGATGCGGCGATCAAGTCGATGAAGTGCGACGGCACGCTGGATGCCATGATCACCAAGGCCGAATACTTTGGCCCCGACGCCCTGGTCTGGGGCGACGCCGGCAAGGAAGGCTGCTGAGCCAAAGCTTCGGGCGGGGTCTTGACGGCCCCGCCCGACTTCTTTTCCCAGCCAACCCGGGGCCCCGATGTTTTCCTTCTGCGCCGATCCGAAGGCCCTTGAAGGGCTGGAATGGCTGGTCTGCTATCTGACCTCGGCCAAGCATTTCGATTTCTATCGCTCGTTTCTGACCGTCCTTCTGCTTCTGGTCATCACGGCCCCTGCGGCGCTGGCCTTTGGCTTTGGCGGCGCGACGGCGGCGCGCTCGCAGAACCTGTTCGCGCGGGCGTTCGGCAAGACCTATATCGCCATGGTCCGGGGCATTCCGGACATCATCTTTTTCCTGTTCTTCGTGATCGCGCTGGATCAGGGGATCGAATACCTCAAGCACCTGATGGTTTGCCCGGCGGGGTCGGAGTGGCCCTGGCAGGGCAAGGAATTCCGCGTCTGCCAGGAGGCCAAGGTGCCGCTAGGCACCTCCGCCGCCGGCTGGCATGACGCCTATGGCTTTGCGCTGGCGGTGGTGACCTTTGCCATCGTGTTTGGCGCCTTTGCCGCCAATGTGATGTTCGGCGCGATGCAGGCCGTGCCCAAGGCGCAGCTTGAAACCGCCGAGGCCTACGGGATGAGCCACGGGCAGGTCTTTCGCCGCATCCTGGTGCCGCAGATGTGGGTCTATGCCCTGCCCGGCCTGTCGAACCTGTGGATGATCCTGATCAAGGCCACGCCGCTTTTGTTCCTGCTGGGGGTCGAGGATATCGTCTATTACGCGCGCGAGTTGGGCGGGTCCAAGACCCAGGCCTATGAATACCCGCACGCGGACTGGCGCCTGTTCTATTTCGTCGGACTGCTGTGCTTCTACCTTGCGATGACCAAGCTGTCCGAGGGTGTTCTCGGCCGGCTCTCGGCGCGGCTGGCGCGCGGGCAAGCCACCGCCGCCGGCGAAGCGATGCGGAGGGCCGGGGCATGAGCATGACCTGCATCGAGACCATCCAGGCCTATGGGCTGCGGTCGATCGGCATCGGGGAAAACCTTTTGCCCAAGACCGACTTTACGCTTTGCCAGCAGTTCACGCTGATCGGGTCTGGTCTGATCTGGAATGTCTATTTCGGTGCGCTGGCCCTGTTGGCGGGGTTCTTTCTGGCCAATGCGCTGGCGCTGGCCAAGACCGCCCGCTCGCCCCTGGTGCGCAAGCCGGCCGACTGGTTCGTCTTTGTCTTTCGCGGCTCGCCGCTCTTCATCCAGTTCTTTCTGGCCTACGAGACGCTGGTGCTGCTGCCCCGTGCGGGGGTGGAAATCCTTGGATTCACCGCCCAGACAAGCTGGCTGACCAAGGCCTGGGCCGGGGCGCTGATCGTGCTGTTCCTCAACACCGCAGCCTATGCCGGCGAGATCTTTTACGGCGCGTTGCGGGCCATCCCCAAGGGTGACCTTGAGGCGGCCGATGCCTATGGCCTGTCCGGCTGGGCGCGGTTCCGGCGCATCCAGTGGCCGACGATGCTGCGCCTCGGCTGGCCGGCCTATACCAACGAGGCGATCTTTCTCTTTCACGCCACGACTCTGGTGTTCTTTTCGTCCTTTCCCGCCTTCGGGCAAAAGGGCGATGCGCTGTATTATGCCAACTACTTCGCCGACAAGACCTTCAACCCCTTCATCCCCTATCCGATTGTCGGCTTTTACTTTGTCCTCTTGACGCTTCTGGTGACCTTTGTTCTTGGCCGCATCAACCGCCACCTGAACCGCTACGTGCCGCAGAACCAGCGCAGCAGAATTCGCTTGCGCCCGGCGCTGTTCCGATAGTAGGATTAGTTTGATCAAATTGCGCGTGCCATCGGGCGCGCGCCGGTGATCGAAACCAGGGAAAGGATCAAGGGCATGATCCGTAACCTGCCTGCCGGGCCGATGAGGGCCCTGGCGCGGGCGGTTCAGCGCCCTTCCTGATTGAAGATGATGAAAGACTGGCTGAGAAAGCATCCCGACGTGCGGACCATTCGCGTGGCCGCCGCCGATCTGAACGGGCAGGCGCGGGGCAAACGTGTGCCCACCCGCTTTGCCGAGAATGTGGTCAAGAACGGAACCCGCTTCCCCTTTTCCATCCTGAACCTTGACATCTGGGGCGAGGATATCGACGACAGCCCGCTGGTGTTCGAACAGGGCGACCAGGACGGCGTGCTGCGACCGACCGAGCGCGGCTTCATGCCGATGCCCTGGCTTGAGGCGCCGACCGCGCTCTTGCCGATCTGGATGTTCCGCGAGAATGGCCAGCCCTATGAAGGCGATCCGCGCCACGCGCTGCGGGCGGTGGTGGACCGTTTCAAGGCGCGC
Source organism: Paracoccaceae bacterium (assembly GCA_052387855.1). Taxonomy (GTDB): domain Bacteria; phylum Pseudomonadota; class Alphaproteobacteria; order Rhodobacterales; family Rhodobacteraceae; genus CAIYZT01. The sequence continues at coordinate 7,179 of JBQTIT010000013.1, forward strand.
GGCCTGACGCCGGTCTGCGCGATGGAGCTGGAGTTTTTCCTGATCGACGATTCGGGCAAGACCATGCAGGTGCCCGCATCCCCCCGGTCCGGCAAGCGGCGCAAGGCGGCCGAGACGCTGTCGATCCGGGCGCTGGACGCCTTCGACACCTTCTTTACCGATCTTTACGACGCCTGCGAGGCGATGGACATTCCGGCCGACACCACCACCTCGGAAACCGGCCTTGGCCAGTTCGAGGTGAACCTGATGCATTGCGACGACCCCCTCAGGGCCGCCGACGATGCCTGGTTCTTCAAGATGCTGGTCAAGGGTCTGGCGCGGCGCCACGGCTTTGCCGCCAGCTTCATGGCCAAGCCCTATCCGGAATATTCCGGATCGGGCCTGCACACCCATTTCAGCGTGATCGACGAGACGGGCGAGAACGTCTTTGACAGCGGCGGGCCCAAGGGGACGGCGATGCTCAGGAACGCTGTGGCCGGCTGCCTCAACGCGATGAAGGATTCGGCGCTGATCTTTGCGCCGCACCAGAATTCCTATGAACGTCTGGTCCCGGGAAAGCACGCGCCGACCTCGATCGCCTGGGGCTACGAGAACCGCACCACCGCGATCCGCATTCCCGCCGGCTCGCCCAGCGCGCGGCGGATCGAGCACCGGGTCGCGGGGGGCGATGTGAACCCCTATCTGATGCTGGCGGCCATCCTTGGCGCGGCCCTGGACGGGATCGAGAACCAGATGGAGGCGCCCACCCCGATTGTCGGCAATGCCTATGCCGTCGATGGGCTGCCGCAGATTCCCGAAAGCTGGGAAGAGGCCATCGACGCGCTGGAGCAAAGCGCGATCGTGCCGAGGTTCCTGCATCCGGAACTGATCAAGAACCTCATCTCGACCAAGCGGCAGGAGCTGCACTATATTGGCGAGCTGAGCGAGCAGGAACGGGTCGAGCTGTATCTCGACACGGTCTGACCCAAGCGCAGGCCGCCCCCCTTGACGCAAAGCGGGGCGGTCCCCAGAGTTGCCCAACCAAGCGGCGGTTTCAGATGTTGATCGGCATATTGCAGACCGGAATGTCACCCGAGGCGCTGGCGCCCGATTACGGGGACTATCCGGACCTCTTCGCGCGCCTTCTGGCCGGGCGCGGGTTGACCTTTCGCACCTACAAGGTGGTGGAGGGGGAGTTTCCCGCCGATGTGCACGACTGCGAGGGCTGGCTGATCACCGGCTCGCGCCATGGGGTTTATGAAGATCACCCCTGGATCCCGCCGCTGGAGGAATTCATCCGCGCCAGCTTTGCCGCCCGGGTGCCGGTCGTTGGCATCTGCTTTGGCCATCAGATCATCGCCCAGGCCATGGGCGGCAAGGTCGCCCGGTACGAGGGCGGCTGGGCTGTCGGCGCCACGGAATACGATTTTGGCGACGAAAAGCTGGTGCTGAACGCCTGGCACCGCGATCAGGTGCTTGAGGCGCCCAAGGGCGCAGAGGTGATCGCCTCCAACGACTTTTGCGCCAATGCCGGGCTGCTCTACCCCGGCCGCGCGCTGACGGTGCAGGCCCACCCCGAGTTTCGGCCCGAATTCGTGGATGGGCTGATGCGCACGCGCGGCAAGGGGCTGGTGCCCGACGGTCTGATGGCCGCCGCAGCCGAAAAGCTGGACCAGCCGCTGCACAACCAGACCATTGCCGCGCAGATAGAGGCCTTTTTCAAGAATCCCGAGAGTTCTCCGACCCTCCGGGCCTGACGCCCGGCGGCAATCCCCAAGACCCAAGTGTGACCCATGTCCAAATGGACCGACAAGCTGCCCGAGGCAGCACGAGAATACATTGGCAACCGCCGTGTCGACGAAGTGGAATGCGTGATCGGCGACATTGCCGGTGTCGCGCGCGGCAAGGCGATGCCGGCGGCGAAATTCACCCATCAGGCCAATTACTTCCTGCCCAACTCGATCTTTCTGCACACCATCACCGGCGAATGGGCCGACAACCCCTTTGACGCCTTTACCGAGCCCGACATGATCCTGGAGCCGGACTGGTCCACCGCGACCGCCGCGCCCTGGACGGCGGATGTCACCTTGCAGGTGATCCACGACGCCAGGGACCAGCAGGGCAACCTGGTGCCCTTTGCCCCGCGCAACGTGCTGCGCCGAATCGTGCAGCTTTACGCCGATCAGGGCTGGACCCCGGTCGTGGCGCCCGAGATGGAATTCTTTCTGACCGCCCGCAACACCGACCCGAACCAGCCGGTGATCCCGCCCATGGGCCGCTCGGGCCGGCGCGCGGCGGGCAAGCAGGCCTACAGCCTGTCGGCCATCGACGAATACGGCAAAGTGATCGACGACATCTATGACTTTGCCGAGGCGCAGGGGCTTGAGATCGACGGCATCCTGCAAGAGGGCGGCGCGGGGCAGATCGAGCTGAACCTGGCCCACGGCGACCCGGTGCGTCTGGCGGATGATGTGTTCTTCTTCAAGCGCCTGATCCGCGAGGCCGCGCTGCGCCATGACTGCTTTGCCACCTTCATGGCCAAGCCGATCGCCGGCGAGCCGGGCTCGGCCATGCATATTCATACCTCGGTGGTGGACAGCCGCAGCGGCAAGAACATCTTTTCCGGCAAGAAGGGCGAAGAGACCGAGGCCTTTCTGCATTTCATCGGCGGGATGCAGAACCATCTGACCGGCGCCATCGCGCTGCTGGCGCCCTATGTGAATTCCTATCGCCGCTATGTGCCGGACTTTGCCGCTCCGATCAATCTGGAATGGGGACGCGACAACCGCACCACGGGGCTGCGGATCCCGATCAGCGCCCCTGCCGCTCGGCGGGTGGAAAACCGCCTGCCGGGGATGGACTGCAACCCCTATCTCGGCATCGCCGCGACGCTGGCCTGCGGGTATCTGGGTCTGATGGAGAAAAAGCTGCCGCGCCCGGAATTCTCGGGCTCGGCCTATATCGACAATGACGACATCCCGGTCAACATGGGGGATGCGCTTGACCTTCTGGACGAGGACGCGGCGCTGAAAGAGGTGATGGGCGTTGACTTCGTCAGGGTCTATACCTCGGTCAAGCGCAATGAATACAAGGAGTTCCTGCAAGTCATCAGCCCCTGGGAGCGGGAGCATCTGCTTTTGAACGTCTGATGAACCTCTTGCACGCGAACGACAGGGCCGGGGAATACCCGGCCTCTTTCTACGCCGCCACGGCCGCCCCGCTGGCCAGATTTGCCCCGCTGGAGGGTGACAGATCTGCCGATGTCTGCATCGTGGGCGGCGGGTACACCGGCCTGTCGGCCGCTCTGCATCTGGCCGAGCGGGGGCTGAGCGTTGTCCTGCTCGAAGCGCACCGCGTCGGCTTTGGCGCCTCGGGGCGCAATGGCGGTCAGGTGGGCACCGGGCAGCGGCACGACCAGCAGGTGCTGGAGGACATGCTGGGCCTTGAACGCGCGCGCCAGCTTTGGTCGCTGGGCGAAGAGGCAAAGGCGCTGGTCCAGGACCTCATCCGGCGCCACGACATGCCGGTGACCTTTCATTCCGGCATCGCCCATGCCTGCCGCAGCCCCGCCGAAGTGCGCGACAGCCACCGCAACGCGGAAAAGCTTTTCCGCGACTACGGCTATGCCCGGATCGAGCCCCTGGACGAGGCGGGACTGGGCCGGCTCATCGGCAGCGCGGTCTACAAGGGCGGCGACATCGACCGCGGGGCGGGGCATCTGCATCCGCTCAACTATGCCATCGGGCTGGCGCGGGCGGCCGCGAAGGCAGGGGCGCGGCTGCACGAAGGCTCTGAAGTCGTCCGGATCGACCACGGGCCAAGGGTGCGCGTCCACACGGCGCGGGGTGCCGTTTCGGCCGGCCATCTGATCCTGGCCTGCAACGGCTATCTGGGAAGGCTTGACGGTGCCGTGGCCGCGCGCGTGATGCCGATCAACAGCTACATCCTTGCGACCGAGCCGCTGGGGGCGCGGGCCGCCAGCATCATCGCAGAGCCCGTCGCGGTCACAGACACGAAATTCGTCAACAACTACTGGCGCCTGTCCGAGGACGGCCGGCTCTTGTTCGGCGGGGCCGAGACCTACGGCTACCGCTTTCCAGACGTGATCCGAGCGGTGTCGCGGCCCATGCTGCGGGTCTATCCGCAGTTGCGTGGCACGCGGATCGACTATGCCTGGGGCGGCACACTGGCGATCACGGTCAACCGGCTGCCCTGCTTCATCCGGCCCTATCCCAATGTGCTCTCGGCCTCGGGCTATTCGGGCTACGGGGTCGCGATGGCCGGACTGGCCGGCAAGGTGATGGCCGAGGCCGTCGCCGGCCAGGCCGGCCGGTTCGATCTGATGGCCGCGCTGCCGCAGCCCCGCTTTCCCGGCGGCGCGGCGCTGCGTTGGCCCATGCTGGTGCTTGCGATGAGTTGGTACGCGATGCGCGACCGGCTGGGGATCTGACCGCCGGCTAAGCGGTTCCCGACCCATCCGGGCAAATGTCACTGGCGCGTTACCAAAGCAGGGTTTAAAGCTTTTCGACAGAAGAGTTGAAGGAACGCTTACAATGGCCCCCGACGGACAGACCCTTGCCCCCAATGTCTATGACGCCGAGCCCATCCCCGACGCCGCCCGCGCCGAGATCGAGCGGCTGCTGCGTTCGGGCGATCTTTTCCGCTACACCGCCCCCGAAGGCGCGCCCGTCGCGCTGTTGGAGGCCGAGTTCGCGGAACTGATGGGCGCGCGCTATGCGCTGGCCGTGGCCTCCTGCTCGGCCGCGCTGTTCCTGTCGCTCAAGGCGCTGGACCTGCCGCGCGGCGCGCGCGTGCTGATCCCGGCCTTTACCTTTGCCGCCGTGCCCTCGGCCGTCGTGCATGCCGACATGGAGCCGGTGCTGGTCGAGGTGGGCGCCAACTACCGCGTCGACATGGGGGATTTTGCGGCCAAGCTGGACGGGGCGGATGCGGTGCTGATCAGCCACATGCGCGGCCACACCTCGGACATGGATGCGATCATGGCGCTGTGCGATGCGCGCGGCATTCCGGTGATCGAGGATGCGGCCCACAGTCTGGGCACCGAATGGGGCGGTCGCAAGATCGGCACCATCGGCAAGGTCGGATGCTTTTCGTTCCAGTCCTACAAGCTGGTCAATGCCGGCGAGGGCGGGATCCTGATCACCGATGACCCGGAAATCGCCGCGCGCTGCGTGATCATGTCGGGCGCCTATGAAAGCAACTGGAAGAAGCATCCCGGCATGCAGAACAGCTACATGCTGTGGCAGAACAAATTGCCGCTCTACAACATGCGGATGCAGAATCTCTCGGCGGCGGTGATCCGCCCGCAACTGCCGCTGGTGGCCGGGCGCGTGGCCAAGGGCCGTGCCGGGCATGACCGCGTGGCCGAGCGGCTGAACCGGACCGCCAGCCTGCATGTCCCCCCGCCGCTGGGCCCCGAAGAGCGGGCGCCGGATTCGATCCAGTTCAATCTGGTGGGGACATGGACCGACGCCGAGGCGCTGCAATTCCAGGCCGAGGCCAAGCGGCGCGGCGTGGCGGTGCAGGTCTTTGGCCTGTCCGAGGGCAACGCGCGGGCCTTTTGGAACTGGGAGTTCCTGGGCCCGGAGCCGGACTTGCCGCAGACCCGCGCGATGCTGATGCGCGCCTGCGATGTGCGCCTGCCGACCCGGCTGACCGAGGCGGAACTGGACTATATCGCCGAGGCCATTGCCGACGCGGCGGCGGCGGTGAGGGGGTAGAAGGGGGGCTTCACCCCCCTTTCGCGCCTTTGTGCCAAAGGCGCTGCCCCCGAGGATATTTGACCAAAGTGAAAGCGCTTGAGGGCAGGCGCCCTCAGAGCAGTCTGAGCTGGCCTTCAAGCCAGGGCCAGGACCGCAGCGCGGGGGCCAGGACCGCCTGATGCGCCAGCGTTCTGAGCTGCGCGGCGACCTGCGCCGGCATCTGGTGCAGCACGCCGGCGCGGGCCGACAGCGACAGCGTCCGCTCCAGCGGCGCAAAGGGCAAGGGATGCACCGTGATCCCTGCCGCAAAGCGGGCGCCGCTGTGCAGCGCCAGCGGCGTCAGGATCGTCCAGCCCTGGCCGGCCGCGACCATGGCCAGGATGGCGTTGTAGCTGTCCAGTTCGAACCGATGCGCGGGGCGCAGGTTCAGCCGGGCCAGATGGCCGGCGATCTGGCGGCCCATCAGGTGGCGCGCGGTGTACTGGATCAGCGGCAGGCCCTGCATGTCCTGCCCCTTGGGCGCGACGGCGACAAAGGGTTCGGCCAGCAGCGGATGCACCTCGCGCCAGCCCTCGTCGGCGCTTTGCAGGGCCATGTCGGCGGCGACGACCATGTCGAGCGCCCGCGATTCAAGCTGGTCGAGCAGGCGGTGGCTGGCGCCGGTTTCCAGCAGGAACCGGCAGCCCCTGAGATCCCGCGACAGGGCGGTCAAGAGGGCCGGCGTCACCTCGGCCTCGAAATCCTCGATCATGCCCAGGCGCAGGGTGGTCAGGCCCGACAGGTCGGCAACGGCCAGTTCGGCCCGCGCCTCGGCTTCGGCGTTCAGAATGGTCTGGGCGTGGCGGCGGAACATCGCGCCGGCGGGCGTGGGGCGCACGGGCCGCGCGGTACGGTCCAGAAGCTGCGCGCCCAGCGCCTGTTCAAGCCCAGCGACCTGCTGGCTGACGGCCGAGGCGCTGACGCCAAGGCGCCGCGCCGCGCCGGACACCGAGCCCTCTTCGGCGACGGCAAGGAAGACCTCGATGCCCCAAAGCGTGACGCGACCCTGGGCGACGGTCATGGGCTCAGAGCTTTGACAGTTTCTTTTGCAGCTCGGCGAACTGGCGCTTGATCTCGGCCAGATCCTCGGCCGGGCCCGCCGCCGCAGTCGGCGTCTCGGCCTGCCTGTCGGCGCCCGGCGCATTGCCCCAGCCCGGGACCGCGCCCATCAGCCCCTTCATGAAGGCCTCTTGCTGCTTGCGCATGGCCTCAAAGCCCGGCACCGCCGCCAGGGGATTGGGCAGAACGCCCAGATTCTCGACCATCTTGGACTGCCCCTCGCGCAGCATCTCGAAGCTGGCTTGCAGGAACTGCGGCACGACCGATTGCATGTTGGTGGCATAGCTGCGCACAAGGTCGGTCAGCACATTGGTCGGCAGGACCGTGTCGCCCTTGGATTCGTGCTCGGCCACGATCTGCAGCAGATACTGCCGCGTCAGGTCATCGCCCGACTTCAGATCGATGATCTGCACCTCGCGCCCGGCGCGGATGAAGCCGGAAATCTCTTCGAGCGTGACGTAGTCCGAGGTTTCGGTGTTGTACAGTCGCCGGCTGGCGTAGCGCTTGATCAGCAACGGTTTGTCGGCCTCGGCCATCTTGCCCACTCCCTTGGGAATATTGCAGCGCAGAGAAGTCTAGGCGAGGTGCAGAAAAAAGGAAAGGGCGGCCTCTGGGGCCGCCCGAACCGGATGCTCTGCGAGGGAGGACGCAGGCCCGGATCCCTTACTTGGAGGCGGTCGCAACCTTTTTGGCGGCGGCGGTCACGTCTGCGGTGGCCTTCTTGACGGCGGCCGAGGCCTCTTCGGTGGCGTCCTTGCCGGCGGCCATCATCAGCTCGACCGTGTCCATCTGGACCTTTTTCGCCACTTCGGCGAAGGCGGCCAGATTCTCGGCGGCCATTTCAGCGGCCTGGGTGGCAAAGTCGGCGGCGGCCTTGGGGTAGTCGGCGGCCTCGACCTTGGCCTTGGAGGCCGAGGTCAGCTTGGCCAGCGCGTCCTTGGCCCACTTCGAGGTGATCTCGGTCGACTTTTCGGCGGCGGTCAGCGCGACGGCGGACAGACGCTCGGCAAAGGCGGCCTGGGTCTTGAACGCGTTCTGCATCGCCGAGGTGTCCATCGGGAAGGCGGCCATCATGTCCTGCATGACCTTGTTCATGTCTGCGGTCTTGGTCATCTCAATCTCTCCTGAAACCGGGGCTGGATGCCCGCTTCGTCATGCACCCCACATACATGCTGCACCGCGGCATTTCAAGAGTTTTTCTGCGTTGCGGCATGAACTTTTTGCAACGCAGCATTGCTGGAGCGCGAGATCAGACCGCCGGCACCGCGGAAACGAAGGTGCCGGGCGCATCGCACAGGATGTGCGCCGGCACTGGCTGGCGGGCGGGCACCTGCGGGCCGGACCGCGTGGCCAGCCACGCCTCCCAGCGCGGCCACCAGGACCCGGCGTGAAATTCTGCCGCCTCGCGCCAGGCCTCGGGCGTGGTCATCGGGCCGGGATGGGTATAGTGGCCGTACTTGTCCTTGGTGGGCGGGTTGACGATGCCGGCGATATGGCCGGACTGCGACAGGATAAAGGTCTTGTCGCCCGATCCCATCTGCCGCACCCCGTTGAACGAGCCGCGCCAGTGCGCGATGTGGTCCGTCTCGCAGGCAATGGCGCAGAGCGGCAGGGTGACATCATTGAGCGACACCTTGCGGCCCTTGATCGCAAAGGTGCCCCGGGCCAGCCCGTCGTCGCGGCACAGGCCGTAGAGGTATTCCTTGGCCATCTTGCCGGGCAGGTTGGTGCCGTCGCCGTTCCAGTAGAGCAGATCGAAGGCGGGGGGCGTCTCGCCCAGCATGTAGCTCTTGATCGCCGGCGCGTAGATGAGGTCATTCGAGCGCAGAAAGGAAAAGGTCTTGGCCATGAAGACGCGCGACAGGATGCCATCCGCGTCGATCTGCCGGCCGATGCCTTCAAGGAAATCCTCGGCCAGAAAGACGCCGACCTCGCCGGGGTCGGAAAAGTCGGTCAGCGTGGTGAAGAAGGTGGCCGAGCGCACCGGATCGCGGCCCAGCGACTTGAGGTAGGAGAGCGTCAGGGCCAGCGTGGTGCCCGCGATGCAGTACCCTACGGCGTTGATCTGCTCTTGCCCGGTGATCCGCCGCACCTCGTCGATCGCGGCCAGATAGCCCTGTTCGACATAGTCATCCATGCCAACCTCGGCAAAGCTGGCGTCGGGGTTGACCCATGAGACGACAAACAGGGTATATCCCTGATCCACCACCCATTTGATCAGCGAGTTCGCGGGCTTGAGGTCAAGCACATAGAACTTGTTGATCCAGGGCGGAAAGATCAGCAGCGGCGTCTGATGCACGGTTTCGGTGGTGGGCGTGTACTGGATCAGCTCCAGCATCCGGTTGCGGAACACCACCTTTCCCGGCGTGGCGGCGATGTTCTGCCCAAGGACAAAAGCCTTGCGGTCGGCCAGCGTGACCAGAAGCTCGCCGTTCGATGCCTCTAGATCGGCGACCAGGTTTTCCAGCCCTTGAACCAGCGATTCCCCCTCGGTCGCGACCGCCTTTTCCAGCGCGTCCGGGTTGGTTCCCAGAAAGTTCGTCGGCGCGAACAGATCGACGATCTGGCGCGCGAAATAGTCCACCCGCGCCTTTTCGCGCGGATCAAGATCCATGTCACGGACGGCGTCTTTGACCGCCTCGGCGTTGATCAGGTACTGCGACTTCAGAAAGCTGAAGCCGGGGTGCGTGTCCCACAGGGGATTGGAAAAGCGGCGGTCCCTGACCGCCGGATCAGGTTCCGGCGCCTTGAAGCTGCCGCCCGTCAGCGCGGCCTGGTGCGCCGCCGCCTGGCGCAGCGTGCGGCCCCAATAGGCCACCTGCTGCTCCATCAGCTTGGCCGGGTCCTGCATCATCGCGGCGACATAGGCGCTGGCCGCCTTCATGAACAACTCGTTCGACGGCCCGCCGACCCCGGGGTCGGTCGGCTTGCGCCGCGCCAGGGCCTGCATCAGGCGCTGGGTCAGCGCGTCGATCCTGGCCAGATTCGCCTCAAGCCGTGAAGGAATGCCGTCGTCGCCGCGATCAGATATTGTCATGCTAATATATTGCCTCTAATCTTTCTGCTGTGCAGCATAACCAGGGCCTGCCATTGGTGCGATGCGGCGAAAGGGCTGACCTGCCCGTTCCCGCGACAGGAGACGCGAATGAAGTATATGGCCACTTACGATCTGATGGAAAGTGCCCGCAACACCAGCGAATGGCTTGGGGCGACGGCGCGGGCCATGGCCAGCTATCCCGCCTTTGCCCTGTCGATGAACCCGCTCGTGCAGATGACCGCCGCCTGGGGCGAGGTGACCGAGCGCAGCTTTGCCCGCATGGTCGCCAAGCCGGACTGGGGCATCCGGTCGATCCCCGGGCCCGAGGGACAGGATCACCTCGTCGACGTGGTCAAGCTGGTCGAGCGGCCTTTTGGCGATCTGATCCAGTTCTTCGTCCGCCGCCGCGCCCCGATGGCGCGCCGGATCCTGCTGGTGGCGCCGATGTCGGGCCATTATGCGACGCTCCTGCGCTCGACCGTCGCCAGCCTCTTGCCCGATGCCGACATCTTCGTGACCGACTGGCACAATGCGCGCGACATCCCGGTGTCTGCCGGCACCTTCGACGTCGAGGATTACACGCTTTATCTTGCGGATTTCATGCGTGAACTCGGCCCCGACACCCATGTGATCGCGGTCTGCCAGCCGGTGCCGCTGACCCTTGCCGCCACGGCCTATCTGGCCGCCGAAGACCCAGGCGCCCAGCCGCGCAGCCTGACGCTGATCGGCGGGCCGGTCGATCCCGATGCCGCGCCGACCGATGTCACCGATTTCGGCAGCCGCATCTCGATGGGCCAGCTTGAGCAGATCGCGCTTCAGCGCGTCGGGTTCAAGTACAAGGGCGTGGGCCGCATGGTCTATCCGGGGCTGCTGCAACTGCAAAGCTTCCTGTCGATGAACCGCGAGCGGCACACCAAGGCCTTTACCGAACAGATCATGCGCGTGGCGCAGGGCGAGGCCAGTGACCACGACAAGCACAACCGCTTTTATGACGAATATCTGGCGGTGATGGACATGACGGCCGAATTCTACATGTCCACGGTCGAGCGCATCTTCAAGAACCGCGAGATCGCCCGCAACGCCTTTTGCGTTGGCGGCAAGCCGGTGGACTTTGGCGCGATCACCCGCGTCGCCGTCAAGGTGGTCGAGGGTGAGGATGACGACATTTCCGCCCCCGGCCAATGCCTTGCGGCGCTGGGCCTCTTGACCGGCCTGCCCGACCACAAGAAAGCACAGCATCTTGAGCCGGGCGCGGGGCACTACGGGATCTTTGCCGGCAAGAGCTGGCGGCTCAACATCCGCCCGCTGGTTCTGGACTTCATCGACGCCAATTCGGCGGCGCCCGAATCCGCCACGGTCACCCCGATGCCCAGGGCGCGCCGCCGCCGCGGAGACTGAGCCTATCTGGCCCGCGCCGCTGCGGTGACCTCGTCGATCCCGGCGGCGATCCGGGCCAGGCAGTCGGGCGAAGAAAAGCGGTGATCCGCGCCCTTGACCAGCGTCAGCGCCATGTCGGGGCAGTCGGCATGATTGAGCAGCCGCAGCGCAACGCTGGGGGGCACGTCCTGATCGGCGGTGCCCTGCAACAGGCGCACCGGAAAGGGCAGGCGCAGCGGCTCGCGCAGCACCAGCCGGCTGCGGCCCTCTTCGATCAGGCGGCGGGTAAAGACCTGCGGCGCGCCATAGGGCGATGGCCGGCGGAAAGCGCCGGTCAGGTCCAGTTCCGACCGCTCGGCCGGGGAAAGGCCGGCCCGGAGCGAATCTTCGGTGAAATCCGGCGCGGCGGCGATCAGGGTCATCCCCGCGACCCGTTCAGGCAGCGCGCGGGCCAGCAAGAGCGCGATCCAGCCCCCCATGGACGAGCCCACCAGCACCTGCGGACCTGTGGTCAGCGCTTGCAGGGCGGCAAGGGCATCCTCGAACCAGTCGCCGATGCAGCCGTCGGTGAAAGCGCCAGAGGACCGGCCGTGGCCCGAATAGTCGAACCGCAGAAAGCCGCGCCCGCGCGCCTGCGACCAGCCGTTCAGCCAGACCGCCTTGGTCCCCTCCATGTCCGACGCGAAGCCGGACAGAAAGACCACACCCGGCCCCCCGCTGTCCAGGCGGTTGAAGGCAAGCCGCCTGCCCTGCGGCGTCGTCAGGAATTCCGTCATGGTCCGCTCCGATTGCCAGACCGATCCTAGGGCCTGCCCATCTGGCCGGCAACCGGGGTCGGCGGTCAGCCGATGCTCTGCGCCAGCACGCGGGAGATGACGTTAAGGTTTTGTCCGCTTTCGGCCCTCCAGGCGTCAAAGGCCCGCTGCACCGCGCGCATCGACCGCTGCGAGCCGGGCGGACCGTCGATCACCCCCTCGGCCGTCAAGCGCGCGACGACATCGCGCGACAGGATAAAGCTTTCCCGTCCCATCCGCCGCAGCAGGTATTGCCCGGTCATGCCGCCCAGACGGCTGCCCTCACGCGAGAGCCAGTCCAGAAGGCCGACATGGTCCGCGACGGGCCAGGCGGCGATGCGGGCGCCAAAGCTGCCCGCCTCGGCGGCGACGCGGTCGATGAAGGCGGCGTTTTCGTGAATCGCGCGAATCTTGGCGCCATTGCGGATGATCCGCCGGTCGGCCAAGAGCGCCTCGAACCGCTCGGGCGGCATGAAGGCAAGGGGCGCGATGGCAAAGCCGCCAAAGGCCTCTTCGATGCCGGGCCATTTCGCCTCGATCACCGACCAGCTGAATCCGGCCTGAAAGATGCCCTGCGCCATGCGCGAAAGCCAACGGTCGTCGGGGATCGCGGCCAGCGCGGCGGCGTCCAGCGGCGGCTCGATGGCGGCCAGCACCTTGTCCACCCCGCCCTTGCGGGCGGCGGCAATGGCAAGGATCTCTTCAAACGGACGCATCATTTCCCCTTTTCCGCCGGGCAGACTGCCATGCAACGGCCCGCCCCCGCAACGGCCCTTTTGCCGCCCGGTCCCGGTTGACATCTGCGCGCTGCCCCGGCAGAAAGCCCCCGACATACCCGCAACCGGGCGCATCGTGGGCGCCAAACCGACGAGGAGGACAGCATGTCCCAGATCTCCCTGACCTTTCCCGATGGCAACAAGCGCGACTATGCCGCCGGCGTGACCGCCGCCGAAGTCGCGATGTCGATCGCGCCGGGCCTGGCGAAAAAGGCCATCTCGGCCACGGTGAACGGCGCGCACTTCGATCTGCAATGGCCGATCACGCAGGACGCGCGCATCGCGATCCACACCATGGCCGACGAGGCCCAGGCGCTGGAGCTGATCCGGCACGACTGCGCCCATATCATGGCCCGCGCCGTGCAGGAAATCTGGCCCGATGTGAAAGTCACCATCGGCCCGGTGCGCGATCAGGGCTGGTTCTACGACTTTGACCGCGCCGAGCCCTTTACTCCCGAGGACCTCGGCCAGATCGAGGCGCGGATGAAGCAGATCATCAACGCCCGCGACCCCGTGCGCACCGAGGTCTGGCCGCGCGAGAAGGTCATCGAATATTACCGGGGCCGGCGGGAACCCTTCAAGCTGGAGCTGATCGAGCGCATCCCCGAGGGCGAGGATCTGCGCATGTACTGGCACGGGCCATGGCAGGACCTGTGCCGGGGTCCACATCTGCAACATACCGGGCAAGTGCCGGCGGATGCCTTTAAGCTGACCCATGTGGCGGGGGCCTACTGGCTGGGCGATGCCAGCCGACCCATGCTGCAACGCATCTATGGCCTGGCGTTCAGGAACCGCGACGACCTCAAGGCGCATCTGACCATGCTCGAAGAGGCCGCCAAGCGCGACCACCGCAAGATCGGCCGCGAGATGGAGCTTTTCCATCTGCAGGAGGAAGCGCCCGGCATGGTGTTCTGGCATCCGAACGGCTGGACGATCTATCGCCAGCTTGAGGATTACATGCGCGGCCGCCTGCGCACCGCCGGCTACCGGGAAATCAGGACGCCGCAGGTGGTTGACCGGGTGCTGTGGGAAAAGTCCGGCCATTGGGAGGCCTACCGCGAGAACATGTTCATCGTCGAGGTGGACGAGGAAGGCGCCAAGGAAAAGCGCATCAACGCGCTGAAGCCGATGAACTGCCCCTGCCATGTGCAGGTCTTCAACCAGGGCCTGAAAAGCTATCGCGACCTGCCGCTGCGGCTGGCCGAATTCGGGTCCTGCCATCGGTATGAATCCAGCGGCTCGATGCACGGGCTGATGCGCGTGCGCGGGTTCACGCAGGACGACGCCCACATCTTCTGCACCGAAGATCAGATCGAAAGCGAATGCGCCGGGTTCATCGCGCTTTTGTCTTCGGTCTACCGCGACCTCGGCTTTGAGAAGTTCGACATCAAGCTGTCCACCCGCCCCGACGTGCGCGTCGGCTCCGACGAGGTCTGGGACAAGGCAGAGACCGCCCTGCAAAAGGCGATCGAGGGGCTGGGCCTGCCCTATACGGTCAATCCCGGCGATGGGGCCTTTTACGGGCCAAAGCTGGACTTCAAGCTGACCGACGCCATCGGGCGCGAGTGGCAGTGCGGGACCTTCCAGGCCGATTTCAACCTGCCGGTCCGGCTCGACGCCGAATATGTCGGCGAGGATGGGGCCAAGCACCGCCCGGTCATGCTGCACCGCGCGGTTCTGGGCTCTTTCGAGCGGTTCATCGGCATCCTGATCGAGAATTACGCCGGCCGCCTGCCCTTCTGGCTGGCGCCGCGCCAGGTGGTGGTGGCCTCGATCGTCTCGGACGCCGACCCCTTCGTGCATGAGGTGACGAACGCGCTGAATAAGGCCGGCGTGCGTGCCTAGGCGGTCGTGCGCAACGAAAAGATCATCTACAAGGTGCGCGAGCATTCGGTCGGTAAAGTGCCCGTGATCCTGGCCATTGGCATGAAGGAAGTGGAGAACGGCACTGTTTCAGTCCGCCGGCTGGGCGAGACCCGTGTTGACACACTGACCCTGGCCGAGGCGGTCGCGACCTTTGGCCTGGAATCCCTGCCGCCATCGCACTAAGGGGCTGATCTGGCGGGATTTAATGCGCGGGCGGGCTCGCGGGCCAACCCGCCGGGCGGGGCCGGTCTGATCACGGAACCGCCGACAGGCTCACGGCGCGGTGGGGCACAGATTCGTGATTGGCCTGTGAGCGGGCTGATCCCCTAGCACTGAAGGCATAGAACCACCCAACCCGGAGAGACCCATGACGATCCAGTTCAAGACCCTTGCCGCCATCGGCGCCATGACCGCAGCCCTGACCGCAACCGCCAACATCGCCCAGGCCGAGGGCGAGGAAAAGTGCTTTGGCGTGGCGCTTGCCGGACAGAACGACTGCGCCGCAGGTGAGGGCACCACCTGTGCCGGCACCTCCAAGGTGGACTATCAGGGCAACGCCTGGTCGCTTGTGCCGGCCGGCACCTGCCTGTCGATGGAACTGCCAGCCATGGCCGACGGCACCGCCCGCATGGGCTCGCTCGAAGCGCTGGAGCGCGATCTGCCGCAGGCCTGATCCATCGGGGCCGGAAGCCCGCCTTCCGGCCCCGCCCATTCCCCTGCACGGTGGCGGAGCGACAGAGATGCTCGACCAGACCAAGACCGCCCTGCCCCCGCGCCCCGGCGTCGGCTACAAGCCGCAGCATCTGCAAGGCATCCTTGAGCATCCCGGCGCGGTCGGCTGGCTGGAGATTCACGCCGAAAACTATATGGGCGAAGGCGGGCGGCCCCTGGCGCAGCTTCGCCACCTGGCCGAACGTTTCCCGATCTCCGTGCACGGCGTCGGCCTGTCGATCGGCGGCGAGGCACCGCTGGACCGCGCACATCTAGCGCGGCTGAAGCACCTTCTGGCCTGGCTGAACCCGGCAAGCTTTTCCGAGCATCTGGCCTGGTCCACCCATGAGGGGGCCTATCTGAACGATCTTCTGCCGCTGCCCTATACCGAGGCGACGCTGTCGCGGGTCGTCGCCCATGTGGATGAAGTACAAGAAACGCTGGGCCGGCGGATGCTGCTGGAAAATCCCTCCACCTACCTCGCCTTTGCCGAAACCGCGATGCCCGAGACCGAATTCCTGGCCGAGATCGTCCGGCGCAGCGGCTGCGGGCTTTTGCTGGATGTGAACAATGTCCATGTCTCGGCCGTCAACCAGGCCAGCAGCGCGGCGGATTACATCCGGGCCTTTCCGCTTGATCTGGTGGGCGAAATCCACCTTGGCGGGCACGAGGCCGACCAGGACGAGTTTGGCGCGCCGCTCTTGATCGACAACCATGGCCGCCCGGTCGCTGACCCGGTCTGGGCGCTTTATGCCGAAGTGATCGCGCGAGGGGGCCCCCGCCCGACGCTGATCGAATGGGACAATGACGTGCCAGCCTGGCCGGTTCTGGCGGCGGAGGCCGCCCGCGCCGCCACGATCCTGGAGCCGGCGGCATGACCCAATCCGCCTTTGCCGCCGCGCTGCTGGCGCCCGACCTGCCCATCCCGCCCGGGCTGGTGGACCCGCTCGGCAGGCCATCAAAGGCACGGTTCGACGTCTACCGCAACAACGTGACCGCCTCGTTGCTGCGCGTGCTGCAAGCGGCGTTTCCGGTGACCCGGCGGCTGGTCGGGGCGGAATTCTTTGCCGCGATGGCGGTGGAGTTCCTGCGCGCCCATCCGCCGCGCACCCGGATGATGATGCTTTACGGCGACGACTTTCCAGCCTTTCTGGCCGCTTTTCCGCCCGTGGCGCATCTGGGCTATCTGCCTGACGTCGCGCGGATCGAACAGGCCTTGCGCGAAAGCTACCACGCCGCCGATGCCGCGCCCCTTGCGGCTGACCGCATCGCCACCCTGCCGCCCGAGGCCTTTGTTTCCGCCCGGCTTACCCTTGCGCCCAGCCTTCGGCTGATCCGGTCCGACTGGCCGGCGCTGTCGATCTGGCGGGCCAATCAGGGCGACCCTGCCCGCCCTCTGGGCGCCAGCGGCCCGGAGAATCTGGTCATCCTGCGTCAGGACTATGATCCCGCGCCGCATGCCCTTTCCCCGGGCATGGCCGGCATTCTGGCCGCGCTGTGCGACGGGCAACCCGTGGGGCTTGCTCTTGAGGCCGCGCGGACAGAGACCGACCTGACCGCGCTCTTGACCCTTCTTCTGCGCCACGGCGCCGTTACGGAGATCACATGATCCGCCTTCTTTCCCTTTCCCTTGCCCAGGCGTCGCGGCTTGAACCGCTCTTGCCCCTTCTGGCGCGGCTGGTCTTTGCCGCTGTGCTGGCCGGTTATTTCTGGTCCTCGGGCCTGACCAAGTTCGACGGGCCCTTCTCGCTTTCGGTCGGCGCCTATGCGCAGATCTTTCCCCAGGCGATCGAGGCGGTGGGCTATGACGCCAGCCAGTTGCCAAGGTGGATGTCGGGGGTCGCCTATGCGGGATCGGTGGCCGAGATGGCGCTTCCGGCCCTGATCCTCTTGGGGCTGGCCACGCGGCTTGCGGCGCTTGGCATGATCGGCTTTGTCCTGGTGCAGAGCCTGACCGACATCTGGGGCCACGGCGCCAGCGCGGCGACGATCGGCGCGCTTTTTGACCGCAGCTCGGACGCGCTGATCCTGGACCAGCGCGCGCTTTGGCTCTTTCTGCTGGCCGTTCTGGTGGCCAAGGGGGCCGGCGCGCTGTCGCTTGACCGGCTCATCGCGCAGCGGCTTTAGGGGACACAGACAGACCGCAACCCTGGCTATTTTAACTTTTTCCAGCCTTTTCGGTACGTTACGCGCCTTCCCGCCTTGGCGATTCCGGACTTGATTTTCGGTTTGGCTTTGGCATGATCTTGCCGGTGACGACAGACTTTCTCTTTGCCCGCATCGCGTAGGCTTGAAGGATTGCCGCACGGCTTCCGGCAATACCGCCGGGGGTGATTGTGAAGGGGAGAAGCGGCATGCCGACAGGCACCGTCAAGTGGTTCAACTCGACCAAGGGCTACGGATTCATCGCGCCGGATTCCGGCGGCAAGGACGTCTTTGTGCACATCTCGGCGGTCGAGCGCGCCGGGCTGAAGGGGCTGCAGGACAACCAGAAGATCGGCTATGAATTGCAGACCGGACGCGACGGCAAGGAATCTGCCGGCGATCTGCGCCCGCTCTGAGGTTCAGGGGCCCGCCCGGGGCGGGCTCTGTCACCTGGTCAGGCTGTCCCGGATTTCGTCATCCCAACCCAGGAACCAGCCCTTGTCCGACCGGATCACCGGCCGTTTCATCACGGTCGGCTGGGCGAGGATCTGTGCCTCGGGCTCGCTCTCGCGCAGGAAGTCGGAAAAGCTGCGATAGGTGGTCGACTGCTTGTTGACCGCCCTGGCGCCGAATTCACCGACGATCGCGTCAACCTCGTCCCGGCTGAGCGGCTCTGCCCGGATATCGCGAAAGCGGTGCGCGATGCCCGCCGCCGCAAGCTCTTTCAGCGCCCTTTTGGTGCTGTCGCAGGTAGAGAGCCCGTAGACGATCATGCCGCCCCCTTGAAGATTGCCTTGGCGATGGCCACCCCGATCCAGGCCGACCCCGCGGTCAGGGTCGTTCCCCAGACCAGATCGGTCGCCAGCATCCGGAATGTCCAGTCCTTCATAATCGCGTAGCTGGTGAATTCATAGGTCCCGTAGGCCATGAACCCGATCACCGCCGCCGGGATCAAGACCGCGCTGCCGGTTCGCATCGCGGGCAGGGACACCAGATAAACCAGTCCGGCGATGTAGGCGAGGTAGAAGGCCAGCGCGGGAAGCGGGCGCAGGTCAGCCATCAGGTGGCCGATCTGCTGGTCGAACAGCGGCTTGACCACAAGGGTGATCATGATCGCATCGAGGATCAGGAACGGGATCAGGGTGGCAAGGTAAAGGGTGAGGATGAGCGGCATGGGGGTCTCCTTTGACAGGAGTATAGGGCGGATCAGGGGTATGGGGAGGGGTAACGCAAGGATATGTTAACCATGGGGATTTAGCCTCACCGCATGTCCCGTTATCTTCGCCCCAGGCTCCCCGGCGCCACGGTCTATTTCACGGTCGCCCTGGCCGACCGGGGGGCCGACCTTTTGGTGCGGCATGTCGATCTGCTGCGCGACGCGGCGCGGCGGACGATCCACGACAAGCCCTTTGCCGTACGGGCCTGGGTGGTCTTGCCGGACCACATGCACTGCGTCTGGACGTTGCCGGAGGGGGATGCGGATTATTCCAATCGAATGGGAATGCTCAAGGCACGGTTCACCCGTGCGCTGACCGGCGGCGAATGGCAGCCCCGTAGGGTGGGGTTCCACCCCACCAATGCCAGCCCCGGTGGGGTGGAACCCCACCCTACGGCTTTGTCAAAGTCCAAGGCGGACAAGCAGGACGGCCGGGTTTGGCAACGGCGGTTTTGGGAACATCACATCCGGGACGAAGACGACTTGCGGGCCGCTGTGCGGTATTGCTGGATCAATCCAGTGAAACACGGGTTGGTGGAGCGGCCGGGGGATTGGCCCTATTCGTCGTGGCACCGGGATGGCGGCGGAGATGCGATGGCGTAGGGCGGGGCGGTGATGCGTAGGGTGGGGTTTTACCCCACCAAGGGGCGCGACGGTGCGCCAGGGGTGGGGTGGAACCCCACCCTACGGGTGACCCGCACAACATCACTCACCCCCAAACCCCCTCGAACTCCCGCCATTCCCCCTTGCTCATGCCCGAGGTTTCCTGCCCCACGACCTCCCCCGCCAATCGCCGTTTCAAAACGTCAATCGCTTTCGCGCTCAGCGTCACCCCGCCCATCCGGTAATCCTCGAAGGCGGCATAGGCCAGCGGCACCCAGTCCCTGACGCAGGCGGCGATCGCCTCGGCATAGACCCGGATCTCATACTGCGCGTGCGCATCTGCCCGCAGGCGCAGGAAATGAAAGAGGTTGTGCAGGTCCACCTTCCAGTACCACTGGGTATAGATGTTGGCCGGCAGGTTCATGCGGGCCAATTCGCGCGCAAGGCCCTGCTGGCCGTCCTGGCTCAGCATCGCCTCATAGTGGTCATAGGCGCGGTTGGCGTCGCTCTTCAGCAGCTCCAGCACGCGGGCGGCCTCGGCGCCCTGCAGCACCTCGCCCCGGCCCTGGTTGTTGACCACCGACTGCGCGGCAAGCTGTTCGGGGGCGGGAATGTAGAACTCGCGGTCCAGCACCGAATAGCGGGCGGAGTATTCGTTGACGTTGGCGGTGCGGTGTCGGATCCATTGGCGGGCGACGAAGACCGGCAGCTTGACGTGCAGCTTGACCTCGCACATCTCGAACGGGGTCGAATGCCAATGCCGCATCAGGTAGCGGATCAGCCCCTCGTCGTTCTGCACATGCCTGGTGCCGGCGCCATAGCTGACGCGGGCGGCCTGCACGATGGCGCCGTCATCGCCCATGTAGTCGATCACGCGGATGAAACCGTGGTCCAGCACCGGGATCGCGCGGTAAAGATGCGCCTCCATCCCCGGCGCGGTGGCGCGCAGGGTGGGGCGCGGCATGGCGCGGGCCGCCTCGATTTCGGCGATCTGCTCGGGGGTCAGCGGCATGGCGGCATCCTTGGCGGTGATGAGTCGATCCCCACTATATCTGGTGGGTGCCCAGACACAAACCGCCAGATGGTCGGGGGCACCGGCGCCCCGGGGGCCTGGCGACTGGACAAGCCGGGCCAATTGGGATTTACCCCTCATCACCGTCGCGGCCCTGCGGGGCCGGGGGCGGCGCATCACAGTCTGACATCGGGAAGGGGGCGGCGATGGCGCCAAGATATCTGCACACCATGGTTCGGGTCCTTGATCTGGACCGCTCGCTGGCCTTTTATCGCCTGCTCGGCCTTGAAGAGACCCGGCGCCACGACAGCGAGGGCGGCCGTTTCACGCTGGTCTTCATGGCCCCGCCCGGCCAGCCAGAATGCCCGGTCGAACTGACCTACAACTGGGACGGCGATGCCGGCCTGCCCTCGGACAGCCGTCATTTCGGCCATCTGGCCTATGAGGTCGATGACATCTACGCCACCTGCGCCCATCTGGCCGCCCATGGCGTGCTGATCAACCGCCCGCCGCGCGACGGGCGCATGGCCTTTGTCCGCTCGCCCGACAATGTCTCGATCGAACTGCTGCAAAAGGGCGCGGCGCTGCCGCCGGCCGAGCCCTGGGCGAGCATGGGCAACACGGGAACCTGGTAGGATCAGCCCTGGCGCTGCCAGAGGCTGAATAGATCGGGGCCCAGCGGGCGGCTTTCGACCAGCGCAAGGGCGGGCGCCTCGGCCAACTGGCCCAGGCCGAGCGCGGCCAGCGCGGCGCGCCCGTCGCCGCCGATCAGCTTTCCGGCCGAATAGAGCGCCAGATCGTCCACCAGACCGGCGCGGATCAGCCCGGCGGCGAGCGTGCCGCCCCCCTCGCACAGGATGCGCGTCAGCCCGGCGCCGGCAAGGGCGCGAAAGGCCGCCGGCAGGTCCAGATGCCCCTCCGGTCCGGTCGGGCATTCGATCAGCCGGGCGCCCTGCCCCGTCCAGGCCGCGCGCGCCCCGGGATCGGCGCCGGGGCCATGCACCAGCCAGACCGGGCTTTGCCCCGCGCTGGTGCCAAGCCGGCTGCCGGGGGAATGCGACAAACGGCTGTCCAGCACGATCCGCACCGGCTGATGGCTTGCGCCCAGACCACGAACTGTCAGGTCAGGATCGTCCGACCGCGCAGTGCCCGCGCCGACCAGCACCGCATCATGCATCATCCGCGACAGATGCACATGCGCCCGCGCCTGCGGCCCGGTGATCCAGCGGCTCTCGCCCGCGCCCGTGGCAATCCGCCCGTCCAGCGAGGTGGCCAGCTTGAGCGTCACCAGCGGAAGCCCCTGCGTCACCCGCTTCAGAAAGCCGCGATTGTCACGCCGCGCCTCGGCCGACATCACCCCCTCGGTCACCGCGATCCCGGCGCCGCGCAGCATGGCATGGCCGCGCCCGGCAACCCGTGGGTCCGGATCGGTCAGCGCTGTGACGACCCGCGCCAGCCCGGCGCCGATCAGCGCCTTTGCGCAAGGCGGGGTCTGGCCGTGGTGCGCGCAGGGTTCAAGCGTGACATAGGCCGTCGCCCCACGCGCGTCGCACCCGTCAAGGGCCTGCGTCTCTGCATGCGGGCGCCCGCCCGGCGCGGTCCAGCCGCGCCCCAGAACGATGCCGTCCCGGACGATGACACAGCCCACCGCCGGATTGGGCCAGACCCGGCCAAGGCCACGCCGGCCCAGGCGCAGGGCATGGGCCATATGGGTCTCGTCCTCGGGATGCCCGGGGCTCAATCCTCGTTCGCGGCGTTGGGGCGCAGTTCCGACACGAAGCGGTCAAAGTCGTCCGCCGCCTGGAAGTTCTTGTAAACGCTGGCAAAGCGAACATAGGCCACGGTGTCGATCCGCGCGAGGCTTTCCATCACGATCTCGCCGATCATCTTTGACGGGATGTCGGTATCGCCCAGGCTTTCCAGCCGCCGCACGATGCCGGAAATCATCTGGTCGATGCGCTCGGGCTCGATGGGGCGTTTCTGCATCGCGATGCGGATCGAGCGTTCCAGCTTGGTGCGGTCGAAATCCTCGCGCTTGCCGCTGGACTTGATCACCACCAGATCGCGAAGCTGGACCCGTTCATAAGTGGTAAAGCGCCCGCCACAGGCCGGACAGAAGCGCCGGCGCCGGATCGAGACGTGATCCTCGGCCGGACGGCTGTCCTTGACCTGTGTGTCAATGTTGCCGCAAAATGGGCAGCGCATCGCTTGTCTCCCTCGCTTATGGTGTCCCGCCTCTGATCTGGGCTCTGCGGCCCAGTTGCCCCATAGCTATAGGGGCGCAGAGCAGGACTGGGCCAGCAGTTATTTTTGGCCACAACAGATTGAGGGATGACTGTGGCGGCGCGGACTCAGCCGAACAGGCTGTCGCCAAGCTGGTCGATCGCCTGCCGCGCCTTGTCGGCAGAGGCCTGTGCCGCCTCGTCCGCCGTGCTGCGGGTGTCGGCGCGGATCAGCCGGTGGGTCCTGGTTTGCCCGCCAAAGTCCTTTTCGATCCGCGCCGCAATGCGAAAGATGGCGCCTTCCCGGATCGGATCGGGATAGATGCGGCAGTCCTTGTGCAGGATCGGCTCTGGGGTTTTCGGGGCGGATCTGGAGCCGAAGAGGCGGGAGAGGAGGGACATGGGGCGGGGCCTTTCAGTCGGAATAGTGGAAGCGGCAGGACAGGATTTCCAGTTGATCCTCCTTCACACGATAGACCAGACGGTGTTCTTGGGTGATCCGGCGTGACCAGTAACCGGCCAACTCACCTTTCAAGGGTTCAGGTTTGCCGGTGCCCTCGAAAGGGTGGCGGCGGCACTCCTTGATCAGGCCGTTGATCTTACTGGCCATGGTTCGGTCGGTTTCCTGCCAGTGCAGCAGATGCTCCCAAGCCTTGGGTCGGAAAAGGAGGTTCACTCGCTCTCCATCGCCTCAATCTCTTCTATCGTCTTGATGACGCCACGCCCAGCCTCCGCATCGGCCAGGGCCTGCCGCAACTGCGCAGCATTGGCGGGGGAGGAGAGGAGATAGGTCGTCTCATCCATCGCCTCCCAATCCTCAAGGCTGACCATCACCACGGGCTTGCCCTTGGCGCGGTGGATGATGACAGGGGCGTGGTCGGCCGTCACTTGGTCCAGGACCGAGGCGAGGTTGGCACGGAGTTCGGTGGAGGAGAGGATGCGCATGATTGCGGGAGTGTACGGGATTATGTACGTGGGGGCAAGATTTTCGAGTGAAAGCATCCAAACAGCGCACTATTCTGCCCGACCGATGACTTATGGGCACTAAACACCGCACACCACCCAAAAAAATGAAGATATCCAGAAGAAACCAAAAATTACTGGCGAAAAATACGAATAGGCAAAAGTGTGCCCAGACTCACCTCCATCCATGTACCATTTGAATAAAGCACTCTTCTTCTGGAGTAGAACATTCAAGTGAATCAATTTTCTGTGAACGCTCAACATGCGCCCAGCATGCAGGATGCAAATCGTCATTGCCAGAATGATCAACGAAATAATTGGCACGCGGGCCGAATCTACGTTCTCTCGCAAAGCAAGAACAAACGCTCCAAACGCAACAAGAAAGAACGACTGTGAAGAAAGAAACGCTTGAATTCTTTGAGAAAGAACTTGATCGCCAGCTACATAAATTTTGAACGCGCTATCAAAATCATTGCCAAATGCGGTCAACCCACTTTCGATTCTATTTTCCGTTAGTGTCCAGAACTTTCTCTGATTCAGGTATTCAAACATTTGCTCCCTCCGATCTGTTTTTCAGGAATAGCGTCGCCTCACTGATCCAGGAAACTCCTCAACTTCCTGCTCCTGCTCGGATGCTTCAGCTTCCGCAGCGCCTTCGCCTCGATCTGCCGGATCCGCTCGCGGGTGACGCTGAACTGCTGCCCCACCTCTTCCAGCGTGTGATCCGTGTTCATCCCGATGCCAAAGCGCATCCGCAGCACCCGCTCCTCGCGGGGCGTCAGGCTCGCCAGAACCCGCGTCGTCGTCTCTTTCAGGTTTTCCTGGATCGCTGAATCCAGCGGCAGGATCGCGTTCTTGTCCTCGATGAAGTCGCCAAGCTGGCTGTCTTCCTCATCCCCGATCGGGGTTTCCAGCGAAATCGGTTCCTTGGCGATCTTCATCACCTTGCGGACCTTCTCCAGGGGCATCTGGAGTTTCTCGGCCAATTCCTCGGGCGTCGGTTCGCGGCCGATTTCGTGCAGCATCTGCCGCCCGGTGCGGACCAGCTTGTTGATCGTCTCGATCATGTGGACCGGGATGCGGATCGTGCGGGCCTGGTCGGCGATGCTGCGGGTAATGGCCTGACGGATCCACCAGGTCGCGTAGGTGGAAAACTTGTAGCCGCGGCGGTATTCGAACTTGTCGACCGCCTTCATCAGGCCGATGTTGCCTTCCTGAATGAGATCAAGGAATTGCAGGCCCCGGTTGGTGTATTTCTTGGCGATGGAAATCACCAGACGCAGGTTGGCCTCCACCATTTCCTTCTTGGCTTGGCGCGCCTCTTTCTCGCCCTTCTGGACCTGGTTCACGATCCGGCGGAATTCGGAGATGTCGACGCCGACATACTGGCCGACCTGCGCCATCTCGGCCCGCAGATCCTCGATCGCGGCGCGGGATTTCTCGATCAGGCCCTGCCAGCCGCGCCCCGATTTGGCGGCCATGCGGTCAAGCCAGGTCGGGTCAAGCTCGTAGCCCTGGTATTCGTCGATGAACTCGCGGCGGTTGATGCGGGCGGCGTCGGCCAGTTTCACCATGCCCGAGTTGATCGACATGATGCGCTTGTTGATGCCGTAAAGCTGGTCGATCAGCGCCTCGATGCGGTTGTTGTGCAGGTGCAATTCGTTCACCAGCACCACGATCTCGCTGCGCAGCTTCTGATAGGCCGCCTCTTCGCTGGCCGAGAACTTGGAAGCCTCCGACAGGGTCGCCGACATGCGCGCGTCCTGCATTTCGGCCAGCTTGCCATAGTCGCGCGCGATCAGGTCCAGCGTTTCCAGAACCTTGGGCTTCAGCGCCGCCTCCATCGCGGCAAGCGACATCGACTGGCCGTCCTCGTCCTCGTCCTCTTCGCTCTCGGCCATGATCGGGTTGCCGTCGGCGTCCATCTCGGGCTCGGCCGAGGTGCGGCGCGGCGCGGCGGAACCCTCAAGATCGACACCTTCAAGATCGGGGCCGACGATGCCCTCCTCGCCGTCAAGGCTGCGGCCAAAGGTGGCCTCAAGGTCGATCACGTCACGCAGCAAGATGTCTTCGGACAACAGCTCGTCGCGCCAGATGATGATGGCCTGAAAGGTCAGGGGCGATTCGCACAGGCCCGCGATCATGGTGTTGCGGCCGGCCTCGATGCGCTTGGCGATGGCAATTTCGCCCTCGCGCGACAAAAGCTCGACGCTGCCCATCTCGCGCAGGTACATCCGCACCGGATCGTCGGTGCGGTCCAGCGCCTCGGCCGAGGTGGTGACGACGGCGACATCGCGCGAGGTGGAGGCGACCTCGACCAGTTCCCCGACCGGCTCTGCGCCCTCTTCGATCTCTTCATCGTCGATGACATTGATGCCCATCTCGGACAGCATCGCCATCACATCCTCGATCTGCTCGGACGAGACCTGCTCGGGCGGCATGACCGTGTTCAGCTGATCGTAGGTGATGTAGCCCCGCTCGCGCGCGTCGGCGATCATCTTCTTGACCGCGGCCTGGCTCATGTCGAGCGAGACATCCGCCTCTTCGCCTTCGGGTTTGCCTTCGTCGCTGTCTTTAACGGCCATGAAAACTCCAAATGCGAATCAGTATGGGTGGAGCGAATCAATACCGCGAATCAAGGGAAGTTACAGGGGGCGCCGTACGCCGGGGCAAGGCTTTGTCAGGCGACCGGCGGACCCGGGCGGCACAGGGGAAACCCTGGAGGGTGCGCGTGCCCCTGCCCCGCGTCAGCGGCGCTTTTTTTCCCAGACCCTGGCGTCGATCAGACCTTGCAGATGCGATGACAGGGCGCTGCGGTCCTCGCCCAGGTCGGCGGCCTCGGGCCTGGGGGGGCGGTCGGCCAGGTTGCGCGCCTCTGCCGCCTTGGACAGACGCCAGGTCAGGCCCTCGTCGGCCAGCCCCTCGACATCCTGCGCCGCCTCCTCGATCTCGCGGCGGGCGGCGCGGCGGGCGCCGAGCTTGGCCAGTTCCTCGGCAAGGCAGCGGGCGGCAAGCTCGTCATCCCCGGCCTTGCGGACCGGTGGGGCGGTCTGCACATGGGGGCGCGCCATCAGGGCGGCGATGGCCTCGGCCGCCTCGCTCTGCACGCGGGCCGCCATCTGCTCGGCCGGGCCGTTCAGGATCAGCGCGCGCAACCGCTCATGCCCGGCGCCGTACAGGTCAAGCCGCTCCATCGCGGCGGCAAAGCGCGGCAAAAGCGCGGGATGCACCACAAGGATCGCCAGGATCATCGCCTCGCGCAGGTCTTCCTCGTGCCGATCGCCGGCGCTGGCCAGGGCCGAAAGCCGCGTGGCCGGCAGCGCGGGCAGGTCGGGCCTTGTGCCAGGGCCGGTGCGGGGGCCGCGAAAGGCGACAAAGGGAACCGCGCCACGGCTGCTGCGAAACAGCGCCTCGCGCAGCGCCTTGATCTCTTCGCCGTAGTGGCTGCGGATCGACGGATCGGCGATGCGGCCAAGCGCGGCGCGCAGCGACTTGTCCAGCGCCGCCCGCCGCTCCGGGCTGTCGATGACCCGGCCCTCGGTCTCGCGCTCCCACAAAAGCTTGACCATGGGCTGGGCCGCTTCAAGGACGCGGGCCATGGCGGCCGGCCCCTCGGCGCGGATCAGATCGTCGGGGTCCTGTCCGTTCGGCAAAAGGGCAAAACGCAGCCCCTTGCCCGCCTCCAGCAGCGGCAGCGCCAGATCGACCACGCGCAGGCCGGCCCGGATGCCGGCCTTGTCGCCGTCCAGCGCGACGATGGGCTCGTCCGCCACCCGCCAGGCCAGGCGCAACTGCTCTTCGGTCACGGCGGTGCCGAGCGGGGCGACCGCGCCGCCGAAACCGGCCTCGGACAAAGCGATGACGTCCATGTAGCCCTCGGCCAGGATCAGCGGCGCGCCCTTGGCCGCCGCCTCGCGGGCGCGGGCGAGGTTGAAAAGATTGCGGCCCTTGTCGAAAAGTTCGGTCTCGGGGCCGTTGAGGTACTTGGCGTTGACGCCCGGGTCCATCGCCCGCCCGCCCAGCGAGATCGCCCGTCCGCGCGCATCGCGGATCGGAAAGATGATGCGGCCGCGAAAGCGGTCATAGGGCGCGCCGCCGCCGTCGGGCCGGGCGCAAAGGCCGGCGGCCACGATCAGGTCAGTCTCCAGTCCCTTGGCGGTAAGCGCCTGGAACAGGCCCTGCCGCTGGTCGGGGGCAAAGCCGATGTCCCAGCGGTCCTGCGCCTCGGGCGACAGCCCCCGGCGGGCGAGATAGGCGCGCGCCTCGGCGGCGCCGGTGGTCTTGAGCTGCAGGCGGAACCACTTGACGGCCTCGTCCATCACCGCGCCAAGCTGGCTGCGCCGGTCGGCCCGCTGCTCGGCTTGCGGATCGCGCGCGGGCATGGTCATGCCGGCCTCGCGCGCCAGCGCCTCGACCGCCTCCATGAATCCAAGGTTCTCGGCCTCTTTCAGGAAGGTGACGGCATCGCCCTTGGCGTGGCAGCCAAAGCAGTAGTAGAACCCCTTTCGGTCATCGACATGAAAGCTGGCCGATTTTTCCTGGTGGAACGGGCAAGGCGCCCAGAAATCGCCCTTGGCCTGGTTCGACTTTCGCATGTCCCAGGTGACCTTGCGCCCGACAATGGCCGAAAGGGTCGTGCGGCTGCGCAGCTCGTCGATGAAGCCGGAAGGAAGGGACATGGGCCGTTTATCGGGCCCTGCGAAAGCGATGTCCAGAGTTTTGGGGTCGCCCTGCCCGATCATACCCCCCTCAGCGCCCAGCGGCATCACCACTTGACAGCGGCGCAGGTTAATGACACCGATGTCATGACACCGATGTCACCGAGTCGCACAGGGAGTCCCCGATGTCCACGATCTATGACGTCGCGCGCCTTGCTGGGGTTTCGCCCAAGACGGTCAGCCGCGTTCTGAACTCGGACGGACCCGTGGGCGAGAAGACCAAGGAAGCGGTCGAAAAGGCCGTGCGCGAGCTTGGCTATGTCCGCTCGAACGCGGCGCGGATGATGCGCGCGCAGAAGTCGGGCATCATCGGGCTGATCACCGGCGCGATCTCGACCAAGAACCAGTTGTCGACACAACAGGGCCTGCCCGATCTTTTCATCGTGCAGGGCATCCAGCGCGCGCTGGACTCCTCGGGGATGACCGTGATGATCGCCGACACGACGGGCCGCAAGGATCGTGTGCCCCATTTGATGGACACCTTTCTGTCGCATCGCGTCGAAGGCCTGATTTACGTCGCCGAATATCACCAGGAAGTGAACCTTCCGACGCTGCCGGACGACACGCCCCTGGTTCTGGCCAATTGCTTTGACAGTCGCGGAACGCCGGCGGTCTTGCCCGACGACCGAAGGCTTCAGGCCGACCTGGTGCGGCGTCTGATCGCGGCGGGGCATAGCCGGATCGCCTGTCTTTCGCTGCGCCCCGACATGCCTGCCGGTCAGCTCCGCCCGATGGGCTACCGGGATGCGCTTGCGACGGCGGGCCTGCCGTTTGACCCGGATCTCTTTGCGCATGTGGACTTTGACCAGGCGGAAACCGGTCCGCAGCTTCTATGGGATACGATCGACCGCATGTTGCGCCTTGACGCGCCGCCCACGGTGCTTTGCTGCGGCAACGATCAGATGGCGATGATGGTCTACGGCATCCTGCGCTCGATGGGGCGCAAGGTTCCGGACGAAATCGGGGTTGCGGGCTTCGACAACTACCGGGCCATCGCCGAGACGCTCTATCCGCCGCTGACGACGGTGGATCTGCCCTACAACGCCATAGGCGCCCGCGCGGGCGAGCGTCTGATGCGTCTGATTTCCGGCGAAGGCCGGGAAGACCACAGACCGACCCTGGTGGCCGGACCTGTGCATTGGCGCGCCTCGGTGAACGAGCTGCGCCGCCGAAATATCGTATCTCTGAAGCCCCTGAGGGAGGAAATGGAATGAAACTCTTCAAACTCGCGGCCTCCGCCGCGATTCTGGCCTGGGCATCCACGGCGCAGGCTCAGCAATCCCTGTCGATGTGGTACCACGGCGCCGGAAACGAGGTCGAGATCAAGCTCGTCACCGACCTGATCAACGACTTCAACGCCAGCCAGTCGGACTGGAAAGTGGAACTGCAAAGCTTTCCGCAGGCCTCGTACAACGACAGCGTGACCGCTGCCGCCCTGGCCGGCAACCTGCCCGACATCCTGGATGTCGACGGGCCGATCATGCCGAACTGGGCCTGGGCCGGCTACATGCAGCCCCTGACGATCGACGAGTCCAAGATTGCCACCTTCCTGCCCGGCACCAAGGGCATCTGGGATGGCAAGCTGTACTCGATCGGCCTTTGGGATGCCGCCGTGGCGCTGGTGTCCCGCCAGTCCTATCTGGACGAGCTGGGCCTGCGCACCCCGACGCTGGACCAGCCCTGGTCCAAGGATGAATTCCAGGCTGCCCTGGACGCCGCAAAGAACTCCGGCAAGTTCGATTATGCGCTTGACCTGGGCATGGCCTGGACCGGCGAATGGTTCCCCTATGCCTTTGGTCCGTTCATCCAGTCCTTTGGCGGTGACATGATCGACCGCTCGACCTACCAGACCGCCGAAGGCGCGCTGAACGGCGATGCCGCGATGGCCTTTGGCAACTGGTGGCAGGGCCTGTTTACCGGCGGTTACGCCCAGGCGACGCAGGACGGCGCCGACCGGGATTCGGGCTTTGCCTCGGGCAAATATGCCTTCTCGTGGAACGGCAACTGGGCGGCTCTTGGCGCGCTTGCCGCCTTTGACGACACCGTCTTCCTGCCTGCGCCGGACCTCGGCACTGGCCCCAGGATCGGTGCGGCGTCGTGGCAGTTCGGTATCTCGGCCTCGTCCCAGCACCCCGAGGGCGCGGCTGCCTTCATCGAGTTCTCGTTGCAGGACAAGTATCTGGCTGCCTTCTCGAATGGCATCGGCCTGATCCCGGCCACCCCCACGGCTGCGGCGATGGTCGACAACTACAAAGAGGGCGGACCGCTGAACGTCTTCTTTGGCCTGTCTGAAAAGCAGGCGCTCGTCCGCCCGGTCACGCCCGGCTATGTCGTCGCTGCCAAGGTGTTTGAAAAGGCTCTGGCCGACATCGCCAACGGTGCCGACGTCGCCGCGACGCTGGATGCCGCGACCGACGAGATCAACGCCGACATCGAAAAGAACGGCGGCTACGGCCACTGATCGCACCGCCGCCCGGGCCAAGTCGTCCGGGCGGCACCCTTTCCGGGGTGCGAGCTCCGCCCCCCGATCTGTCTTCAGCAGCGCAGGACCCTGTGATGGCGTCGAAATTCACCAGATCAAACCGCGCCGGCTGGCTGATGGCCGGCCCCGCCTTCGGACTGATGGTTCTGTTCGTGCTGTTGCCCTTTGTGTTCGCCATCGGGCTGAGCTTTTCGAACCAGCGGCTTTTTTCGCCCAACCCCACCGAGTTTGTCGGCCTGTCGAACTATCGCCAGCTTCTGGGTTTGAACCTCTTGACGCTGGAGCCGCTGCGCGATGAAAGCGGCGCGGTGCAGATCAAGGACGGCGCGCCGGAGTATCCCTCGCTGCGCGGCATTACCCGCAAGAACCCCGATTATCCGCAATACGACGGCATGCGGGAATGGTTCAGCTTCTCGCTGGACGGCGAGGCCCGGACCTATGTGCTGGCGCGTGACGTCGTGTTCATGAAGGCCCTGGTCAATACATTCCTTTTCGTCATCGTCGTGGCCCCGTTGCAAGGCGGTCTGGCGCTGGGGCTGGCGTTGCTGATCAACCAGAAACTGCGCGGAATCAATGTGTTCCGAACGATCTACTTCATGCCGGTCGTCGTTTCGATCGTCGTGGTCTCGATCCTGTGGCGCATCATCTACGACGGCAACAACGGGTTGCTGAACAATATCCTGTCCGGCCTGACCTTTGGCGCCTTTGAACCGATCAACTGGCTG
Organism: Paracoccaceae bacterium; assembly: GCA_052387855.1. Lineage (GTDB taxonomy): Bacteria > Pseudomonadota > Alphaproteobacteria > Rhodobacterales > Rhodobacteraceae > CAIYZT01. The sequence goes on from JBQTIT010000013.1 coordinate 38,626, forward strand.
GGCAACCCGTCGACCGCGCTGGGCGCCATCATCGGCATGTCGATCTGGCAGGCGGTGGGCTTTCACATGGTGATCTGGCTGTCGGGCCTGCAAACCATCTCGCCCACGCTTTACGAGGCCGCCGCCATCGAAGGCGCCTCGAAATGGCAGGTCTTTCGCTACATCACCTGGCCGGGCCTGCGGAACACCGCCGTTCTGGTGCTGATCGTCATCACCATGCAGGCCTTTGGCCTGTTCAGCCAGATCAACGTCATGACCAAGGGCGGCCCGCTGGACAGCACGCAGACCATCGTCTTTCAGGCGGTCGAGCGCGGCTTTGGCAAGCAGGACATCTCGGGCGGGTCGACCATCTCGGTGATCCTGTTCCTGATCGTCCTTTCGGTTTCGCTGATCCAGCGCTGGCTGACCCGTGACAAGGAGGCTAAATGATGGCCATCACCTCGCCCGACAACCACGGACTGCGGCTTTTCACGCGCTATCTGGTGCTGGTGCTGATCGCGCTGATGTTCTGCTTCCCGCTGGTCTTCATGATCGTCTCGTCCTTCAAGCCCGACCTGCAACTCTTGCAGGACAGCGGCAACATGCGGGCCTTTCTGCCCGTCGGGGACCTGTCGCTGGACAACTACGCCGAGGCCTTCTCGCGCGCGCCGGTGGGTCTGTTCATCTTCAACTCGGTGCTGGTGACGGCGGTGACGGTGGTGCTTTCGCTCATCCTATGTTCGCTGGCGGGCTTTGCCTTTACCTTCATCGAATGGAAGGGGCGCAACCTGGCGCTGTCGATCATCCTGGCCACGATGATCGTCCCCTTTGAAACCATCGCGATCCCGCTGCTTTTGCTGGCCTCCAAGCTGCCCTGGATCGGGGTGGACGGTCTCAGCTTCGGCTGGCTCAACTCATACCGGGTCCAGATCGTGCCCTTTGTCTCGGATGCCCTGGCGATTTTCCTTTTCGCCCAGTATTTCAAGGACCTGCCCGGCGAGCTGATCGAGGCCGCGCGGGTCGAGGGGGCAAGCTGGTGGCAGATCTACCGCAAGGTCGTGATGCCGCTGTCCGGCCCGGTGCTGGCCACCGTCGCCATCCTGAAATTCCTGGCGATGTACAACCAGTACCTGTGGCCGCTCATGGTCGTGCAGGAAGAGGGCTATCGCCCGGTCATGGTGGGCCTGCAATACTTCTTCCAACTGAACATCGCCTGGGGCGAGGTGATGGCCTATCTGAGCCTGATCACCGTGCCGGTCCTGGCGTTTTACCTTTACCTGCAAAAAGCCTTTATCGCGTCGATCGCTTCGACCGGCGTGAAGGGATAGGAGATCGAAGATGGCGCATGCAATTGCCGACAAATGGCTTTGGGACAGCTGGTATGTGAGGGATGGCGACACCTTTCACGGCTACTTTCTGCAAGCTCCGAAAAGCCTGATCGACCCCGACGCCCGGCACCTGAACGCCACGCAGCGCCATGCGGTGTCCAAGGACCTTGCGCACTGGCAGGACCTTGGCACGACCTTTGAGCCGCAGCGGGCCGGCCCCGCCTGGGATGACAGCACCACCTGGACCGGATCGGTGCTGAAGGGCGAGGATGGGCTCTGGCATCTGTTCTACACCGGAACGTGCAAGGCCGAATCCTCGCTCTACCAGCGCATCGGTCACGCCACGTCGAGCGATCTGCACACCTGGACCCGCGTCGGCAACGGCCTTTGCCTGGACCTGACCGGCCCCAATGCCGATTGCTATGAGGCCGCGCATGCGGTCGGCTTCTGGCACGACCGCGCCATGCGCGATCCCTGGGTGATGAAGGATCCCTCGGGCCCCGGCTGGCTGATGTATTTCACCGCCCGCGTGCCCGGCGCGCGCGAGCCCAACGCCGGCGGCGCGGTGGGCTTTGCCACCTCGCCCGACCTGATGCGCTGGACCCTGCAACCCCCGGTCTTTCATGGCGGATATGGCCAACTGGAAGTGCCGCAGGTGTTCGAGGTTGACGGGCGCTGGTATTGCCTGTTCTGCACCGCCTCGGTCCACTGGTCCGACCATCTGGTGGCAACCTCCACCTCGGCCCCTGTCACCGGCTCGCATTACCTGATCGGCGAGACGCCGCGCGGCCCCTGGCGCGTGGCGCCGGGCTTTCTGGACGGGGCCGAACCCTGCCGCCGCTATGCCGCGCGCATCGTCGAGGGACCGCAAGGCCTGGTGATCCTGGGTTTTGCCGATGGCGGCAAGGACAGGTTCGGCGGCTATGTGATGGATCCCGAGCCGGTGGTGGCGGACGCGGACGGGCTTTTGCATGTGCAGACGGCCGCCCGGGCAGCAGCGGAGTAGATCATGGCGCGCATCTCCTTGAAAGACGTCACCAAGAGCTATGGCAACGCCCAGATCATCAAGGGCGTCGACATCGAGGTTGAAGACGGCGAATTCTGCGTCTTCGTCGGACCCTCGGGCTGCGGCAAGTCCACCCTTCTGCGCATGATCGCGGGGCTGGAGGACATCACCTCGGGCCAGCTTTCCATCGGCGGAACCGTGGTTAACGATCTTCCCCCCGCCCAGCGCGGCGTGGCCATGGTGTTCCAGAGCTATGCCATCTTTCCGCACATGACCGTGCGCGAGAATGTGGCCTTTGGCCTGACCATCGCGGGGGCCAGCAAGCAGGAAAAGGACGCCAAGGTGTCCCAGGCCGCGCGCATCCTTCAGATGGAGCATCTCTTGGACCGCCGGCCGTCCCAGCTTTCGGGCGGACAACGACAAAGGGTCGCCATCGGGCGGGCTATCGTTCGACAGCCCCAGGTTTTCCTGTTCGACGAGCCGCTGTCGAACCTTGACGCGGCGCTGCGGATGGACATGCGGATGGAGATCGGCAAACTGCACCAGCAACTCGGCGCGACCATGATCTATGTGACCCATGATCAGGTCGAGGCCATGACCCTTGCCGACAAGATCGTCGTTCTCAAGGACGGTCAGGTGATGCAGGTCGGCTCGCCCATGGAGCTTTACCACAATCCGGCCAACCTGTTCGTCGCCGGCTTTCTGGGCGCGCCGTCAATGAACTTCTTGAAGGTAGTGGTTCAAGGTCTGAGCGGAGACAAGGCCCTGGTGTCCAGCGATGCGATCGAACCGGTCGAGGTGCAGACCGGCGGCCGGGCCTTCAGGATCGGCGATGCCGCGCTTTTGGGGCTGCGTCCGCAATACCTGACCTTGTCGCAAGAGCAGGGGCAACTTCACGGCAAGGTGGCCCTGACCGAGCGGCTGGGGGCGGAGACGGTGGTCGACGTCACCCTTCAGGACGGAACCACGCTGATCGCCGCACTGTCCTATGACGCGGTGTTTCCGCTGGGCCAGTCGGTGACCTTTGGCTTTGACGCCATGAAGGCGCATCTTTTTCCCGTGGCCTGACGCGCGGGGCCCGGACGTCTCACCGCCCCCGGGCCATCTTTTGGCGATGGCCCGGGAGTGGCAGGTCTGGTCCGGGCTGGCCAACTTTCCTTTGTTGACCCCCGCGCCGCGCAGGGGGCATTGGCACCAGGCCGGGGCAGAATTGCCGACCGGTCGCGCCCTGCCTGAAAGAACGCTTGCCTTTGAACCCGCATCGGCGGCATACGCTCTGGGCTGGGCTGGGCAGGGCAATGAAATGGCGTTTCACGATCGGGGCAGCGGCTGGTTTCTGGCGCAGGTAAAGCCAAACTGCGGGCACAGGGCCGAGGTCAGTCTGAACCAGCAGGGGTTTCGCACGTTCCTGCCGACCGAAGACGGCACCAGGCGCGTGAGGGGCAGGTTCGTCACCGCGCCAAGACCGCTTTTTCCCGGATACATCTTTGTCGCCTTCACTGCGGGCGCGGGACATTGGCGCTCGATCAACTCGACCATTGGCATCACGCGCCTGGTAAGCTTCGGCAACGATCCCGCTCCGGTGCCGACCGAGATCGTCAGCCAACTGATGCTGCGCTGCGACGCCTCGGGCAAGCTTTTGCCGCCGAAGCTGCTCAAGCCGGGCGATCAGGTGCGCCTGGCGTCGGGCCCCTTTTCGGATTTCGTGGGGACGATCGAAGCGATCGCCCCAGAGCGCCGCCTCTGGGTGCTGATGGAAATCATGGGGGGAACGACCCGCGTGGCCGTTACCGCCGACCAGGTGCGCGCCCTCTGACCTTGGTTGAGGTTCGGGGGCCATGCGCGCTATCTATCGCCAGACGCCAAACCAGATGCGAGGAAGTGATGCGGATTCTTGTGACCGGTGGCGCTGGATACATCGGCAGTCACACGCTCTTGCAACTGCTGCGTGACCGCCATGAGGTGCTTGTCCTTGACAACTATTCGAACAGCTCTCCCGAGGCGCTGCGACGGGTCAAGCAACTCGCCAATGCCGACTTTGAGATCTGTGAAGGGGACGTGCGGGATTCGGGCTGTGTGAATGCGGCCTTTGCGGGCTTCAAGCCAGAGGCCGTGATCCATTTCGCGGGTCTCAAGTCTGTGGGGGAGTCGAACGAAAAGCCTCTGGACTATTATGCCCACAACGTTTCGGGTTCGATCGAACTCCTCAAGGCCATGCAGCGCCACGGCTGCCGCAGAATCGTCTTTTCATCCTTGGCGACGGTCTATGGCGTGCCAAGGTACCTTCCCTTTGACGAAAGCCACCCGCTGCACCCGAACAATCCCTACGGACGTACCAAGTTTTTCATCGAGGAAATCATTCGTGACTGGGCCGCGTCCTGGACAGAGGCAAGCGCGGTCCTGCTTCGTTATTTCAATCCCGTGGGCGCGGATGCGTCCGGACGCATCGGTGAGGACCCGAACGGTGTACCGAACAACCTGGTTCCATACATCGCCCAGGTCGCGGTCGGTCGCTTGCAGCGGCTGGCCGTGTTCGGCGCCGATTACGACACGCGCGATGGAACCGGAGAGCGGGATTACATCCATGTCGAGGATCTGGCCCGGGCCCACCTGGCCGCCATCAACTTTGCCGCGGGCAAGGCGGGATGTGAGGCGATCAATGTGGGGACCGGCCGGGGCGCGACCGTTTTCGAGATGGTCAGAGCTTTCGAGAGGGCTTCGGGCCGCGCCGTGCCCTACGATGTCTGCGCAAGGCGCGACGGCGATGTGGCGCGGAGTCTGGCGGCGGTCGACAAGGCCGAGACCCTTCTTGGCTGGAAAGCCCGGTTCGACATCGAAGACATGTGCCGGACGACCTGGAATTGGCAGACCGCAAATCCGAACGGCTATGCCCAGGATTGACGTCTTGGAGGGCCATTGGTGGGGGGTCCCGCCATTCGCGGCCCGATCGCGCCTTCAGGCCCCCGTGCACTGTCCGGCCGGTCCACCTCAGGACTGCGCGATGAGATGGCCATCCGCCGGATCCCAATGCACGAACATCTCTCTCCCGATTTCCAGCGGCAGGTCGGCGAGGTCGTCGTGACCCTTCCGGACGCGGATTTCCTGCCCTCCGGCCGCCTCGAAATAGATCGTGGCGGTGGCGCCAACGAACTCTTCGCCGACCATCCTTACCGCCAGCAGGTTGCGCGCGCCGGCGGGCCGTTCGGCCGCAATGTGGGTCTTGGTGTCAAGCACGGTCATCGTGGCCGCCATCCCCGGGCGGACCGTCTCTGCCGCGCCGGTCTCGAACCGGCCGTGGGGAGTTTCAAATACGGTGCCGCCGCGGTCGTCGCGGGCAATCCTGCCCTGGAAGATGTTCGATGACCCCAGGAATTCGGCCACGAAACGGGTCGCCGGCGTGCGGTAGATCTCTTGCGGGGTGCCGATCTGCTCGATGACGCCCCGGCTCATGATCACCACGCGATCAGCCATCGAAAACGCCTCGGATTGGCTGTGCGTGACATAGACAAAGGTGATGCCCGTCTCGCGCTGAAGGTTCTTCAGCACCGACTGCATCCGCACTTTCAGCGCGGCATCCAGCGCCGACAGCGGCTCGTCAAGCAGCAGGATTTCCGGCTCCACCACAAGCGACCGCGCCAGGGCCACGCGCTGCCTCTGCCCGCCCGAAAGCTGCGAGATGTTGCGCTCGGCGAATTCGGTGATCTGCATCCGGTCCAGCCACTGTTCCGCTCGGCGGCGGCGTTCGGCCTTGCCCACGCCGCGCATCTTCAGCGCGAACTCGACGTTCTCGCGCACGTTCAGAAAGGGAAACAGCGCCAGGCTTTGCCAGACCATCGGCGTGTCGCGGCTCCAGGTGGGAAGGTCGTTGATCGGCTTGCCCGAGAGGCTGATGGTGCCCTCCGTCGGCGCCTCAAGACCGGCAAGCATCCGCAGCGTCGTGGTCTTGCCGCAGCCGGACGACCCCATGATCGCCAGGAACTCGCCCTTCTTGATCTCGAAATCCAGCTTCTGGACGGCGACGAAGTCGCCGAACCTCTTTTCCACGCCTTCAAAGGCAACCAGGGTGTCGCGGCTCATGGGTTACTCCTTGTCGGCGGAGGTGGCGCCGCGACCGGACAGCAAAAGCTGCGCCAGGATCACAAGCGTCATGGAAAGGATGAAGACAAAGCTGCCGATGGCGTTGATCCGCGGGCTGACCTGGCCTTGCAGGAAACCCAGGACCTTGACCGGCAGCGTCTCGTTCAGCCCCGAGACGAACCAGGCCACGGCGAATTCGTCGAAGGACACGGCCATGGTGATGAACAGCGCGCCAAGGATCGCCGGGGCACAGAAAGGCACGATGACATGGCGCATCGCCATCCATTCGGACGCGCCGAGGTTCCAGGCCGCCGGCTCCAGCGCCGGATCCATCTGGCTCAGGCGCAGCCGCACAATCGCCATCGCAAAGGGCGCGCAGACGACAACATGGCTGATGATCACCGAAAGGGCATTGCCCGACAGGTTGATGCGCGACAGGTAGGCCAGCATCGCCAGGCCCATGATGACCACCGGGATGGTCGGCGGCAGCAGGGCAAGTGCCATGTAGATCTGTTTGCCCGCGAACCTGTAGCGGTAATCGGTATAGGCCGCCCCAAAACCGAGCACGGTCGAGACCAGGCCGACGATCACGCCAACGATCAGGGTGTTGCGCGCGCCGTCCCAGACGAGTGGATCGCTCGCCACGGCGCGATACCAGTCCAGCGAGAAATCCCCAAGCGGAATGGACGGAAAGCGGTCGGAGTTGAAGCTGAAGACGAAGCTTGCCGCGATGGGGGCAAAGACAAAGCCATAGGCCAGCGCGATGTAGACCATCAGCGCCCCGTCGACGGCCCGGTCCCGGTTCAGGTCGGCAGCGCCGCTCATTTCATCTTTCCCTTGTAGGCGAATGTCACGGCGGCAAAGGCCACCGCCATCAGCGTCCCGATCATCGTCAGCGCGATGACCGCGGCGCGGGGCCATTGCTGGCCTGACTTCGTGGTGTCGGTGATCAGGATCGAAAGTGTCGTGGGCTCTCCTCCGCCCAGGTAGACGGGGCTGACGAAATCGCCAAAGGACAGGATGAAGCAAAAGAGCGCGGCAATCACCAGCCCCGTGCGTGCCGACGGGATGATGACCTCGAACACGGTGCGGATGCGACCGCAGCGCATGTTGTGCGCCGCCTCGATCAGCGTGCGGTCGATGAAGGTCAGGCTGAAGAGCTGCAAGAGCACGACCAGCGGAAAGCTGAGCGTCACATAGCCGACCATCGTCGCGCCGATCGTGTTCAGCATCGGATAGGGGCCAAGCCCGATGGCACCAAGGATGACGTTGATGATGCCGTTGTCCGACAGGAAGATTTGCCAGGAATAGATGCGGACGAGGTAGCTGGTGAAAAAGGGGATCACCATCAGGAAAACCGCCCAGCGGCGCGCCGCGTCCGAGAGTTTGAAGGCGATCGCATAGGCCGCCGGGAAAGCCAGCAGGCTCGTCAGGGCAGAGGCGGCCGCGGCAAGCAGCAGCGTCGTCCCGTAGGACTGCCAAAAGACGGCACGGCCATAGATCGTCACCCAGTTCTTGGGATCGAAATCCGGCTGCATGACGAAATTCTTCACCGACCAGAAGGACAGGGCGATCAGGAAAGCCAGGGGAAGGACGAAGAACAGCACCTGCCAGACCAGAAGCGGCAATGCAAAGGTCAGGCCGTAAAGGGTAATCGGGCGTCGCATTGTCGGGCCGCACTCCGGGTTGCGAACGGACCGGCAAGAAAGCGCTGCCGGTCCGTCAGGTCAGGGCCTTGGGGATGGTCCCGTCAGGCGCCCTTGTATTCCGACCAGAAGTCGTTCCAGGTCTCAAGGTCCTGCTGGATCGGCCACTGGCGGAACTGGATGCGGCCCGAACGGATCATGTCCATGGCATTGCCGGCATCGGTGGTCATGCCCTGGCGGCGGGCTTCGTCGGGGTTCGCCGCCTGCAACGCCTCCCAACCCTTTGCATTCGGGATCAGCGCCGGATAGGCGGCCATCTGGGCCGTCTGGGCCTGTCCTGCGGCCGAGGTGGTGTGCTGGATCCATTTCCGGGCCAGGTCCGCCTTGGTCGAGCCCTTGCCGATCGAGAAGCATTCCGACCACTGCAAGCCGCCCTGCTCGGGGATGATCGACCGCACCTTGGCGCCGTTCTTTTCCAGAACGCCGGTGATCCAGTCGCCGATCCCGCAGAACGCCAGCATCTGACCGTCGTTCAGCGACGAAAATGTGCCGCCGTAATCGAAGAACCCGCCGACCTGGCTGCGCAGCGACATGGTCTTTTCCTTCACCGCCTCCCAGGCCGCCTCGTCGATGTCATAGGGGATGGCGTTGCCGTTCAGCAGGCTCATCTGGCCGAGGTTCGGCAGGTGCCAGTCGAAATGCCCGACCTTGCCGGTCAGTTTTTGGTCCCAGAACACGTTGTAGCTCGACGCCTCGGCCTCGGTCAGCGCATCGGTGTTGTAGGCGACGCCAAGAAAGCCGAACCGCGTGATCAGCGAGAACAGCTTGCCGTCGGCCCAGTTGCCGGGGAAGTTCTGAAACTCGGGGAAATAGTCGTCCAGCGCATAGTCGCCGGGGTCCAGTTCCTCGACATAGCCGGCGGCGTTCAGCGCCTGCACGTATTCGGCGTCCGACAGGATCAGGTCATAGGTGCCGGGCGGGGACTGCGAGATCAGACCCATCATGTTGTCGCCGCCGGTGTAGTACTTTGGCACGAACTTCACGTTGTTCTCTGCCTCGAAGGCGGCCACCATGTCAGGCTCGGCATGACCGTACCAGGCCAGCATGGTCAACTCGACCGTCTGGCCAAAAGCGCGCCGCGACAGCATCGGGGTCGCAAGCGCGGCGCCTCCGGCTGCAAGCAGTGACCGGCGCGTGAGCCCGACTGGGCCTGCGTTGGTTTTGAGCATTCCGATTCTCCCCTAGGTCTGCCGCAAGGGCGTTTTCATGTCCGGCACGTTAGGAGATGGACGGACATGAACAAAATCGGTTCTTGTAATCGACAGATAAGCAACCTTTATGCCGCCCGCGCAGGGCTCAGGTCGGCAGCGCTCTTACGCCCGAGCCCACGTTTTCAAGACTGGCCACAAGGTCGCTGACCAGTTGCAGTCCGGCGGCCGACAGGCGGGGGTGCTTGTAGAACAGGCCGATGCGCAGCGGTTCCAGCCTTGGAAAGCCTTCGTCCTCGGTCAACTCGCGCATCCCTGGCAACATCGTCGCCCGGGTCAGCGCCGTCACGCACAGCCCGTTCAGCACCGCATTTTGCAGGCCGGAAATTCCCGGTCCGGTATAGACGATCCGCCAGCGCCGCTCGGACGCATCCAGCACGTCGATCATCCGCGCGCGGTAATCGCATCCCTCCAGATGCGCCCCCAGCGGCACGGGCCGGTCCTCGACGGCGGCATAGGCCTCGGCCGCGGCCCAGATCGGCTGCTCAGCCCAGGCGCGCGACAGATAGGGCATCCGTGCCGTGGGCATCGTCGCGACGATGATGTCAAGATCGTCCGACCGCAGAAGCTGGTGAAGCTCGCGGCTGAGGTCGCAGTGAATCTCGATGTCCACGGCCGGGTTCTGGCGCAGAAAGGTGGTCAGGGTGTTTTGCAGAAAGGCCACGGCATAGTCGGTCGGCAGGCCGATGCGCAGCACGCCCGTCATGTCCGAGCGGTGGAAGTAGCGCACCGCCTCGTCGTTGATCCGAACCATCTCGCGCGCATAGGACAACAGCGCCGCACCCGCCGGGGTCGGGTTTATCGCCCGGCCTTCCTGGGCCAGGAGCGGCGCGCGCACCAATTCCTCAAGGCGTCGGATCTGCAGGGAAATGGCCGGCTGGCTGCGCCCGAGGACCGCGCCCGCCTTGGAATGGCCGCCCAGTTCCACCACCGCGATGAAGGTTCGCAAGAGGTCGGTCGGCAGGTTGGTGAGCAGCGCCATGAATTTGCCCCGTCAATGGAAGCATTGAGACAATATATTTTCCTTATGCAGCCTTCGCAACGTAGTTTTTCGCCATCACCCTTGCACGGTCAGGCTCATGAAACACTCCACCGCCTTTGCTTCGCACCTCACCTGGCCGGACTATGCCGCCGCCGTTCAGGGCGGGCAGACGCCGATCCTGATCCCCATCGGGTCCATGGAGCAGCACGGCCACCACATGCCGCTGCATGTCGATGTGCTTCTGCCCACCGAATTCGCCCGCCGCGTGGCGCTGGACATCGGCGCGCTGGTCGCACCAGCTTTCACCTACGGCTACAAGTCGCACCAGAAGTCGGGCGGCGGCAACCACTTGCCCGGGACCACCAGCCTTGACGGGGCGACGCTGGTCGCGGCGCTGAAGGATGTGGTCAAGGAATTCGCCCGCCACGGCGTGCGCAAGATCTGCCTGGTGAACGGCCATTTCGAGAATTCCTGGTTCATCGTCGAAGGCATCGACCTTGCGCTGCGCGAGCTGCGCTGGGACGGGATCACCGACCTCAAGGTCGTGGTGCTGTCCTATTGGGATTTCGTCCACAAGGAGGCCATCGCGAGCCTCTACCCCGGCGGCTTCCCGGGCTGGGATGTGGAACATGGCGGCGTGCTTGAGACATCGCTGATGCTGGCGCTCTATCCCGAACACGTCCACCTGCACCGCGCGGTGGACCACGCGCCTGCGCGTTTTCCGCCCTATGACGTCTACCCGGTGAAACGGGAATGGACGCCGCCCTCTGGCACCCTGTCCTCTCCGAAAGAGGCCTCGGTCGAGAAGGGGCATATCCTGCTGGAGGTCTGCACCGCGGGCATCGTCGGCGCCCTGCGGGCCGAGTTCGGCTGAACCCGTTTCTTCCTGGTGCGACTGGGGGGCTCCGGCCCCCCATTGCGGCGATCCTGTCGGGGATCAGTTCCGGATGATGTTGTGCTCGGGGCCAAAGGGAAAGCCGGTGATGTTCTCGGCGCCCGTTTCGGTCACGATCAGGATATCGTGCTCGCGATAGCCGCCGGCCCCCGGTGCGCCTTCGGGCAGCATGACCATCGGTTCCATCGACACGACCATGCCCGGCTTCAGCTCTGTCTCGATGTCCTCGCGCAGCTCAACCCCGGCCTCGCGGCCGTAGTAGTGGCTGAGAACGCCAAAGGAATGACCGTAACCGAAGGAACGATATTTCAGCAGGTCCCACTGGCGGTACATGGCATTCAGTTCCAGCGCGATCTCGTTGCACCTGGCGCCCGGCTTGATCAGCTCCAGCCCTCGGCGATGGACCGCCACGTTCTTTTCCCAGATGTCCAGGCTGGCGTCGTCGACATGGTCGCAGAACAGCGTCCGCTCCAGCGCGGTGTAATAGCCAAAGATCATCGGAAAGGTGTTCAGCGACAGGATGTCGCCCGACGCGATCCTTTTGTTCGTCACCGGGTTGTGCGCCCCGTCGGTGTTGATGCCCGACTGGAACCAGGTCCAGGTGTCCATCAGCTCGACAAAGGGAAAGGCGTTCGCGATCTCGCGGATCATGGCATTGGTGCCGGCGATGGCGACCTCGTGCTCGGGCACGCCCGCCGCAACCGCGCCCGCCACGGCCCAGCCACCAACGTCACAGACGCGCGCGCCGGTGCGGATCAGGGCATGCTCTTCGGCCGACTTGATCGACCGCATCCACATCGAGGGCTGTGCGATGTCGACGAATTCCACGCCCGGCAGCGCCGCTTCCAGCGCCTTGCGATAGTCCAGGTTGACATGATCGAACTCGATCCCCAGCCGCTTGACCCCCGGGGTAAGCTGACGCACCGCGCGATAGAAGTTGTCCCGCCGCCAGTCGGTATAGGTGATGTTGCCGCCAAAGCTGCGCCGCCAGGGCTGGCCGCCGTCGATGCCGGCCGAGATCGTGGTCGCGTTGTCATGGGTGATGACCATGCCGTACTTGCGCCCAAAAAAGCAGTAGAGCCAGCCAGAATAGTAGTTGATGCAGTGATAGGAGGTGAACAGCGCCGCATCGACCCTGTTGTCGGCCATCCAGCGACGCACGTCGTCCTGGCGGCGCTTCATCTCGGCGTCCGAGAAGGGGGAATAATCCTTGTCGCCGTTGTGCCATTCCATGACGTGAAGCATGTCTTCGGTCATTGTGCCGGTCCCTTTCCGTGAGCGCGCGTTCCACAGGTCAACCTAATGCGCCTGCCGCGACCCAAGAAATTTGTTCTGGTAATCCTTGCATTTGGAACGCAAAGGGGGATCGCCATCCGGGTCACGGACGCTCCGCGACGGACATTCGGCGGAAGGTGGCATTGATGATGCCATCGCCGGCCCCCGTCGGCATCATCGCCCAAGGGTGGGTCCGCGAGGACCCACGACGCGGTGGCGGCCAGCACAGCCTTTTGGTCAGCGGATCAGATAGGTCGCAAGAGCAGCCTCGGTTCCCTTTGCATGAAGCATCGTCAGCCAATGCGCAAAGGAAGCGCGGAAGAGGGGATTGTCGGCAATGTCACCGTAAAGGTGCCGTTGATCCAGCCAGGCCATAGGATTGATGCGGGCCGCCGTGGCTACGGCAACCAGATCGTTCCACACCGGGTCATTGGGTTCAATGCTGCTGCCGTTCTCGCGCCGGCCCTCACACATCCGCGCCCATAGCGCCTGCGACAGCGCCAGCCCTTCGATCGGCGTGCCTGCGGCGATTGCCTGCCGGATGGACGGCAATACCGCGCCGGAGTGCCGGCTTGACCCGTCAAAGGCCACCCGGCGAACCGTGTCCACGATCGCGGGGTTGGAGAATCTGGTGGCGATCAGATCAACATAGGCTTCGGGCGACATCCCGGGCACGGCATGGATATGGGGCGCAAGCTCTTCAATCGCCACTTTGCGGAACAGTTGGCGGATCAATGGATGGTCCATCGCTTGCGAGATGGTGTTCAGTCCCAGGATCTCGGCGGGGGCGGCGATCAGTTGATGACCACCGTTCAGGATGCGCAGCTTCATCGCCTCGAAATCATGCACCCGGTCCGAGATCGTGGCGCCGACCTCTTCCCATGGGGGACGACCGGCGCAGAATTTGTCTTCGATGACCCATTGACGAAAGCTTTCATGCGTCACCGGGGCGGCGTCGTCGATGCCGAATTCCCTGGCAAGCGCAAGCTCGTGCGAGCCGGTGGCCGGCACGATGCAGTCGACCATCGAGTTCGGAAAACTGACATTCTCCTCGATCCATCGGGCGAGCGCGGGATCGCCCAGTTGGGCGACGCCCAGGACAACCTCGCGCAGGATAGCGCCATTGCCGGGCAGGTTGTCGCAACTTTGGCAGGTGAACGGACCAAAGCCCCGCTCGCGGCGGATCTTGAGCGCGGCGACGATTGCCCCGAAAGCGGTGCGGGGCGTTTCGGGGTGGATCAGATCGTGCTGGATGTCGCCCTGCGAGGGATCAAACCGCTTAGTCGCCGGATCAAGAAAATAGCCGCCCTCGGTAACCGTCATCGAGACGATGCGGATCGCGGGTTCGGCCAACTGACGGATCAGCGCCCGGTTGCCCGGCTCAATCGGGATATAGCCGATCATCGAGCCCACGACCTCGACCGATTTTCCCGAAGGGTCAAGCTGGATCAGGGTGGTCAGGTGGTCCTGCCCGGCCAGCTTGACGCGCTGTTCCTCATCATAGGCCCGAACTCCGGCGCCGAGGATGGCCCAGTCCAGCGCCTTTCCCTGCTGCATCAACCTGTGCAGATACCAGGCCTGATGGGCCCGGTGAAAGTTGCCCAGCCCGATATGAACGATGCCAGGCGTCAGCCTGGACCGATCATAGGTCGGGCCGGAAACGCCGCTCGGCAATCTGGACAGCAGTCCATCGCCGAGCTTCATGACATTCAAACTCTGCGCAGGGTTCTTCATCAACTCATCCACTGTCCGCCGTCGACATTGAAACACTGCGCGACGATGTAGCGCGCCTCCTCGGTTGCCAGAAACACGGCCATGCCGGTCAGGTCTTCTGGAATACCCATCCGCCCAAAGGGCACGCCAGCGCTGACTTCTGCCTTCTTTTGCCCGGGTGACTTGCCTTCGTATCTGGCAAAGAACGCATCGACGCCGTCCCAATGCTCGCCGTCCACCACGCCGGGCGCGATGGCGTTCACATTTATGCCGTGGCTGATCAGGTTGAGCCCCGCCGACTGGGTCAGGCTGATGACCGCCGCCTTGGTGGCGCAATAGGCCGCCACCAGAGCCTCGCCCCGTCGGCCGGCCTGGCTGGCCATGTTGATGATCTTGCCACCCTTGGCCCGCGCGATCATGTGCCTTGCGACGGCCTGCATCGTGAAGAGGGTCCCCGCCACATTGATGTCGAAGACCCGCGAATAATCCTCGCGGGTGATCTCGACGATCGGGGCCGCCGTGAACACAGCGGCATTGTTGATCAGGATGTCGATATGGCCCAGCGCCGCCACCGTCTGCGACACGCCGGCCTCGATGCCATCCTGACGGCTGACATCCATTTCGACGGCAGCGGCGGCACTGCCAAGCCCTTCTGCCGCCGCGCGCGCCCGTTCGATGTTGATATCGGCAATGGCGACCCGCGCCCCTTCGGCGACATAGGTGCGGGCAAAGGCGAGCCCGATGCCTCGGGCAGAGCCAGTGATCAACGCCGTTTTCCCCTCAAGCCGCTTCATTCGATCCGAAGTCCCCGCGCATCGAATTTGTGGAGGTTGTCTGCCTGAGGCGTCAGATAGATCGTATCGCCATGCGAGATGGCAACATCGCCGTTGATGCGAACGGTGATCGTCTCCGCCACGCCGGTGTCGTGCACGTGGATGAACGTGTCCGAGCCAAGACGTTCGGCCACCCCTACAGTGCCCTTCCAGGTCCCGCCGACCTGGCTGAAATCTATGTGTTCCGGGCGCATGCCGACCGTTGCGCCGCCCAGCTTTTCGGCCTCGGGGCCGGAAAAGAGGTTCATCCTGGGCGAGCCGATGAAGCCTGCCACGAACACGTTGCGCGGCCGGCGGTACAGTTCCAGCGGCGAGCCGACCTGTTCGATCACGCCGGCCTGCAAGACGACGATCTTGTCGGCCATGGTCATGGCCTCGACCTGGTCGTGCGTCACATAGATCATCGTCGTCTTCATGCGCTTGTGCATTTCGCTGATTTCCAGCCGCATGCCCACGCGCAGGGCCGCATCAAGGTTCGACAGGGGTTCGTCGAACAGGAATGCCGACGGATTGCGCACGATGGCGCGGCCGATGGCGACGCGCTGGCGCTGGCCACCGGACAACTGGCCCGGCTTGCGGTCCAGGTAGTCCATCAGATTGAGCGATTTGGCGGCAGTCTCGACCAGCCGGTCGATCTCGGCCTGCGGCATCTTTTCCATGCGCAGGGGAAAGCCGATGTTCTTGCGCACCGTCATGTGCGGGTAAAGCGCATAGGACTGGAACACCATGGCAAGACCGCGCTTGGACGGCGGGACCTGGGTCACATCCACGCCGTCGATCGAGATGGCGCCGGAGCTCAGGTCCTCAAGCCCCGCGATCATGCGCAGGAGCGTGGACTTTCCGCACCCTGAAGGACCGACGAAAACCGCGAACTCGCCGTCTTCGATGGCCAGGCTCAGCGTCGGGATGACATGCGTGGCGCCAAAACTCTTCGTCACGTCTGCAAGTACAATTCGTCCCATGATCCTATCCTATTTCACGGCGCCAAAGGTCAGACCCTGGACCAGTTGTTTCTGACAAAACCATCCCAGCACGATGATGGGGCCAACGGCCGCGGCCGAGACGGCCGAAAGGCGGCCAAAGAACAGGCCCTCGGGCGCGCGATTGCCTTCGATCAGTTTGGAAAGGGTGGCCGCGTCGATGGTGGTCAGACGAACGGTCCAATAGGCCTCGTTCCAGCAGAATATGAAGCAAAGCAGGGCTGTCGAGGCGATGCCCCCCCAGGCCAGCGGGATCAGAATCTCGCGGATCTCGCCCCAGGTGTCGACGCCGTCCATCTTGGCCGCTTCGATGATGTCCTTCGGGATTTCCTTGAAGTAGGTGAACAGCATCCAGACCACGATGGGCAGGTTGATCAGGCTCAGAACCATGATCACCAGAAAATGGGTGTCAAAGAGGTTCAGGCTCTTGGTGATGAAGGTCATCGGATAAAGGACGGCCGCCGCCGGCATCATCTTGGTCGACAGCATCCACATCAACACGTCCTTGGTCGAGCGGGACGGATTGAAGGCCATCGCATAGGCGGCAGGAATGCCGACAAACATCGCAAGTGCCGTTGCCGTGACCGAGGTGATGACCGAGTTTTGGGCAAAGCGCCAATAATCGTAGTTCTCGGTCATGTTCAGGTAGTTTTCAAAGGTCGGCGTGAAGAACAGCAGAAAGTCCGGGTCGACCGCGTCGGCGTCGGTCTTGAAGCTGGTCAGGATCAGCCAGAAGATCGGAAAGAAGAACAGCAGCCCGACAACCCAGGCGACCACGGGCCGACCGTAGGTTCCGAACTTTGTGGTCTGTGCGACAATGGCCATGGCGTTTCCCCTATTCCATCAGTGTCTTGCCAACCATGCGCATCAGGAAGATGGCGACGATGTTGGCGAGGATGACCGCGAAGATGCC
Organism: Paracoccaceae bacterium; assembly: GCA_052387855.1. Lineage (GTDB taxonomy): Bacteria > Pseudomonadota > Alphaproteobacteria > Rhodobacterales > Rhodobacteraceae > CAIYZT01. The sequence goes on from JBQTIT010000013.1 coordinate 55,521, forward strand.
AGAGGCGCTGGCCGCGCCAATGTTGTTGTTGGCAAGATCGCCAATCAGATAGGGCAGATTCTTGTTGCCGTTGCCCCGGCTGACAATTTCGATTTCGGCGTAGAGCGACAGGTGAAAGATCGCCTGAATCATCACCACGATCGCGATGGGCCGCCCCAGATGCGGCAGGGTCAGAAAGCGGAACTGCGACCAGGCGCCGGCGCCGTCCAGCACGGCCGCTTCCTTTTGCTGCTGGTCCTCCGACTGCAACGAGGTCATGAAGATCAGGACGGCAAAGGGCGTCCATTGCCAGGTGACCATGATGATGACGGCAAGGGCCGAGGTGTCGGTGCCGCGGAACGAGATCGGCTTGATCGGGGGCCACATCGAGAAGAACGAGCCGATGAGCGGGGCGCCCTGAAGCGACGCGATGAGGTCATTGATGCCGGCGACCGCGACGCCTTGCAGGCCCAGAACGGGGTCGAGGATCATGTTGATCCAGAGAACCGCATTCACGGCGGGCATCACGAAGAAGGGCGAGATCAGCAGAACCCGAACCAGGCCCTGACCTCGGAATGTCTTGTTGATCAGCACGGCGATTGCGACACCCAGGATGACGGTCAGAAAGAGGATGCTGCAGACGATGATAAGGCTGTTCTTGATGGCCAGAATGAAGTCAGGCGACTCCAGAACATATTGGTAGTTTCCAAGGCCGCGCCAGTTGCTCAGGCTGGGAGTGGTCCATTCCGGACGCGCAAGGCTGTTCAGCACATAGCGGATAAAGGAAAAGTACAAGGTCAGCGCAAGCGGGACGATCATCCACACCAAAAGCAACAGGACCGCAGGTGCCTGAAGGAGGCGGGGAAGAGATCTGTTGGCCATGAACCTATCCTCCGTGGAAACCGATGATTTCGCTTGGCTCACGCTTCAAAGCGCCGATGGACGGGCGTTTGCCGTCATTGCGCCCTTGCGCCAGCGGGTGATCTTGGGCAGGCGCTGGGGGCCCGAACGGGCCGGACCCCCAAAAGGCTGGGCTTAGTAGTAGCCCGCTTCCTTCATGATCGCGTCCGCTGCGGCCTGCGAGGCAGCCAGAGCTTCGTCGACGGTCTTTGCCCCGGACAGGGCGGCAGCCATTTCCTGGGCAACAGCCGAGCCGACTTCCGGGAACTCCGGGATGGCGGCGAACTGAACCCCGACGTAGGGCTTCAGGTCGGTCGCAGCAGGAGCCGCGGATTCGATGGCAGCCATCTCGGCGGCGGCAAAGCCAGCGACGGCCTGGAACTCGGGATAGTCGTAGGTCGACGCACGGGTTCCGGTCGGGACCGAGCCCCAGCCGAATTCGGGATGTGCGGCGACGGCCAGGATATACTCTTTCGAGGTCGCCCATTCGATGAACTTCGCGGCTTCGTCAGCATTCGGCGAGCCGGCAGGAACCGCCATGGCCCAGGCCCACAGCCAGTTCGCACCCACCGGGTTCCCGGCATTCGGCGACTGGGCATAAGCCACGCCCGGCACGGTCAGGAACGACGCGGCGATGGTGGCATCGATCCACATGCCGCACTTGCCTTCGTTGTACAGCGCCAGGATTTCGTTGAACGAATTGCCTTCCGAGCCGGGAGGCCCGTAGTTGCCCAAGAGATCGACGTAGAAGTTGATGGCGGCGCGCCATGCATCGCTGTCGATGGTCGGCTTCATGTCCTTGTCGAACCAGGCGCCGCCGAAGGAGTTGACCATGGTCGTGATGAACGCCATGTTGTCGCCCCAGCCGGGCTTGCCGCGCAGGCAGGCACCGTAGACGCCGGCTTCCGGGTTGTGAATCGCGGCCGCCGCTGCCTTGATGTTGTCCCAGCTGTCGTTGTCGGCAATGGTCACGCCGGCAGCGTCGGTCAGGTCCTTGCGGTACATCACCATCGAGGATTCGCCATAGAAGGGCGCCGCATAAAGCTGGCCCTCGTACGACAGGCCGTTGCGCATGGCCGGCAGCATGTCGTCGATCTCATAGGCTTCGGAGAAATTCAGCGGCTCGATCCACCCGGCGGCACCCCAGATCGGGGCTTCCTGCATGCCGATGTTGATGATGTCGTACTGTCCGCCCCCGGTCGCGGTGTCAGAGGTGACCTGTTCGCGCAGAACGCCTTCTTCCAGCGAGACCCAGTTCAGGGTGACACCGGTCTGGGCGGTATAGGCTTCGGCGACTTTCTGCATGTTGATCATGTGACCGTTGTTCACGATCGCAATGGTAAGCGCGGTCTCCGCATAGGCGGCGCCGCCCATCAGGGCGGCGATGCCTGCGGCAAAAAGACTTTTCTTGAGGAACATCCGATTACTCCCTCTCTGGATGATGCGTGCCGCACCTTAGAGATAAAGCTGTCGCGGTGTCAAATATATTTTTACGCGCGGAAACATTTTGCTTTTCGCACGTATTTTCAGCCCGTTAGGCCGATCCCCGCATGATCAGCCTGCCGTCAAAGAGCTTGACTTCACGTTCGTGCTGGCGAATCCCCGTCTCGATCATCTTCAAAAGCGTTTCGACACTTCCGGCCGCGATCGCTCGATAATCCTGCGCGATTGTCGTCAGCGAAGGGCAGGTGAATTTCGAAAACGGGTGATCGTCATGGCCGGCAACCCTGAGCGCGCAGTCCGGACCAAGACCGACCCGCAGGCCGCTTTCATAAGCGGCCGAAAGAAAGCCGATCGCCAGCCGGTCGTTTGAGCACAGCACCGTGTTTGACGATAGCTTGCGCCCGGAGATCACCCGGGACCCCTCCTTGAAACCGATCTCTTCAAAGTTCCAGCCGACGCCTTCGACCTGGATCAGGCGCGGGGTATGGCCCAGACGTTCCATGGCCTTGATGTAGGCCGCGCGGCGCTTGTGTGCGTTCGGGTTGATCGGGACCTTCATTTCGAAAAGCACGGGCGGCTCGCCGGTTCGGCACAGGTAATCGACGATCAACCCGATGCTTTGCGTGTTGTCCGACCCAAAGAACGCCTCGCCGACGCCATCGATACTGGTGTCGAAAAAGACCGTCGGCACTTCGGCGGCAAATCCCGCCACCGCAGAAGCAATCGACGCACGACCCAGCGGCGCCACCAACGCGCCGGCGGGTTTGATCGCCCTGAGGTTGTTCAGATTGTCGACCTCCTGTTCCGGACCGCCATGTGAGCTTAGCAACAGCGCGCTGAATCCGGCCTCGACGATCAGGGTTTCGATCCAACGGGCGATGCCGGCAAAGAACGGATCCGCAAGGTTGGGCACAACAATTCCGATATTCTTGGTCTGCCTGCGGTTCTGATTGATGGCATAGATGTTGGGCCGATAGCCGTACTGCTCAAGCGCGGCTTCGATGCGGGCGCGGGTCGATTTGCGGACGCTGTCCGGGTCGTTGAAGTACTTCGAAACCGTCGGCCGGGAGAGCCCGCTGACCGAGGCAAAGTCCTCCATGTTCTTGATCTTCTGGTCGTTCATCTGCCGGACTTCCGTTTGAAAATGGCGCGTCTTGACGGCGGCCAGACCACCTGGGCGCTGCCTTTTGAAACAAAGTAGTTTACCCCCGTAAATTTTTGAAGCCCATTGCGGAACCTTTTGTAAAATTCTGACGCGATGCGCCCCGCGACCGGGATCGGCGCCGGCTCAGGATGGCTGGGCTGCCGAATGAGGCGGGAAGCTGTCTCGCTCGATGGCTGCGACCATCGCCAAAAATGAGGTTGGACCCGGCGCGTCACCGGTGGGACGTGCCGGTGCGCAGCCCATTAAGGTGTCGCGATGCCGATCTTCCTGTTTCGATCAGGAAAGCAGGGTCTGCCTGGGCACGCATCAGGACGAAAAGCCCCAGAAGTGTCGACATGATCCAACTGGCCTCTTCCACGATGTCAAAGTCCCGGCCGACCTCCCCTTTTGCGCGCGCGTTTTGCAGGGCCGTGATGCGGGCGGCACGCACCCGGCTGAAAGCCCATCGACAAACTGATGCGTCTTTGGGTCCCTCGCACCCCGCTCGGTGGCAGAATTGCATATGAAGCAACCCGCTTCCGCTCCCTGCCGCCGGCCGCTCTGCGCAAAGAAATCAACCACCTTCAGAATTTCTGCCAGTCCGGCCCCGGGCCGCTCCAGCGGTTCGAAATGGCCAGCGACGACATCACGGGCATAACGCGCCAGCGCCGCCTCTTAGAGCGCCTGCTTGCTGCCGAATTCGGCAAAGAGGCTGAACTTGTTGACGCCCAGCTTGTCAACCAGATCGGCCGTTGAGGTGCTGGCGTAGTTGTCGTTGGCCCCGGCTCTATCGATGCCGTCGGGGGCGGTTACATCATCAGAGCCCTTGAGACCCGTCAATGCGAAGGCGAGACGCCCGGCCATCGAGCGCGAAAAGATCAAGCCGGGGCTTCGAACGCACTCCGGCGTTGACACCAGCGTCAAAGGGACCAAGTTGACGGAACGACAGTAACAACGGGCGACGCGGTCGTTACCTCTCGAACCAACACCCCGAGAAAACCCGCACCTGTTAGCAACTTTTCTTATTCGAATGAGTAGCATCGCTCATGAACACACGAAACGTCCTGATCCCTTTGATGCGCGTGTCATGAGATCAACGATGTCCGCCATCAGCGCCCATGGAACAGTTTAGCCTGATTGCGTAGCGGATGGTTTGCGGCTCATCTTGACCCCACGTGGAGGTGGAGATGAGAAAGAACCCCGTGACGACGAAGGCTCCTGCCGA
>JBQTIT010000014.1:0-13078 GCA_052387855.1 Paracoccaceae bacterium
ACTTTGGTCCGGGCTGACAAACCGGTTTTCCAAGGTCCGTCAGATTTGCGCAAGGTTTCGCAACCATCACGCAGGGGCGGACAACCGCACGGGAGAGAGTTGGGCGCCTGAGTCACCCTCTCCGCCATTTTATCCATCTAACATATTGCATTTACAGGGAAAGAGAAAATCTCTTCCCCCAAATCGTCCCCCAGCGCATCGCGCATGCCCCTGAATTCTGCCGGATCAAGCCGGATCAGATGTTGCATGTTTGCGTCGCAGCGCAGCCATCGCCCAGGCATTTCTGGCCTCTGCATCGCCTGACAGCATCTCGGCACGTCGCTGAAACTCCGCTTCGGGTTCGTCGTCTTTGCGGGTCAGGGCCTCGGCCTCGGCGTCCAGAAGCGCCAGCGCGGCCTGTGTGGCCCTGTGCCGCGCGCCTTTGGGCTTGCCGGGGTTGCCGGGGCCAAAGGTTCCATCCGTATTGCGTCCGCTGTTGCGGATCATGTGTTATAGCATGGCATAAAGGCGCTGCGCTGCCATACTTCGCGCAGTCAGGCGGCGAACCTTCCGCCTTCCACGATCCGGGCTTGCCCGAGTGCGGCAAGGCTTTCCAGCAGGGGCTGCACCGATCCGGCGCGGGCGCGCAGGAAATGGCGGGCCACCTGTTCGGGGGTGGCGGTGCCAAGGTCCGAGAGGGTGGCGCGCACGGCGGCGATTTGTTCGGGCAGGGTTTTGGGCCATGGGGCCTTGGCGATGGATTCGGTGGGGCCGATATCCATGGCGGTCTGTTCGCCCTTGGCCACCGCCGCGCGGCCTGCGGGGTTCTGATAGTCGGGGCGCAGCCAGCGGATATGGCCGCGCGCTTCCTCGGCCGCGCGTTCGCGGTTCAGGTCCACCAGGCGGTGCAGGATTTCGTCGTCGGTCAGATCGGCGGGCCAGCCATAGGCTTCGGCCACGGCGGCGTCGATCTGGTCATGCAGGTCGCGCAGGATGCCGATCAGGCCCTGATCATAGGTTTCACGGTCGCGGCCTTCGATCCGGTCCCCCGCGCGCAGCTTTTCCAGCACGTTATACATGGCGGTCAGGGTCAGCTTGGGGTGAGCCTTTTGCTGGGCCTTGCGGTGCGCGTCGAGTTCTTCGCCAAGGCTGCGCAGGCGGGATTTCTGGGCCTCGGTGGGGTCTGGGAAGGGGAAGGGGTCGAAGCAAAGAGAGTTGTTGTAACGTGGATCGTTTCCAATTCCCAACCTTGTTCCCGCCGCAAGCGACCAAAGGACATGGATGCGGCTAGAAGCTATTGTGTACTGAGACACATCCGACAGGCTAAATACGATGACCTCACTTTCAGGAACTAATTTATTCTCTTCAAAAACAAAATACCTGTGTTTTGCAGTTCTGGGGGTCAGCATAACGCGTTCCAGTCCGAGTGAAGCCTGACGCATTTCTCCTCTGGACCTAGACGGTAGCCACCAGTTTTCACGAATATACTTGTCGCGATTGGCATTTCTTGCAGGTCGCACCATGTCTGAAAGATACTGGAATATGCCCGGAAACGATTGGCGTAGCTCATCTTCTTTGAGTCCGAATGTGTCAATCACCTCAAGTTTGCGATCGATTTGTGCTATGTCCCTGCCGCCCACAAAGCGCCTGACCAAGCTTAGTTCAACTTTAGAAAAGCCACTATTGGAGCCGTCCACAAAGAAGCCTTCGCCACCAAGGATGACACCATTACAGGAAAGCCCTTGATTTGCCTTCAACGGCACCGCCCCCGCCACATCGGCCCCGATCCGCAGATCAGCGAAAATCTTGCCCTTTTCGATGTCGAACCGCACGGGCCGCCCTTCGGCCTCATACTCGCCCTTGCGTTCATCGGTCACGCTGCCCAGCCGACCGGGGGCGCGGCCCGCTTCGGCCACTGTCATGGCGATGCGCACGGCGGCCCCGTCGCCCGCATCCACCCAAGGGTGATCGGGAATGGCAAAACTCAGGGACAGCGGTGTTTTCGGGTCGGACAGGTGGGGTTCCAGCACCTTGCGGTTAAAGGTCTGGCGCAGGGAATTGGTGGTGATGAAGCCAAAGCGGCGGGTGCCCTTGGCGCGGGCCTTGTCTGTCGCCGGTTTCCAGCCGCGCGCCGCAAGTGCCGCCTTATCCCACCAGAACATGACGAAATCCGCGCTTTGCGGCATACGGGGATAGGCTGCCCGCAACGCCTCGGCATAGCCATCTCCCAGCGCATCGCGCATCCGCTTGTCCCCGATAAAGGGCGGGTTGCCCACGATGAACTCCGCCTCGGGCCATTTCGCCGCTTGCGGTTTCAGGTAATCCAGCACCTGCACCCGCGCCTGTGGGTCGGGCACCTGTTCGCCCGTGACGGGGTGGGTGATGGTGGTCTGCCCATCCCAGCGGGTCACGGCCTGCCCCGCATCATCCAGCCGGGGCCTTGTGCCCGCCCATGTCAGCACCGCATCGCGGTTTTCGATGTTCTTGAAATCACGCAGCACGGGTTCGGCGGGGGATGCCCTGCCATGGGTGCGAAAGTGCCATTGCAGATAGCCGATCCACAGCACCAGTTCGGCCACCGCCGCCGCCCATGGGTTCAACTCGATGCCCAGAAACTGGTGGGGGTCCACGGTATGGCCCGCCAGCGACAGGGCGGCCTGATCCTGCCCCAGATCGGCCAGAAGGGCGGTCACCTCGCCTTCAAGCCGCTTCATCAGTTCCAGCGCCACATACAGAAAGTTGCCCGATCCGCAGGCCGGGTCCAGCACGCGGATTTCGCACAGCCGGGTGTGGAACGCGCGCACGGTTTCGCGGGCTTCATCCTCGCGCCCCTGCTGCGAAAGGGTCAGGGCGGCGGCCTGAACATCGCGCCAGTCATTGCGCAGGGGTTCCATGATCGTGGGCACCACAAGCCGTTCGACATAGGCGCGGGGGGTGTAATGCGCGCCCAGCTTGTGCCTTTGCCGCTTGTCCAGTGCGCGTTCCAGCAGGGTGCCGAAAATCGCGGGTTCAACCTCGCGCCAGTCGCGGCTTGCGGCTTCGATCAGCAGGGAAAGCTGGATTTCGGACAGGGGAAGGGCGTCCGCATCCTTGAACAGCCCGCCGTTGAAGCGTTTGAGGTCGGTCATCAGGACGGGTGAAAACCCGCCCGTGTTCATGGTCTGCCAAAGGCCCTTGAGCGCCGGGGCCGCATGTTCGGGATGCCCGCGCAGCCGTTTCAGCAGGCCCGAAAAACTGGCGTGCGGGATCAGGTCCACATCTTCGGCAAACATCGTGAACAGGCAGCGCATCAGGAAGCGGGCCACTGCCTCGGGTTCATGGCCCTGACCTTCGAAGGATCGGCCAAGGGCAGCCAGCCGGTCGGCCACTTCGCGGGTGACTTGGGCCGCCACCTTGGACGGGTCGAGCGCGTGGGGATCGGTCCAGATCAGGCGCAGGCGTTCGCGGGTCTTTTCGTCGCGCAGATCGTCAAGGGCGATGCGGTAGCGGTTGCCGTCAGGATATTGCGTGTAGCCTTGCCCCTGGCCCGAGAAATCAGCGTAAACTTCGATGACGTGGCCAACGTCCACGATCAGCAGGAAGGGCGGCCAGCCATCGGCGCGGGAAACGGCGCGGGCGTAGCCGTCGGCCTGATTTCGGGCGCGCAGCATGGTGTCATCCCACCGCCGCGTACCGCGCGTGCCGTGCCCCTTGCGGGTGGCGCTGGGCATGTCGGGGATCAGGGCGGGCTGGATGTCATCTTCGGGCGCGGTGTGGCCTGTGCCCTGCTTGGCTTCCATGACGAAATGCCCGGCGCGGTAGAGGTCGATGAAGCCCCGCGATTGCGTGCCGGTGTGAATGAAGGTCACGGGGTGTTCAAAGCAATAGGAGTTCGCCGCCGTCGCCTCGGTCGCTGGGGCGGGCCTCGGGATACTCAGGACTTCGCACAACTCGTTCGCAAAGGTCTGAAAGTTGGCCCGTTCGCTGCCGCCCGAGTTATGCCAGCGGGAAATGAAATCTTCGATCTGCACGCGGCTACCTTTACGTTCCGACGCGACATAGTTGCATCGCCAGTCGGCAGAACGAAAGCCCTGTTGCACCGGCTGCGTTCGCATTGACATGTTTCCCTGCCTGATCCTGCCGGATGGTGAGGGTCCAGAGAGAGGGCACAGGTAGGACGTCCCCGCAATCTGTGCGAGGGCGTCGTGAGCCTTGGGCGATCTTGCTGGCCGGAGCCGGGCCGTCGCTTTGGGCCTGTCTGTGCCAATGACCAGGGCCAGACAGTTGACCGCTACTATTCGACGCCTTTGGTCATTGGTGCCGGGGGCGCGCTTCGGTCGTTCGGACTGCGCTGGCCTGTGCCCTGTCCCGTGGTAAGCCTTGCCTGCATGACGCCACCGTTACTAGCCTGTCCATCATGCCGCCCGTAGATTTCGGCCCAGCGGTGCCGTCGTTGTTAGTCGACCAGGATCACAGCTTCGGTTTCCCGGTCGAGTTACCGGATCAGATTTTCATGACTTTTGCCTGCTGTGCCGTCGGTCGCCATTGCCCGTTGCCGGATAGCTTCCAGATATCGGCGGCGAAGGTCTTTGCCCAGTCGTCGGTCGCCTGTCGCATTACTAGGGACCAATCCATAATGACCCTGCGCAATTCGCGCCCGGCCATCGCTTCCCGGTTCGTTGCCGCGCCCATAGGATCAAGTCGCCTTAGTTTGACGGCTGGCCAACCAAGCTTCACATCGCCGCGCCGCCACCCGACGGCCCGCGCGCTCAGCGTCACTGGCGCGGGAAACTCGCCCGTTGCAATTGCATCGTAAAGCCAGATGTTGCCCATGCTGATCGTTGCCAGCACGCGCGACTTGCGCCAGCTTTCAACGGACATTTCAGCATCCTTTGCGGTTCACCGCCATGGGATGGGACATATCGTCGAAATCAGACCCCGTCATGTAGCCGAAATTCCGACCATTTCTGCACCACATTCTAGGTGGACGCAATTGCCGGGGGGTTGCAGAGGCGCTTTGTTGCAAGAGACGCTTGCGGGTGGCAGGGCGGGACGATCTGGCGCGCAAGATGCGCTGGGTGTCGGATGAGAATGGCGATGGCGCGAGATATGACATCGCGAGCTTCACCCCGGCTGGGCTCCCGCGGCTGATCGAGGTCATGAGGGCGATTGCCTGGGAGCGCACGCCGTTCCACATCACCCGTAACGAGTTGGCCGTGGCCGAGGAGCGTCGGTTGGAATGGTCCCTGTTCCGCCTGTGGGATTTCCCCCGCGAGCCGACGGCGTTTGATCTGCACCCGCCGCTCGATCCCCATGCCGCGCTGACCGCGACGACGTTTCAGGCGAGTTTTCTCCAAGGCGCTGCCGAACACCCGCACCGGTTTTTCGCGCCAAGGCAGGGCCGTGCTCCGGGGCCGTTTCAACAGGGTCGCGGCGGGCACCTCGCCTGTGCGAGCGGGGCGATTGCGGACTGATGCCGGGATGGCACCGGTCCTCCGCTGGAAAGGACCGGCCGCTGCAATCCTTTCGTCGCCGCAAGGTTCAGCCGGAAGAGCTTTGCCGCAACTGCCTCTGCGCCGTGATGGAGTTCGCCTTGATGACCGCAGAGTAATCCATCATCTTTTGCAGACGACCCGAAATGGCGCTGTGGCGTTCATCAAGCTGGTCGATCGTCGAGGCCAGGCCAACCCCGGCCGAGCCCAGCCGTCCGCTCTCGACCCGCCCCATCACCCGGATCGTGTCGAGCCCGAGCATGGTGCGGCGGATTTCCTCGGTGGACTGGTTGAATTCGCCTGAAAGGCGGTCCGCCTTTGCCAGAGCGACCAGAGAGCGGTTTTCGTAGTCACTCTTGATGCCCGACAGCAGGGCAAGCTCGCGCTTGAACTCGACCCCCGTGCCCGTCAGGTCCTCGACCTTGAATTGCGCCGGCAACTCGCCCAGAAGCCGGGCGAAGCCGGTCAGCATCAAGGCTTCGATCACGACTTCGGCCATCGACCGGCACAGATTGCTGCTGCTGCCGGCCAGAATCTCGATCTGGCGGGAAATCTCGGTCGAGGCAAATTTGTAATTGTCCGAGATCGCCGAGATCGGACCGCCCGAGGGCTCAAGCCGCGAGGCGATGATGCGCATGTTGGTGGGGATCGACTGCAACGCCTCAAAATCGCGGATCAGCAGGCCCTGCTCATCGACGGTGGCGCCAAGACTGTCGAGCATCTTTTGCAGCGAACGGCTTTGCGCCGCGTTGCTTCGCCCCAGGGCGGCGTCGCGCAGCGACAGCTCTTCCTCAAGCGCGCGCGCGGAAAAGTCGGAATAGGTCGGAAAACCCAGGTCCTGCAGGCGTTGCAGCATCACCTCGCAAGACGCTTCGGCCGAAAGCCCCTGCGCTTTTTCGGCGGCGGCAAGCTCGGCGTAGAGCGTGCGGGCATGGGCAAAGAGGGTTCCGGTCGGCTTGATTCGCCCGGACAGATACCCATCGCTGGTGGGCACGACCGCAGCCAGAACCCAGTACCACCGACCGGAGGCGGACCGGTTCTTGACGAAAGCGGCCAGCGGACGGTCCTTTTGGATGGTCCGCCAGAGCAGCGAGAAAACCGCCTTGGGCGTGTCGGGGTTGCGCACGACCCGGTGCGGCGCGCCGATCAGCTTTTCCCAAGGGTAGCCCGAGACCCGCTGAAACACCGTGTTGCCCGCCTGGATGACCCCCCTCTTGTCGGTGCGTGAAAAGAACACCTCCTCGATGCCAAAGGGTTCTTCATTGTCTTCGGTGGTGCTGATGGCTTTGTGAAAGGTCATCCCTGCGGTCCCTGCGTGAGTGATGCCTCACCCTACGGCGAACCCCTTAAGACCCCGTAAGCGCGCCACGGGTGCAACCGGCGGCGCCAAATCTGCTGTCTAAGATTTTATCGAAATTCGGGGCGCCGGCCCGGAGGGAAGGAAAGCACTTGTTGGGGAATCACACCTAGCCTGCCCGAAGTACCCTGGTCGCCACTTTAGTCACAAGGAAGCAAACATTGGGCAAAACCTGGCATAGCTTTGCTTTGGATAGCAATTGGTCCCAACTGGATGATCGGGGCCTTCGGACGTTCCTGATCGAGAACCAGCATGCCGATGTCAGACTTGACGCCTCTCAGTTGCGCAAGCTCGACACCGGCCTGGTCGAGTTGCTGCTGTCGGCGGCGCAAAGCTGGGCAGGAAGGGGACTTTCCCTTCACCTCTCCGGGCTCGGCCCGCTGTTGATCGCAAGGCTCGACCTGATGGGCCTGCGCGATGCCTTCGTTCTGGACGGAGCATCGGCATGACACTGACGGTCCTGGCAATCGACGATTCGCGCACGATCCGCGCGATGGTCCAACGGGCGATGCATGAGGCCGGTTTCACCTGCGTTCTGGCCGAAGACGGGGTGCAGGGGGTCGCGCGTTTTCGCGAAGAGGTCCCCGATGTGGTGATCACCGACATCAACATGCCCAACCTCGACGGCTATGGCGTGATCACAGCAATCCGCGGTGGCGATGTCCACCGCCGTGTGCCGATCCTTGTGTTGTCCACCGAAAGCTCGCCCGCGCTGAAATCGCGGGCACGTGAGGCGGGCGCCACCGGATGGATCGTCAAACCCTTTGATGATGACGCGCTGGTGTCCGTTGTACGCCGCGTTACCGGGCAGGAGGCCTGACATGACCGCACAATCCTCGATCCGCGATATGTTCTTTGAAGAGGGGGAAGAGCTGCTCGAAGCGCTCAGCGACGGGCTTGCGCTGATGCAGTCCGGCCAGCGCGACGATGAGACCGTGAACGCGGTGTTTCGTGCGGTGCATTCCATCAAGGGCGGCGCCGGCGCCTTCAACCTGGCGGCTCTGGTCGCCTTCGCGCACCGGTTCGAGACGGTGCTGGACGAGGTTCGCAGCCACCGGCTGGCGCTGGACCCTCAGGTCATGCACGCGCTGCAACGGTCGGCCGATCATCTGACGGACCTGATGGACGATGCGCGCAACGGAACCGAGCAGGTTCATGACCAGACGGCAGAGTTTCTCGCGGCGCTGGACGCATGCCTTGGGCAGGACGGCGCGGCCCCTGCCGAGGCGGGCGATCAGCCCCTGGCCTATGTGCCGCTGGTGATCGACCTCGGGGATCTGGGCGATCCGGCCGCCCCGCAGGGACCCCTGGCGCCGGGTTACGAAATCTCCTTCCGCCCGCATGCCACGCTGGGCGCCAATGGCCACGATCCGGCCCTTTTCCTCGCGGCGCTGGCCGAGTTGGGCAGCGCCGAGGTGCGGGCCGACCTGTCGCGCCTGCCGGAATTCTCGGCCCATGACCCGGCCGAGGCCTATCTTGGCTGGACCATCCACCTGCGGACCGACTCGCCGCTGGACATGATTCGCGATGTCTTCGAATTCGCCGAGGGGCTCTGCGATCTCGACATCGTCCCCTTGCAGGAAAATGCCGCCCCTGCCGCGGCGGGCACGGCCGATCCCCTTCCGGCCTCCGCCGAGTCGCCGCCACCCGCACAGGACGAGCCGGCAACGGTACGGGCAAACCCCGCGGTGGATGACAAGGGGGCAGAGGCGCTGGCCGGCGGCGACCGTGCGGCGGTCAAGCCGACGCTTCGCGTCGACCTGGATCGCGTCGACCGCCTGATCAACGCGGTTGGCGAGCTGATCATCAACCAGTCGATGATCGCGCAAAGGGTTCAGGAACTGCGCCTGGCCACCGATGCCGATGTCGTCGCCCATGTCGATGACTATCGGCTGCTGGCCCGCGACATCCAGGAAGCCGTGATGGCGATCCGGGCGCAGCCGGTCAAGCCGCTGTTCCAGCGCATGTCGCGGATTGTGCGCGAGGCGGCCGATTCGACGGGAAAGACCGCCAGGCTCGTGACCAGCGGTGAAGCGGTCGAAGTCGACAAGACCGTCGTCGAGCGACTGGCCGATCCGCTGACCCACATGATCCGCAACTCGGTCGACCACGGGCTCGAAAAACCCGAGATCCGCCTTGCCGCCGGCAAGGATCCCTGCGGCACCGTCTATCTGTCGGCGGCGCACCGGTCGGGATCGGTCATCATCACCATTCGCGATGACGGCGCCGGGCTGAACCGCCCCCGTATTCTGGAGATCGCACGCGCCAGGGGGCTGGTGGCCGAGACGGCCGAGCTGACGGATGCAGAGATCGATGCCCTGCTCTTTCTGCCAGGCTTTTCAACGGCCTCGTCGATTTCCAACCTTTCGGGGCGCGGCGTCGGGCTTGACGTGGTGCGCAACGCGGTCGCGGCGCTGGGCGGGCGCGTCGTCATCGCCTCGACCCCGGGCAAGGGCACCGAATTCACCATTTCCCTGCCGCTCACCCTAGCGGTGATGGACGGCATGGTGGTGTCGGTGGCCGGCCAGATCATGGTCATCCCGATCTCGACCATCCTCGAAACCATCCAGCCGGCCGAGAAGGAACTCCACATGGTCGGCCTCAGCGACCGGCTATTCTCCACGCGCGGCAAGTTCGTTCCGATGGTGGACGTCGCCGAATGCCTGGGCTTCGTCAGCCCGCCAAGCCATCCCGAACCGCGCACCCTGCTCCTGGTGGAAACCGAAAATCAGGGGGAATGCGCCCTGATCGTCGACCGGGTCTTTGACCAGCGCCAGGTCGTCATCAAGGGGCTGGAATCCAACTACCAGGCGGTGAACGGCGTGTCGGCGGCCACCGTGCTGGGCGACGGCCATGTCGCCCTGATCCTCGACCCCGAAGCCATCGCGCGCCGGCGCCAGCCGGGCGCTGAAACCAGAGCTCCGAGCTCTCATTGAGAAAGGACATGACCATGCAATCCTCCGAGCCCATCGCCGCATCCGAGGTGGAATTCGTCACCTTCTTCACGGGCGGTCAGAGCTTTTCCATGGATATCACCAAGGTGCGCGAAATCCGGCGCTGGACCTCGGCCACCTCGCTGCCCCACGCCCCGAGCGAGGTCCTCGGCGTGATGAACCTGCGCGGATCGGTGATTCCGATCTACGATCTGGCGGTCCGCTTCGGGCTGCAGCCGACGCGAGACAACGGCCGCAACGTGGTGGTGGTCGCCCAGCACGAGGACAAGATCGTCGGCCTGCTGGTCGAATCGGTGTCCGAGATCCTGTCGGTGTCGCGCGACCGCATCCAGGAAACGCCGGACCTGCGCAGCGAATCCCTGCGCGAGAACATCACCGGCGTGATCCTGGTCGGCGAAGACATGACCAGCATCGTCGATCTGGGTGCGATCATCCGGGCCGACCGAAAGCTCATGCAATGAACAAGGCGGTCCGGCAAGGCGCACCGTCGGCGGCCCAGAACGCAGCATTCGCGTTCTCGGACCAGGATTTCGCCGTCATCGCGCGTCTTGCGCATGAGGATTTCGGCTTGCATCTGACCGAGGTCAAGAAGGATCTGGTCTATTCGCGCCTGACCAAGCGCCTGCGGCAGCTTGGTCTAGCCGATTTCGCGGCCTATTGCCGGCGCCTTCAGGGCGAGGATGCCGGGCCCGAGCGGATGCAGATGCTGACGGCCCTGACCACCAACGTCACGCATTTCTTTCGCGAAGAGCATCACTTCACGACCCTGCGCGACACGGTTCTGCCGCCGCTGATCCGCGCGGCGCGCGCCGGGCGCCGGGTCAGGCTGTGGTCGGCCGGCTGCTCGGCCGGGCAAGAGCCCTATTCGATGGCCTTCAGCCTGCTGGAGATCTGCCCCGATGCCGCCAGTCTGGACATCCGCATCCTGGCAACCGACGTCGACCCCGTCATCGTCGCCCGCGCCCGTGCCGGCAGCTATGACCACGATGAGGTGAAATCGCTGCCCGACCAGATCCGCGAACGGCACCTGACCGATGCGGGGGCCGGCCGTTTCGCCATCGGCCCCCGGCCACGCGAGCTCATCCGTTTTGCAGAATTGAACCTGATGGCGGACTGGCCGTTTTCAGGACCGTTCGACGCCATCTTTTGCCGCAACGTCGCGATCTATTTCGACAAGCTCACCCAGGCGCGGCTGTGGCAACGCTTTGCCGGCCTGCTGTCGCCGGGCGGATCTCTGTTCATCGGCCATTCCGAACGCCTGTCCGGTCCGGCCGCCGGCCAGTTCCGGCCCGCCGGCGTGACGACCTACTGCAAGTCGGGTGCCGAACCCGTCGAAGATCACAGAATAACGGAAGGTGGGACCAAGCATGGGACTTAGGGAATCGCTGCGCGTCATGGTCGTGGACGACATGGCCATCAGCCGGGCGCTGATCGAGCAATCGCTCGATGAGATGGGCGTCAAGCAGTGCCTCTACGAGCAGAGCCCCAAGGCCGCGCTCGGGCGGCTGGTGGCGGCGCCGGTGCATCTGGTGATCTCGGACATGAACATGCCGGGGATGAGCGGGCTCGAACTTCTGGAGGCGCTGCGGCAGAACCGCACGACCCAGCGGATCGGCTTCATCCTGATCACCGGCACGCCGAGCCCCGATATCCTGCGCCGCGGGCAGGAACTGGGCGCCAACAACTTCGTCCGGAAACCCTTTACCACCGCCACCCTCAAATCCGCGATCGAAAGCGTGGTGGGGAGGCTCTGATGTCCGAACTTCCGCCCCACAAGGTGCCTCTGGCGCAGCTCTTGCTGCGCATGGCCGACGAGATGCAGCGCTGCCTGGCGATTCTGACCCGGGTCGAGCAGTCCTGCCACCAGATCGTCGAGGACCAGCCCGACGCAAGCCTGCCCAAGGTCTGGCGCGCCAATCTGCATGACATCGACCTGCTGGAACAGGTCCTGGGCGATCTGGCGCTGTGCCTGTCGGGGCTGGCGGGCGAACCCCAGATTCTGGGCGCGGCAGAGATCAGCCCGCTCAGGATCCTTGCCGCCACCAGACTTGACGATCTTCGACGGCGGCTCACCGGGCGCCCCGACCACGGAACAAGCTCGCAAAGGATTGAACTTTTCTGAGAACGCCGGCCGGACAGTCCCGGCGCGGTCATGTGATTGCCTGCCTTCCTCTGCCGCGCCCCCGGGCGTGCCCCATCCGCCGCCCTCGCGGCCCCAACCCACCCGGCCATCAAAAGGAAACCCGCAATGCCTCTTCCCACACTCAAACTGAAACACAAGCTTCCGCTGACCATCGTCGGCCTCTCCCTTGCCGTCGGCGTGGGTCTGGAGCTGGTCAGCGCCTATGAATTCCGCATCGCGGCCGAGGACGCGGCAGAGGCGCATCTGGGCGATCTGGCCGAAAGCCGCGCTACCGCGATCACCCAGTGGTACCACAAGAACGCGTCCGTTCTGAATTCCCTGTCGATCACGCCCGACGCGCCCGAGGCCATCACCGAGCTGCGGGCGGGCCTGCGCGAGCTGGCCGACGGGCCCGGCGCCCTTTACAAGGCCTATGTCACCGACAATCCCAACCCCGCCGGCGCACGGCAGGCGCTGGACCGCGCACCGGGACTGGAGGGCTACCACGCCCAGCACGCCTGGGTGAACCGCTGGCTGCGCGAGACGCTCGAGGTCAACGACCTTTATGACATCTTCCTGATCGATCCCGCGGGCACGGTGCTCTACTCCGTGGCCAAGGAGGCCGACTTCATGTCGAACCTGGTGAGCGGCCCCTATGCCAATTCCGGTCTGGCCCAGGTGTTCGACAAGGTCATGAAAGGCACCGATCCGGACGCGACCTATATGTCCGATCTGGCCCCCTATGCCGCGTCGGCCGGCCTGCCTGCCACATTCATGGGCACCAATGTCGTCGATACCGAGGGCCGCACCATCGGGGTGCTGGCCTTCCAGATGCCGCATGAAATCCTGTGGGACATCACCAACGCGGAGCATGGCCTGGGCACGACGGGCGAGGCCTATCTCTTGGGCGCGGACGGCAAGACGCGCAACCCCTCGCGACTTGAGGGCGAGTTTGACGCCTTCGCCGCCGGTCCGCAAAGCGCGCAGTCCCTGGCGGCCCGCGAAGGGCAGGAAGGCTATTTCGCCGATACCGTCAACTGGGCCGGCCACGCGGCCGTGGCCGAGGTGGTGAGCTACTCCCCAACTCTTGGACAGATTTCCGGTTGATTTAAGCTACTGCCTGCACCTGCTGATGGATTTGGGTTGCGTTGAAGTAGACCACAGCGGGTGGTTGTCCGCCATGGGCGGCATGGGG